>CAWGLF010000030.1:0-73451 GCA_963823295.1 uncultured Acidobacteriota bacterium
AGTCGGCAACCTTCGATGTAAACAGCCGAATCGCCCGCAGCGCGTCGTCATTGCCGGGAATAATGTAGTCGACCAGCGTGGGATCGCAATTCGTATCCACCACCGCGACCACCGGAATCCCCAGCTTGCGGGCTTCCTTCACGGCAATGGTTTCGTTGTTCGAATCGACAACAAACAGCGCATCCGGCAAGCGCCGCATGTTTTTGATGCCTGCCAGGTTCGCCTGCAGATGCTTGCGCTCGCGTTCCAGCTTGATGACTTCCTTCTTCGTCATCAGCTCATAGCGGCCGTCGGTGGCCATCTCATCCAGTTCCTGAAGGCGCTTCACAGACTTCTGCACCGTGGTCCAATTGGTCAGCAGCCCGCCCAGCCAGCGCTGGTTGATGTAGAACATGCCGCAACGCGTGGCTTCCTCGGCAATCGCGTCCTGCGCCTGCCGCTTGGTGCCGACGAACAAGATCGTCTTGCCATCGAGCGCCAAGTCGGTCACATACTTGCTGGCTTCCTTGAACATCTTCAAGGTCTTCTGCAGATCGATGATGTAAATCCCGTTGCGCTCGCCGAAGATATATTCCTTCATCTTCGGGTTCCATCGCTTTGTCTGGTGCCCGAAGTGGACTCCCGCTTCGAGCAGTTCCTTCATGGTGATAGTGGCCAAACGACCTCCTTGTGATTTGCATCCGCCGGCGTATCAAAGCCGGTTAGGATTTATCCCCGCAGGGAAATTTGATTACGGTACAAAAACATCAATCATCCTGAGCGCAATAATGTCCGTCATCCTGAGCGCAGCGAAGGATCTCTGCATTCCCTCAGCCGGGTGCCCCATTCAAGCCCTCTTTTGGCTTGAGTGGGATAAGAAAAGCCCAGCCGGCATACGGGTGCCCCATCCTTCGGGTCTCTTCCGAAGGGTGGGATGATAATGCCCCAGAATTACCGCTTCGAGAACTGGAAGCGCTTGCGTGCGCCCTTCTGTCCGTACTTCTTGCGTTCCTTCATGCGCGCGTCGCGGGTCAGAAATCCTTGCTCCTTCAGGCTGGCGCGCAATTCAATGTTGTATTCAAGCAGCGCCCGGGCCGTCCCCATCTTCACCGCGTCTGCCTGGCTGGTCACCCCGCCGCCCTTCACCGTGGTCACCACGTCAAAGGTCGAAGCCAGGTCGGTCGCGACCAAAGCCCTAAGTGCCGCGATGCGTTGCGTCGGAGTAACAAAATAGTTTTCAAACTCGCGGCCGTTCACCGTAATCTTGCCGCTGCCTGGCCGCAGAAACACCCGAGCAATGCTCGTCTTGCGCCGTCCCGTTCCGTAGTACTGAACCATGTCTGCCATCAAATTCCTTCACTGTCCTTCGAAATACTTTATGAGTGTCATCCCGAGCGAGGTCGAGGGACCTGCGTTTCTTTCCTTACCCGTTCAGCTCCATAGCCACCGGCTTCTGCGCATCATGCGGATGCGTATTCCCGCGATAGACCTTCAATTTGCTGCCCATCTGCCGCCCCATGCGGTTCTTCGGCAGCATGCCCAGGATCGCCTGCTCCACCACGCGATCCGGCCGCCGCGCCATCAGGCGCACAAACGACTCCTCGCGCAGCCCGCCCGGAAACCCGGTGTAGCGGCGATACATCTTCTGCTGGCTCTTCAACCCGGTCAGCCGCACCTTCTCGGCGTTCAGCACGATGACGTGGTCGCCGGTATCAATATAGGGGGTGTACTGCGGATTATTCTTTCCGCTCAACACCCGTGCGGCCTCGGTCGCGAGGCGTCCCAGCGTTTTGCCGCTGGCGTCCAGCACGTACCACTTGCGGTGAATGTCCTGCGGACGCGGAACAAAAGTAGACATCGCTCGAAAATCTCCCTGAAACCTGATAACCGGCTGCTTCGAATTGCACGAACCCGGACAAGCGCACCGGTAGAATTCCCCGGAAAACCCGCTGCGGATCGCATTCATGGAGCGCAGAGTACGAAACCAATGCCGCGTCTAGGGGATCGTGAACCGAAAGACGCCTGCGTGCCGCCGTCGTACCGAAGAGGCACAGGCAGCCAGACGCAACACTGCGCAAGGACTTAAGAATAACGAAATCCAAGGCCAGAGTCAACGAAAGAACATCGTGCGCGGCGGCTTTGGGTGGGAAGATCGATACACCGTAGATCGCGGTCGGCAAACGCCCGCGATGTACAGGCCTGACTCATTCACACTATCGTGAGCTTGGGGCCCTACTTGCAGCATAATCGATAATCATAGTAGTGATCTACCTTGACTCTTGGCGCAAAGCGATGAAAAAAACAGGACGTCGTCGCATCTACAAGGGACGAATTCCAAGCCGCTCACCGGCTTCGATTCTGTCTAATGTTGTAAGCAACTCCAAGTCGCTTTTACGATCGAAGTAAAGCCGATACTGAAGCATGTCCTCCGCTAGCCCGCGGCGCTGTATCAACAAATCCTGCAGGTGTTCTGGGGAAGTACGTACGACGCGGTTTTCAGCGATCTTCCAACGGGCTATCAGAATCATCAACTCTCTTCTTAACTCATTCTGCTCCCGCTCGGTTTCAATCCGGGAATCGCCGCTCCGACTTCCGAAGTAGATCTTATTCGAGAGCTTCTGTATACGATGTATTTCGTACCGAAGTGCTGCTTCTTCTGGGTACTTCGAGCAATAGAGAAATAGGTAAGCCCACGGGCGCAGGATCAGCCACGATCCGCAGTAAGCGATCACAAGAATCATCACTGCACGAAAATAAGGGAACAATAACGACAAAAGCTGATCGGGTTCCGGACTGGCGCCAGAAAATGCATATAGCAATGCGAGAATCGGCAATGCGGGTATCAAGGCTAGAGGTAGTGCAACACAGGAGTACACGGCAAAGAACATCATGCCCTGCAGGTATTTGTTCCAATCCAGCCGCCGGAGAGCACGAACTGGACAAAGCATCGTGAGGGCTTGATCCACCCAGAACCAGTCGAGCTTTTCGTCAAGGTAATGCCGTAATGGTGACCAATTAAACCTAGAAAAGACATACCGGAAAAATAGAAGTATACCGTATGACCATATTGGGCAAGTCACGCCCAATACAAGGAGAGCGATTACAAAGCCTTGTTGTGTAAATTCAGCGGGCTTCCAAAAATGAATCATCGCAAGAAAAGTTGCGAACTGCACCACGCATTGGGCCGGCGACGAAAATAGTAGGGACTTGCCTTTGATCACCCGGTCAAAACGGCGGAAGATGTGGTCTGGAGCGAGTGCTACAGCAAGGAAAGTTGGCACAAGCCCTAGGAAATTGAAGTGTTCAAAAACGCTTATTATGTCGCTCGTCCCGTCTGGCAAATTACGTACCGCCGCACGTTTACAGCTCAGATAACGCCGGAAAATGCGCAGCATCAGACCATAGATAGCATCCATGGCCGAGGATGGTAGCAGAAAATACCTAAGTTAGCAATCGCCGGGTGCCCGATGCAAGCCTTCTTTTGTCCTGAGGTGGGGGCGCGAAATATCCGGAGGAAATAATGAATATCGAAACTGATTCGCTACCAGGTCGCGGGGACTGCAGCAGTTCTAATAATGGGGTTTGTCATCCAAGCGTAGCAGGCCCGGTTTTCCCGGCCTGCGAAATCGAGGGACCTGCGGTTGCATTTCCATATACAGAGAACGCCGCGCGCCCACATGCCTGCTCCCGCTACGCCGTCTTGTCGGGATCCATGTCCACTTGCTTCACCTGCCGCTTCTCCAAAGGCCCTCTCCGTGCTTATCGCTCGACGAGAGTGCACCTGCTTATTTCGACTGGGACGTTTGGGTATCCCATTTGTTCAAGCAATAGAATCGCGCTGACCCTGCTCGAAGCTTGATTTTCTCCCGGTCCCACCATTACCTTCGCTATAGGCAGGCGGGACACACGCTCCTTTACCCAACACGGAAAATCGAGTGGAAGGTATCGTGCCAAGCTGGATTTCTTCTGAGCGAACCGTACATCAGGAAAGTCGGCAACCTTAAGCTCGTGAACGATGCGCAACTCGCCTTCGCTATCCCATTGTTGATCTTTTAACAGTGGCGCAAGTTTGTAAATCCATTCGTCCCACGCCAGATAGAAAAGCTTCGCCCACTCTTCTGGTTTTTCGGCGCGCTCACCGAAAAGATCGGTCATATAAAAATCAAAAGTCGCGTCCACAACCTTTCTAACAGCCGATTCCAGTTTGGTCCTGTCATAGATCACCCGATAAAGTGCGCTGTTTGGCTCTCGATTCAAACCGTTGGGGTGAAAGGCGACAGCGAATCGTCCCGGGGAAGCTTTTGTGTACTTCGTCCATTGGTTCAAATCGTCCCCTTTGGCGCTAAAGCATGCAACGTAGAACTTGCTGATGCCCTGAGTCGGGTTATCGGGCGCTTCCTCGATCTGTCCAAGAATGTTTCGGAAGAATGCGACCGCACCGTCATCTCCGGTCGATTCCCCGATCGCCTTCGTAACCCCTTCTCGAAACAGATCGGTGGCGTATTCGGTTTCTTTGGAATCATTCAGCGCTGATACCTGAGTGGCATAAAGCCTTCCGGACTGCAAAATGCCAAGAAAGCCATTGCCGTCCGTGTAGTGCCAGACCGTTTCGATCCCCTGAAGGTCGAAGACTCCCAATTCAATCGCTAAGTCGCTAACAAACTTCCGGTATGCCGCATTCTCTTCAGGTGTGACTTGCATGGCAGGATTTTACAGTCGCAACTTGCCTGCGCTGTACACATCGAACACCGATCGAAAGCTCGACCGGATTTTTACCTTATAAACCGCGCTTCTGGTCATTGAACTTCACCGGTGCCCCATTCAAACCTAAACCCGGTCCCCGGTGAGCGATTTTTGCTCGCTGGGGTGGTTTGGCTTGAGTGGGAGCGGGAACTATCCGACGGAGACAATGAATATTGAAACTGATCCAGCAAGAACTGCTCCGGCCTTCCCTCGGGCGAGGGAAGGCCGAAGCCTAAATAACCGCCTAGTCTGTCACCATCGTCACCGTAGCCGCATTGGTCCTCGGCGCGCTGGCTACCGGCACGACCGTCTCTCCGCTCTGGCCGTAGATCTGCACCTTCGACTGTAGCGCGACAAAGAACGCCCCGGTCGTGTCGTACATCACCCAGGTGGACCCACCATCGAACGGGGACGCGGCGACCGGCGTCAGGCTGCCGTCCATCGCGATGCTGTAAACGTTCACCCCATTCCCGGCGGCAACCGCAGCGAAGTATCCCAGGGGAGAGATCGCAATGTGGAACCCATTCGCCCCGAGTTTGACTGTGCTGTTCAGAGTGAGCGCCCCGGTGGAGGCATTCACCTTGAAATCGGAGATCACCTTCGAGCTCACCCCGACCGAATACAAGTCGCCGGAGACAGCGGACACGTCCAGGCTCTCCTGCGGAGCCATGGTCATTCCCGACACGAACTTCACCGTGCCGGTCGATGGATCGCGCTGGAAGATCAGCAGCCCATCCGTCCCCGAGGTGTTGTTGTTAGCGGCATAGATAAAGTTGCCAACCACCACCAGGGCCGTCGGTGTCTGCGGGGACATAAATGGAGACCCGGAGACGAGCGTCATCTTGCCGGTGTTGCCCAGGCTGAGAACGTCGATCATACCGGCGGAATCGGTCGAGTCGGTCTCACCCACATAAAGGAAGTGTCCTGCGGGATCGATGGCGAGCCCGGTAAACGCGCAAAACCCGTTCAGGCTGATCTGCTGTACCTGGGTCAGGGCGCCGCTGTTGTGGTCAATCGCATAGGAGATGACCTGGGTGTTGATGTCGAGACAGTTGGCGCCGTGGACGCCCGGAGGCTGCTGTCCCATGACGGCATAGAGGAAATCGCGGCTCGGGCTGACGACCATCTGATACGGTTGCACGCCGCTGGAGTAGGGCGAACCCGGCGCGGACGTCAGTTTGCCAGTGTTGCTGTCGAAGATAAAACCGGAAATGGTGCCGTCGGTCTGATTGCTTTCATACACCAGTTCCCCACCCTGATCCGGGCCAGGCGTGGTCGTAAAGCTGAATTTGTAGGGAGCGGCCATCGGTTCGCCGGCCATGTCCTTCACCCCGGCGATCGTCACCGTGTACGTGATGCCGGCCGTAAGAGCCGCCGAAGGCTTAAAGACCGCGCGGTTGGTTGCGATGTCGTACTTTACGGTGCCCGCGACGGAGTTCCCGCTGTCGTCTTTCACCATGAAGGTCTGGGTATTCACCGTGCTGGGATCCGCGCCTTCGGTAAAGACCACCCGCACGTCCGTATCCACGGAAACGTCAGTCTGGCCATTTGTGGGAAGAGTTGCGAACACTCCGATCGGCGAGGAGTCGCCGCTGTCGCGAGTCGTAAACGAGAATGCATAATTTGCCGCCAGGTGGACGCCCTGCGCATCGGCCGCGCCGGTGGTTACGGTCGCGTTGTAGGCCGTGTCGACAACGAGCGGCGATGAAGGTTTGAAGACAGCGACTAAGTTGGAGGCGTTATAGGTGACGGCCCCGGAAACGGCCGCCCCATCCGATGTTTTCTGCAGCAGGAATGTCCCCGTGTTGATGGTGGTGGGGTCCATGGCGGTGGAGAACTGAACATCGATCTCCCGATTCACGGCGACCCCGTTGATCTGCTTTCCGACACCGACGACCATGGGTGCCGGACCGCTGGCGCTGGACATTGAAGGATTGGACGACATGTTGCCGCATCCCGCCAGGGGCAGGACGAGCGAGAGAATACATAGGAATTTCGGGACGCGCATCTGGATACCCTCCAAAATCGAACAACATGCCTGTTACGATGCGGGGGGCATATTTTAGTCCAGCTTTTTTTAATGTTTTTCATGCCATCTACAGCTTGTTCATACCGCGAATTCCGCCTGCTCCTGCCGGGTGCCCAATTCAAGCCTGAACCGGGTCCCCGGCGAGCGATTTTTTACTCGCTGGGGTGGTTTGGGCTTGAGTGGGAGCGGGCAATATCCGGCGGAACCAGTGTCGAACCGTTCCACATTCCGCGCGCCAGTTGGTCACTGTACGTGCTCAGCGGTAGCCGCGCCCCAGCAAATATTTCGCGCCAGACTCGAAGGCTTGGGAGCCGGGCACGAAGAACCCGAAGGCATCTGCCAACCGGCCGATCACGTTGAACGAGAAACAGACCGCAAGCGCATCCTCGATCTGTCGGCGCGAAGCGCCGGCAGCGAGGACAGCTCGCATGTCATCCGCATCGACCCCGCGCTGGCGCGTCAGCTTGCCAACCATGAGCAGCGTCGCCCGCAATGGCTCCTCGATGGCCGCAGTCTCGATATCGGATAAGTCGGGGACTCTTCTCCCGTCGCGACGATATGCCTCTTGCGCCACCGCAAGGTGCGCCTTCGTACAAAACTCGCAATGATTCGTCTTCGCGATAAACGCGGCCATCAACTCGCGATCGCCGACCGACCATGCGGAGGGTCCGCGCATCGCCTGCTGTGTAATTCCCTGCATAGGCCGGCCGTAAAAATCAGGGCGGTACCTGACAAGTTTTATTACGTCGAGCACCGGCTGGCGCGAAACCGTTCGAATAATCGCGAACAGGAGCTTGGTACTGAAACCGTGGCCGCTATCAATGATTCGAAGCCGCATGCTTACTCCTTCCCGGTCACGGCCTCAAGCGCCGCAAGTGCCGTGTCATACTGCCGAGTGGCCTCGCCAACAGCGGCGCACACCACAATCTCGAAGATTTGGTCCTCGCTGAGGCCCGATGCCCTCGCGGCGGCGATGTCCTCGTCGCTGACTCGATAGGCATCCTTGGCAACTTTATCGACCAGCGTACCGGCTGGTTCGGCGAGCCCGCTGTTGTTGAACGCGGCCCTGCGGTCGGAGCACGACGCCTGACCGTCTCCTTCCAGAATTCGCATAATCAGCGCTCTTCGCGCCTGCCTGATATCCGACATGTAGTTTCCTCTCTGGGCGGCAGCAGTGCGGGCGAAAGCCTCGACAACCAGAAACGATTGCAGGGCTGCAGCTCTTCACGCAGCGTTGAAATCTACCACAGGATCAGCCATTGCGAGAACTTTCAGTAGAAGCCCGTTTTCCATAGCCGAGCTTCTTCATTCTCCCGCAATCATATTTTCCCCCTGTCCGTCCCTCCCGCGCGCCTTTCCAGATATCGATTCCGCTCTCCCGCGTGTAGCCGTCGATGACCTTCCGTAAACTGGAACTTCTTCATCGCATCCAGCGAATCATCGAGCTGCTCCACACTACGCGCGCCGATCAGCACGGCAAATAATGAAAACCCTGTCCGAAGCCGGCGAAGAAGCCTCCAAGCATCCCATACACTTGAGGTTACTCATGCGCCTGTCTCTTCTCCTCGCCGGATCCATCCTCATCGCCTTTGCCGGTTCGCTAGCCCACGCGCAGCGCAGCACTTCGCCCAACCTGCGCAATTTACAGGCGCCAACTTCGATCGATAGCAGCTTTGCTTCCGGCAGCAACCCGGTTCTCTATGCGGCAACCCCCAACGCGCCCACGCCAGCCGGAGCACCCGCGCGCCAGATTGCGGCTACTCCAAACGGCGAGCCCATCTGCGGCATCTCCCACCTGGCTCGTTGTATTCAGGATCTTGGCGAGGACGAAAAAGGCATTTTCACCAGTCCGCTGCGGCTGCAGCCGAAGGACGCTTACTGGCTGGCGCCGCTAAGTGCAGCCACTGGATTGGCCTTCGCCTACGACGCCGATGCGGCGCAGGCCGCCGGAGTGGACGCGGGTCGCACCAATACCGGCAACAAAATCGCGGACTTTGGCTCCTTCCTCGCAACCGGTGCGGAGGGTGCCGGGATTTATTTCATCGGGCTGGCGAGAAAAAATCCGAAACTGGCGGAAACCGGGCGGTTGAGCGCAGAGGCGATCATCGACTCCGGAAGTGTGACGCTGGTGGCGAAGCTGGTCAGCAATCGCCAGCGCCCACGGCAAGGCAATGGTCAAGGAGATTTCTGGCCCTACGGGACGAGTCATTGGGAGTGGGATTCATCGTTCCCTTCCGATCACGCGACGGCCAGCATGGCACTGGCCCGCGTCGTCGCCGGAGAATACCCGCGCTGGTATGTCATGCTGCCCGCCTATGGGTTTGCGGAGTCCGTCAGCATCTCCCGCATTCTGGCCAACCAGCATTTTCCGTCCGATGCGGTCGTTGGCCAGGCCATCGGTTTCCTTGCCGGAAGTTATGTGCTGAACCATCGCGCCTTGTACCGGCCCGGCAGGCAGAGTATGGCGGCCCGGGTGATCGGCTCAGCCAGGCCGATTGCCGATGCCCGAACCCGCACCTTGGGTGCGTCGATGGAGATTCCGCTCGGGCATTGAATTGCGTCGCCCGCAGTAACCCCGATAACCACGAAGGCATTCTCAATGCACACTTAAACCTGTGCGCCGCCGGGTGCCCCATTCAAGCCTGAACCGGGTCCCCGGCCAGGGATTTTTGCTCGCTGGGTGGTTTGGCTTGAGTGGGAGCGGGAAATATCCGGCGGAATCAGTGAATGTTGAAACTGACCCACTACCCTCCTCCGGGGAGTGGGTCGCTTCAGCTACAGAAAACGAATGTCCGCCGACACGATTGCTTCCGCTATGCCGACGTCCCACTACGAATGCACTCCTCGATGAGTGACTTGGCGACCTGTCATCATCCATGCCCACAAGCACGGCCAACTTCCGACCGTTGCCGGCCCGGGGCGATACGTTTGGTGGCCAGCGTATCCCCTGACAGTTACACTTCTCGCAGAGAAAACCGGGAGTACCCATGCTCAACCGCCGCAACTTCATCAAGTCCAGCGCTGCCGCGCTTCCCATCACCGCTGCGCTCCACGCCCTCAACCCGGCTTCGACGTTTTCCGCGGAAGAAGTTGCTGCCGCTGCCGTCAGCACTCCCACACCAAAGCTTGTCCCCCTACCGTCGCGCCTCGCTCCGATTGACCCAGCCACCGAGCCGTGGCAGCAGAAAATTCGCCGCGTGGGACAAAGCAACATGACCGAGCACGATCCTGCCGTCATGAACATTGAAGAGTGGGCCGACTACTGGCACTCCGCCGATGCCGAAATAGTCTTCGTCAGCGTCACTGGCATCCTGGCGTTCTATCCCTCGAAGGTGAAGTTTCATCGCCACGGAAAATACCTGCACGGCCGCGACTTCTTCGGCGAGTGCGCGGCCGCCGCGAAGAAGCGCAATATGCGCGTCGTCGCGCGCATGAGCCCCGACCTGAACTGGGGCGATGCACTGGCGGCCCATCCGGAATGGGCCATGCGTCACCAGGACGGCTCGGTGCAATTCAGCGGTCAGGATCCGCTTCTCTTCAAAACCTGCATGTTCTCCACCTATATGGATGACTACATGCCGGCCATCATGCGAGAGGTCAACTCGCTCTACGATGTGGACTGCTTGTACACCAACGCTTGGCCGCCCATCGGCAGCCTGCCGGATTGTCACTGCGCGATCTGTAGCAAGTTGCCCGCCGCGGGAACTCCGGCATACTGGCGCGTCTTCAACGACCGCGTCTTGGAGCTGTGGCAGAAGTACGACGCCATTGCCAAAGAAAAAAAGCCGGACAACTTCTTCTTCGGCAACCTCGGCGGCAACGTTCGCGGCGGTCCCAATCTCGACCGCCTCGGCAAGATCGCGGCATGGTTCCAGGCCGACAACCAGGGGCGCAGCTATGGTGACGCTGCCATCTGGGGATGCACGCTGCAGGGCCGGGTCTGCAACGCCGTGCTGGACGGAAAATTCGCCGCCAACGTCACCGGCGCCTATTCCACCAGCTCGGTCGAATGGCGCAACAGCTCCAAAACCCCCGCCGAGGCCATCATGTGGCTGAACGAAACTCTCGCCGGCGGCATGGTTCCCTATTATCACTTTGTCGGCTCGGAGGATGGGCTGGGCGAGGACCGCCGCTGGCAGAAGGTCGGGTCCGATTACTTCCGCTGGACCGCCAAGCACGACGCCCACTTCAGGACTCGCCGCTCCATCGCCAATATCGGAGTTGTCATCGGACAAAGCACGCAGCTTCTCTACCCCGGACCCGCCACAGCGCGCTCACACGCTTACATGCATGAGACAACCGAGGGCATCTACGATGCGCTCCTCCAGGGCCGTTTTGCGTTCGACTTCGTCCATGAAGACCGTCTCGATGCGGAACGCCTGAGCAAATATCGCGCCCTCCTGCTGCCGAATATCGCCATGCTCAGCGACCGGCAGTGCCAGCAGATTCGCGATTATGTAGGCTCCGGCGGATCCATCATGGCCAGCTTTGAGACTGGCCTCTACGATGAAAACCTCCAGCCGCGCGCGGATTTCGGACTCGCCGATGTGCTCGGCATCCACAAAGCCGGAGACGTCGTCGGTACCAACGGCAACGCGTACTATGCGCGCATCGCACAACCGGATGCGACCCATCAACACCCCATCCTGGAAGGCTTCACCAACACCAACTGGCTGCCTGGCGCGCAGAATCGCATTCCTCTAAAGCCGGTGCCGAATCCTCTGCTCACCGTTGTTCCCGGTTTCGTAAGCTATCCGCCGGAGCTGGCTTATCCCCCGGTCTCGCACACGGATGTCCCAGCGGTTGTCCTGCGCGAAGCAGGCTCCAGCCGCGTCGCCTACTTTCCCGGAGACATCGAGCGCACCTACTGGCTCACCGGCCACGGCGATCTGCGGCGGCTACTGCACAACACGATCCGCTGGATCACCCGCGACGAACGCATGGTTCACATTGAAGGGCCAGGGTTCATCGAGACGCTCAGTTGGGAGACCGCTCCCGGCTATGCCGTTCATCTGCTGAACTACACCAACCCGAACGCCCAGCATTGCTGGTTGCAGTCGATCTACCCGCTCGGCCCGCAGACCGTCAACATGAAACTGCCGCGGGGCGTGAGGGTGAGATCGGTCGAACTCCTGCAGGCCGGGCGAAGTGTACTTTTTAAGATGAACAATCAGACCTTGCAGTTCACCATCCCGGGTATCGAAGACTACGAGGTAGCCGCCATCACCGTCAGCTAGCTCAAGTCTGTTGATAGCAGGCGCTGATATCAGGCCACAGCGCTCATGCGGTCGAGCATGTCGGCCACCAAACATGCCGGGCGTCCCATTTAGCCGGAACCGGGTCCCGGCGAGCGATTTTTGCTCGTTGGTATCCTGCTCAGATACCGGACCATCGGTAGCTGATCGCAGATATTTAGGCCAGAGCCGCAGGTCTAAGCATTATGGCTGAAGCTGGCCAGTATACTGGGCGGCCACAATGTTGCTCTGGACCGCTTCCATCGTGCTGGCAGTGGGCATTCCTCTGGTCATCACGCCCTCAAAAAAATAGCCCGAGCCCCAGTTGCTGTTGTCGCCGCCAATGCCAAGGATGATGGCTCCCTCCTGTAGCATGGGCTGATAGTCAGTTGGAAGAGGAATGGTACCGGTAGTGGTTAGTGGACCGGACTGGGCATTGCCCTGGTAGATGGCATACATGCGCTGACCGTCGCTCGCGCCCATGTCTGTGACGAAGGCGGTGCCGTCCGGCACCTTCAGGTGGCCGTAGATGCCGTTCTCCATATCCAGACCTGCGTTGGCCCCGCATGGGATCACGCCGCGACACATGATGTTGATCGCGTCCATGTGGCCGGCATCGTTGTCGAGATCGTTCGTCTCGGCATTACCGAAATCAAAGCAGCACCTGGCATTCAGGTCGAGGGCGGAGGTGACCATGTAAACGCCCTCGGGCTGACCGTGAACGGCTGTGCCTGTGGGGTGATCGTTGCGATAGCCCATCCCGGGAGCGATGGCGATGCCGTAGACGTTGTGCCCAGCTACCGCTGCGGGCAGAGCCTTGGCCAGAGCGGGGAAGTCGTAGCCGCTGAGATAGGGGCCGCGTGATGCGCCGCCGCGAGGCGCGGGTGTCAGGTCGTTGTGGTTGGGTGACTGGTCGTAAAGCTTGGTAATCGTGCAGGAACTTTTGGCACAGAAGGTGTCCTGCGAGGCAGCGTTGGCGTAGCCGTCGGGTAGGAGGCCTATATCGAGGCGGGCTTCATCAGACTGCCGCGTCAGCTGGTAGAGCGGGCCGGTGTACGCGCTGTACAGGGCGCGGGTGGTGCTGAATGCAGCAACACACGGAGTCGTGGATGCGTAAAGGTCACATGGACGAGGTATCACCGTTTGCGCTGAAGCGACGCCGGCCGGGGCGATCGCGACGGCGAAAAGAAGAACGATGACCGACAGGAATTTTATGAAAAATAACGGTGATTTGAGTTGCATTCGGATGCCGTAAGTTCTTTTGCTCTATTGGTTGCGCTTTTCTCCCCTCACAGTCGGTCAGTGGAGACGAATTCTCGTCTGGAACACGGGACTCTTGTGACGTGCCCGGAGGTCTGCGAGGCAGCCGATACAGGAAAAGATGCAAACCAAAACGATTGCCTGCACAAACAGGAACCAAGATTTCATCATACCCGGCTCGCTGCGGTTACCGACGAAAAGCCGACTTGTGGGTACTAATCAGGTCTCAACGAGTGCATTGGCGATTTGTCCCTTTTGGAATTTTGGTGTCTCTATAGCTTGTGAGGATAGCCAACCATGGGATGCATTATTGGAACAGGCGTTCTGTAATAAATTGCCGTTGCCTATCCGTGCCGACATGCGCTAGTCGCTGAAGATACGAACGGTTGCGTTCTATAAATTGTTCTGTGCCCTGGTTCCACAAGTCTTCAATCTGTGCAAAATCATCCGCTCCGGTTTTGTGAGCGAACTTCTGTGCCTCTTCGTTCCATTCAAGCGATAGAGTTTCGACGACGGTAAATAGTTCATCGTCACCGTCATCGGCACGCTTTGGATCGAACATTCCATACTTGATTTCAAACTCCAGCTTTAATAATGCCCCCGGCGAAACAGTTGCAGGGATTGCCAGCGGTTGGGATGTCAGGGTTCGGCTGAATGGCATTCCCCATCCGGCGATATGAAAGTAGTGTGGATAGGAAAGCAAGGGTACTAGCTGCCCTTGCGCGATACGATACCAACTCGTGGTGCGGCGCAAAACACCTGTTCCACGCATGACCACATGGGTCAGCACAAGTGCACCAGGTGCACCGGGAATGTAACGCACTTCTGGCACATAGCCTCTTTGGCTCTCAAGCGACGTATCCGCTATAAGATCCCAACCTACTTCGCCTTCCGCAAACAGCAAAACCTTCCAATCCATTTCAAAGTTTGAACTTAAGCCAAGAATTGCGTACGAATGTCCCGATGGGCCGACACCATGGCTGAGCAGTTTGACTCGCTCTGCTCCATAGAAATGCTGGGGAAACGAACGACGGATGCTTTGGATTACATCTGACGGGAAAATTACAGAAGTGGACGATACTTGAGCGTCATTTAAAGACGAGTACACAACGAGTTGCGGCGCCTCCTCTCTATCAAATGGCGATCTCCGTCCAATGTTGTCCAACGCATTCGCTTCAGCTGTTGCCTTCCAATGGCGAAGAAGATGCTCTGGAAAACGAGAGGGATCATTATCATTCAACTTGGCGCAGTTTTGGCATAGCCAAATGCCATTTTCTGATGAGCTGCGCTCATCAGGTGTTAATGCGGGATTGTACCGTGGACCCCGCGGGGAAGCCGCTGTGATGTGCGCGGCGACGCCAATGTTAAGGTGCTTAGTAGGGTTTTGCGTCGGTCCACTGGTAGGTGCTCCACAAATGGGATTGGAGCAGCAATAGTTCACACGTATCGCAATCGTGTGCTTTGTATTGGGCGAAAACTCGTCGCGGGTACCTTTAATCATCGGATTTCATACAAGAAGTTACGCTACAGTAAATATTCGCCCGTGCTGCCCATATGGATCAAGACTCGATACTGGGACAGTTCGGCAATAAGGCCCGAAAAACGCGATTGTGGGAAGGAATGGGAAAATCAGTACCATACCTTCTGTGAGGCTAGCTGACGTGTTTCCGCGATCTGGCAAACCGCAGATCTCTCCACTCCGACCGCGATGCGGCCTTCGGTCGAGATGACAGTTTTTTGGTGGGGGGACGCGAATACCTGAGCGCGCTGCGCGCAGACTTTATAGGCCCACGTTGGTTCTCCTGTGGCTCACGAAACACGGGGCACCCGGCAAAAGTTTCTCATCGAGCTCCGATACGGAAATCGGGTTGTAACGGTAAACGTCCTTCCTGGGAAGTTGCGGATTGCTCACGACAAGCGGACTGATCATTACAGGTTGGCACAGAAGGTTCTGATTCGCCAGCCTATGGAAGTATCTTTACGAGCAGGTCATCAACAAGCTCGTTCAGCAGTAGTTCGGGTTCTTCCCCGCGATCTTTTGCTTCTAACATATCGCAGAGCTGTCGTCCGGTTACGATAACGATTAGCTTACCCGCTTCTCTTAGAGCACCGGCTGCTGCTCGATACGCATTGGCATCCGCTCCAGACCGCGCAATGATGAAACACACGGAGCGGAGAGCCGCCGTCAGCAAATACTTCTCTGTAGAGTAGATCTGATCCTGACCAATCTCATCTTTATAGTTCTTGAACTCAAAGATGACATATCGACATCTGAAATCGTGGCTCAGGGCTTCCCAGAAATGATGGTCTGGATCAAGTCGAACCAGGAGGTCGCGCCTATGCATGTTTCCTTCGCTGGGAGATTGCGGGTACACTTTACCGAACTGATCGCCAAAGAGATGCCGAAGCGCTTCGGTGCAAAGATCTTCGTAAAGCCGCCAATCCGTTTTTTCAAAGCCTGTACTCGTTATCAGCTCGCAAATATCTGCGCCTAAGGCGTTCTCCTCGGATGGAAGTTCGGTCTCTTGAGGCTCTTGGAGAGGGGTCGGCGCAGGCTCGCTCCGCCGGACATCTGGCACGCCCGCCTCTTCGAGAAACCGAACAAATTCCGTGTAAAAAGGCGTGGATCGCGCCTGAGAGAGAAGTTCCGGGAGGTCCCAGACATAGTCGATTCCGGACTCACTGGCGGAAGTTTTCCAATGTTCCTCGAGCGGGCAAGTGATTACCAAGAGCCGAGCGGAGCCCGGTAGCAGAGCGTTGAGAGCCTTTAATTGCGTGATGGCATTTGCGATAAACGAAGAACGAGCACGGCCTGAGAGGGTGAGTTTGAACTCTGCGATCAGAGGCTTGCCTGTTATTGGATCGACCCCAACGAAGTCCGCCTCACCCAGCGATAATCCCTGGATACTTTTGAATCTGTACGAGGCCGCGGCACCTGCCGGGGCATATCCCAAGGATTTCAAGACAAGGCCGCAGAGTTCTTCAAACCTCAAAGCACTTTGAGTGATTGCGCGGGCGTCCATGAGGCCAGATTAGCATTCCGTTGAAGAAAGCACGCTTCGGTCACAATTGACTCAGCTACCTGATTGGTAACGGTAAACGCGCTTTTGGGTCATTCAACTTCACATGAGCCGGCTGCCCCATTCAAGCCGGAATCGAGGCCCCGGCGAGCGATTTTTTGCTCGCCGGAGTGGTTTAGCTTGAGTCGGAGCGGGAAATATCACTTGTGCGTTGCGATCAGCGCAGCAAATATCAAAAGTCCGGTTCAGAAAAGAAGCTTTTGCGCATCCCACACACTAAACATGCCCATGCGCCTGGCTTTACCTGTTGCTGCATCCATCCTCTTCGCCTTCGCCGCTTCGCAAGCCAACGCGCAGAGCAGCACTTTGCCTCCTAACCTGCGCAACCTGCAGGCTACAATTTTGATCGATAGCAGCCTTGCCTCCGGCAGGAACACGGTTCCGTACGCAACCGCAACCGACGCGCCCACGCCGAGCGGAGCGCCCGCGGGGCAAAGTGCTGCCACTCAGAATGAGCCCATCTGCGGCATCTCCCACCTGGGTCGTTGTATTCAGGACCTTGGCGAGGACGAAAAGGGCATCTTCACCAGTCCGCTGCGGCTGCAGCCGAAGGACGCTTACTGGCTGGCGCCGCTAAGTGCAGCCACTGGATTGGCCTTCGCCTACGACGCCGATGCGGCGCAGGCCGCCGGAGTGGACGCGGGTCGCACCAATACCGGCAACAAAATCGCGGACTTTGGCTCCTTCCTCGCAACCGGTGCGGAGGGTGCCGGGATTTATTTCATCGGGCTGGCGAGAAAAAATCCGAAACTGGCGGAAACCGGGCGGTTGAGCGCAGAGGCGATCATCGACTCCGGAAGTGTGACGCTGGTGGCGAAGCTGGTCAGCAATCGCCAGCGCCCACGGCAAGGCAATGGTCAAGGAGATTTCTGGCCCTACGGGACGAGTCATTGGGAGTGGGATTCATCGTTCCCTTCCGATCACGCGACGGCCAGCATGGCACTGGCCCGCGTCGTCGCCGGAGAATACCCGCGCTGGTATGTCATGCTGCCCGCCTATGGATTCGCGGAGTCCGTCAGCATCTCCCGCATTCTGGCCAACCAGCATTTTCCGTCCGACGCGGTCGTGGGCCAGGCCATCGGCTTTCTCGCCGGCAGTTATGTGCTGAACCATCGCGCCCTGTATCGTCCCGGCAGGCAACGTAGGGCGGCCCGGGTGATCGGCTCAGCCAGACCGATTGCCGATGCCCGAACCCGCACCATCGGGGCATCAGTGGAGATTCCGCTGGGGCATTGAACTGGGTTGTAGATGATGGGCAAATTTAGATATGGGCAAAAACAGTAGAATGTCTATAGGTCCTCGCGCCCGCACCCCCGCAGGTCCCAGGCGCGCCATGGCGCTGGCTGATCGAGGAAAAAATGGAGGCTTTCCGCCCTGTCCGGGGGAACAGGGCCACGAAGCCACATCGAATCAACAGCTTGCCTGCTTGTGCGACCTTCGTGGCGACTGCACAATCCTTCAACTATCTAACACAATCCTTCAACTATTCCGCATAATCCTTCAACTATTCCGTCCCCTCCCGCGCGCCCTTCCAGATATCGATGCCGCTCTCCTGCGCAAATCCGTCGATGGCCTTCAGTTCCTCGTCCGTGAACTGGAGCTTCTTCACCGCGTCCAGCGAATCGTCGAGCTGCTCCACATTGCGCGCGCCGATCAGCGCCGAGGTCACTCTTTTATCCCGCAGCACCCAGGCGATCGCCATCTGCGCCAGCGTTTGCCCGCGCCCGCGCGCCAGCTCATTCAGCCCGCGCACGCGCTTCAGGTTCTCCTCGTGCAGCAACGACGTAGGAAGCGACGAGTCTCCCGCCGCCGCCCGCGAATTCTCCGGCACGCCATGCAGATATTTCTTCGTCAGCAGACCCTGCGCCAGCGGAGAAAAGGCAATGCAGCCGACGCCCAGCTCGTCGAGCGTGGCCAGCAGTCCGTGCTCAATCCACCGATTCAGCATGGAGTACGAAGGCTGATGGATCAGCAGCGGCACCCCTTCACTCCGCAGAATCTCCGCCGCTTCCCGCGTCTTTTCGGGAGAGTAGGACGAAATCCCCACATAGAGCGCTTTGCCTTGGCGCACGGCATGCGCGAGCGCACCCATGGTTTCTTCTAGCGGCGTCTCCGGGGAGGGCCGATGCGAGTAGAAAATATCGACGTACTCCAGCCCCATGCGCTCCAGGCTTTCGTCGAGCGAGGCCAGCAGATACTTGCGCGATCCGCCAATGCCGTACGGCCCTGGCCACATATCCCACCCAGCTTTCGAGGAAATCACCAGTTCATTTCGGTAGGGACGAAAATCCTTGCGCAGAATTTGCCCGAAGTTCTCCTCCGCCGAGCCATAGGGCGGCCCGTAGTTGTTGGCCAGGTCGAAGTGCGTTACGCCGCGATCGAAGGCGCGCCGAATCATCGCCCGGCCGGTTTCAAACACGTCCGCGCCGCCAAAGTTCTGCCACAGCCCCAGTGAAATCGGCGGCAGCACCATCCCCGACCGTCCGCATCGCCGAAATTGCGCTCCGTCATATCGCCCGATATCCGCTACATAAGCCATCGAACATTCTCCTTTAGCCTCAATTCCAGCTTACCTGCTCAACTCTCAACTTAACGGAGCCACGGCAAGGTTCTTTCCACGGAAAGCGCCGCCGCATCGCGTATAGTGGCGAACATGCAGCCGGCTTCCATTCGAGCGTGGCTCCACGGCAACTGGTTCTACGCCGGTCTCGCTGCCGCCCTGTTCCTTTTCGCCATCGCGCCCCTTCTACGGAACACATGGACTCCGGCCCTCATTCTTGTGTTCCTGCAGCTCCCGATCTACATGCTCCACCAGGTTGAAGAGCACGTTCACGATCGTTTTCGCCGCTTCCTCAATTTGCGCCTTGCCGGTGGCCGCGACGCCCTCACGCCCGATGCCGTTCTAGTCATCAACATCGGTGGAGTCTGGCTGGTCGATTTGGCGGCGCTTTACCTGGCGCGTTTTGTGCATCCCGGTCTGGGCCTTATCGCCGTCTTCCTGCCCATCGTCAATGGCGTCGTGCATGTCTTGGCCGTTCTGGTTTTTCGCGTCTACAATCCCGGTCTCGTCACCGCGGTCGTGCTCCTGCTGCCGGCCGGCTGTGCCGCATGGTGGATGCTCTCCGACACCGGCGAATGTACGGTCTTTGATTACGCCCTGGGTGTGGGAACTGCGATCGCAATCCACGCGGCGATCATTCTCTGGGTGCGGTACCGTATCGTCCGCCTCGAACATTCCGCGCTGTAACCGCGGCACACCCGCTCCAGCAATGCTCTCAGGGAAACAGCTTCAGGGCTGGCCCGCGGCTCCCTTTGGAACCCCGCGCGAAAGCTTCTTCACCACAAACTCCTGAAATAACGCGCCGATTGCGCCGGAAGCAGTGCCGATAAGCCAATTGTCCACGGTCAACTGAACTCCACGATTGCTCGCCGGATAATAAAGGTTCGAGATCCCACCCGATGCCAGGTTACCCAGCACGTTTGAATAATTCGGTTCCCAGCGCCCATTGTCGCCTTTGCAGATGACTACCGTGGAAATGGCATAGAGCGTCCTCGACCGGACGCTCCCGGTACCCTTATAGAAATATCGTGGGTCCTGGTGCAGCAGCGACGGCAGGATCGCGCCGCCAATCATGGTGCCGATAAAGCCGTCGGCATAGGAAGCGCCAAACCGTTTCGCATACCCGGCGCTGCCCTGGCCATATCCGCTGAAATCGTTCTGCCACTGTTCAATGCCCGCGATCACTCCGGAACCCAGAATGTTGATGGGGTCGACCGATGTCCTGAGTGCAAGCCGGAATTTTTGTCTGGAGCTGAGCGGCGCCGCATTCCACACGTAGCTGACATAGAAGTTAGGGATCACGCCCAGCACGCGCTGCTTCTCCTCCAAATGCACCTGCTCTTCCGCGAGTTGGTACTGTGGAACCGTGACCCGGACAGTCGTATTCGCCGCCGCGACCTGTAGCTCGATCCGAGGAATTTGGCGAAACTCCCCCGGTGCGAGAACGATCTCCGGTCCCCTCCACGGCGCAAATCCCTGGGATGTGACTGCGACCTGATACTTTCCAGCCGCGAGGCCGGTGAAGTCGAAGAATCCGGCATTGTCCGTGATCAATGTCGACGGGTGCTTTGAGTCGTCATTGTTCAGGCTGACGTGAGCGCCCGTGACGACATTTCCCGCGGAATCCGTCACCGTCCCATAGATATGTCCGTCGGGCTGCGCGGGCGATGGCGGCGGCAACACCGATTGAGCCGCAGTCGATTGCGCCGACGCGCCCAGGCAAAGCACCGAGCCCAGGAACATCAGGGCAACGAAAGGCCGGACCGGTCGCAATAGGCAGGAGGTATCCAAGGGTTTCGTTCGATTCTATCTTGCTCAGACGTTCGCCGAAAAAGCCCGAATTCCTTTGCGGTTGCCACCCAGTCGGGAATCGGGCTGTGTACAAAATGGCGTGTTGCAGTTTATCGGGGAACCGCTCTACATGGTTTTTCGTAACTCTTGACAGGATGCAGCAGCTCTATAGCGGGTCATGGGTGGAGGCGCAGGTCGCGCAGACCATCGAAGTTTGGAACGGCTGCGCCGCGTCGCCGGCGCTGGGCGGCCCGCGATACTGCTTGAAAGAACAGCAGAAACGCGAGAAGGCGTACGACCAGGCACTGCAGGCGGTTGAGCGGGAGGCGAGAAAAGCTCCGCGAACCAAGGCTGAGCGCCTTGAGATACAGGAGCGGGCCGTAGCATCCTTCGCTCGATTTTCGGTGGCCGCACTGGACCTGGATGAAGAGGCGGTTCAGCTCCTCACCAACGATTTACTGCCCGTAGGTACGACGCTCGCACGATGGGCGAGACGGTTCGATCCCAGCTTGAGCATGGCCGATATTGTTCAGGCCTGCCGCAATGCGTGGACCGCTTGCGGATTGCAGCCGCTGCTCGGCGAACCGGTCGGTATCACGCCATCGATCCTCGGATACAGCCTCCTCTATCCGTATAGCGACAATTATCTGGATCGCGAGGATGTACCTGCAGAGGCGAAACTCCGTTTCAGCGCGCGTTTCCGGAACCGTTTGCGCGGCGAGAGACTCTTTCCCGAAGGCGATCGCGAGACTGCAATGTGGGCATTGGTTCGGTTGATCGAAGAACAATATCCTCGCGCGCGCTACCCTCAGGTCTTCGCCTGCCTGCTGGCCATTCATCAAGCGCAGGAGGAAAGCATCGCGCAGATGAAGAGCTCTGGCGATTGCATCGATGCCGAACTGTTGCGAATGAGTTGCGCGAAGGGAGGCAGCTCCGTCCTGACCGACGCTTGCCTGGCCCACGGCTGGCTCAACGAGGAAGAAAGACAATTTTCGTTTGAATGGGGCGTGCTGCTTCAGTTGGGCGACGATTTGCAGGATGTATGTGAGGACATGCAACGCGGTTCGGTCACTTTGTTCTCTCGCGCGGCTGCGCAGGGCAGGCCGCTGGATGGCCTCTTGACTCAACTCCTGAGCTTCAGCGAGCGAGTTGGGGCCCGCATGGAAAGGCTGCCCTACGCCAGCGTGATGATGAAGGAACTACTCCGGATGAGCTGGCGATCGCTGATCATTCGGGCGGTCGCGGACTCGCATGAATTCTTTTCTTCGGACTTTGTAAACGAGGCGGAACACTGCTCTCCGTTTCGCTTTGACTTTCTCCGGGCACGGCAAGAGAGACTAACGCGCCGGCGGGGCTTATATGCGAGCCTCTTCGATGTCTTCCTTGAGGCACGTGAAGACGAGGATGACGAATTACTTCTGCCGGATTATTGCAGGCCTTTCTACATTGAAGCGGATGTTGAACCTGTTGTGGGATAGCTCCGTCGACCTTACTGCAACCAGGAAGAAATGATGGCCGCTACAACTCGCGAGTCGTAATTTTTGAATCTGTATTTGCGGGAACTAACACTATGAAAAACAAATTTTTCAGCGCTCTTCTTCTTGGCTCCGTGCTCTGCATGGGGCTGCCGTCCGTTGTCGCACAGACGGATCAGAACGATACCGGCTTTAAGCATGATATGAAAAGTGCCGGACACCACACGAAAGAAGCGGGCAAAGACACCGGCCAAGGTGTTGAGCACGGCTCGAAGAAGGTCTGGCACAAGACCAAACACGGCGCCAAGCACGTCACCCACAGAGGCGCGCAAAAGACCGACGAGGGCGCGCGACACGTAGAAGGCGAGACCGAGCCGCAATAAGCGGCCCGGCCCGATCTTCGGGCCTGATCTGCTTTGGGCGCTAAAGAATCTTCTTGCCGAACGCTGAGGAGATCAGCTCCACCGCCAGATCCGCAGTGCGGTTGTGCTCATCGATCACCGGATTGACTTCCACGATTTCGAAGCTCAGCATCCGGCCGTGATCGGCTATGATTTCCATTGCCAGATGCGCCTCGCGATAGGTCGCCCCGCCACGAACGGGCGTGCCCACGCCGGGCGCATCTTCGGGATCGATCCAATCCATATCGAGCGAGACATGGTAGCCAGCGGTTCCGCGGCCTGCGGCGCGAAGAGCTTCCTCCATCACCGTGCGCATGCCACGCTCGTCAATGTCGCGCATGGTATAAACCTCGGTGATTCCGGCGCGGCGAATATTTTCCTTCTCCGTCGCGTCAATGTCCCGCACCCCAATCAGCACGGCATTCTCCGGCGCAACTTTTGGCGACCAGCCAAAGATATCTCGTAGCGGCTCGGGTCCCAGCCCCATGATCGCGGCCATCGGCATGCCATGAACATTGCCGCTGGGCGAGGTCTCGGGAGTATTGATATCGGCATGGGCATCGATCCAGATCAGGCCGATCTTCTGCTTTTTCCGACGATAAAATTCCGCCACGCCCGACACGGTGCCCACTGCGACGGAATGATCGCCGCCCAGCACCAGCGGTGTCTGATCGGCGGTCAGCGTCTCCAGCACCTGCTCGGCCTCCCGCGTACAAGTCTCCGTGATGGCGTGCAGATATTTGGCCGTCTTCTCGCCAATGCTCTGGGTCTCCGCGATATCGACAGCGATGTTGCCGCCATCTTCCACGTGATGACCGAGAGCCTCCAGCCGCGCTTCGAGGCCCGCCACCCGAACCGCAGACGGCCCCATATCGACGCCGCGACGCGACTGGCCCAGATCGAGCGGCACGCCGATGATGCGAATGTTGCGACCCGGCAAACTCTGCACCCCGATGGCCTGCGGATTATGCCCGCGCAGCATGGCCGGGCTTTTTTCCGCCGCGCCCGGCACTTTTTCCGGGGCTAAGCCGTTCGGTTGATTCGGTTCGTCCGGATTCGCCATGCCCCTTGCCCTCCGCCACCTGTTCCTATGACCAGAACGTGTTCATCAGTTACCAGAACTAACCGCAGGTTTCTCGGCTTCGCTCGGAATGACAACAATGCATCAAGCGCTTTACGGATACATACGATTCAGCGTTCGCGCGAAAGGAATGGTTTCGCGCACATGCTCGAGCCCACAGATCCACGCCACCGCCCGCTCGATGCCCATGCCGAAACCCGAGTGCGGTACAGAGCCGTAGCGGCGCAGGTCGAGATACCACTCGAACGGGGCCAGCGGCAGGCCATGCTCTTCAATTCGCTGCTTCAGCAATTCGTAGGATGCAATGCGCTGGGAGCCGCCAATGATCTCTCCATACCCTTCCGGCGCCAGCACGTCCACACAGAGCGCGAATTTCGCGTTCTCCGGGTCCGGCTCCATATAGAACGCTTTGATGGCGGCGGGATAGCGATGAATCATCACCGGCCGATCAAATTGCGAAGAGATATAGGTCTCATCGGGAGAGCCGAAATCATTGCCGTACTCGAACTTCTGCTCGATCTTTCCTTGTGCGTAAGCTTCCTCCAGCATCTTCGCCGCTTCATCGTAGCTGAGGCGCGGAAATGGCGGGCGAATCGCTTCCAGCTTGCTCACATCGCGGCCAATCACTTTGAGATCGGCGCTGCGATTTTCCAGTACTCGCTGCACAATGTGGCTCAGGAATTCTTCCGCCAACCGCATGATGTCATCGAGCCCGGCATACGCAACCTCCGGTTCGATCATCCAGAACTCGGTCAGATGACGGCGCGTCTTTGATTTTTCCGCGCGAAACGTGGGGCCGAACGAATAGACCTTGCCCAGCGCCATGGCCGTACTTTCGATATAGAGCTGTCCGCTCTGCGTCAGGTACGCCTGGTCGCCAAAATATTCGACCGGAAATAGCGTGCTGGTGCCCTCGCAGGCCGCCGGCGTCAGGATAGGCGGATCGGTGCGGGTAAATCCGTTGGTGTCGAAGTGCTCCTGCGCGGCGCGCATGATCTCCGCGCGAATCCGCAGGATCGCCGCCTGGCGTGGCGTGCGAATCCAGAGATGGCGATGCTCCATCAGAAAATCCACGCCATGTTCTTTCAGCGAAATCGGAAACGGAGCATCTTCGGGCACGCGATGTACAAGTTCGACGTCTTCCACATCCAGCTCCACGCCGCTCGGAGCACGTTTGTCCGCGCGCACCTTGCCGCGCACCAACACGCTCGACTCCTGGGTCAGCATCTTGATGCGCTCAAAGACCTCCGGCGGGACGGCGGATTTCGGCACAATGCCCTGCACCGTTCCGGAGCCATCGCGGAAAATTGGAAACAGCAGCTTGCCGCTTTCGCGCAGGTTGTAAAGCCAGCCCTCGCAGCGTGACGGTCTGGCCTTCAAAGCGGCCAGCTCGGCAATGGTGGTGAGCGGCGCGGCGGTCGTAGCGGTAGTCGTTGGGTCAGGCATGATGGTGGCGATCGCTGTTGCGATTCCATCCATTGTAAGGTTTCGAATGCGGGCCTGGCTCTGTTGGCCTGCAGATGAAGGCTTCGCTATTCGCGCTGTGAAGATTGCGCCGATGTCTCCAGCAATTCAAACGCAGACCGGAATCTTTCCGCCAGCGCATCGCCTGCCTCTTCCGCGCGGGAGGAAATCTCCAGCACTGTGCCCGGCGGCTCTGCCAGTGCGGCCAGCGCCTGCATCGTTTCCGGCCAGTCGATCGTTCCTTCTCCCGGCCACAGATGAGAATCGCGATCGCGTGCATTGTCATGGATATGGCTGGAACGGATCCGCGGACCCATCGCATCGATTGCTATGCCAATGCCTTTGCCCAGATGTGCGTGGCCGACATCGAGGCAGAAGCCCACATCGTTCAGGTGCGCTGTTTCGACCAGTTCCAGGAGGTTCTCCGGCTGGGCGACACCGTTTTCCAGATTTTCGAGCAGCACCTGCACTCCCAGCGGCTTCGCGAAGGCATGCAGATGCTCGACAGCCGTGAGCGCGTGCTCCAGGGTGCGCTGGCTCCAACTGTCGTTCCGCCCACCCAGATGCAGAATCATGTGAGCGAACGGAATCTGCTCGGCGGTCTCGAGAGCGCGCTTGATCTCATCCATCGAATCGATGCGCGTCGATTTTTCCGCGTGAACGACGTTTACGGCAGGCGCGCCGCCACGCTGGTTGTCCGCCTCGGTATGGAGCGGCGCATGCAGTGCCCACGGCCGCGCCGGATTGCTCCGAAACCATTCCGCAATCGCCGCCACATGCGCGCGCTCCGTGTAGTCGAAGTGCTCCCGAGCGCAGAAGATTTCAATGCCCTCTGCCCCGGCCGATGCGAGGGCGTCGAGGTGAGCGCCACGTAACTGCTGCTTTAGGAAAATGTGTGTGGATATGACTTTTAGCATGTTCAATAACGATATCTGATTGGATGCGTTAGAGCCCCTATGGCCAGGAGACCTTTCTCACAAAATCGGCATGGGAAGCCAGCTCGCCATGGGTCTATCGCCCCGGAAGAATTGTCTCAAACCGGATCAGTATCCCTCCGCTTTACCGTAATGCTGGCGATGATCCTGACCGCCCTCCAGCTCCCCGGTCTTTGGGTCCACTGCAATGCATTCGCCATCGCTCCAATACTGGTCTTCGTTCCGCACGTTATAGCCCATGCTACGCAGGGCGGCCACCGTGGCGGCTGGAAATCCCGGCTCGACATATAAGATGTCCGGCAGATATTGATGATGGAACCGCGGAGCATCGACCGCCTGCTGAATGTTCAACCCCTGATCGGCTACGCTCAGAAAAATGTTGGCCACCGTCGTGGTGATCCGCGGACCGCCCGGCGAGCCCAGCACCATGGCGACCTTCCCGTTCTTCACGATGATCGTCGGCGTCATCGCGGAAAGGGGTCGCTTGCCGGGTCCAATCGCATTGGCAGGCCCCTGGATCAATCCATACATATTCGGCACGCCCTGCTTGGCGGCGAAATCGTCCATTTCGTCGTTCAGCAAAAATCCCAGCCCGGAGACCGTGACCCCGGAACCGTATCCATTGTTCAGGGTGGTGGTCACGGCGACCGCATTTCCGTCGCCGTCGATGATCGAATAATGCGTGGTCTGGTTGGATTCGTGATGGGGACGATGCATCGCCTGCGGCGGGGGCAGAAATCCCGGCGGCCGTTGCAGGGTGCTCGAAGGGCTGGCTTTATCCGGCAGTATACTGGCGCGCCACGCCGCGGCATAGGCCAGGCTGATCATCCGCTTCACCGGAATCGTCGTGAAACCGGGATCGCCCAGATAATCCGTGCGGTCCATATACGCGCGCCGGAACGCCTCCACGATGTAGTGCATCTCCGGCGGCGTGCGATCCCCCATCGCGGTCAAATTGTAAGGGCGCAAGATGTTCAGAGTCTCCACCAGTCCGATGCCGCCGCCGGACGGCGGCGGAGCGCTCAGAATCTGATAGCCGTGATAGTTGCCGGCCAGCGGAACGCGGTCCTTCACCCGATAATTCGCCAGGTCCTTCGCGGTGATGATGCCGCCGTGCTTCTGAATATCCGCCGCAATCTGCCGCGCCATGCTGCCGCGATAAAAGGTTTCGGGATCGACCGCGATGCGCTCCAGGGTGCGCGCCAATTCGGGCTGGCGAAAGCGGTCTCCGGCGCGGTAGAAGTTGCCGCCGCGCTGAAAGATTCTGCGCGATGCGGGAAACTTCGTCAGCAGAGGATCGCGCATCTCGCTGGCCTCTTCCTCGCTCAACACAAATCCATTGCGGGCCAACGCAATGGCCGGCTGCATCACCTTCTTCAGCGTAAGCCTGCCCCAAAGTTTTTCCGCCCGCACCATGCCCGCTACAGAACCGGGGACGCCGATGCTGAGATATCCGACCGTGGAAGCTTCGGGAATGACGTTGCCCTGCGCATCGAGGTACATGTTGGCCGTTGCCGCGGCTGGAGCTTCCTCGCGGTAATCGAGGAAGTGGGTTTTGCCGTCTTTCAGACGCACCAGCATGAATCCGCCGCCGCCCAGGTTCCCCGCAACCGGATGCACCACGGCCAGCGCGAAGCCAACAGCCACCGCCGCATCGACGGCATTGCCGCCCGCCTTCAGGATTGCGATGCCAGCATCGGTCGCGTCATGGTGCACGGTCACGACCATGGCATGACGTGCACGCACCGGCTGCTCGTGCATGTAGTCGAGCCCGGCAGCGGGCGTCTGCGCAATGGCGCGGGTCGACTCAAGACAGAAGATCAGGGCGATCGCCAGAATGTTGGCAGCAAAGAATCGTTGCATCTCAGGACCGTAGTTGCAGAATGTGCGGAATTGTTCGCCGATAGCTGTTAGAGCGGCACCTCTTTTCAGTATCGCAGTGTTGATCGGTTTGGAAGGAAACTCAAGGCGTTTGGAGTCCATGTACAGGTTTAGGCTGGCATATTGCCACAGAGCGGCATGAAATCCCCGTATCCGGCTGTGGTAGTGTCGAAATTGGAGATGGAGGACGGCTTCGCCAGGGAATCTCCGGCGAGACGCAACTCGCTCTCATAAGTCTCGAATCGCTGGCCGCCGGTCAGCAGAGTACCCGTCACGCTATGGAAATATACGATCTGCTCGTCCTCGGTTCCGGCCCTTCAGGTCAGCGCGCCGCCATTTCCGCAGCCAAGCTGGGCAAGCGCGTCGCCGTGATCGAGCAGCGCGAATTCGTCGGCGGCGTATGCGTGAATACCGGCACCATCCCCAGCAAAACCTTTCGCGAAGGCGTCCTCCACCTTTCTGGATACAACTACCGCTCCATTTATGGCATGAACTATCGCGTCAAGGAAAAGATCACCATGGCCGATCTCTCCTTTCGCGTGCAGCATGTGGTCAAGACCGAGGTCGACGTCACCGAGGCGCAGCTTTCACGCAACAATGTGGAAGTGCTGACCGGGACCGGCAGCTTCGAAGATGCAACCCACATTCGCATCACCAATTCGCGCGGGTCGAGCGTTTATGAAGCGAAGAACACGCTGATCGCGGTCGGCTCCCGGCCGGCGGCCAATCCCAAAGTGCCCATCAACGGCCATAACATCGTCAACAGCGACCAGATTCTCTCTATCCCCGATCTGCCGAAGACGCTGATCGTGGTCGGCGGCGGCGTTATCGGTGTCGAATACACCTGCATGTTCGCCGTGCTTGGCGTGCGCGTCATTCTGGTTGAGAAACGGCCGAAGCTGCTGGAATTTGCCGATCAGGAAATCGTTGAAGCGCTCAGCTATCACCTGCGCGACAGCCGCGTCACCATGCGTCTGAACGAAGAAGTGCAAAGCGTCGAAAGCCTCTCCGACGGTACTGTGGTCGCGAATCTCGAAAGCAAAAAGAGGATTTCCGGCAACGCGCTTCTCTACGCCGTTGGCCGCCAGGGAAATATCGATGATCTGAACCTCGCCTGCCGCCGGACTGGACGCCGACTCTCGCGGACGCATCAGCGTCGATGAAAACTACCGCACCAAAGTGCCGAACATTTTTGCCGCCGGAGATGTCATCGGTTTCCCCGCGCTGGCTTCCGTATCCATGGAGCAGGGGCGCATTGCAGCCGCGCGTATCTTCGGCGATGAGTCTCTGCACTCGAATCCGAAATATTATCCCTACGGCATCTATACCATTCCGGAAATCTCCTTCATCGGCAAAACAGAAGAGCAATTGACCGAAGAGGATGTGCCCTATGAGGTGGGAATAGCCTATTACCGCGAGATCGCCCGCGGCCAGATACGCGGCGACGTCACCGGCCGTCTGAAGCTGATCTTTCATCGCGATACCCGCCAGCTGCTCGGCGTCCACATCATCGGAGAAGGCGCCAGCGAGCTGGTCCACATCGGCCAGGCCGTTATGGCGCTCAACGCAACCATCGACTACTTCGTGGACACCGTCTTCAATTACCCGACTCTGGCCGAGTGTTACAAAGCCGCCGCATTTAATGGCCTCAATCGTTTGACCAAATGCGACTGAGGAGGAATCGTCATGGCAAAAAATCTTGGAATCCTCCTCACCCGGCGCATTGCAACAGGCGTGATCGACGACGAAAATCCCTGTTCAACCGTTTATCACTACCCTGAAAACCTCGAGGATGTCGACTCTCTGCTCGATATGCCGCTCGACGGTCTGGTGGAGCTGGTTTGCGAGCAGGCTTTGCGCGCCACCGCGGAATGCGGTCCGGTCGACGCCGTCGGGCTGGCGCTGCCGGGCATCGTCCGCGATGGCGTGGTGGAGGATTCGCCCAACCTGGTGCAGTTAAAAGGCGCGCGGATCGCGGAGCTGCTGCATCAGGTGTTCGAGAAGTCCGGCATTCTCGCCCCGGTCACCGTCTTGAACGATGCCGACGCTATCGCTGCCGGAGTGGCGGCCAAACATGACCGGCTGCACAACTTTATCCGCATCTGGTCGATCGGCTATGGCATCGGGTTCGGACGCTATCCCTATGCCGAAGGAATCTGGGAGGGCGGCCATTGCGTCGTCACCCTGGAGCCCGGAGAAACATATTGCGGTTGCGGCGGCCGAGGTCACCTCGAAGGCATCATGGGACATCGCGCCATGCGGCTGCGCTTCCTCGACATGGAGCCGGAGGAAGTTTTTGCGAATGCAAAAGCCGGCGACGAACGCTGTGCTAAGTTCGTCCGGTTATGGCATCGGAGTCTGGCCGCGGCCACCGCAACCTCCATCCACATGGAAGGCCCGGGACGTTTTTATTACACCGGCTCCAATATTCAGTTTCTCGATATGAAGATGCTGCAGCACTACCTGCAGCAGATGGTGAAGATGAGCCCGCTGCAAAGTTACACACTTGAAGTCATCCCCATGAGCGACGACCTGGTCGTCACCGGGGCGGCCATCGCCGCGACACAGGCTGCGGGATAGTTAGATGTGTCCGCTCAAACACCGGGATCACTTGCTTTTCGCAAGTAATCTCAGGTCGATCGCGTTGGCCATCGCCTGATAGCCGGCATCCTTTGGATGGAGATGGTCGCCAGAATCGTACTGCGCCGCAAAACGCAGCGGATTCTGCGGATCGCGCACCGCCTGGTCGAAATCTGCGACGCCATCGAACGTATGGCTGGTGCGAATCCATTGATTCACCGCCTGCCGCACCGCATCACCGGCTTCCGAGTAGTACTTGGCTCCCTGATAGGGCGTTACCGTCGCTCCAATGGCGAGTATGCCGTGCTGATGCGCCTGCGCGGCCAGTTGCGCAAGACCCGACTCCAGACGCGCGGCCAGATCGCCGTAGGGTTGATGATCGGTCCCGTACCGGCCGATGTCGTTGATACTTTCAAGCACGATCATGGCTCGAGCGCCGCTCCGCGCCACAACATCCCAATCCACCCGCGAGACGGCGTTCGGCCCGTAGCCGTCCAGCAGTACGCGATTGCCTCCGATCCCGACATTCACCACGCCGAGCACGCCCGCCTTGCTGGTGTTCGGATCCGCCGCCAGGCGCGCCGCCAGATAATCCGGCCAGCGATGATTCTCATTCACCGTGGCGTAGGCGCCATCGGTAATGGAATCTCCAAACGCAATTACGGCGGAATCTCCCGGCGCGCTCACATCGACTCCGCTGAGTACAAACCAGGACTCTTGCGGCCACGATTTTCCCGCCAGATCGGGCGCATCCACGACATTTCCCGTCGCTCGATAGGAAATCTGCTGCGCCGACGAATGTTCCGTCGATGCCATGGTGTGATCCGGAAAGTAAATACTGATATCGATATCCGACAGCGCCGGAACATTCAGCGCGACGGGATCGCTGACGATCGCCGCTCCCGGAGGTATGGTCACCGAACCCGCATGATTGAAGGTCAGGGTGCGGTCGGAGCCCGGCTGAATCCCGCTCTGGTTCGGAGTTCCGCCGTCGTTTACGCCGGTGCTTCCAGTCGCGCTCAGCGCAATGTGGGCGGCGCCAATGTGCAGCGGCTCGCTGCCGAAGCGATTCGAAAGCCATACCCGCGCCTGCTGCCCGGCAACGCTGGTATGAACGATCTCGCGCAATGTCTGGTTGGTGAAATCCGGCGCATTTCCGGGATCGATGGCCGTCATCGCCGCGCCCCAGGTCGCCACCCAGGGAGAGTTGGCGGGCCGATCGGCGGCTGGATTGGCGGCGGAGCAGACCGGCGCGGCCAGCAGCAGTCCTAGGCATCCTGCAACCGCTGAAACAATTGCGCTGCGAAGGCGTGCTCGCAGAGGAAACGAAAAATGAAAGAACATTGGCTCTCCGAGTTATTTCAGAAGTACGCTGGCAATGTTATCAGCCCGGATTTATTTGAAATGAAATATGGACGAGGCTGATCATTCTGAGCCTCGACTCCACCTGAACGAAAACTGCTTCGCTACGAAAATCAATACACGCGCTGATAGATGCGGGTCATCCGATCGTGCCAGCTGAGATTGTCCTCATCGACAAAGCACCATAGAAAACCAATCCCCAGCGGAAGGCAGGATAGCCACCACGCGGCCAAGCGCAGCCGCATGTCGGACCGGGTCGGATTGCGATCATCGAATGTGCAGAGCGCGATGCGGGCATAAAGCATCCCGGCGGTCGCTCCGCTGAAGGAAAAGAACAGCGCCTGATATACCAGCCAAAGGAATGCATAGACCGCGCCGCCCAGGGCGACTGCTGTCAACCCGGTGGGCAGATGCGGCGTTGATGCCACAAAGACCACCAGGAAAGCGAGAAATCCGGCAGTGACGGCAGCAAAATCGACAGCAAAGGCCATCAGGCGGCGATCGATCGATGCCGGATCGGCCAGAAACGGAACGAAGTCGGCAACGCTGTTGCGTGATTCCTGCGGCTTCAAGGCGCCGGGTTCGTTGTCGAGGGAGATTGCCGCCCACTCCAACCCTTGATGTGCGCGCGCTGAAGATGAACGAAGCTCCCGGGCCGCGGACGCGCTGCCATTCGCGGGTGAAGTCGCGGACCGAGCCGCCCCCGCGCGATGTATTCCGTTCCCTGGCGCGGAGATCGAGGATCCTTCTTTCGGAGCCGCATTTCTCCGCGAGGACTCCAGTCTGTCCGCAGTCGAGCTTCGGTAGGACGCCTCAGTCGCAGCCTGGGGTAGAGTCTGCGGTGCATTCTCCGCCGTTTTCCCGGCGGCAGCTTCGTTCGCCGCTCGATAGATTCCAACCTCCGGCGCTGATTGCGGGCCACTCTCCGGCAGCGGGGTCGCGGTGTCTGGCAGCTCTCCTGGCTGTACTTCAAAAATGCGAAGCTGGGCCGGTTCCGGCATCACGAACTCCGGCTCCGCGACGGGAATCTCCGGCGCCCGCAGTTTGGCGCGGTGCGCGGAGACCAGTTCCCGCGGAAATTCAATCAGCTTGGAAGGCAACAATGCACGCGGCTCGACCAGAGCAGAGGACAGAAGGTCTTCGAGCGACGGCTCGGGCTCAGGCGCAGGTTGATGCAGATGCATCTCCCGGGTACGCTCGGTGAAACGCGGCATGACAGGCTGCGCGTGAGCAGCGGAGCCGGGAGACACGTGGTTGCACTCCGCGGCCATCCGCTCCTGCGCTGCTTGCACCTGCTCAATTTTTTCTCGCGCAATGCGGGCATCTTCCGCCAATCGTTCCGCGAGTGCTGCCTGTGCTTCTGCCGCCGCCTGCTCCGCCTGGGCCGCCGCCAGCAATAACTCGCTATAGGTAGGCGCGGCGGCATAGCGCGACGCTACCGAGCGCGCAATTTTCGAGGCGCGGGAATCGGCATGCGGGTTCGATCGCGAAGACGGTGGAGACATCGCCTCCGGACGCTTCGCACGATAGGCATCCAGACGCTCTGCTAACTGCCGTTTCCAGTCCGGACACGGCTCTTCTGAGGTTATTGCCGGCAAATGCTGCGATGCAGACAAGGCTGTACTCACTCTCTCTCCTCTAGTTATAGCTGCAACATCGGTGCGAATTCCAGTGGAAAACCCGTACACACGCAGATGAAATTTGCAGCCAGACCTGAAGACGCAGTCGCCGTCCTTCAAGCGCTGACATTCACTCGACGAAGAGAGAGGGTCGCGGAGAAACTGCAGGCATCGCACGCTCCACCTCTCAGATGGCAGAGGCGGTATCGACGAAGCGCGAATCGGAAATGTGGTGGACCAGAGCAACGGGACGAGGCCAAGAAACTTACTGTCAGTTAGAAGCGTTTACACTGAAGGATGTTCCGGCCATGAGAACCCGTGCTTGTATCTGTACCATGCTGCTCGCGTTCTGTCATGTGCGAATGAAGGCGCAGACGTTGACGATGCAGTTTCCGCCTGGCCATTTCGGATTTCAAACGAGAGCTTTCCCCGAGTCATCCGCAGCGGCGCGTGAGCAGCAAACCGCAAATGGTTCCGCAGATTCGATTTCACCAGCGGAGCCGTCCAGCTCAAAAGATCAGCCGGAGCTGCCCATCGCACAGCCTGTGCCCGAAGCGCCGACCGGCGTGCCCGTCACAATCCATGCCAACGAGCAGGAAAAACGCGGCAATGTCTACGACCTGCGAGGCGAAGTCGAAATCGATTACAAGGAGTACGTGGTCCGCGCCGATCACATCAGCTACGATTCCGAGACCAGTGAAGTGGTAGCGAACGGTCATCTGCAGGTAGACGGCGGACCCGATAACGAACGCATTTCAGCTACCCACGGATTCATCAACCTGGATGCGGAGACGGGCGATTTCTTTGATGTGATTGGCTCGGTGGGCATTCAGCGCGGTCGCAACCGGAGGGTCTACACCACCCCGAATCCTTTCCTGATGACGGGAAAAGAGCTCATCAAAAAAGGTCCGGACGATTACGCAATGATCGACGGCAGCATAACTTCATGCCGCCTGCCGAATCCCCACTGGCGCATTCTCGCTCCTCGCATTCTGGTTGAGAACGGCACCGCGAAGGCCTGGAACAGCAACTTCCGTCTGCTTGGATATCCCATCCTGTATCTGCCGTACGTGACTCATGCCGTCAACACCTCGGGGCGGCAATCGGGATTCATGATTCCTGAACTGGAAACAGGGTCGGCGATTAAAGGCACTGTCATCGGAGATACCTATTACTGGGCCATCAATCGCAGCGCTGATCTGACAATCGGATTGCAGTATTATTCGCTGCGTGGGTTTCAGCAGAGCGCCGAGTTTCGTTTTCGCGGCCGGGGAAACGATTTCGTACACGGGCAGTACAAGGGCCTCGAGGATCGCGGCCTGGCTCCGCTATACGTTAATCAGGGCGGGCAGGATACCCTTGTGGTCGCTCGTCACGATCTGACACCGTACACGCGCGCCATTATGAATGGGGAATACTTAAGCTCCTACACCTATCGTCAGGTGTTCGCCGAAAATTTTGCGCAGGCTGTTTCTTCTGAAGTGAAGTCGTGGGGCTTTGTGACGCATCAGAAGAACGGACTGGCCAGCAGCTTCGATCTCGAACGCTATCAGAACTTCGCCAGCAGCATACCGGGGGATGATATTCGTATTCTCCATCTGCCGACGATTCAGTTCGACGCATTGGACCGCCAGCTTGGAAAATCCGGAGTCGTTGCCGGCGGAAACGCCAGCTACGACCTGCTTTCGCGCTCAGAGCCTTTTTACCGCTCCCACAACGTGGGCCGGTTCGATCTGTTCCCTCATCTCTCGATGCCGTGGATTGCCGGCGGCTGGACACTCCGGCCAACCCTCGGCCTGCGCAACACGCTCTACTCGCACAGCCAAAGCCTCGGGCCTGTCACCTTTCAGCCGCTGCTTCCGCCGTCCCCGCCTCCCGTCCTGCCCGGACGAGACACGGTGCCGATCGCTGCAAACGGAAGCCTGAACCGCAAAGCGGTTGAAGCGGATGTGCAGGTCCTTCCTCCAGTGCTGGAACGCGACTTCACCGGGCCTTGGCTGGCGAAGCGCTTCGGGGTGGAATTGCGCCACACGGTCGAGCCTGAAGTGAACTACCGCTATGTGGCGGGCGTCGATAAGTTCAACCACGCGCCGCGCTTCGACCCCATCGATATTTACAGTGACACCAATGAGGTGGAATATGGGCTGACGCAGCGGCTCTTCCTGAAGCGGCTCCATCCCAAACCCTGTGCGAGTGATCCGGCAAAGGTGAAGATGCCCGATAACGATTGCGGCGAAGTTTCGCGCCAGTGGCTCTCCTGGTTTATCGGGCAGAAGTATTTCGCCGACCCGACCTTCGGCAATGCTGTCATTCGCGGTCGGCGCAATGTGTTCACTACCACGCTCGACTTCAGCGGCATCTCCTACATTACCGCGCCGCGCAGCGTCTCTCCCATCGTCTCGCGGTTTCGCGTGGACCCCAGTTCGAAGACCGATCTCGAATGGGATTTCGACTATGACACCAAGGCGGGACGCGTGGCCGCGAGCAACGTCTTCGCCAATTACCGCAATGGAAATTTCTTTTCGAGCTTCGGTCATTCCCTGCTCAACGCGGTGGGAGAAACTCCCGTGCCTCCAAGTCAGCCGCAGAATTTCGTGAATTATAACCAGCTGCAGCTTCTATTCGGCTACGGCGCTCTTACAAAACCGGGGCTGAGCGCGGCGGCCGGCGGCGGCCTGGACCTGAATACGCGCTCGCTGGAATATTCCGCCGTACAGGCAACATATAACTTCGACTGCTGCGGCTTTACAGTGGAGTACCGGCGCTTCAACCTCGGTCCGATCCGCGACGAGAGCCAGGAGAGCTTCAGCTTTACCCTGGCTGGGGTCGGGAATGCGGGCAATCTGAAACGCGCCGAACGGCTGTTTTAGCTTTAGTCCTCCGCCCTGTGCCCCATGTGATAATGAGAGGACATACATTCATGGGGAAACCGTTGCGCATATCTCGTTTTTTTCTGCTTTTGCTGGTTGCCGGAGCGGGTTGCAAGGCGCAGTCCGGGCCCGCCACGAAGGCAACTGACACCAAACTCGACCGGCAAATCAAGATCACCATCCGCACGCAATATAATGTTCCCCCGGATTACACCATCATCCTGGGCAAGCGCGGCAAAAGTGATGTCAACGGCTTCGATACGCTGCCTGTCACATTCAGCGAAGGCAAGGGACAGAACAAGACCACTCCGTTTCTGATATCGACCGACAACAACACGCTGGCACGGCTGGAAAAATTCGATCTGACCAAAAATCCTTCCTCCAGCATCTCGACGCTGGGACGCCCCATCCGCGGAAACCCGAACGCGAAAGTTACCATCATCAGTTTCGACGACCTGGAATGCCCGTTTTGTGCGCGCATGCATGAAGCTTTGTTTCCCGCCACGCAGCAGCATTACGGCGGTTTGGTGCGCTATATATATAAGGATTTCCCTCTTCCCAATCATCCCTGGGCGATGCATGCCGCGGTGGATGTAAACTGCATGGCGGACCAAAGCCCGGAAGGATATTGGAATCTGGTCGATTACATGCACAGCCATGGCAGCGAGATCTCCGGTCCGGATAACCAGCAGCAGAATGCGACCGCAGCCGAGAAAAGACTGGATGAGGCGACCCGCGCCGAGGGCAAGCGGCAGAACGTCAACATGGACAAGCTGAATTCCTGCATTGCGAAGCAGGATGAGTCCGGAATCCGCGCTTCGATCAAACAGGGCGACACTCTCGGTGTCGATGGAACACCCACGCTCTTCATTAACGGAGAACGGGCGACCGGGGCTCTTCCTCAGGATTTGCTGTGGACCATCGTGGATCGCGCCATTAAAGATGCGGGGGAAATACCTCCGCCGCAAAGCAACCCCGTCAAACCCGCTGCCGCGCCGGTCAGGTAATTTTCGCGCCAGCCAATGGAGAATCGATTGAACGTCACGACAATGCAGAAATCATTTCACTCGCGCGGAGTTTGTTCTGTACGCGCCGCCCACCCGATTTCGCTTCATCGCACCCGCAGGACTGCTCTCGGCGCCATTGCCGGCATTCTTATCCTGGGCGCGATCGCCGGTTGCAAGCACACGCCCAATCCCGACGTGTGGGCGACCGTGAACGGCCATTCGATTATGAAGTCTGAAGTGGAGAAGTACTACAAGAACAAGGCCGGCAGTATGCAGCAGCAGCCGACCGCGGATGAAGCCGCCATGCTGCGGCTTGACATCCTGCATCAGACGAATCAACGAAGAAGTGATCCGGCAGCAGGCGGAGAAAATGCACCTGGTGGCGACGGATGCGGAAGTGGACGCGAAGATCGCACAACTGAAAGCGCCCTTTACGGAGGAGCAGTTCAACGCTCAGCTCAAGGCCAAGGGACTGACCCTGGAAGACGTCCGCCGCGACATCTGGCTAAGCATGACGACCAACAAAGTAATCAACAAGGAGATCGACTCCAAGATCAACATCACCGATGGCGATGTCGCCAATTACTACAATCTCCATAAAGCAGACTTCAATCTGATTGAACCGCAATATCATCTGGCGCAGATTGTCGTCACCGGCGCACCCGCGCAACGGGCGGGAAATCTGCAGAACAGCAAAGCCCGCAACGACACCGAGGCCCGCAAAAAAATTCAGGACATTCACAACCAGCTTGAAAGCGGCGGGGATTTTTCCGGACTGGCGATGAACTATTCCGAAGCGCCGGACACGGCTTCCAGCGGCGGCGACATGGGTTTCATCCCGGAGTCGCGGCTGAAATCCGATCCGCAGGTCTATGCCGCCATCTCGCAGTTGAAGCCCGGCCAGATCACCGGTGTGCTGCCGATGCTGCAGCCCTCGTCGAAGAAACCTTTTGGCTACATGATCCTGAAGCTGATCGCCATCGAGCCGGCCGGACAGCATCCGCTGAGCGATCCGCGAGTGCAGCAGATGATCCGTCAGCAGTTGCACGACAGCCGCTCGCGGCTACTGCAAACCGCGTATTACGAAGTGCTCCGTGACCAGGCCCACGTGGTCAATTACTACGCGGAAGACGTGCTGAAGAACGTCCACTAGAGGCAGTTTTCGTCGGATAGAGTCGCAGCCCAAAGTGCTCGTCGGCGCTGCCTGCATACACCTATACAGGGATTTCAGGCGGGTTCGAAACGGCGCCGGCTTCGGGGATGCTTTCCGGACTTTTCCCTGGATCGCCCATCAGCGTCCCGGCCGCTTCCTTCGAGATCGATCGTATATGCAGATCTCTCTGCGGGAAGGCAATCTCCACGCCAGCCTGCTTACAGGCCGTCCAGATGGAAAAATACAGATCGCTCTTCAGCCGCTCGGGAGTCTGGACCTGCCGCTCGGTCCAGATACGCAATTCAAAATTCAGCCTGCTGTACCCGTACCCCAAAAAAATGGCATTGGGAGCTGGGTCCTGTAACGCATCCGGATGCTGCTCCGCTTCCCGCACCAGCATCTCCCGGATCATCTCCGGATCGCTGCCATGAGCCACGCCCACCGGCATTCTGATCCGTACCCGCCGATCGTTGGCGGTCCAGTTCCTGACTTCTTTTTCGATAAACTCGGAGTTGGGAACGATGATGATGATGTTATCGTTCGTCCGCACCCACGTGCTGCGCCCCTTGATCGCGATCACGTCTCCCCGGAGACTTCCCACCTCAATCCGGTCGCCGACACGAACCGGTTGCTCTACCAGAAGAATCAGCCCGGCCACGAAGTTCGTCAGAATCGGCTGCAGGCCAAGCCCAACACCCAGGCCGAGTGCTCCTCCCACCACCACCAGGCTGCTCAGGTTCAGCCCCAGCAACTGCAAGCCGATCAGCACCCCTACTATGAAAAGTGAATAGGAGAGGATGCGGGACATCGCATACTGCTGTGCCGATGCAAGCGACGTATGGATCAGCACGCGTCGCTCCAATACCCCCATGGCGAAGCGCGAAATTAACGCCAGCGCAACGATAAAAATCGCAATCTGGATCAGGAATAGCGAAGTGATCGGCGTATGGCCCAACGAGAACAGCGGTGCATGCAGACCGCTGCGCAGCTTCGTGCCCGCGATTCCGAGATGCGGCGCCATGAACTCGCCTGATACATCGATCCCAATCAGGAACAGAAGCGCCGCCGCGAGCACCAGCCATGTCAGCCATCGTTTGAAGCTGCGCGTCGATGTACTTGTTTTCATCGCCTTACTCGATGACCACCAGGACCTGACCCGCCTGCACAGTTGCGCCCACCGCCACGGCCACGCGCGTCACCTTGCCCGCTCTGGGCGCTTTCAATTCATTCTGCATCTTCATCGCTTCGACCACGATGAGTCCCTGCTGCGCTTCCACGCGATCCTCCCGCTCGACCAGAATGCGCACGATGCGCCCTGGCATCGAGGCGACAATGGAGCGCGCACCAGTGTCGTTCGCATCCACATTGCCGCGGGAACGCAGGGAGCGTGGATCGTCCACCCGATATGGAATCCTACGCTCGCCAAGAACGATGGCCTTTCCGCCGGGACGCGAATCGAACAGAATGCGATAAGATTTGCCGCCGATCAGCAGTGACAGAATATCCGGTTGCAGCAACTGCGCATCTGCCGCGCAGGGCTGGCCATCCAGCTGAAACCGGCTGCCGTTCCCCTCCGCACCGGGCTCGATCGAGAGGCGGTGTTTCCGGCCCTCCAGCACAATATCGTAGTTCATGAGCGCAGTGCCTCGCGACGAGCCACCGTTCTCCACGCATTTCCGGGCGCGGAGTTGGGTTCGCCTCCATTGCATGCGGGAGCGTTTCGCTGCTCAAAGAATGCCGCCGCAATCGCGGCAGCCTGCTCCGCGTCAGCACCCGGACTGGATGCTTCCGGCGCTGCTTGCGCCGAAGGTTCCGCCAGCAGACGCTCCAGATAACCGGTGTCGATATTCGCGGTGCGGAAACCCTCATCGCGCAGAATGCGGCGGAACAAGCTTACGTTACTGGCGATGCCGCCCACGTGGTATTCATCGAGAGCGCGCAACATGCGTTCGATCGCCATGGCCCGGGTGGGCGCGTAGGCAATCAGCTTGGAAAGAATCGGATCGTAGTCAAGCGGCACATTCCATCCTTCGTAAATGCCGCAGTCCTCGCGAATGCCCGGGCCCGATGCATGCAGCAGCCGAGTGATCTTTCCCGGGGATGGAAAAAAATTGTTGTCCGGATCTTCGGCATAGATGCGGCACTCGATGGCATGGCCGCGCAGGGTTACATCCTGTTGCGTAAACGGCAGCGGCGATCCTTCGGCGATCTGAATCTGCAGATGCACCAGGTCGAGACCCGTCACCAGTTCCGTTACCGGATGTTCGACCTGCAGGCGGGTATTCATTTCGAGGAAGTAGAAATTGCGGTCGGTGTCGACCAGAAACTCCACCGTTCCGGCGTTGGTGTAATTGGCCGTCTGCGCCAGCCGGACGGCGGTTTCTCCCATGCGCGCCCGCAGAGTTTCATCCACAATGGCGGAAGGGGCTTCCTCGATGACTTTCTGATGGCGACGCTGCACGCTGCATTCCCGCTCGCCCAGATACACACAATTTCCGTGTTGATCGGCGAGAATTTGAATCTCAATGTGCCGCGGATTCTCGATGAGCTTTTCGATGTACACATCGCCCGATCCAAAGGCGCGCTCCGCTTCGCTGCGTGCGTTCTCTAGAGCATCGGCAATTTCGGTCTCCGAGCGCACGGCGCGCATTCCCTTGCCGCCACCTCCGGCAGCGGCCTTCAGCATGATGGGATAGCCGATCTGGCGCGCGACTTTCCTGGCTTCTGTGGCCGATTCGAGCGCCTGCACCGAACCGGGCACACGCGGAAGCGATGCCGCATCCGCCGCCTGCCGCGCGCGGGTCTTCGATCCCAGCATCCGCATAGCGCTTGCCGAAGGACCAATAAAGCGAATACCGGCGGCTTCGCACGCGGCGGCAAAATCGGCGTTCTCCGACAAAAAACCGTAGCCGGGATGAATGGCATCGGCACCGCAATGGCGGGCAATGTCGAGAATGCGATCGCCGCGCAAGTATGATTCTGTGGCCGGCGCGGGGCCCAGCCTGTAGGCCTCATCGGCGTGGGCGACGTGCAGACTCGCGCGGTCCACATCGGAATACACGGCTACCGAGGGGATGCCGAGCTCCCGGCAGGCGCGGAAAATGCGCAGGGCAATTTCGCCCCGATTGGCTACAAGAATTTTTTGAATTTTTTGGCTCAAACGCATAGTTTACTGGAGCCGCGCAGCCGGCGATAGCAGGATTTCGTGTTTCGGTCTGGGAATCTCTGCTCGAGTTCGGTTTTGAAGGACAGGCTTTAACGTCCGTAAAGGGCTATGGACATCGCCTGGCTATGTCGATATCTTCGGTTACAACCGTTTGTCATCCTGAGCCGTAGGCGAAGGATCTCCCGGTGGGCCGGAAAACCGCAAGGTCCTTCGCTCCACTTCGTTCCGCTCAGGAAGACAACTGTCATTTGGTCAGTATCTCAACAGGGAGAGATGGCCAGTAACCAATTCAGGCCTCCGATGGTTCGGAGGCCTGAATGGTAATTCGAACGTCGACAGTTAGTGCGCGACGACAGCGCCCTTCGTTGCTGCACGATTCGCGGCTTCCACATTTGCCTTGCGAGCCGCCATGTCCTTCTGCACCCATTGATCCGCTTGCGCGACATCCGCCTTGGCGGCAGCTGGGTCGCCACATTCGAGATCGGCGGCCTTGCGGCGGTACATCAGGTTGATGTACGCCATCGCATCGTCATAGTTCGGACGCAGCTGAATGGCCTTGTTCAGCGCATTCATCCCCTCCTGAATCAATGGGCCGTTCTTCTCAGCCAATGCGGCGCAGGCCTTCTTATCTTTAATGGGAGTGCCGTCGTCATGAAGGCCAAAAGATTGGCGGACGGGAATGGAGTTCTTGTATGCGACCGTCCAGTCGATCACGCCAATGGTGTACTGGGCGGAGGCGTCCGACGGATCGATCGCGAGCACTTTGTTCTGATACTCCTTGGCTTTATCGAACTGCTGCGTATTCAGATAGAGCGAAGCGATGCCCTTCAAGGCGTTGATGTTTCCTGGATCTTCCTGAAGAACCTTCTGAAAATTCTGAATCGCCAGATTTGCTTGCTTCATATTGTCCGGCGTTTGCAGATTTGGAACCACTTGCTGCGCGTAGGCCGTCGCCAAATACAGGCGAGCCATCGGCAGGCTGGGATCGAGTTCGGTGGCCTGCTGGAAATGGCCGATCGCGTCTTCGTAATGGGCGGTCTTGAAGGCTTCCACGCCTTTATTCAGCTGGTCACGTGCCTTGAGCCTGTTGCATCCGGTAATCAGAACCAGCGCGGTACACAGGACTGCGGCCAGTACCGGACGACGTACAATGCGATTCATTCGGCTTGATCTCTCCTTCAATCAGTCGGCGGCACATCGGTTGTAGATGGCAGCGAGAACAGGGCAAGAAAGCGGGTCGGCTTGCTCTGTGAATTCTACCCGGTTTTTCTAAATTGAGAAAGTTGGTGCCCGTACATACTCGACGCACGATTGCGGCCTGGGAGGGAGCAGGCCGCAATCGGGTCGCGTTATTGCCCTGCGGCGATCTTTGGGGTGATGACACCGATATGGTCGACGCTGGCTTCATGCCCAATGTCGATCACATCCGCGACGGCGGCGAAACTGAGGTTGGGATCTCCTTTGATGAACATGACCTTGGTGGCACGGGTCGCGTAAATCGCCTCCAGTTGTGGCAACAGCTGGCCATGGGAGACGTCGGTTTCGTTGATCTTGTAGCCGGGCATTCCTCCGCCGCCGCGAGATGTGATCTGAACCACAATCGTGCGCTCGTCGTTTTGCTGCTTCTGCGGGTTCTTGGGCGGCTGCGGCACCAAGGCGTTCAGACCGTGCGGATCCGGTGGTCTGATAACCATAAAAATAATCAGCAGCACCAGAAGCACGTCGATTAGTGGGGTGACATTGGGGGTGGCCGATAGTCCGCCAACACCGCCTGTTGACATTGACATGAAATTATCCTCGCTTCACAATACGCCCGAGTGGGCTTGTTTCCAATATGCCGATCAACAAAAGATCGCGATCGATCCGTCAGGTACCGGGAACTGCGGGCGTTGCGGGATTCGGAGCTCCGGGAACATTCGGCGGCTTGGTGGTTGGTACAGGTTCCGTCAGAAACGCCACCTGGTCAACTCCGGCCGTCCGCAGGTTGTCGATCGCATCCATCACGATGCCATACCGGGCACGCGCGTCCGAGCGGATGTAGACGGTTTTGTCCGGCTTATTCTGCAGCAGGTCCTGCGCCTTGGGGCCAAGATCCGCCAGTGCAATCTGGCTGGCGCCCAGGTAGACCTTGCCATCGCGGGTAACGGAAACTTTCACCGCGTCTTCATGATCGGCGTCGGGCATGGCGACTGCGCTTTTCGCCCTCGCCAGATCCACATTTACCTTGTTGTTCAACATGGGCGTAATGACCATGAAGATGATGAGCAAAACCAGCATCACGTCCACCATGGGGGTGACGTTAATGTCGGAATTGACCTTCTTGCCTTCGTCTCTTACCAGAATTGCCATTGTCAAACTCCAGGTCTGAAACCCTTCGCCGCGGCGGCTAACGGGTGTCGCCGTCTCGACTGAAATCCGCAGGCTGACGGTTTGGAATCCCGTCAGCCTGCAATCATTCTCGCTCAGAACGGCATGAATTGACAGTTCGCTCCGCCGTTAGCGGCGGGCGCCCTGCTTCAGGAAGTAATCCACCAGCTCGCTCGAGGAATTGTCCATTTCGACGTCGAACGATTCCACGCGGTTGGTGAAATAGTTGAAAGCCATAACCGCCGGAATGGCCACAAACAGGCCGAAGGCGGTGGTGACCAGCGCTTCCGAAATACCGCCGGCGACTGCTCCCAGACCCGTCGTATGCTGCTGCGCGATGGCCTGGAAAGCGTCCAGAATACCGATCACCGTTCCGAACAGTCCGATAAACGGAGCCGTGGCGCCGATGGTGGCCAAGCCGCCCAGTCCGCGCTTCAACTTGGCATGGACGATGGCTTCGGAGCGCTCGAGAGCGCGCTGGCTGGCTTCCACCTGCTCTTCGGTAACGGTGCTGCCGCTGCCGTAGTTGCGGAATTCCTGCAGGCCGGCCGTAACAACTTCGGCCAGGTGCGATTTTTTATTGCGGTCTGCGACCTTGATCGCTTCGTCCAGACGGCCTTCCTTGAGAGCACCGGCAACGCGGGGCGCGAATTCACGCGATTGCTTGCGGGCAGCCGAGAAATAAAGGGCGCGGTCGATCATGACGGCCAGCGACCAGACCGACATGATCAGCAGAACGAAGACCACCGCCTTTGGCAGCCAGCCCATGTTGTGCCACATATCGACAATACTGAAACCGGGCGCCTGCTGGTCCTGGAAAAACATGGCCAGAGTGGATGTGTGCGTTGCGAGGTGAGCGAGAATCACAGGAATCTATCCTCCTTTAAGGATAAGCGTGCTTGGTTACGGCTGAAAAGCCAAAACTTGTTGGGAGCGGTGAGTGCGAGAGTATCACTCATTCAGGGTAAAGTTAAAGCTGATTGTTGTTTCCACGTCCACAGGTACCCCGTCGAGCACTGTGGCCTGGTATCTGTACCGCTTGACCGCATCCAGAGCCGCCTGCTGCAGCATCGGAGGCCCGCTGATGACATGTGCATCCCGAACCGTGCCATCTTTGCCGATCGTAGCCTGCAGAACGACGGTACCCTGAATCCGGGCTGCCCGCGCGATCGGGGGGTAAATCGTTTGCGGCTGCGAGATTAGCTTGCTGGCCTCAACGCCGGAGGAAACCACGATCTTCTTTGGCGGCGCGGACTTAACTACCGGTCCATTGCCCATGCCTCCCAGGATGCCGCCAATCACGCCACCCGCGCTGCCGCCGAGACCGGCCATCCCCTGCACGCCGCCGGTTGCGCCCGGAGGCGGGGCCTGATCCTTCACCATCTTGATGACTTTAGGGATCCTGCTCGGAGCCTGTAGCTGGTCCGCCATCGATTCCACATGCACCTGCACCACCTTGACCTGGGGCGGCGGGGGCGGGGGCGGTGGGGGTGGCGGCGGGGGCGCTACCAGTAGAGTCGCCAATGCCTGCTTCGGCAGGGCTTCTGGATAGATCAGAGGAATCAGAATCAGGATAACCACAACGCTGACGTTGAGGATCAACGTCGCAATCATCCAGTATTTGCTCTTGGTCTTGATCTTACCGCCCGATTCAAACGTGCTGTCTTCGAACATTGCTCTCCCCCTAGAAAGCTTCAATATGCTTAGACACCGGGTCCCGGGAAAAAGGTTCCCGGAAAAATTTCGGAAACGAAATTTTAGGAGCGAATGCTTTCCATTCGCAAAGGGAGCGGGCGCCCAGGTTCGCTTCAACTTCGCTCGGCTAAACTCCGCTAACCTGGGGCACTGGAACTATCAAACGGAGTCTATACCCGCGCCTTCTGCTTGCCGGCGGGCAGACTGACCTTCTTGCCTCGTTTTGCGCGCCAGTCCTGGTAGGCGACCAGCATCGGCGCCGCCACGGCGATCGACGAATAGGTGCCGATCAGGATGCCGATCACCAGCGCAAACGAGAAACCATTCAGCACCTCGCCGCCAAACAGGAACAGACACAGGACTGTGAGGAACGTCAGCCCGGAGGTCAGCACCGTCCGGCTCAGCGTCTGGTTGATGCTGAGATTCACAATGTTCGACAGCGTTCCCCGGCGCACCAGGCGCAGGTTTTCGCGGATACGATCGAAGACGACGATGGTGTCGTTCATCGAATAACCGATCAGCGTCAGAATGGCGGCGACCACGGTCAGGGTCATCTCGCGGTTCGTCAGGCTGAAGGCTCCGACGGTAATCAGCGTGTCGTGGAACACCGCCACCACGGCGGCGACGCCATAGATCAGCTCAAACCGGAACCACAGATAGACGAGCATTCCGGCCAGCGAATACAGGGTTGCCAGCAATGCCTGGCGGCGCAGCTGCGCGCCTACCTGCGGCCCGACGATCTCTGTATTTCGTACGGAAAAGCCGGAAAGATACGCTTTCTGCTGCAGCAGCGACACCACGGCGGGAGGAACCTTGCCGTCCAGCTCGGCGATAGTACCGAGCACGCCGCCCTTCACCTGATCGCGATAATTGAGAATGGTGGCCGCAATCTGCGGATACTGCACCTCTTCGACCGCCGGATTGTTCAGGTGCAAGGGATCATTCTGGGTCAGAAATGCGGCCAGCGATCCGCTGGTGGCGTTATCCAGGTCGAACTTGCCGGAGTTTGCCGCGGCGTTCCGGGAATAATGCTGCTGCAGGGTTTGCACAATGGTGGCGCGCCCGGCATCGAGGGCAGTTTCCCGGGTGTCGCGCTGCGGCAGGGAAACGATGATTTCATTGTCCGCCGCGTGCCCGAATTGCTGCATTTTTACATCATGCAATCCGGCGCGATCGGCGGCCGCGCGCACGCGGTTCAGTTGCGGCGTCTGCTCGAACTTCAGATAGATGAGCGTGCCGCCCTGAAAATCCACGCCGAGCGGAAGGCCGTGCCAGAAGGCCAGCGACAGGACGCCCGCGATGCTGAAGATGAGCGAAAAGCCGAGGAAATACCACTTCTTTCCCAGCCAGTCGATGTTTACATCATGAAAAAATTCCACGTCTTGCTCCGATACTCCAAAACTCTAAACTTTATAGGCCGTCATTCCGAGGGCAGCGAGCAGACGGCGACGCATTCCACTTTCAATTCCTCTGGATTCCTCGCTCCGCTCGGAATGACAATCCTCTCGAGCTAGCCGATCGAAATCGGCTCGCCCCGCTGTCTGCGGTTCAGGCTGGCCTCAAAAATCACTCTTGAAACAAAGACCGCGGTAAACAGGTTCGCCAGCAAACCGATGGTCAGCGTGACAGCGAATCCCTTCACCGGCCCGGTGCCGAACAGAAACAGAATCGCCGCCGAAACGATCGTCGTCACGTGAGTGTCGATGATGGTCTGGAAGGCGTGCGAGAAACCCTGATCGACCGCGGCTGAGGGCGATTTGCCCGCGCGCAGCTCCTCTCGTATTCGCTCAAAGATCAGCACGTTCGAATCCACGCCCATACCGATCGTCAGAATCACTCCGGCGATGCCGGGCAACGTCAGCGTCGCATGACTATATCCCATGAACCCGAGCAGAATAATCAGGTTCAGGATCAGGGCCAGGTCCGCGTTGATGCCGGCCTCGTGATAGTAAAACAGCATGAAGGCCAGCACCACGATCAGGCCGGCCGCGGCCGCCTCGACACCGTGGCGGATCGAGTCCGCGCCCAGCGACGGTCCAATCGTACGCTCTTCAAGAAAATGAATCGAGGCTGGCAGCGCGCCAGTGCGCAGCAGCAGAGAGAGGTTTTGCGCCGTCTCCTTGGTAAAGCCCCCGCCCATAATCTGACCCTGGTCGCGAATCGCGCCGTCGATCGTCGCCACCTCGCGGATCGTATTGTCGAGCACAATGGCCATGCTCTTACCAATGTTCGCGCTGGTGAACTGATAAAAACGATCGCCGCCGCCGCGTGTCAGAACGAAGCTGACATCCGGGCGGCCATTCTGATCCACCGAGGGTTGAGCGTCGCGGAAGTCGCTGCCGGCCACGATCGGAATCCGCTTCAACAAATAAAACTGCCCGGCGGAGCTTGACCCTTCGCTCGATTTCACCACTTCGGAGTCCGGCGGCAGCGTTCCCCCATTCGCCTGCAATGCCGCCTGCTGGTCCGGATAAGGACCACCGAGGACCTCGTGAATCTCCAGCCGCGCCGTCGATTGGATCACATCCCGCACCCGGCCAGGATCGTCGATACCAGGCAACTCCACCAGAATCTGGTTTTTGCCGGGACCATACTCCTCGATGACCGGCTCGCTGACCCCCAGGCGGTCAATGCGCTCGCGAATCGTGTCGATCGACTGCGAGAGCGCGCGCTGCTCGAGATCCCGCACCACCGCCGGTTTCATCGTCAATATATAGGAATTGTCCGAGCCGGAAGCGATCGCATACTGCGCGCCGTAATGGTCGTCAAGCGCCGAGCGTACGGCGCTGTCCTTGTCCAGAGTCACGCCGGATACCCGGATGATCTCCGGCTGGTTCTTCGCATCCGGCTTGGTGGCGGTCGCGCCGGTCGCGCCGGCCTGCTGCAGATCCGATTGAATGCGTGCCAGATCGCTGTCGCTGGTAGCGCCCACCGCTTCCTGCACCATCACCTGCAGAATCAGGTGCGTGCCTCCGCTCAGATCGAGACCAAGGTGGATCCGATCTTTCAGGGATTGCTCGAACGCCCCCCCGCTGAAGCCGCTCGGAAGGCCGATGATGCCGAAGACGCAGATCAGCAGGAAGGCGATGATCAGAATGGTTTTTTGAGTTAGATTCTTACGCATGGCTTTCTACGATGCTATGGAATTGGGGCCGCATCCGCAGCCGGGAATGCCGGATCATTTCACTTCCTGCTCTGGGGTGGTCACGCTGGCGATGGCGGATTTGGCGACTTCCAACTTAATATTGTCCGGCGCCACCCGCAGTTGAACAACATCTTCCTTTACCGATACTACGACTCCGCGGATGCCACCGGTGGTGGTGACCCGGTCGCCGGACTTCAGCTTACCCAGCATCTGCTGCCAGGTCTTCTGGCGCTGCTGTCCGGGACGAATCATGAACAGGTAAAAAATGATGAAAATTAAAATAAACGGCGCGATTGTCGTGAGGCTTCCGAACGGGTTCGCTGCCAGATAGAGAAATGTTGCCATCAAATACTTTCCTTAAACTTACGTAGATACGGGTGCCCTAGGTTCGCGAAGCTAACCTGGGTTCGTTGGCTTCGGTCTGGCGTGCTGCATCCGGATTGGGGCCGTCCCCCGGAGTTGCTGGAGGAGTTGACGAACAGACCCAGGTTAGCTTCGCGAACCTAGGGCACCCGTATTCTCTTCCTGCTTATCGCCGTGAAATTTTTAGTCTACATCAGGAGCCGCGGCATGGACACCTGCGCGTTCTCGTACGCGGCCCAGAAGCTCGGGTAGGTTACCCAGGGAAACAGCCTCGCGTACCGACCGCATCGTGTCAAGGTAGAAGTACAGATTGTGCACACTGTTTAGCGCCCCGCCCAGCGGCTCATGCGCCATCGCCAGGTGCCGCAGATACGCCCGCGTATACCGCCGGCAAACCATGCACCCGCAGGCCAGGTCGGGTGGATTCTGGTCCTCCGCATAACGCTGGTTCTTGATATTCATCCGGCCTTCGGAGGTAAACAGCAGCCCATGACGCGCGGCCCGGGTCGGAATCACGCAATCCATCATGTCCACGCCCATCGCCGCGTACTCGACAATCTCCTCCGGATAGCCCACGCCCATGACGTAGCGAGGTTTATCGGCGGGCAGCAACGGCAGCGTGGATTCGATGATCTCGCGGGTATGCTGGCGCGGTTCGCCTACGCTCAGGCCACCGATCGCGTATCCGGGAAGGTCAAGCTCTACCAGCCGCTCGGCGGACTCGCGTCGCAGATCCGGGTACATGCCGCCCTGCACGATGCCGAACAGATTCTGCGTCTGGCCGCCGCTTTCGGCGAACCATGGAACCTCCTCGGCATGCGCGAGAAAATAATCGCGGCTGCGGCGCGCCCATCGCATGGTCAAATCCAGCGACTCGCGGGCACGTTCCGGGGTCGCCGGGTACTCGGTGCATTCATCGAAGACCATCACGATGTCCGCGCCCAGCGCGATCTGGACCTCCATCGAATGCTCGGGCGAAAAAAAGTGGGAGGAGCCATCGAGATGCGAGCGGAAATGGACGCCGTCCTCCGTCACCTTGCGCAGCTCGTTCAGGCTGAAGACCTGAAAACCGCCGGAATCGGTCAGGATCGGGTGCGGCCAGCTCATAAAGCGGTGCAGACCCGCCCAGACGGCGAATGCGCTCATGTCCCGGCCGCAGATACAGGTGATAGGTGTTGCCCAGCAGAATCTGCGTGCCAATCTCTTCGAGCACATTCTGCGGAACGGCCTTCACGGTGCCCGCCGTTCCCACCGGCATAAAGATCGGAGTTTCCACCGCGCCATGCGGCAGCAGCATGGTCCCGCGCCGCGCCTTGGCACAGGTTTGTTGGATCGTGAAGGAAAGCGGCATCTCCTTCGATTGTATGGGCGGCCGGGTCAGAGTACCGGATGATCCGCCCATTCACAATCATCAGCGAGCCGGATGCCTCAGATCTCGCCTTGAGACCTGGTTGTTCAGAACAGCAGCTTCAATCCGAACTGAATCTGTCGCGAGGTCGTTGCCGTTCCCGAAATCGCGCCAGCCGTGGGCGAAGGCGTGGTTGTATTCGACGTATAAACCACGGTATTCGGAGTTCCGAAGTTCGTGTGGTTCAGAATATTGAAAAATTCCGCCCGGAATTGCATGTTGAGCTTCTTCGTCAGCGCCGCATTCTTTTTGAACGACAAATCCAGCTCCGACAATCCCGGTCCCGTCAGGGTATTGCGGCCTAAATCGCCGTAAGTTCCGGGGAGGGGAACGACAAATGCCAGTGGATTAAAATACTGCGCCGGGCCGCCCTGGATAACCTTGCCGCGAAAATTCGGGTTCACCGAAGGCCGGATCGGGTTGCGGCTATCACCGTTATTCGTCGGATTGAAGCCGAGCTGCGGCGTGAAGGGAAAGCCCGACTGCAGAGTAGCGACTCCGCTTACTGACCATCCGCCGGCAACCTTCTCCTGCCAAGGATTGAGATTTCGCAGTAGTGGCTTGCCATGCCCGAAAGGCAGCTCGTAGGTGCCGTTGATGACCGATATGTTGCGCACGTCCGTATTGGACCGGCCGTAATCGAGCTCGGGTTTCGATGGATACATCACAAAGCCGGGAGCATTGGCTCCGACGCTGCTATTCCATGCCGTACCGTCGTCCATATTTTTCGAGTACGTGTAGGCGCCGCGCAGCTGCAGGCCGTTCGTAAAATGGCGATTCACGTCCACCGTAAGCGCGTTGTAATTGCTAATACCGGCGGAAACCCAGGTCGTGCTGCCGCTCAGTTTCGGATTCGCATTTGGCGCGCCCGGCGGATAATAAACTCCGCCCGGGCAGGAAAGATACGGGCAAGCCAACGGGATCGGCTCATTTACGTCTTCGGAAAGGATCTGGTGGAAGCCGTGATACCCGATATAACCCAGGATGATCGAGGTGTTCGCGGCAAGTTTTTGCTCCACACTGAATGAGTAGGACAACGACGCCGGCGTGTACACATCCGGTTGAATTCCGCTGGGCGAGACTTTGCTGCCCGCCGGCGGCGGCGCTCCGGGAACGAAATGCAGTGAAGAAACCGGAACTGCTTTCAACGTCTGCGTGGTGTTGAAGGGCGCGTTCTGGTCGAGCCGGTAATCCAGGCTGTCGAGCAGAGCACGATAAAGTCCGATGCCCGCATGGAGAACGGTGTTGCCGTTTTCCTTCGGCTGCCAGGCGATGCCGACACGCGGCTCCGGAAGAAATTTTGCACGATTCTTCGTGAATACCGAACTGGCAATTCGGGGATTCGTTTCCAGTACTCCGTTCGAATCGAAGATGTAATTCGAGCCTCTTCCCTGCGCCTCATTCCAGCCATCCGTGGACTCAAAACGGATGCCGGCGCGCAACTCGAAATTCGGCAACAGATGCACCGTATCCTGCACGAACCCGGCTCCTTCGAGCGAACGCCATCCCAGTGCCGTCGGCGAAGGAACCACGCTGAACGTATCGACTAGCCCTGTTTCGAAATGAGCGATGGTGCTGAAAGATGCCTGACCGAACTGATATTGCGCCAGGTTGCTGTTCGACTGGATGCGTTGCAGCCACACTCCAGCCTCGAGCTGGTTGGCGCCATGGGTGATGTACACATGATCGACGACGCTGAAAAGATTACGCACCGCTGTCAGATCGCTGCCCGCGTTGGTTCCCGCCGGACTCAGCTGCGAAGCCCCATTGAGAGCCGTGCCGCCGCCGACCACCACCGCGCCAATCGGCTTACCGGCCACCCAGCCCGGAATGTTTACCGGCGTTGCTCCGGTAAAGAAATAGGCCGCGCGAGAGAAGCCCGCGCGAAACGTATTCAGCGTGCTTGAGGAAAAGACGTGCTGTTCCTGTCCACTCAGCACCTGTTCGCGGAGAGTTTCAAAATCTCTGCTCAGTGGATTCACGGTGGGCGTGTTCGCCGTGCTGTCGTCGATTGTGTATACGGCGGACGCTGTATCCGCGGACGAAATGTTGTAGTCCGTCCGCGTTGTGCCGAAATCCTCGCGAATCCGTTGCATAGGATGGCTGTACGCCACCCCGATGCCCTGTCCCACCTCTGCATCCTGCACTGGCCATAACGCCAGCAGCGGCTGCACGCTGGGCACAGCCGCGCCCCGGGTGGCATTGTCCGGAACATAGGTCACGTCCGATAATCCAAGATTCTGTCGGTAACCTTCATAGTTGCCGAACAGCAGCAGCTTGTCTTTCACCAGCGGTCCGCCCAGCGCGCCGCCGAACTGATTGCGCTGAAAGGTCGGAATATTTCCCTGATCGAAATAATTGCGCGCGTCCAGCGCGCTGTTGCGGATAAATTCAAATACGCTTCCGTGCAGTCGATTGCTGCCGGACTCGGTATCGATGACGATCTGCGCCCCGGTGCGCTGGCCATACTCAGCGCCATACGTGTTGGACACCACATTGAACTCTCGTACTGCATCGATCCCCAGCAGTTGTCCGCTGGTTCCGCCCGGGGTCACGTCGATTTCCGAAGCGCCGGTATATTCCACTCCGTTCAGTAGGTAAAGATTTTCCTGCGGACGATGACCAGCGATGGCAAACATGTTGCCTGGAGATGAATTTGAAGTTCCTACCGCTCCGGAACGCTGGGAGGTGTAGTTCACGGCCGCGGGATTCAGCGTAATCAGTTCGTCATAGCTGCGGCCGTTCAATGGCATTTCCTTCACCTGCCGAGCGCTAACCAACCCGGAAGTCGGCTGTGTTGTGGCATTGATCGCCAAGGGAACATCCGTGACCGAGACCTGCTGTTCCACCTTGCCGACTGCAAGAGAAAGATCGATGATCGCATCTTGGCCGACCACTAGATTGATTCCCGTTTTGGATTCCGTGTTGAATCCGGGCTTCTCCGCCGTCACAATATAGCGACCGGCAGGCAGCGCCGGCGCGGAATAATAACCGGCTCCGTCGCTGACCAAGTGCCGCACCGCACCGGTTTCCATATCGCGCACGGTGATCTGCGCGTTGGAAACAATCGCTCCAGAAGGATCGCGGATAGTGCCGGATATTGAGCCGCCGACCTTCTGCGACTGGGCAGGAAAAACGGACAAACTGATGGCGAGAATCAGGAACAATGAATGGAATAAACGACGGACGGTCCCGCCATAAGAAGGTTTCATAACCTACTCCTGGTATGTGTGAAAAGCTAGATTGTCAGATTGATAAATGCGTGCGAATGGCGATCAACAACAGCCAGGGATTCGCATAGCGCGAACAATGCCGGATCGGCACTGACAACAATGGCGGGAATGAAACATGAAATGTATTCTCGCACATCGGCCTGAGAATTTGTTGCAAATTTCCCCTACAAATTCGATAGTGTCTGAGGTAAACGGCTGTTGCAACCATCGATTCTGATCGAACATCTCAGGGCAATGTTCGATCAGGAATAAGCGAGCGCGCAATGGCGTTGAAATCCGCATCGTCGTCGATGCGATCGGCAGCTTCGCCACGCGGAATTCGATTTTCGACGAATTGCGAGCCGCGGGCGGGCGGATGTACTGGTATCACCCGCTGCGCTGGGATACCTGGCAGTTTGCCAACAATCGCACCCATCGCAAACTGCTGGTCATCGACGGTCATATAGCGTTTGTCGGGGGAGCAGGCATCGGCGACGAGTGGATGTGGGCCACTCCGAAAAATGGACCGCGCTGGCGCGATACCGTCTTTTCGATAGAAGGCGAAGCGGCTCCGGGCGTCATTTCGGTTTTCTCGGAGAACTGGCTGGAATCGTCCGGCGAAATCCTCAGCAGTAGCCAACAGTTCGAGTTTCATTCTGCGCCGGGCGGCACGCCAACCCTGGTAGTGTCGAGCACGCCCGCCGGGGGCGGCACCACTGCCCGCATTCTTTTTCAGGCGTTGATCAAGAGCGCGAAGAAAAGCATCACCGTCACCACACCGTATTTTCTTCCAGACCACAGTGCCCGGCGAGCGTTGATTGAAGCCTCCCGAGATGAACGGGTTCGCGTCCGCATTCTGGCTGCGGGTCCGCACATTGACCATCCTATGATCCGCCGGGTCAGCCGTCACAACAGCCGGCATCTTCTACGTGCGGGCGCGGAAATCTTCGAGTATCTGCCGGCCATGATTCACGCCAAGACGATGATCATCGACGATGCTTGGTGCGTTTTTGGGTCGACCAACTTCGATCATCGGTCGTTCGCGTTGAACGATGAGATCAACGTCGCCACTCTGGACCGCGAATTGGCGGCTACCTTGCAGCAGGATTTTGAAGAGGACCTGCGGCAAAGCCGCAAGCTGACGCTCGCGATGTTGACGGCGCGCGGATTGCTGGGGGAAATCGAACTGCTCGGCGGGTCAATTTTAGAGAGCGAAAGCTGAGCCGTTTCTTGTTCAGGATCTAGCCGCAGTCAACTGGTCGCCATACTATATCTAAAACATGCGCGCTAGTCCGGAGGCTTACTGCGCTGCGACAGCGTTCAATCCAGCACGGGCCAGCCGTTCTGCCAACGGATGGTTTTTACCCAGAGGCATGGATTGGCGTGATCGCTCATATTGAATGCGTGGAATACAAGAACGCCGTCTCCACTCTGCGGGTCGAAGTAGACGGTTCCGCCACCCGGCGCCATCCAGCTGCTGTTGCCTTGGAGAAGGATGCTGCCGCCGCCCCGCATCAGAGCTGTACCTTCCGCATCGATAAACGGACCATTCGGGCTCGACGACCTTCCCACCATCTGCTTGTAATTATCCTGCGAGAGGCTGCTCGCGCAGCAGTGGTCGACGGATAGAAACAAGTAATAGAAATTTCCGTGGTGGATGAGCGAAGCACCCTCCTCGGCATGGTCGGAAACATGCGGCCGCGCTGCCAGCTGATATCGCACGGGATTCGACGTCAGCAGCATTCCCGTCACAGGATCGATCTCGCGCTGCTTGATGCCGCTCCAGTAGCTTCCGTAAGTGAGCCAGATTCTTTGGTCGGTATCCACCAGAATGTTGGGATCGATGGCGTTGAAGTCATCGCCACGATGGGAGGCCAGCACGAGGCCGCGATCTACCCATCGATACTCTGGATCGGAAGGATCGAGCGTCGTATTCGTTGCCAGGCCGATGACGGAAGATTGGGAGTGAAGCTTCGAGCCCGCATAGTAGACGTGATAGAGGCCATTGAAGAAAGAAATATCCGGCGCCCATAGGCCATTGATACCGGGAATGGCCTTCCTGACCCACGCCGGAATTTCTGTGAAAACCTGTCCGCATATTTTCCATTCGACTTTATCGGAGGAGCAGCGGATGGGGAGGTATTGTCCGGGGTTCGGGTTGGAAGGATCTGTACTGAACAGATAATATGTGCCGTCCTCGAGGAAGATGCTGGGGTCGTGGATGGGCGCGATATTGCCGGTGAGCGAATTTGTGATCAGCGGAGTCGTTTGGAGAACGCTGAGGCCCTTCGGAGACATGGAAGCGCATCCGGAAAGGGCCAGAACGATTCCGAGGAACAAACAGAAACCGTTTCTGGGCAGACGGAAACTGATCAAGGAGTTCGCAATCCTTAAAAGAAGATTGCGAGAATGCTAAACCGTCCCTTCTACTTAGTCAAAAGGTTGCCTGAATGATGAAATTTGAATTGAACTTGTTTCACAATCATGCAAACTATTTGGTTCACATGAAAAATAGGGACCAGCGACTTGGAGCGCCGCCGCTGCTCGATTTTGGACGGCGAAAGTTGAAGGATTGTGCGAAATAGTTGAAGGATTGTGCGAAATAGTTGAAGGATTGTGCGTGATAGTTGAAGGATTATACAGGGGCCGACGAGCTCCTGGGCGGCCCTATTATCCGCGAAACAGGCGCAAACCGCCGGTTTTTCTACCAGCAGCCACACCTATCGTGTGCGGGAGGGGAACTGCGCGCGCGAGTGCCGGGGATTTACTGGCTGACGATTTCCCAGTGGCGCTGCAACCGGAACTGTAGCGGTGGTTTTTGTGGCTGATTGACCGGGCTCGCGTGCGCAGGGCTCTACAGCCATTCTACCGGTTTAGGGCTATATTCATTTCCGCTGACCGTGCCGGCTGCTTCACGTCTCAAGCAAAAGAAGCTTGAGGAGGCCACCCGCCGCCTGTCGTGAGTGGTGGGACACAGTTGCAAGCTTACGGCGTGGTGAAATACCCGCCATAGCTGATGGACTGCAACGAGGTAGGCGACGTCAAAGTCTCGATTGCCGACTGCTGCAGCGTATCGAATTGCAAAGGCGTGCCCGCAGTCGAGTAAAGGCCCCAAAATTCCCGGCCGCCGCTGGGCGGAGCGGGCGCAAAGCCGGTCAACGGGGAAAGGTCGGGGACGGTAAACGTTGTGTTCGTGCCCAACCATGTCCCAGTGACGAAGATATAGGTGTTGTAGACCGTGGGGTTGACGGCAGGTGCCTGGAACTGCGTGTAGGCTGAATCGACGACAGTTCCTTTCACCGTGAAGCCACTCGTATTCGCATTGAACGTTGGGAAGGCTGCTGCCGCCGGCGCGGGGAGCGAACTCAAGGGCGACGGCAGTGCCGCCGTCACCGCGCTTGCCGTGTTGGATGACACTTCGGCGTTCACGGATTGTGCGGCTAAATCTGCGCCGGCCTGGATCAGGTAAAAGTCCCCGGACCGACTTTGACTGCTGGGAACCGTGAGGTAAGTCGATTGCGGCACCCCAGTCGGCGGACCGTTGAGAATCATCGACAAGCCCCCAGAAGTCTTGTAAGCGGTGGAAAAACCGCTGATGGTCGCGCTGGATGGCACGTTCGTTATGCTGACGGGTGCAGAACCCAACTCGTCTGCCGGCGTCATCGGCGGAAACGCGACGTTGGTGGAACCGGTTACGCTCACCCCGCGCAGAATCTGGACCGCGAGAGCGCCGTTTGCGCCCTCTGCCACCAGCCCAACGTCAAACGTTCCAGTCGGAATGCCGAGCAGGCCCACTGAGCCGGTTGCCTGACTCAGGTAGATCAGATCATCTGACCAGTTGTTTACGTACAACATGACGGATGTGGCCCCGGGAATCGCTGAGACGTCGAACGTGGCGCTAACGTTACCGGACAGGGAGGGACATGCAAACGAGAGAGAGGTCGTGTCTGTCGTGGTTGCCTGAATGATCGATTGGTTCGAATAGGAATTTACCGCATTGAACGTGGGACACTGATAGGCGAACCCGTAGGCGCTGGTTCCGGCGGGCAAGGTGAACGAAACGCTCGAGCCGGATAGTGTGAGCGTCTGAAATTTTCCGGTTGTCCCGGCTTGGTAGGCGACCGCGCTGGGCATGGTCGCACCGCTGAAGGAAGCTGTGACGGTTGTTCCTGCGGGAGTCGCCATTTTGCTGCTGCTACCACATCCGGACAGGGCAGCAAGCGCGACTGCTCCGAGAAACGCGAACGGGACCCGAAAGCCATCGTAGGGCATGGATGCCGCTTTCTAAGTACGATTCATCTGTACCATAGCGCACTTTGGCGGCGCAAGGAGAGAGCATATAGGCCCATTTTCGCGGATGTTACTGGTTGAGATTAGCTTGCGAGCATGGTAGCCAGCGACGCCGTCCGGGACGCGAGCGAATCCAGCAGAATGGATTCGTGGGGGGCGTGGGCGCCTTCGCCTACGGCTCCCATGCCGTCTAGGGTGGGAATGCCGAGGGCGGCGGTGAAGTTGCCATCAGAACCACCGCCGGTGCTGGCTTCTTCCAATGCAAATCCCATGGCGGCGGTGAACTGTTTGGCTTGGCGGTAGAGTTTTACGGTGCCGGCGGAGCGCTCCATGGGCGGACGATTCATTCCGCCGGTGATGGTGAGCTTGCAGGCGCGGTCGACGGGGCGCAGCGCGCGAAACAATCGCTCGACGCGCGCGGCATCGCGCATGCGGGCGATGCGGACGTCGATCTCGGCTTCGGCTTCGGCCGCGATGACGTTGCTGCGCGTACCTCCGCGGATCACGCCGGGATTTACGGTGAGGCCGGTTTTCAAATCGGTGAAACTGGAAATTTTGTCGATCACGCGGGCCAGTTCCAGCACCGCGGAGTGACCTTTTTCAAAATCCACTCCACTATGCGCCGCCACTCCCGCGACATGGATCGAATACTGCCCCACGCCTTTGCGCGCCGTCTTATAAGCACCCCGTGGGCCTTGCGCCGGTTCCAGCACGAATACCTCGGAACATTCTCGCGCCAGGCGCTCCGTCACAGCGCGTGAGCAGGGACTACCTACCTCTTCTTCGGAGTTCAACAGCACCACCACCGGCCTGCGCAGCGCCTCCGCTTCGCGCAGCATCGCTAATGCGTGAATCATCATCACCACGCCGGCCTTCATATCGTACACACCCGGCCCAAATGCACGGTCGCTGGTCACGCGAAAAGGCATGGCGGCGAGCGTTCCCATCGGCCACACGGTATCGAGATGGCCGAGCAACAGGACCGGCTTGCTGATCTCGGCGGGGCGCGGCGTTGTTCTCAATTTCGGAGCGCCGAAGCGAACCTCCAACAGATCGCCAAATTCTTTTTGTCGATGCCAGCGAATTTTTCCGCCGAGCGCCTGCAGCCATCCGCCAACCAGACGGCTGGCGCCATCGACGGCACCCTTGTTCTCGCTCGGAGATTCCGCCGAAACCAGCGCTTTCAACTGCCGCAACATGACGGACCGCCGCCGTTCCGCCGCGTGCAGCAACTCCAGGGGATCGAGTTTCTGAGTCATTGTCATAGCCGCTCCATCGTTTCACCTCCATCTCGCACCATAAATAGTGCCTATGCGCCACGCACTGTGTCTATTTCACCACACTTATTCCGCAATGCTCCCCAGTAAAATAAGCAGTTAATTGGTACAGCCAGGGAAATCGGCCTCATCTATCTGGCAAACGGGGAGCTTGTATTCCACGTAATCTGCAATTCGAGCAGACCATCGCGGCCGCTGTCGAATTCTCCGGAATCGGCCTGCACAGCGGCGCTCCCGTTCGTCTCCGGCTGCTGCCTGCGCCTGCCGGAGCGGGTATATTGTTCCGCCGTACCGATCTCGACAATTTTGAAATTCCCGCTACGGGCCGCAATGTCGCCAAGGTTAGCTATGCGACCAGTTTGATGCGGCAGGGTGTGTTGATCTCGACCACCGAACACCTGCTTTCCGCGCTCATCGGCTACGGCGTCGACAACGTGATTGTCGAGCTCGACAATCTGGAGCTACCCATCCTCGATGGCAGCGCGCTTCCTTATATTGAGGCATTCCAGTCTGCCGGCCTGGAGATGCAGCGCCGTCGCCGCGAATACATCCGCATCCGCAAAACTGTGGAGGTCCACGAAAACAGCAAATTCATCGGTGTCTATCCCGGCGATGGATACAGCGTTTCCTACGCCATCGACTTTCCTCCACCGATCGGTAAAGAATCCTTTCAACTGGACCTGAATACCGGTGCTTATGCCTCCGAGCTTGCTGGGGCGCGCACTTTTGGCTTTCGAGAGGATGAGCAGATGCTGCGCAACATGGGCCTGATCCGCGGCGCATCGGAAGAAAACGCCATCATCCTGACGCGCCGGGGTGTGCAGAATGGTCCGTTGCGTTTTGCCAACGAATTTGTCCGTCACAAGGTGCTGGACCTGATCGGCGATCTTGCTCTGGCCGGCCGCCGCATTCAAGGCCATGTCGTCGCCGAGCGCGCCGGCCATGCCATGCATACCGCGCTGGTTTCCCGCCTGATGCAGGACCGTTCGGCGTGGGAGCTGGTCCATCTGCCCGCCGAAAGCGAGCTTCCCGCAATCCAGCAACAGACACCTGTTGCCACGGCATTGTCAGCCTGATCTCGATTCTCCACTAAGGAATTCGGTGGCCCACTCAAGCTTTCTTTGTTTGGGTTTTATGATTACTGTTTGGACCAGTCAAGCCGAAAGACGGCTCGAATGGGCCGCCCTCACCTTCTCTCATTGACATCTCCGATGGCAAACGACCCTTTTTCACAGGCCACCACCTACATCGCCCTCGGCTCCAATCTCGGAGACCGGGAACAGCATCTGCGCTCTGCCGTCAATTCACTGCGGGAACTCGGAGAGGTCCGCGCGATTTCGTCGTTCTATGAAACCGAACCGGTCGGCGATATTCCACAGCCGAATTTCTTAAATGCAGTCGCGGAATTGAAGACACAGTTCGCGCCGGAAGAACTCCTGCGATCTCTTTTGCGGATCGAGCAGGAACACGGGCGCGATCGAAGCGCATCGCCATCCAAAGGCCCGCGCACGCTTGACCTCGATCTGCTGGCGTACGATGCGCTGGTGCTGGAAACGCCTGGTCTAACGCTGCCGCATCCGGCTCTGGCCGAGCGACTCTTTGTGCTGGTACCGCTGGCTGAAATTGCCCCGCACTGGCGACATCCGCTTAGCGGCAAGTCCGTTGGAGAACTGCTGGCGGAATTCACCCGCCAAAGCAGCAATCGTCTTCCGTCCGTGCAACGAATTCCACAGCCTCCAGAATCTGTTGCTTGAGTCGGCGAGCGGAATCGCGTAAAGTGCAAACTAATTCCGCGCGAGAGAATTCCATCATCCAAGTCAATACCTGAGGAGGCAAAATTAGTGCCCGCAAATCTGGATTTCTTCCACCACTTGGAAAGCCGAATCGCACCTTACGACTTGCTGCAGCATCCTTTTTACCGCGCCTGGACTGCGGGCGAGCTGACCAGAGACGATCTTCGCGAGTATGCGGCCGAATACTGGCATCACGTTTCCGCCTTCCCTACTTACTTGAGCGCGCTGCACTCGCGTCTGGAAGATACGGAGCTGCGCCGCACCGTGCTGCGCAATCTACTGGATGAAGAAGGCATTGATACAGGTCCGGGGGCGCGTGACGGCAAACCGCACAGTGATTTGTGGATGGATTTTGCGCTTGGCTGCGGCGCAGACGAATCCGAGGTGCGCGACCACAAGTTGCAGCCGGAAACCGAAAGCCTGATCGGGACATTCCATAAATTGATGCGGCAGGAAAATGCCGCGGTTGGACTGGCTGCCCTCTACGCCTATGAATCGCAGGTTCCGGAAATTGCCCGGCAGAAGGCCGCCGGACTATGCGAGCATTATGGCGCGGACGCCACGACCTGCCGCTATTTCAGCCTGCATCAAACCGCGGACATCCACCATGCGGAGGTCTGGAAGCAGGCAATCCATGATGAGCTGGCGCGCGATCCGGCAGCGGCGGACAAAGCGCTGGACGCGGCGGAAACCGCTGCCCAGGCCCTTTGGAGCGCGCTCGATGGAGTCGAACGCCTGAGAATGCAGCGGATGGCGAACTAGAGCGGTTCTCTTCCACATAGGCAGGGCCTTGTCATTCTGAGTGACGAGCTTCTGATATCCGACCACATAAACGAGAACTGGTTTCGGACAATCGCGAAATTGTCGAGCAAATCGCTCTCGCAAAAAACACGCACTCACCTGAACCGGCGAAAAGAAATGCCAGGGAAGATTTAAGCTTCCCTGGCATTTACTGTTCATTTACGTGCTATGCGGACTTCGTCGTATCGTCCACGTTCAGCTCTTCGTGACGGACCTGCTCATCTACTGACTGCACATTCGTCACTTCGCGCTTGCCGACGCGCACCTCTTCGCGTACTACGGGCTGCTTCTCGACCGATGCTCTTTCCTCCGTGAGCGGGATGCGAATCTCCTGATCCTTGAACGTGGCGTCCCTCGCCGCCTGTTCACCGGATACCGGATTGCGCTCGATCACGAGTTCTTCGCGGGTTACGGGAACCTCGACCGTCTGCGTGTCCGTACGCACTTCCTTCCGCACCCGGACTTCACCGCGGTTAATGCGATCTTTGTGCACCCGCAATACCTCTCCGTAAAGCCGAATATTTTGACTTTCGGTCAGCCGCTCCCCCGACTGACTCTGCTCAGCCGAGGTCGAATAATCGTAGGTATCCGCATTCTTCCCGAGATCGCCGTCATACTCCTGAAGAATTGCCGCCGCTTCATCCTGACGGTCCTCTGTCGATACCGTCACGACGGCACCTTCCTGGTCATTGGTAAACCGATGTCCAAAGTAGCGGGACCGTTGTTCCGGAACTGAAAGACCTGCCAGCGAATGACGCATGTCGTCCGGTCCAAACTCGTCATAAGGCTGGCTCACATAGCTGTCCGTTGCCCGGTCTTTGTCGGACTCATGATGGCCTTCAAAAAAATCCTTGATCTTCTCCCACATGCTCTCGTGCTCCCGGGCCGAGTACGTGGATGAGGTTTCAGACGATGAATCTGTCGTCGCATAGGACGAATCTGTGGATGATGTCGATGAGCGGCCTGCTCCGGCGGACGTGCCGCGCGCCGCCAGACCAATCTGGCTGGCTGTAAAGCCGGCATCTTTCAGCGCGTCAACCGCCGACTGCGCCTTCTCGTGGGAAGAAAAGTATCCAACAACCGTGTTCGTAGAAGTATTCACCATATTTTGCCTTTCGGAATTAGTTACATCGTCTGCTGATATTGGCCCATGGAGATGCTTTGCGCATGGACTGAAAAATGGCCTGGAAGGGATGTTGGGGTTGACGTTCGGGTCCGTACCTGCGGCTACATCCTTGTTTCTATAGGACGCAAGAACAAGAAGGCGGGTGGTCTTCGAAACGTGTGTAAAACGGGCTTAATCACTGGCTCTACGCAAATATTTGAGGAGATCATCGCATGTTGAAGCTGTACCCAAACGCGCCACCAGGTCGCCGATACAGGCGCTTTCCAGGAGCTGGCACGCGGGAGCCCCGCTATGATCAATCCTGGGTTCGATCGATTGCATTCTGGATTCCGCCTCAGCTACATCCCTGGCTGACAGCCGTTCATCTGTCCTGTCGATAGCACGCGCTTTCTCCGGCGCAAAATTCCGGAGCAGATCCAGCAATCGAACCGGATCGAAGCTCTCCAGTTCATAGTCGGCCAACTGAGAGTGTCCGGATCGTGGGGTTCTGACGAGAACAGTCGGAATTTTCGGTCCAATTGCCTTGAGACGCGCAATCAATTCCTCAAACGGGATATCCTCAATGCCGGCGTCGAGCACGATTCCATCCAGATTGGGAAAGCGCTTCAGCATTTCAATCGCTTCCGCACCGCTATAGGCAGTGAGGACGTTGAGTTTCGCCGTCTCGATCACTAGCTTTCGCGTCGAGATGTTTGCCCCATACTCGCGATCAATCACAAGGAAACAAGGCCGAACCATAATTTGTATGATGCCGGAGCCGCTCCTTGTGGAAATGGAATATGGCCGGCCGGCTATGTCCGCTTTCGAAGCCGGCAGGAGAGCCACCCGGATCGCGAACGTGTTGCCGGACGCTTGATGGTATGAGATAGTGTGGGCTGGTTTGACGGCTGTGTGGAGAACAACGCCATGTCTCAAAGCATTGACGATTTGAAACAGCAGCAGCTTCTCGATGAGACCAGGACTGCGGCTTTGAACGCGCAAACAGCGCGGCTTGCAGGCGGAAAAAGCGCTGGCCAAGGCACAGCAGGGCGACAGCGATGCCAGGAATTCCGATGCAGATGTTGCAGACGCGAAACGCGCCGCCGATATCGCCAGCTACAGGAAATCGGAGACTGAGGTCGCCCGTTCTTTATTAAAGGAAGCGTTCGATATACCCCTGTCCGGCTATGCAGGAGAGGTAAAAACCGGCTCGAAGGCGGGCGGCGTGGAATCCTCTCTCCTGGCTGCCCGGGCGCTCACCACCGGCGCGCAACGAATCGCTGAAAAGCTCAGGCCGGTCCTGGACAGTGCCACGGCGGACAAAACGGCCGCGGCTCCTGTGTTGGTCTGCGGTTATGATCAGATTCCTGCCTTCCAGATGTTCGTCGCGTATAAAACGCAGTACACCATTGTGCAGACGGCAATCGAGAGCGCTCTTCAGGGGCTTGATGCCGCAACAAAGCCCATGCCGGTCGCGACGACGGAAACTTACAAGATATTTGCTCCGCAGATGGCCGGCCTGGCTCTCGATAGTGTCAACAAGCTGCTCGGCTTCTTTCGCACCGATTATTCTGTGGAAGGCGTGGACGTTAAGTTCGACGACAATATTGCGCTGGTGAACGCCATTGCCGGAGAGTTGGCGGAGAAGCAAAGATACGACATTCGCATCCCTGGGGTGTACGGCCAGCCCGTCGATCTGACGGCGGATCCGATCTTTGTCGAGATCACAGCTCTCGCCAACCAAGATAACGCTTTGCGTCAGGCCGTCGCTTCAGGCGAGAAACAACTTGCCGCAGCCTTAGCGGCTGCCGGCGGGCCAAACCTCCCGGCCGATGAAAAAAGTCGATCAGAGCAGACAACATCGAGCGTTAGGAACGCTCTTGAACTTGCGAAGGCGGCGCAGGCGCTCTACGACACGTTTTCCGCAAAGCTGGCCGGAGGCGACGATAAAAACCCTTTCCCGCTGAATACGATCATCCAGCAAAATACCGTCGGCAACCTGTTGCGGCAAGGATCGCGATTGCTCGCCGTAAGAATCGAAAAAGCCGGCGGAACCTATTACACGCGGAAGAATCTCTGGTCTTTTTTCGGCGGAATGCCATTCTTCAACATGGGCGGGGTCGTGATTACGTATGCCCTGTTCGAAGGAAATACGGGAAGAATTCTCACCGCCGGCACCCTTCCGGTCGACGGCGGCTTCGTCAGGATTTCGAAACTGCCCCAGGAACTAGCGACATCGAATTCCGTTGGTTCCAGATAGCGGATGGAACCTCTCTACAACGGCCAAGATAATCGGATCGTTTCTAAAGCAGTCCTGTTCAGATTCAGCAGGCTCCCCAAAAAAGCCAGTCATGTGAGCGCAGCGCAGAATCCTGGGAACATCGGCTTCGTCTGGATTCTTCGCTGCGCTCAGAATGACAAACCTATTTTTACATCATCTTAGTGACGACCGCCGTGGTCGCCGCCGTAGTGCCCACGGCCGTCGCGCATTTCATTGCCGTGGAATTCTCCGTGACCCCTGTGGTCTCCATGGTAGCCGCGGAAATGCCCGCGTTCGCCGCGGCGCGGGAAGTCGCCGTGATATCCGTGGCGCGGATCAAAGCGGTTATCGACATGCCCGTGGAAACCGCGCGGACCATGAAACCATGGGCCGGTTCCAAGGAAAATTCCATTCACAAACCATTCCGGTCCGTAGTACCCGTAAGGAGCGCAATTATACGGCGGGTACTCGAAGTAGCCGTACGGACACACCGGTTCTGGTCCGATATTGATGCCGAAAGAGACCTGAGCCCGCGCTGTGGAACTGGCGCCGAATGAGAGTCCTGCAACCACCATCAGCACTGCAAGATATTTCAGTATGCGCATGGGTTTCACCTCGCTAGTTAGAACGTGAATGCCATCGAAAAGTTGCGCCCAGGACCGCGCCGTGGAGCGCTCGCGAGTTCCATTTCGAAGAATTAAAAGCTCACCGTCGCACGCTCAATGATTCGGCATTCTGGCAGCGAAGCTTGCTCTCCGCTGCCTCGATTATGGTACTCACCAGCGCGAGCGGCAGGCCGACCACGTTGAAATAGCAGCCGGAGATGCGCGGAATCCAGCGGCCGGCACGGCCCTGGATGGCGTAGGCACCCGCTTTGCCGCTGGGTTCGCCGGTGGCAACGTAGGTGCGAATTTCCTGCTCCGACAACGTGAGCATAGTCACCCAGGTAGACTCCGAGGCGACCTCCATTCCGGCAGCCGAAATTACGCAGACGCCGGTGATGACCTGATGCGTTCGTCCGGAAAGCAGCTGCAGCATGCGCATTGCATCGGTATCGCCGGCAGGCTTGCCGAGAACTTCTCCATCGCAGACGACAATAGTATCCGCCCCGAGCACCAGCAGTGATTCGCCGGAAGCGGACGATTCGATTTCTGCACCGCGCGCGTGGAACACAGCTTGAGCTTTTTCCCGCGCCAGACGTTGCGCCAGATGGGTGGGATCTTCGCCCGGTTGACGGTCCTCCACCACCGGAATGGACTCAACGCGGAAAGAAAACCCCGCCTGCACCAGCAAATCGCGGCGTCGCGGCGAAGCGGAAGCCAGCAAGAGCATAAGCCATTATGACAAACCTGAATCGAGCGTCGGTATCAGGCAGATTTCTGTTGGATGTGAACTTCCATCCCGCGGATCGTACGCACTCCCCAGGCCATGCGCGGCGTGTTATGCGCCACTCCCACGCGTCCGGCCGGTCCCAGCAGGATGATGCCGCCGTACCCGCCCAGCCGGTGAAACAGGTAGGCGATCGCCTCCTCGGCGGCCTGCGCCGGCGGAGTGCCTTGCTGCACGCGATCCACCGCCCACTTTCCCAGCACCAGCTTCATGATGGGCTCGCCCCAGCCAGTGACCGAGACCGCCGCCGAAAGATTGTCGGCATAACATCCGCAGCCTATCAGCGATGAGTCGCCAACCCGGCCCGGAGCCTTGTTCAGCGTTCCACCGGTGGAGGTTGCTGCGGCCAAGTTGCCGCGAGCATCAAGCGCGACCGCACCGACCGTATCGTGGGAAGCCGCCGTAGCTGCATCTCTGGCAAATGTCAGGTCCGGCTCGCCATCCGGATGGCTTTGCCGCGCCCACGCTAACCGTTCCCGTTCGCGATCCAGCACCAGTTGCTCGTTGTCGATAAGAGGCATGCCATAGCTGGCGGCGAAGGCCTCGGCCCCCTCTCCGACGAAATAAACGTGAGGACTCTTGTCCAGCACCAGGCGCGCGGCATGGATGGGGTTCTTCAGCCGCTCGACGCAGGCCACACCCCCGGCGCGCAAGGTGGCGCCGTCCATCAGCAGCGCATCCATCTGCACCCGGCCATCGCTGGTCAGAAAACTGCCTCGACCGGCATCAAAGGCCTCATTATCCTCCAGCGCGGCCACGGACGCTTCCGCCGCATCGACGGAAGAAGCGCCTCTTTCGAGCAAGGAATACCCTCTCGCCAGGGCGGTTGCAATGCCTTGCCGGTGCGCCTCGACCATATCATCCGGAATGGCCCAGGCACCCCCGTGAACGATGAGGACGGGTGCAACTTTGAAACTCACAATTGCTCTATTCTATTCGGCTGGCGGAGAGTACGGAAGCTATGGGATGGCTGATGCTTCGCGAGCTGCAATCCGCGGGCGCGTCGACCATTCCAATAATCTTGGATGTTCTCCATTGCAAAAGGGCGGCATGGCTGATATTTGTGGAGTGCCCCCGAAATAGCCAGCCTATGCGACGCTTTCGGTTCTATCTATTCGCGTTTCTGCTTCTGGCGTGCCTCAGCGCGCCTTTTTTCCTGGGTGGTCAAAACGCTCCCGCGCCACAGAAAAATCGGGTGTCACAAGAAAGGCGTGTACCGCGAGCCTCGCTTCTGAGGCATGGGTCTTCCGCCCCAAATGACCTAAGATCCGCCGTCCCCGTTACGCTCGGACATTCCGTCATCGCACTCACTGGCCCGTGGAAGTTCCACATCGGCGACAATTCGCAATGGGCCGATCCCAACTTCGACGACTCCACCTGGGAGAAGGTCGATCTAAGCGCGAAGGAAGAATCTCTCGATCCCATCATGGGGTTCCCCGGCTTCGTCCCCGGCTGGACCGCGAAAGGACATGCGGGCTACTCCGGATTTGCGTGGTATCGCATTCGCGTGCGCATCACCGGCGCGGATGAACCGTTGGCGGTGCTGGGGCCTTCGAGCTTCGATGACAGCTTTCAGCTCTTCAGCAATGGCCGCCTGATCGGTTCCTTCGGAGATTTCAACGGTCCGGTTCCGACCATTTACGTGAACCGCGCGGTTAGATTTGCGTTGCCTGCAGCCAGCGTGCAATCCGGCCCGGATGGAACCACGGTGATCGCGTTCCGTTTTTACATGGCGCCCCGAACGTTGCTGCAGTCAGACCACCCTGGCGGCCTGCACGCGCCGCCGGTCATTGGGTTCGCGAGTGCGATCACGGCCGCCTACCACGTTGCGTGGGAGGATCAGTATCGCTCGGCGCTGCCCGCGGCGGCACATCTGATCTGGTCTTTGCTCTTCGCCGTTCTGGCCCTGATGCTCTATTTCTTTGATCGCACAGAGACAATTCTGCTCTGGCCCGTGGGCGCGTGCCTGGCGGGCGCACTCAGTGGTGTGTTGCTTTTCCTTGAGATCACGACCGGGCTCATGACCTCCCTGCAAGAGTCCATCGCCTTTGACGTGACCGTCCCGCTGTTCATCGGTCTATGGCTGATGACGTTCTGGGCCTACTCCGGCCTGCGAGGGAAAAAGTGGCTGCGCAATGCCATCGCCGTTCTCATTCTCTGGTACATTTCGACGAGCGTGCTCTTCGAGGTTCTGCTGCTGGGCGGTAAGGTATCGCACCGTGTCTTTGCCGCCAATACCATTAATGAATTTGCGGTGAATGCAGCCGGGTTGGCATTGTCGATTACCATTGCCTGGCTGGGCTGGCGGCGACCGCATCGCGAACACTGGACTCTTTTTCTGGCGCTCCTTTTCTTCGCGGTTCCGGCCTTGACTCCCGTGCTGCGGATGCTGCACATACGGACGATCTGGTTGCCCTTCCGCGTCCCCATCGAACTCAACGAAATCAGCGAGCTCGCCATGCTGATCTGCTTCTCATTCGTTCTGCTGCGCCACTTCCGCAGCTCCCAGCGACGCCAGCAGGCGCTGGAGGAGGACGTCAAGCAAGCACAACAAGTACAGCACGTGCTCATTCCGGAAAAGCTGCAGCAAGTTCCCGGCCTGAGCATCGAAAGCGAATACCGCCCGGCGCGCGAAGTCGGCGGAGATTTTTTCCAGATCATTCCGCAGCCCAGCGATGGCAGCGTTCTGATCGTCGTCGGCGACGTGACCGGCAAGGGTCTGCAGGCGGGTATGCTGGTGGCGTTGATCGTGGGCGCGATCCGCAGCACCGCCGAGGTGTCCTCCGATCCTCTTGACATGATCGACGCGCTGAATCGACGGCTCTGCGGTCGCGGCGAATCACACGCAACCTGTCTGGCGCTGCGGATCGATGCCGATGGGTCGGTGGCTCTGGCCAATGCCGGCCATCTGCCGCCCTACCTCAATGGCAAAGAGCTGTCGATGGACGGCGCGCTACCGCTGGGCATGGACACGGATGCGGAATTTCCGTTAACCCATTTTCAGCTCAGCCCGGGCGACACGCTGATGCTGCTCTCCGATGGCATCGCCGAGGCGCAGGACAAAAAAGGTCAGCTCTTCGGATTCGAGCGCATTCGCAAGCTGCTGGAAAAACCAATTTCCGCCGCACAAGTCGCTACCGCCGCGCAAACCTTTGGCCAGCAGGATGACATCTGCGTGCTCCGAATTGTGCGCGAGGCAAAGGTAGCCGAGCACCACACCGCGGAACCCGCACTCGCCATGGGCTGAGAGAATTGGCAACAGACAAATGATGCGGGTACCCAGAGCCTGCCCTGAGTCTGTTGCAGGGTTCGCGAACCGCGGTCCCCTGCACGCGCGGTTTTCGCGTGCGGGGTGGAAGCTAGTCTGGGCTTTTCGCTTGGTGCGGGGGAGCTACCGGGCGCTGGCGAGATGATGCGTCTGCTGATAGGTGTAGCGGATGCGATGAATCACGGTCACGGTCGAAAGCACGGCCAGTACCCAGAGCACCGGCGCCATCACTCCCCAGCGGTTGAACAACGCGCCAAGAATGATGAGGACCACGCGCTCCGGCCGCTCCATAAAGCCGACCTTGCAACTGCCGATCAGCGACTCCGCGCGGGCGCGCGTGTAGCTGACCATCACCGAGGTGACCATGACAAACGCGACCAGCACCACGTAAACAAAACGGTTGCCGCGGGCATAGTAGACAAGCAGACCGAAGAACAGGGCGACGTCGGAATAACGGTCGATGACAGAGTCGAAGAACGCGCCGAAAACCGTTACCTGCTTGGTCTGGCGGGCGACCCGTCCATCCACCATATCGAAGATACCCGCGCCAATGATCACCAGCCCGGCGAAGGCGAACATGCGGACATTGTTCTGATCGTTAGCGAAGCCAAACAGAAACGCCGCGCCGGTATTGATCACCAGACCAATGAACGTCAGCACATTCGGCGAAATTCGCGTCAGCGCAAGGCCATCCACGATCTTCTGCAGGATGACTCCGCTACCTCGTCCGAAAGCGCTTGTCCAGGTCATATCGCTCTGAAGATCAATCGATAGGATGTCAGTCGGTTACATCGTAGATGGTAACCAGCTCCAGAACTTCCAGTTCGCGGTTGCCATTGGGGGTGACCACCGTGGCCGTGTCGCCGACCCGCTTGCCCACCAGGCTGCGGCCAATCGGCGAGGTGGTCGAAATCAGCCCCTTGTTCACATCGGCTTCTTCACTGGTGACCAGCTTGTACTCGATCTTTTCGTCCTTCGACGAATCGTAAACCAGCACCTTCGAGCCAAAGGCGGCGCGGTCGCGCGGGATGCTGGCCAGGTTCACCAGGGCCAGCTCCGACATGCGATGTTTCAGTTGACCGAGGCGGGCATTCACGAATACCTGGCGCTGCTTGGCCATGTGGTACTCGGCATTTTCGCTCAGGTCGCCGAGCGAAGCCGCCTTCTTGATTTCGAGCGGCAGCTCATGTGTCAACTCGTGCTCAAGCAGGCGAATTTCTTCTTCGAGTTTCTTCTTGATATGTTCTGTCATGAATTATTTGCTCATGTAGTGGATCGTTCGAGACCGCGGGTATGCGCGGCAAGCCCTGGGGAGCAGCTACAAATATGTGGGCTGCTGAGTCAATAATCCATTATACCGGGTGGCTACAGACCGCCCGCGCCAGAAGCAGGGCAGGCCGAAAGAAAAGCGGGGTACGGAGAAGTGAAAGCAAACTACGCTTCCCAGTTCCCCGCACCTTTCACGGCGACGACATTACTAAACCGCTGGTTGCGGTACACTTACAATCCACTGGTAGACATAGGGCAGCCAGCTCTCTCGTGGGTATTCTTCAATCAAGTTGTCGCGGAAAGGAAACTTTTATGCCTAATCTTTCAGGAACAACGTCGGATGGCTCCCTGTCAGGAGTGTATGGTGAGAATTCTGGAGCTGGCGGTGTGGGGGTCACCGGCATCAGTAACAGTGGCGATGGGGTGAGAGCTGTCAGCACCAGCGGCAATGGTCTGTCTGCATTTAGCGATAGCAGTACGGCGATATATGCCAAGGCGAAGACCCAGCCCGGTGTAAGTGGGATTAGCGATAGCAACGATGGGGTGAGAGCTGTTAGCACGAGCGGCAATGGCCTGTCTGCATTCAGTGATAGCGGCACGGCGATATATGCCAAGGCGAAGACCCAGCCCGGTGTAAGTGGGATCAGCGATAGCAACGATGGGGTGAGAGCTGTCAGCACCAGCGGCAATGGTCTGTCGGCATTCAGCGATAGCAGTACGGCGATATATGCCAAGGCGAAGACCCAGCCCGGTGTGAGTGGGATCAGCGATAGCAGTGATGGGGTGAGAGCTGTCAGCACCAGCGGCAATGGTCTGTCGGCATTTAGCAGCACCGGCACTGGCCTTTACTGCAAAGGCCCCGTGAATGCAGGGTTCTTTGACGGCAATGCGGTTGTTGCGGGTGCCTTAAGCATAGCTGGCTTTCCAGACGTAGCTGCCACTCTACGTTCCCTGCAGCAGCTGCTCACTACAATCAAAGTAGGACCGCCCGGACAGCCCGGACCGGATGGACCTCCAGGTTCTCCAGGGGGACCCGGTCCAGGCGGGCAAGGACCGCCAGGTCCACCGGGACCGCAAGGGTCTATGGGTTTCCCTGGGCCAGCCGGCCCCGGAGGAGGAGCACCAGGACCGCCAGGGTCTCCCGGAGACTCCAGGGTCGCAAGGCTTTCCAGGACAAATGGGACCACCGGGACCGCCGGGGGAACCGTAAACACGAGGTGATGATTCGGCTCTGTTCGTTATCGAGTGACGAATAGATTAACCAGATCGCGGGTGCGGGAGTGTGTGATTACACCGATACCTACAAATTGCACCAATTGGCGAAACAGGATCTCCATGCCTACCGCCGCAACCCGACGCCGCCTCACCATTGCAACCACCGTCCATCGCAACAACTGAGCTATGCGACTTGAGGGGAGCCGCCGCATTTCTTCAATGAAGGTTTCCAAACTACCATTTGGTTCGCCGGTCCTATGCATCGACGACTTCCTGTCTGAGGAAGAGGCTCAGAGTGTTCTTCAAGAAGCTCTGGACCTTAAAAAGGTCTACATGCCGGCAAGGGTCTTTGACGGATTGAACTCGACGAAAATCGATCCAGAGTTTCGCAGCAATGAAGTTGTCTACCTTGACGAGGTGTTCCGCAGTTGCCCCGAACGTTCCGACATCTTACGCATTATGAAGGCAAGAATCTGGACGCCTGAATGCAGAGCGGTATGGCATGACGGCTACCATATCTTTGACATCATCAATTATTCCACTTGGCAGGAAGCGGTCCTTTCACGCTATGGCGATGGAGGATTTTACAAGCAACATCAGGATACGCGATGGGATCACATCACTTATAGACTTGTCACGATCGTGTATTACGTGAGTGGCCCGAACGCGAACTTTGAGGGCGGAGAATTAGTGCTCTCGGAGAAGGGAGAGACGCTGCGAATAAAGCCCCAGCACAATCGTGCCATCGTATTCCCCTCATTTATGTTTCATGAAGTGGAAACGGTCGCTTTGGAGAAAGATGATTGGGGAAATGCGCGTTTCTCACTGAATTATTGGACTGGGTTTCGGTAAAAAGCGATCTCTGGCACCATTTAGCAACAGCAGAGGTTCGCACAAATTACGGTCAACATTTCATGCGATTGA
>CAWGLF010000031.1:0-102331 GCA_963823295.1 uncultured Acidobacteriota bacterium
ATCTTATTTGAATTGAATTATGGGAGATGAAGCGAGCCGTCGAGCGGGGTGCAAAGTTAGTAACCGGCGATCCTCGGGGCCAGTGTTTTTGCTATATTCAGAATTCCGGTCGTCATATGGCGCATCGAGAGTACGTCGATCGTCAAATGCAACTTTTTTCTTGCAGATACGGTCTATTCAATAGACACAACCAGCTTGTGAACAGTTGCGTTGCTTGTGGGCGCCAACAGGCGAGGCCGCTTTTCCGTTTGCCGCAACTCGGTCCACCTGAACTCAATTACGCACCGGAATGTTACGGATACCATTGGCAACCCGCGGCCTCCATCGTTTTTCCTGCTCCGATGTCGAGCAGAGATTCGTCCGGGCGCAGCGATCTCGTTGGAAATTGTTACGAAAACGCCACGAGCGATTGACCCGATGCGGCAGGAATTTCCTGATCGCCGATTTTGCCTTGCTGTTTGTTCTGACGCCTTTCGCGATTGCAGCGCAGCTGCCGGATGCTCCATCCGCAGTCATGGCGCGGCAACTGACAGTTTTGGAGGACCGGGATCCTGTGAGCGCGGAACCGGCCGTCCAGGTGGCCGCCGGGCATATCCCAGCATTCAATCTCAGGATGAGCGACGTCTGGAAAGATGGTGATTCCGGTTCCTCTCCAAACTGGAAATTGAGCCCACTTGCCTTTGAGATGGATTCTGCCGCCCCGCAGCAGTCACTCTACAGCCCTCGGAGACGGTCGGGCGCTTCAGGATATTCATCGAGTTTCGCCGGACAGCATCCGGTGCCGGGCACCGCGCCGGACCTGTATCGGGCCTGTCCGGCCGACACCTGCTCGCTGGCGGAAACAGTGATGTGCTGCGGAACCGCGCCACCACCGTTTGTTCTGTATCTAAAGAGTCCGGATGCAGTCCCACTGACGGCCCGCGACAACCTGCATTCTGCTGTCATGCACGTTATCGATCCGTTCAACCTGGGAACCATCGCGGTCGATTCCGCCATCGGCATCGCATCGGATCCTCATACCGTGTACGGACCCGGCTTCAATGGGTTCGCCAAATATGCCGGGGTGAGCTTGACCGAGGACATGACGGGTGAATTTTTCGGTACTTTTCTGATTCCTTCCTTGATGCATCAGGACCCGCACTATCATCGGGAACCATTCATGCCGGTGAAACACAGAATTCTGCACGCGTTTGCGCAGGTGGTCTGGACAAAGAGTTACACCGGTCAGCCAATGTTCAACTATGCCAACATTGTTGGCGGCATCGCGACCGCGGCGGTGAGCAACACGTTTGTACCGGGGCCGGGGCGGCAGGGATTCGGTGCTACCGCACAGAGGCTGGCGGTGGCATTTGCGATCAGTCCATCCGGCAACCTGATCGAAGAGTTCGTTCCTGATCTTGCCAGCCGTATCAATCTGCGAGTGGTGATCTTCCAGCGCATTCTGAATACGGTCTCAAAAGAGGAGGGCGGCGCCGGATTCGACTAATTATCGCAGTAAAATTTGGTGCTCCATTCACAGTGCAACGAACGCCGTCGAACCCCTAATTTCCGCCATTCAATGCAAGCTAATTCCGCTCGGTGCCGCGGCGTGGGTACCTTTGTACAGGTAGAGCATTTCGTATGCTGCGCGCAAGCGAACCTAAATCCGGCGTGACTGCATCTTACAGAAATGAAGCGCTTTGTAAGATGTCAGATTACCCAGTGGCTAAGGTGGAAGGCGCTGGTTACGGAATGAGTCGTCAGATCAGGGGCGCTTCCGCCAATCACGAACATCAGGAGAAAGACGTCAATGCCAAAAGCCATCAAATTCGTAGAAAAGTCCGTTACGTTGGCTTCGAAAGGCGCCTGGACGGTTTTTGAAAAAATCAACAGCATTCATCCCAACGCGTCGTTCACTCCCAAATGGTCCGATAAGCCCCTGCTGAAGTCCTATCAGAAAGAGAAACCGCCGCTGGGCTGGCCGCGCAGCACGGACTCGCTTTGCCCCAAGTGCGTTCCCGCCATCCGTCAGCAGATTCTGGATGGCAAGCTGCCTCATGAAGTTCTCTTGAATGAAAAGATTGGTGAAATCAAAGCGCAGATTATCGAGCGCGATGGCCGCATTCTGATGGTGAAGGACTGCCCCGAGCATGGCCACTTTGAAGATGTGATGGCCATCGACACGGAATTTTTCAAGCACCTGGAAGAGGTTTTTCCGGGCCGCGATATTCAGGCGCACAACGACGAGAAATTGCATGATCACGGCACTTCGACCATCACACATGGCCGCGGGTCGGTGCTAACGATCGACCTGACCAATCGCTGCAATATGATGTGCGATCCCTGTTTTATGGACGCCAACCAGGTGGGATTTGTGCATGAACTGACATGGGATGAAATCAAGACCATGCTGGATAATGCCATCTCGATCAAGCCACGGCGCCAGATGTCGGTGCAGTTCTCCGGCGGCGAGCCGACCTTATCTCCCTACTTTCTGGATGCGGTGGCGTACGCCCGCAAAGTTGGCTACAACTCGGTGCAGGCGGCGACCAATGGCATCGAGTTTGCCAAGAGCAAGGAATTTTCCAAGGCTGCCGCGGAAGCCGGCCTGCGGTATGCGTATCTGCAGTTCGATGGCATCGGCAATGCGGCCAACTCTCACCGCAAGGTTGGCAACCTGTTCGATGTGAAGCTCCAGGCCATCCACAATCTGCATGAGGCCGGCGTGGACATCGTTCCGGTTACGACGATCATCAACGGGATCAACAATGAGCAGGTGGGGCGCATCATCGAGTTCGCGCTCAACAATCCTAAAACGATCAACTTCCTCAGCTTCCAGCCGGTGTCATTCACTGGACGCGATGAAGATATCAGCGACGAACGCCGGACAGCGCAGCGGTACACATTGTCGCACCTTGCCCATGATGTGAAATCGCAGACTGGGCTCGGCGAGCCGACGCGCGACTGGTTCCCGATCAGCTTTATGAGCACGTTTTCCGATTGGGCCGACCTGGTCCACGGGCCGGATAAGGATTGGGGACAGCTCTCCTGCGGATGCCATCCAAATTGCGGCATTGGCATGGCGCTGATGATCGACAAGGAAACCAAGGAAGCTGTTCCGGTTACCGCATTTTTAAATGCCGACCGGCTGGCAAAAGATGTGGCGAAGATCAACGATGCGGCGCGAGGAAAGTTTCTTTCGATCCTGGGCGTCTCGCTGGCATTGCTGCGCAATTACGATCCGGCGAAAGCACCCACGCATTTCCGTCTGACGGACCTGCTACAGAAGTTTGACAAGTGCTTCGGTGCCACCGGGCACGATTATGGCAAGGTTACCGGCGACCGCACCATGGAGGACATCAAGAAGCGCCGCGCCGACCGCTGGAACTTCCTCTTCATCGCGGGCATGTGGTTCCAGGATCTGTTCAATTACGACTTCCGCCGCACCGAGCAGTGCATTATTCCGTACGCAACACAGGAAGGCGAAATCAGCTTCTGCGCCTATAACACCGGCGTCGGCTGGCGGAACATTATTGAAAAGATGCATATGACGGCAACGCTGACGAAATGGTACGACGAGCATGGCCGGCATGAAATTTTTGCCGGCGGGCGCAAGGTGGGCATGGGCGATGCGCAGAATACCCTGGTCCTGAATGACGAGCACGTGCATGCGGCAGCCAACGACACGCTGGACAAACTTGGAATCGCCAAGAATTCGCGCGAGGAGAAGATTCGTGCGCGCGACAGCAAAATCAAACAGGATGCTGAAGCTGCGAAGATGGCCCGTCTGTATCGCGAGCATATTCTCGGTGAAAAGCCAAAGGAAAACAACTTTGTCGCCATCGATTCGCTGATTGGGTCTGCGCCGAAGGGTGCGGAAGTCAGCAAGGCGGAGAAGGCCGAAGAACCCGTTATGGGCGACTAAGCGTTCTGCTTTTCAACGTGCAAAAAGCCGTCCCACGCGGGGCGGCTTTTCATTTGTTTTCGGTCGCCTTCAGTCGGCGCAGGGTAGTGAAGATCCAGACGATACCCGCCGGTAAGATCTGCCATGACCCTCTGGATTGTTCGCTTTCCACCCCAGCGACGAAGACCTGTCGCCGGGGACCCCGGTTCGCTCAGAATGGCTCATACTTTTGAGTACAGTATCTGTGAATCGGCTCTACACTGAAAATTATGAACAATGCAACATGGGCGACCCAGGAGCTGGAGCTTTTCCGCCTGAAACTGCTCGCATGGTTTCGCCAGAATGCGCGAGACCTGCCCTGGCGCCACACTCGCGACCCGTATCGCATCTGGATTTCGGAAGTGATGCTGCAGCAAACCCGGGTGGCAACCGTAATCAACCGGTACCCGCAATTCGTGACGCGATTTCCCTCTCTGATATCGCTGGCGCTGGGCCGGGAAGAAGAAGTTCTCACGTTGTGGAGCGGACTGGGCTATTACAAGCGTGCCCGCCTGCTCCACAGCGCGGCGCAGTTGCTGGTAAATGAGCACGGCGGGTCGCTGCCAAGGCTCTCGGTCGAATTGCGGCGCTTGCCGGGGGTTGGAGATTATACGGCGGCGGCTATCGCCAGCATCGCCCATGGAGAGCCAATCGCGGTTGTCGATGGCAACGTGGAACGGGTGGTGATACGGCTCCTGGGAATAGGAGAAGCCGGCAGCCGACATTCGATTAGAAGCCTGAAGGAAGCAGCCGGCCGGTTGCTCGAACCGGCGGCGGCGGGAGCTTTTAATCAAGCGATGATGGAACTTGGCGCGACCGTTTGTCTACCGCAGGTGCCGCTGTGTGCGGCCTGCCCGGTGCAGAGTTTTTGCCGCACCCGAGGGGAACATGTGGGACGGCCACGGAAACAGATGGTCAGCCGGAAAGTGAGTTATGCGCTGATTCGGAAGCCTCTTGAAGAAGACTTAAACAAGGCGGCCGTTTTGCTGGTAAAGCGTCCCGCGAGTGCCTCGCAAATGCCGGGCATGTGGGAACTGCCCGTTCTGCCCGAGGACGGCGAATCGAAAAGCGAGCCGGTCCTGCGCATTCGCCATTCCATTACCAACACGAATTATTATGTTGCCGTATTTGCGCTGGAAGGAAAACCATTTGCGGATCCCGACTCATCTTCCGCAGCGGATGAGGAGGACTGGGTGGCTGACCGGCGACTGCATGAGATCCCCTTGACGGGACTCGCCAGAAAGATTCTGATGCGCCTGGATGTACTTGCGAGGCCGAAGCAGATTCGCCAGGGGAAACTGCTGCCGGGGACGGAAAGCGATTTTGTTTAGCGACGCTCCGATGAAATCGATAAGCGATCCCTCAGCGGCTGAAGCCGCATTGATCTTGCAACTTTTGCGGACGGGCTGAAGGCCAGTCCCCTTCAAAAACTGGGAATTCATCATAGATTCCCTAGAGCTTGTTTAACAAAATTGCTCAGAGTACCAATATGTCATCCTGAGCGAGGCGAAGGACCTCGCGTATTGGCGGCAAACCACAAGGTTCCTCGACTTCGGTGCGCTCCGCTCGGAATGACAATCCATTTGAATCACGCTCTGGCTTGGTGGCGCAGATGGTTCCGCTGCCTGGAAGGAGAGGGCGATGGCGATGCGATGCAGTCGATTGCTCAAGCTCCTTTCCGTTTTCGTGCTGCTGACAGCCGGGGCTGCGATGTGCGCGCAGCAGATCTCGACGCCAAGTCTGCACCGCCGTTCCGATGGAAACGTCGCACAGAATGAGTCAGGCGAAAACCTCGCCGGCAAACAATCCTCCACACTGCCCGATGATGTCTCCGGCGCCTATCATTTCGATCACGATAATGAGTCGATCGAGATCGACATAGAGCGCAACAATCGGAACGGCCGGGTTGGATTGAGCGGGTATATATCGCGGCTGGGAGATGCCGAAACCGACGCCAATACGCCATTGACGTTTTTCTTCGACAGGACATCAGTGGACGGCAGCGAGATCGCGTTCCAGACCCGCGTGCTGCATGGGGTGTGGTATTCGTTTCGCGGAACCATTCTGCGCGGCAAAGCCAAGGCGCGCGAGGAGGATGGCTATTATGTCCTGCATGGAGTTCTGCAGCAACACCATCCGCAGGATTCCGATCAGAAGTCGGCGAATGAGACCGTCGAAAGCCGCACGGTAAACTTTAAGTCAATGGGCCGGTAGATCAGGCGCCACTACCAGAATGATCAACGGGAGATCCTCATGATGAATCGCCGCCAACTGTTTGGCACGGCTGGAATGGGACTGGTGAGTGCGGCAGCGGCTCGGGCTGGAGTGATTCCGCGCCTGGAAAACGATCAGCCGGCGCCATCCGCACCGCTCAGCCTCGCCGATTACCAGCCGCGCAGCATGCTTGACGTGGAAGAGCACCATGTCGCGCGCGCACGTTTTCCGGTGATCGACGTGCACACGCATATTTCTTTTTCCGCGCGCTCGAAAAATGGCGTGGCGCTTGCCGCCGAGCGCCGATATGCTGCGACGCCCGGCGAACTGATTGCGGTGATGGACCGGAAGAATCTCGCTGCGATGGTGGATTTGACGGGCGGTTACGGCAGCGGACTGAAAGAAACAGTGGAGCGCTACGACCGCGCGTTTCCCGGCCGCTTCTATACGATGACGGAGCCGATGTATGAGAAATTTCTGGAGCCGAATTATCCGCAACTCCAGGCACAGGCGATTGAGCAGGCCCATCGCGATGGCGCGCGGGGTTTGAAGATTCTGAAGACACTCGGGCTTTATCTCAGGTCGAATATCACGACAGGAACGCTGGTGAAGATTGACGATCGCCGGTTCGATCCAATGTGGGACGCTTGTGGCCAGCTGGATATGCCTGTGGCGATTCATATCGCCGACCCGGTGGCGTTTTTTACGCCGACAGACCGCTTCAACGAGCGCTACGAGGAGCTGCACAATCATCCCGACTGGTCGTTTTACGGCCGCGATTTCCCCAAATTTATGGAATTGATCGAAGCGCGTAACCGGATGATGGCGCGGCATCCAAAGACGCACTTCATCGTACTGCATGTAGGGAATTATGCGGAGAACCTGAAGAATGTTTCGGAGAATCTTGATCGCTTTCCGAACATGACCGTGGATACCGCGGCGCGCATTGGGGAGTTGGGGCGGCAGCCACGCGCGGCGCGAAAATTTTTCGATAAATATCAGGACAGAATTTTGTTTGGAACCGACGCGACCCCGCATACAACCAATACCCCGCAACAAATTTTCGGCGACAGGCTGTACGAAATTTATTACAGATTTTTTGAGACTGATGACGAGTATTTCAATTACGCGCCTTCGAAGACTCCGCCACAAGGGCGCTGGGAGATTTCCGGGATCGATCTGCCGGATTCGATTCTGCGCAAGGTTTACAACGAGAACGCAAAGAGGGAATTGCGGCTTTCGAGTTAATTGAACATCCCAGGTCTCAGAATCGAGACCTGGGGCACCCGATTTTTCTCCCCTGTAAAATAGACGCTTATGCTTGATTTGGGATTTGTGCGCGCGAACCTGGCGCAGGTGAAGGAGAAGCTTGCGCGCCGGGGGCCGGACGCGGCGGGATTGCTGGATGGGTTTGAGGAGCTTGACCGGAAGCGGCGCGCCGCCATCACTGATTCCGAAAGGTTGAAAGCTGAGCGGAATCAGATTTCCGCCGAAGTTGCTGAGCGCAAGCGCAGCGGCCAAGATGCCGCGGAGTTGATGGAGCGGACGCGCTCCATGAAAGATGCCATCGAGCGCTGCAATAGCGAGGCTGCCGCAGCGGAGTTGGAGATGCAGGCAGTCCTGCAGCAAACGCCAAATCTGCCCGCCGACAGCGTTCCTGACGGAAATTCCGCAGAAGACAATGTGGAAGTTCGCCGCTGGGGCACGCCGCGCGAATTCAATTTTCCAGCGAAGCCCCATTGGGAACTCGGCGAGCAGTTGGGCATTCTTGATTTTGAACGCGCGGCGAAAATTTCCGGGGCGCGATTCGCGGTTTATTGGGACGCAGGCGCGCGGATGGAGCGGGCGCTGGCGAATTTCATGCTCGATATGCACACCGGGGGGCATGGCTACCGCGAAGTGCTGCCGCCGTACATGGTCAACGAAGCATCGCTGTTTGGCACCGGCCAGTTGCCGAAATTTGAGGAAGACCTGTTCCACTGCGAGGGCGGCGATCACTGGCTGATTCCGACAGCGGAAGTGCCGCTGACGAATCTTTATCGCGATGAGATTCTCGATGAGAAGCAGTTGCCGATTTCTTTGACTGCCTACACGCCCTGTTTTCGCGCCGAGGCCGGCTCGCATGGCAAGGATGTTCGTGGGCTGATCCGGCAGCATCAATTTCAGAAAGTGGAACTGGTGAAGTTCGTTGCGCCGGAGCAGTCGTATGCAGAGCATGAGGCGCTGACCGCTCATGCCGAGGCGGTTCTGCAGGCGCTGGAATTGCCGTATCGAGTGATGAATCTGTGCGCCGGCGATCTTGGGATTTTCGGCGGCCAAAACCTACGATCTGGAGGTCTGGCTGCCGGGGCAGGGAACCTATCGCGAGATTTCTTCGTGTTCGAACTTCGAGGCGTTTCAGGCCCGGCGCGCCAATATACGGTACCGGCCGCAAGGGCAGAAAAAGACGGAGTTCGTTCATACGCTGAATGGCAGCGGGCTGGCGGTGGGCCGGACGTGGCTGGCGGTGGTGGAGAATTACCAACAGGCGGATGGCAGCATCCAAATCCCCGAGGTGTTGCTGCCGTATATGGGTGGGGAGACGGTGATACGCAGATGAAGCGAGTGCTCCGCAATTACGTGTTCTGGACCTATCAGCGCGGCAGCATGCACTATGACGTGATGGTGACATTGATTCTTTTGTTCATCTTTCTATCGCCGCTCGTCATCAACTATCATGACAAGCCAGTCGAGCGAATGCTGCCGCCCAGCCAGGTAGTGGTGAAAAATGATGGACACAATGAACTGATGTACCAGATTGACGCGGCGACGCTGGCTGCTTTTCATGACAACGACGTGAAGCTGGAACTGCGGAGTGTGATCGTTCCAATCTCCGGATATGTGACGATTGACAAGTATGAGCCGGTGACGGCTGCCGATGGCAAGAAGATCGTCGCCTATCGCGTATGGGCGCACAGATAAATGAGGCGAATTATGAGGAAATCGTGGTGCGGATGGCTTGGGGCGGTTGCGGTCGTTATTCTCGTATGGCCAGGAATGGCGCGGGCGCAGTCGTCCTCGAATTCCAATCTGGACAAAGTTCTGGCGCAGATGGACGCGGCCTCGGCGAAGTTTCATTCCGCGCAGGCGAGATTTTCAGTGGGACGTGTTTGAGCTTGTGGTCAGCAGCACGGACACGCAAACCGGCACTATTTATTTTGAGCGCACCGGCGGGGAAACCCGCATGGCGGCGGATATCGAAAAAGCGGATGGCCAGCCGGCGAAAAAATATCTTGTCTATAGCGGCGGCGTGCTGCAGTTCTATCAGCCGCAGATCGATCAGATGACCGTTTTCCACGCGGGAAACAAACAGGGGCAGTATGAAAGTTATCTGACGCTCGGTTTCGGCGGCAGCGGCAGCGATCTGAAGAAGAGCTGGAATATTACATATCAAGGCATGGAAGCCATTGATGGCGTGCAGACGGCGAAACTGGATCTGGTAAGCAAGTCGGAAGGCGTGCGCAACAATTTTTCCCACGTAACGATCTGGGTGGACCCGACGCGCGCGATTTCGCTGAAGCAGATTTTGTTTGAGCCTTCCGGCGACAAGCGGACGTCATATTTCCGGAACATCGAATACAACAAAAAAATTCCAGCCTCTGTGTTCAAGATCAAGACGGATTCGAAGACGCAGGTGATTCAGAAGTAACGTAATTCCGATACCCCGGAATTTGCCTGCCTGTGTCGCCCAGCGTTTACCCTCTGGATTCTTCGCTCCCACCCCAGCGACGAAGACCTGTCGCCGGGGACCCCGGCTGCGCTCAGAATGACAGGTGGTTTTTGTATTTGTCAGGGTGACGAATCTCCACTGTATTTACTGGGGAGCGACGAGCCCGTCCAGCAATCGCGGCTCCGGCGAGGATGAAGATCATGGGGAAGCATTCAAGGGTGTAGCGGGATTCCGGGGTTTCAAGCGTCAGCAGCAGCAGGCAGCGAAGGACGACGTAAGCTACCATGACTCCGGCGTAGGGAACACGCTTCTTCAGGCCCCAGGCGGCGAGCAGCAGGTATGCGAGGTTCAGGGCCGCGTAGCTCCAGGAAAAAATGGTTTCCGCAGGATGATGCTCGTATTGCCACCAGCGCAGTTCAATCCATAGCTGGCCGGTGCGGGGCCGCAGCCACATATCTGCGAGCCGCAGAACGGGCAACTCCACGTAAAAGCGAAACGGATCGCGATGGATGCGTTGTTGCGCCAGCTGACCGAAGTCTCTGCTCACCGCGGGCGTCATGACATCGGTCGCGTTATATAAGTCAAACAACCTGGCTGTTTCGGCCTTCTCCGCAGGCGTATCGAAGGCGCGGGTTGGGAGCGACTCGAGATCGATAGCCGAGCCGTTCACGTTCCAGTAGACTTCGGCAGTCGAGGTATAGTCGGCAGCCCAGGACTGCACCCAGCGAATCCAGCCGCGCGGGACAAATTCTCCGGGATTGTTGGCATAACGCGGGGCAAGCGGCTGAAATACGTGCAGACGTTCGCTCATTTCGGATGGTCCATGGAACAAAAGGGATCAGCGCAAGCAGCGTGCAGGCGCAGGCCAGCCTTGCGCTCTGTCGCGCTGGGATATGCATTCGTCCATACCAGAACATCGCAGGCACAAGCACGATGCCCAGCAGCGCTCCGTCCGGACGCAGCAAGCGCGGCGTAGCTGATGCTGAAGACCAGGGCCCAGAACCAGCCACCCGAAGTCCGTGGACTGGGGCCGCTCCAGATAACGGGCGAGGGCGTAAAGGCCGAGCGCGATGCAGAAGATGGTTGGTGTTTCGGTGAGCGGAGCGGCGACGAAGTTGGCCGTGAACGGGCACAAGGCCGCGAGATAGAGTGTCGCCACGCCCGCTTTCCTCGATACCATGCGGGCGGCAAAGGCGGCGGCCAGGAGGCAACTGCACAGGTCGATGGCAGCCTGCAGGAATAAAATGGGAGTGTAATGATCCACTCCGAATAGAAAAAAGCAGATGCCGAGAAAGAGCGGATAGCCGGGAAGCCGGATCAGGGTAGGGTGGATGCCGTCGGCCCGGGTAAATCCGTAGATGCCATGCCAGAACCAGTTGCGGGCAATTTCTCCGTAGACCAGCGTGTCTCCGTCGATAACCGGATAATAATGAATGAACCAGAGCCGGAGCAGCAGCCCGGCCAGAAGCGCGGCTACAACATTTCGGGTGGAGTGGCGCAGCAGTTCAAGCATCGATTATGGATCATACAAGTTTGCCGGAGCGTTTTCCGATAGTTGGAGAGAAAGCGCGCCGGGCAGCTACGATAGAGCACAGACATCCACTGAATGACAAAGCCAATTTTCTACGATCCTGGGCGCAAGAGATGGAAGCGGCTGCGTCGCATCTTCGACATCGCCGCGGTGTTGTCGACGATTGTGATGATTGCGCTGGGCGTCAACGTGCTGCGTCGCGAGCAGCTTCCAGAGCTGCTGCTGCCGGTGCAGAAGCGTAACTATAAGCCGCTGCGGAATTCAGCAAACTCCGCGAAAACGAAGTCGGGACAGCGCGCGTTGCGGCGCAAGCGCCATCGGCGTCCATCGGATATCCCATTCAATTCCGGCGAGGGGCTGCGTGCAGCGTATTACGTGGAATACGACCCGGCCAGCTACACATCGCTGCAGCATCACATTCACGATATCGATCTGCTGTTCACCGACTGGCTGCATGTGATTACGCCGGACGGAAAATTGACCGCCTTCAGGCTCGACAATCACCCTTATGCGGCGGTGGATGCAAGCGGCGTTCATAATATCGACCAGAATGGCAACGTGATGCGCGCTATGACGGAGGCGCATGTCGATACGGAAATCTTTCCCATGGTCAACAATTTTGACCAGCTAAAGGGCGATTTCCGCTCCGATGTGGTTGCAAAGTTCCTGCTCAACCCGGCGGCGCGGGCTACGTTTGAACGGCAGGCGCTCGCGCTGCTGGCGTCCAATCCGCGGTATCACGGCCTGTCGCTTGACTTCGAAGCCATCCCCAGCAATGCGCAGCCTGCGTACCACAAGCTGGTGGCGGAACTCTACCCAAAGTTGAAATCGAGAGGGCTTCGTCTCTATATCAATGTTCCGGTGGATGACGACGACTGGGATTTCAAATTTTACGCCGCCCATACGGACGGAATCATCCTGATGAATTATGACCAGCATGAATCCGCGAGCAAGCCGGGGCCGGTCGCCGGTCAGGAGTGGTTCGTGCGCAATCTTCGGCAGGCTCTGAAAGTAATTCCGAGAAGCAAGTTGATATGCAGCATCGGGAATTACGGCTACGACTGGACGCTGTCGCTGCCCAGCCGAAAGGGTCATAAGGCGATTCCGGGGAAGGTGCTGGATTCAGACGATCTTGAAGTGCAGGATGCGTGGCAGGAGGCATCGGATTCCGAAGCCGCTCCGGTGCTGGATACAGATTCTCTGAACATGCACTTTGCGTATGACGATGAGGATGCACATACGCGTCACGAGGTTTGGTATCTTGACGCCGTCACGACGATGAATGAAATGAGGGCTGCGCGGGAGCTGGGCATCCAGACATTTGCGCTCTGGAGGCTGGGCAGCGAAGACCCGACGCTATGGAACATCTGGGACAAACCGCTGGCCCCCAATGCGGCGCAACTGCTGGCCACCATTCCTCCAGGTTCCAACGTGAACACGGAAGGAGACGGCGACGTTCTGAAGGTGATCGGCAGGCCCCGGGACGGCAAACGAAAAATCGATATCGATTCCGACTCGAACCTCGCTGTCGCCCAGCAGATCCAAACCTTTCCGCAGTCGTACACGCTGCAGCAATACGGCTATCACCCCAATGAACTGGCTCTCACGTTCGACGACGGACCCGACCCAACCTGGACGCCGAAAATTCTGGATATTTTAAAACGCGAGGATGTCCACGCCACCTTCATGGTGATTGGAGCCGAAGCGATGGACCATGTCGGGGCTGCTGAAACGTTATTACCGCGAAGGCCATGAGATAGCCAATCACACCTTCAGCCATCCCGATATCAGCCAGATTTCGACTCATCAGCTGAACCTGGAGATGAATGGCACGGAGCGGCTATTTGCCGCGGAGCTGGGCGTGCAGCCGCTCTATTTCCGTCCGCCGTATTCGATCGATCAGGAGCCGGATACGAACGAGCAGGCTGCGCCGGTGGATCACGTCGAGCAGATGGGCTACATCATCGTGGGTGACAAGATCGACACGAACGATTGGAACGAACACCCGCGCAAGACGCCGCAGCAGATCGTTCAAACCGTCCTAAACCAGTTGGAGGCGATGAAGAGCATGCCGCAATTTCGCGGCAGCATCATCCTGATGCACGACGGCGGCGGCGATCGGTCGGTAACGGTTGCGGCGCTGCCGCTGTTGATCGACACACTGCGGGCGAAGGGCTACAAGATTGTTCCTGTCTCGGCGCTGATCGGCAAAACGCGTGCGCAGGTAATGCCGCCGATTCCGCCGGAGCAGCGCTGGCAGGCGCGTATCGACGCCATTGCGTTCTGGCTGATTTCATTCTTCCAGCGCACCGTGGTCATGATCTTTTTTATCGGCGATGTGCTCATGACGGGTCGATTGCTCATCGTCGGATTGTTCGCGGTCATCGATCGGCTGCGCAAACGCAAGCTATATCCCGGGGCGGAGAATTATCGCCCGCAGGTGAGCCGTACTGATCCCCGCATTCAACGAGGAGAAGGTGATCGCGAGAACCATCCGGTCTGTTCTTGGCTCGGATTACAAGCAGCTGCGCGTGATTGTGATCGACGATGGCTCGACCGATGGCACGCTTGAGGCTGCGCAGGCCGCAGTGCCGGAGGCGCTGGCCTCCGGCCGGCTGACGGTGTTGACCAAACCCAACGGAGGAAAAGCCGGAGCGCTGAATTTTGGGCTGGAACACGTGCATGAAGAGATTTATATCGGTATTGATGCGGACACGGTCATCGCGCCGGATGCGATCTCAAAGCTGATCCCGCGCATGGCCGATCCGCGGGTAGGCGCCGTCGCAGGAAATGCCAAGGTCGGAAACCGCATCAACCTTTGGACGCGCTGGCAGGCGCTCGAATACATCACCAGCCAGAACTTCGATCGCCGCGCGCTCGATCTGTTCGATGTGGTCACCGTTGTTCCGGGGGCGATCGGCGCGTGGCGTACTGCTGCGGTAAAGGCGGCGGAGGGTTACCACGTGAACACGGTCGCCGAAGATGCCGACCTGACCATGAGCCTGCTGCAGCAGGGATTGAAAGTGGTATATGAGGACCGCGCGTTTGCATTTACCGAGGCGCCGGATAACATGCGCGGCCTGATGCGTCAGCGTTTCCGCTGGTCTTTTGGAATTTTGCAGGCGGTCGTCAAACATCGCGGAGCTTTCCTGCGCCATCGCGCGATGAGCCTGTTCGCATTGCCGAACATGATCGTTTTCCAGATCATTCTGCCCGCTGTTCTCTCCGTTCATCGATCTCATTTTTATTGCCGGCGCACTGCATTATGCGGTCGATCGGCACTTCCATCCGGAGGCGGCCAGCACGGCGAGTTTCGAGAAACTGATCGTTTATTTCCTGGCGTTTCTGGTGGTCGATTTTCTCGCGTCTTCGCTGGCCTTTTTGCTGGAGCCGCGCCACCCCAGCAACAAGGGCGACGGTTGGCTGCTGTTTCACATCTGGATCCAGCGGTTCACGTATCGGCAGGTCTTTTCCCTGGTGTTGCTGAAGACGCTGAAGCGCGCGATTGACGGGCGCCCGTTCGCATGGGAGAAACAGGTGAGGACGGCGAAATTGTCAGCAAGTACCGAGCGCGCGGCTGTGGGCGGATAAACCAGCAGATGCCAAGTTCTGGAAGCGATGGCCGAGATTCGCGGCAGAAGATTGGGCCGGAAATTTCCTGGATTCTTACAACGCGCCGGTGACATTCCGGCATCCACTCTTGCTGACGGATATACGCACGCCATAAGGTCTGCGGGATCCAGCCTAATCCTAATTTTTGGAGTCCAAGATGACCAGGTTTGCCAGTCGCGCGGTTCAGTCTGTCGCTGTATCGCTGTTGGTATTTGGTATGGCTGTGCCTCAGAACATTGTGGCGCAAGACCACGTGGTTGCGCCGGCACAGATTCAAAACGATGTAACAGGCGCCTCCGCTGTTCGCCAACAGAATGAAAAACAGTTGAAGAGCTTCTTAGCGATGAAGGAGATGCAGCGTGTGATGAAGTCGGAGGGCGTCAATCCTCAACAGGTGACCAACGCGGTCAGCCAGTTGAATGACGCCGAGCTTGCCCGGCTGGCGGCGCAGTCGCGGAAAGCACAGCAGGGCCTCGCCGCGGGCGGGCTGGGCTTTCTCGGGATATTTACCATCATCGGCATCATAGTTGTTGCGGCGATCTTGATCGGGATTTTCGCATAAAGAATGAAATTGTGCTGTGTGGCGGTCTTGTTGATTTTCGGCGGTCTATCGACCGCCGAGTCAGCTGCGGTGCAGGCCCTCGCGACAGCAGCCCCTGCGATTTGGATCGATGTTCCGTTTGCGTCACAAACCAAAGACGGCTGTGGCTCGGCCTCGATCGCCATGGTGATGCAATACTGGGACCGGAAGAAATCTTTACCGGTTGAAGCCGATGCAGATCCAATAAAAATTCAGGCAGCGCTGTTCTCTCCTTCCGCCCACGGAATTTTTGCCAGCGGCATGGAGAGATATCTTCGAGATTCCGGCTACGAGGCATTTGCATTCCAGGGGAAATGGAGCGATCTCGAACACCATCTTGCGCTGGGGCGTCCGCTTATTGTGGCCATTCAGCCAAACGGATCTCTGGGGCCGCTCCATTATGTCGTGGTCGTGGGAATCGATCCCATCCGCCATTACGTGTTCGTGAACGATCCTGCCCAGCAGAAGATGCTTCGAGTCTCGTGGGAAGGGTTCGAGTCGGAGTGGCGTCATACGCACGGCTGGACCTTGCTGGCGGTGCCGCGGTCCGTACGCTGATTCTGCTGATTTTCCTGGTTCTGTCCGGCTACGCATTTTCTCAAACAGATCTATCCACCGGCGGCAGGATCACGGAAGTAAGAAAGCTTTACGCCGCCAAACGTTGGCGGGAAATTGTGCGCATCGTTCCGGAGTCAACCGGGGAAGCCGCCGATCTGGAGTTGTATCGGGGGCTGGCGCTGGCGCAACTTGGGAGATATCGCGAAGCAGAGCGCGCTTTTCAAGCGGGACATGCGGGCCATCCGCGCGATCCCCGTTTCCTGACTGAAATGGCGGGCATTGCTTATACGCAAAAGCGGTTCCCCACCGCGAAAAGCGAATTGCGCCGCGCCCTCGCCCTCGATCCGCGAGACGCTTACTCCAACAATTTTCTCGCTTCCATTTATTACCTGGAAGGCAATCTGGACGGTGCATTGAAATACTGGAATCGCGTGGGCAAGCCGAAGCTCAACGATCTCACTTACGATCCCATTCCGAAGCTCGATCCGTTGATTCTGGACCGCTCGTTCAAGTTTTCTCCCGGAAGCATCTGGACTCGCAATCAGTTCTTGACGACGAGAGCCGAACTCCAATCCCTCGATCTTTTCCCTCATGCGTTTTACGATCTGGAAGCACAACCGGACGGGTCATTCAAACTTGTTTGGCGAGAGACAGAGAGAAACAGTTGGAAGAAAGTGGACCTGGAGAGTATTGCGTCCATGTTGCGCGGTCTGCCGTATCAGACCGTGTATCCGGAGTTATACAGCCTAAACGGCAAAGGCTTGAACTGGCTGTCGCTGGTGCGCTGGGATGATGAGAAGCGGTGGATTTCCAGCGAAATTGCCGGACCTATCGCGCAGAATCCAAACCAGCGATTTCGGCTGTACTTCCAAGATCGAAACGAAAACTGGAATGTAACAGAAAGGCTCGTACCGTACAGTCGGTCGCGAGCTTATTTCAATTTGCGAAAGGTTGCGATCGATACCGGCATTCAATCCATTGTGAACTGGCGCTGGCGATGGAATGTCGATGCGGAGTATTCCTGGCGCGACTTTCGCACCCTTATCGGCATTCCTCAGCAGGCGATGCCATTTTTCACGAATGGTTCGGGGTTGGCGCTCCGATCCGTTGTGCAGCGCTCGCTGGTCCAGTTTCCGGAAAGAAGATTTTCTCTCGATGCGGCTGCAACCGGAGAAGCCGGGAAATTTTTTACCAGCCCTCTTGGAAAATATGGGCAGGTAGAAGGTTCGGTCGCTGTGGACTGGCTCCCCCAGGCGCGCGGCGAAGACTATGAGACGAGGACCAGCCTGCGTGCGGGGCGCACGTTCGGGCAAGTTCCGCTGGACAAGCTATACATGCTGGGATTCGATCGAGATAACGACCTTTGGATGCGCGGCCACAACGATCTCAGAAACGGACAGAAGGGAAATGCGCCGCTCGGACGAAACTTCATTCTCTCCAACTCTGGGATTGATAAAGTGCTCTATAACAACGGGATTTTCCTCGCGAAAGCGGGTCCGTTTCTCGATACGGGCGATATCTGGGACCCGTCGAAGTTCTTCGGCTCGCCGAAATGGCTCACGGACACCGGCCTGCAGGTCACGATTAAAGTGCTTGGAAATTTTGAATTCGTGCTTGGCTATGGCAAGGACCTACGCTCCGGAAACAATACATTTTATTCAACCGTGTCCAAATGATCGGAGCGGAGCTGCGGCAAATACCGAGCGTGGGGCTGTGGGGAATTGAACGTTCCATTAAGCAGAATGGATTGCGCTCCATGTGTTTGAAGTTCGTACCATCGCAAAGTGTCTGGATGCTCTCGACACTGTCGTATGGCAGCGTAGGGCAGGAACATTGCCCCTGCTTTACACTAGTGCTGTATGGCTACTATCGAATTATCGACTGCTATTCCTCTCCGGACCCCCACGGGCGAGTTCCGAAATGAGCCGTTTCTGGACTTCAACCGTGAAGACAATGCACGCGCGATGCGGGACGCCCTGAACCGTGTCGCCGACCAGCTCGGTCAGGAGTATGACATCGTCATCGGCGGCAGGCGCATCCGCACCCAGGAGAAGATCCGCTCGCTGAATCCGGCGCGGCCGGCGCAGGTGATCGGAGTGCATCAAAAGGCAGGGTTGGAGCATGCCGAGCTCGCCATGCAGGCTGCACTCGATGCTTATGAAAGCTGGCGCATTACCCCCGTCGAAGAGCGCGCGTCGCTGCTTCTGAACGCGGCCGATCTGGTCCGGCAGCGCCGATTCGATTTCTGCGCATGGCTGGCCAACGAAGTTGGCAAGAATTGGGCCGAGGCAGATGCCGAAGTGGGCGAGACCATCGACTTTCTCAACTTCTACGCGCGCGAGGCGCTGCGCCTTGCTACGGTGACGACGCCGATCCAGTATCCAGGCGAGCGGAATGAGCTGCACTACATCCCGCTTGGGCGTGGGCGCGGTGATTCCGCCGTGGAATTTTTCTCTAGCCATTATGGCCGGCATGACGGTCGCTTCGATCGTCACCGGCAATACTGTCATTCTGAAGCCATCGAGCGATGCGCCGACTGTAGCTGCGCGCTTTTTCAGCCTGCTCGAAGAGGCTGGTCTTCCCCCCGGGGTGGTGAATTTCTGTCCCGGCTCTGGCGCGACTTTTGGCAATGCTATTGTCGAGCATTCGAAGACGCGGTTCATCGCGTTCACCGGATCGAAGGACGTGGGCCTGGATATCAATTCCCGAGCAGCGCAAACCCAGCCCGGCCAGATATGGATTAAACGGACGATCCTCGAAATGGGCGGCAAGGATTCCATCATCGTCGAGGCGGACTGCGACATGGACGCGGCGGTGGCCGGGGTGATCCAGTCGGCATTCGGCTATAGTGGACAGAAATGTTCGGCCTGCTCGCGCGCCATTGTCGATGAGCAGATATACGATATTTTTGTCGACCGGCTTCGCGAGCGTGCCGGGCAGTTGCAGGTGGGCGATGCGGCGGCGAATGCCTACATTGGCCCGGTCATTAACAAGGCTGCTTACGAGTCGATCCTGCGCTACATCGAAATCGGCAAACAGGAAGGCCGCCTGGTCGCCGGCGGAGGAGCCGGTCGAAAATCCGGAGGGAGGCTATTTCATAGCGCCGACGATTTTTTCGGATATCGCGCCCAACGACAGGCTGGCACAGGAAGAGATTTTCGGGCCGGTGCTGGGCGTGATTCGCTCCCGCGGGCTGAAGCATGCGCTCGAGATCGCGAACAATACCGAGTACGGCCTGACCGGTTCGATTTATTCTTCATCGCGCGACAAGCTGGACAGGGCGCGCCGGGATTTCCACGTGGGCAATCTTTATTTCAATCGCAAGTGTACCGGCGGCATGGTCGGAGCGCATCCATTCGGCGGATTCAATATGTCGGGAACGGATTCAAAGGCCGGTGGCGCGGATTATCTTTACTTATTCACGCAGGCTAAGTCGGTCACGGAGAAATTGATCTAAGCTGTCCTGTATCGACTGGCGGAGGCGGGAGCTGTTCAAACGCCAACTTTACCAATGTTGTTCCTCCCGGTTCAGGGGAAGAAAGAGGATTGGTTGTGGCTAAAATTCTATGCGTGGATGATGAACCCGCAGCGGTCGCGCTGAAGCAGACAATTCTGGAGCGTGCCGGTCACTCGGTGATGACCTGCTGCACCGCCAACGATGCGATCTCGCTGCTGACCCACGAGCGGTTCGATGCCGTTGTTACAGATTGGAAGCTGGGTGAGGAAAGCGGCCGCCAGATTCTTCTGGCCGCAAAGACCGGGGCGCAGGTTCCGGTTGTCGTCGTCTCTGGATATTGTACGGATGCCTTTCGCGCGGCAGAGCCGAAGGCGGATATCTATTTGGAGAAGCCGGTGGATGCGACGGAACTGGTGGCGATCGTCGGTGCTCTGTTGCATTCCGATCCAGATACCGCAGCGGAGGACGGCAAGGCGTAGCAGCCTGAATCCGGCGTAGGACAAATTAAAGCGATTCCACGGTTACTGTATCCGGCCAAGGATCGTGTAGAGCAGCTTTTTCTAGGAAAAGCTGCGCGAAAGTCCCATTCCGCTGGATACACCGACCGTGGAATTGCTCTATGCGCGCGCGTTGCGCAGTTCCATCTGTCCACCGGCCTGAGCCGCGGCCTCGGCGAGCGTGCGGTGATGAATGGTAAAAAGAGCCAGTTCCAGCCGGTCGGAAACGCCAGTTTTGTCGTAAACGTTCCTTAAGTAGTTCTTGATGACCTGTTCCGTCGTGCCCAGATGAGTGGCGATCTCCTTGTTCTTGTATCCCTGGACAATCAGCGCTACGATCTTGATTTCTTTTGGTGTTAGCCGGTCGCGGACCCGCGCGCCAACGGCATCGGACTCCTCGGAGAGTGAGCGGCCGGTTTTCTGCTGAAGATGAATCTGGCCGGCGCCGACGCTATGTACGCAAGAGACAAGCTCGTTGCCACTAACATCCCGGAAAACAACGCCCTCAAATCCATGGCTGGCGTATGTGTGCAGGGATTCTGAATTTTCGGCGATGACGACCAGTTTGCTGCCAGCGTCCTTTGCGGACTGGATCAGCCCCGGCACATCCGGTTGCAGTGAAGAAGCAAAGAGGATGATGGAGGAGCGGAAAGTGCGCGTCGCCTGGGAAAGGCGCTCAGTATCGGTACACTGGGCTACGATTCGAATGTCTTCCTGAAGGGCAAGCGTTTTCGCAACCCCGGCCCGAAAGATGGATTGATTATCCGCAAGAATTATTTTTTTCATAGGGGGAGTGCTTCACACAAGAATCCATTTCCTCAGTTTGCAGCTGTTCTTCTCTATGAATAACAACTGTTAGCGGAAGAAGTTTCTTCAAAATCGCTCTGTTTTCTATATCGGCAGCAAATGGGAGAACTTCGGTACGGCCTATTGACTTGCTGCCTCTGCGTACCCTTGTGAAAGGCCACAGAGCTTCGAACCAAGACATTGCCATAAACCAGTTTTGCAGGATTTCCAATGACAGAGTAACTCTGTTTTTGGAAAAGTCCACAATCTTCTGCAGAAATTATTAGCCGGTCCGATTTGGAACGATTTACCGTGGTTTGTTTGAGCGCGAGTAACAGGCAAGTTGACTAAGTATGCAACACGCAAGTCCCTCCACTCCGGTCGGGGATGACAAATCGCTGGCAAATGAAGAGGATGGCAACTGTGCCAAGTTGTACAAAGTGCTTAGAGGGTCAGTTTGTCTTCCTGAGCCAAGCGAAGGACATCGCGTTTTCCCGAGCAAGCCGCAAAGGTTCCCATTCGACTCACCCGCTGATTGTGGGGGATCGCTCAGGGCAGGCTCTCGACTTCGCTGCGCGGAGTTTCCTGAGCGAAGCCGAAGGCCCGAAAGAGCAGTTTGCAACGTGCTTAGAAGTTGAAAGAGGTCTGGAGGAAGATGCTCCTGTTGCCGGAGGTTGAAGGAGAGAAGAATCCTCCAGCCAACGATTGCGATTTTCCAAACAACGGAGAACTTAAGGTTCCATTAGGCGGACTCAGGTTCTCGTGGTTCAGCAGATTCGAAGCATAGGCGGTCAGCGTCAGCCCGTATTTATGGGGTGTAGTGGCATCCAGGTGACCGGGGCCTCCCTGGTTGCCGCTCAATCCGCGGCCACCAAGACCGTGGCCATGACCGTGGAAGCCTCCACCCCCGGCACCGCCTTTGACCCGAGGTCCAAAGCCGATGGTCTTGCCGATGCGCAGATTGAGGCTGTAATTGGAAGGTCCAGTTCCGAAATCGTGGGGAATGATCTGTTCATTCGTGCCGACCGGATTCGGATTGAGGCAATAGGTTCCGAAACGAACCAGCGGTGCGGCACAACCTGCAGCGGGATTAGCAAACGTGGGTCGCGCGTTGAACTGATTGTTGCCGGTCAAATCACTGCCGGTCGTAATGTTGTAGGGCGTTCCCGAGTGAAAGACGAAGAATGGAGCAATAGAAATCTGATAGGGCGCGAGGTAATCTCCCAGAACCAGGAAACGGTGATGAATGTCGAATCCGGTGCGACCATAATCCTGACCGGCATCGTGGGAATTCATGGGGAAGCTGCTGACGTTATCTGAATCTCCCTTGGCATTGCTGTAGGTATAGAAGCTGAACAGGCTCACGCGCTTCAGGCGGGCGTTGATGGTCCCGATGATCTGGTCCTCGCGGTACACGGCGCCCGACTGATATTGATAGATGTTGCGATTCGGGGCCAGCAGCGGTGTGGTCGGATAGGTGTTCGCCGCCCCGTTGAAAAATGGCGCCGTGATGTTACTCGTTAGAAATTGGTGGATGCCGCGGCTGTATAGATAGGTGACATTGCTGGTGATATTTTTGGAGACCTGATGGTCGAGTCCGACAGCGCCTTGCATATCCAGGGCACCGTGGAACTTGGGCGCAATCGTGTAATACGCGGCTGCAGGGCCGGTTGCTCCCGTGGTCGGATTTGGCGGCTTGACAGCATTGCCGGGGCTGGTTTCGGTATAAGGAGGGTTGGTGATGATATAGATCTGCTGATTTGAAGGAGTTCCCGGAGTTGTGGGCAGATTGTGGTGGATCGTATTGATGATGTACGGAGTGCCTCCGGAACCGTTCGGCACCGTGAATCGTTCGTAAAACCATCCGTAGCCCGCGCGCAGCACATTCTTGGGCGCGCCTTTCCCATGGCCAAGTGCATAGGCGAGATACAACCGCGGCGCCCAGTCGCTCTTATCACTGATCTCGTTCTGCGTTTCCCAGCGCAGGCCGTAGCTGAATGTGAACTTCTGATTCACCTTCCAGTCGTCCTGATAGAACAGCGCTGCGTCAACTGGAGTCGCGCGCGCAGTGTACTGGTTGTTATAAACGACTGTCACCTGATATTTCTGCGGCGTGCGGGCCAGGTAATCCGGGAGAGACTGGAATGTATACGCGCCGTTGGTGCCTGCGTTGGTAAAGTTCACATCATGATAGGCGCGCAGCCTGCCTCCGAAGTTGAGCGCATGATTGCCTTTGGCTCCTGTGAAGTAGTCCTGGAATTCATAATTTTCCCCGTGGTCCTGAGAAGTTCCATCAGAGCTGCCGCCGGCTGTGAATGAACCCTGAACGCTTACCGTCGGCGAGGTGAAATGAGGGGTCTGACTGTCGCGAGTGCGGCGGAATCGAAAACGCAAACTATCGACGAAGTTCTTGCTCAGAACAATGTCGTCGCTCACCTGTATCAAATTCTCATTACTGGAAGAGTCATAGCCCTGTTCGGGCAGCGAAAGCTGTCCAATACCGCTGTTTGTGAAGGCTTCCCTATAAAGGGAATATCGGGCGGACAGGCTGTTCGAATTGCCGAGTTGAAAATCGAACCGCGGGCTGAAATCGAACCGGGAGCTCGGGTGACTGAAGGGTTCATTCAGCGGAGTACCATTCGGGTTAGCCGGGGTGACGCTCGCCGGGTCGATGGCATCGACGATGCTCACATTCTCATTGTTGCGATTGAAGGCGTCTACAAAATACGAAGAATGGGCATTCATCGGACCCCCGATGTTGCCGTACACAAAATAGGAGTAGTAGCTCGGCTCCGTGATTGGGACCTGGCCTGGACGGAGGTTCGAATTCAGGATCGGGTTCTCAGCGTTGAATGCCGAATAGTTGCCGCGGGAAAAAATGTGGCCGTGCATCTTGCCCGTTCCTGCCTTGGTCAGGATTTCAATTCTTCCGTAACCGAGCCGATCGAATTCGGCGGAAAATGGATTTACGTTGATGCGGATTTCTCGGATGGAAGACTTCGGTGGAATCTGTCCTCCGGTAAAGCCGTCGATGTAAATCTGGCCGCCGTTGGGACCAGCCGCCGGACCCGCCAGTGCCTGCAATTCGCTGGACAATTCATCGGGGTCATCGGAGAGTGCATCGAGGTCCTTGCCCTTGATCACGACGGAGTTGGCATTGGTATCTGGGCTGGTGTCGATGGTATTGCTTTCCGCGTTGACCTGGACCTGCTGCTGCTGCACGGCTAGCGACAGGGAAATATTCAGCAACTTGTTCTGTCCGGGCGCGATCGACAGGTCCTGGAGTTGATAGGGGGTAAATCCCTCAATGGTCGTGGTGATGGTGTAATTTCCGGGTGGCAAGGAATGGAAGCTGTAATTGCCCGTTCCTCCGCTGGTCGCGCTCAGGGTTTTCCCGTTTCCGGAGAGCACGATGGATGCGCCGGGGATGATCGCACCGGACGGATCGGCTACCTGTCCATGCAGACTGGAGGTTGGAGCTTGCGCCAGTAAGTTCGTCACGAAGAAAAAAGGCAGAATGAGCAACAGGGAGAGCCGGAATAATCTATAGCGCACTGACAATTTTTCCTTGGAAGAAAGGGATTTATGCGTTCTAGTGTTAAGACGCTTTACCCTCCTGAAAAGCTTCACGATTGACGAGAAATTCTGAGAAAATTATTTCGAATATTGCCGATTTTGAGCGTATTGGATCTTTCGTGCTATTTTCTCGCGCACATCAACAGAACCGGATGGTGTCTCGGAGGCTCTGCTGCATGATTCGGTGCTCCCAATTTCAAGTGGTACTCAGGATACTCGCCAAAATTTCAGGCTGAACGTTCCCACCGCTTACCACCGCGCAGATGGATTTTCCCGCAGCTCCCAGTTCCGCGGCGTGGTAGAGCGCCGCGGCCAGCGCGACTGCTCCGCTGGGCTCCGCGACCAGTTTCGCGTCGAGTAGAGCGGCTCGCATTGCGGCAATGATTTCGGCCTCTGTGACCGTGATCATGCCATCTGCAAAAGCGCAAAGATGGGCAAAGTTCAGGTTTCCGACGTGCTGGGTACGCAGCCCGTCGGCGAGCGTACGGCTGGTCTGCTCCGCCGTATAGGAAACGATCTTTCCGCTGGCGATGCTTTCCGTCGCGTCCGCGGCCAACTCCGGCTCCACGCCCCACACCTGGGTTGCGGGCCGTTGCAACTTGATCGCCGCCGCAATCCCGCTGAGGAGTCCACCGCCGCCCACCGGGGCCAGGACGAAATCGACGTTGGGCAAATCTTCGAGAATCTCCAGGCCGCAGGTGCCTTGCCCGGCAATGATGGCGAGATCGTCATAGGGAGGAATGATCGTGTACCCGTGGAGACTGGCCAGTTCTTCTGCTCTGGCCTTGCGTTCCGCGCTGGAGGGCCCTACAGTGTCGATCTTTGCACCAAGCGCTTCTGTCGCTTTCCGCTTGATGGCGGGAGCATTCGAGGGCATGACGATAACGGATTGCGTGCCCAGCACACGGGCTGCGTAAGCAACGCCCTGGGCATGGTTACCGCTTGAGTAGGTGATGAGTCCGCGGCTGAGCGCATCCGGCGGCAGGGACGCTGCCTTGTTATACGCGCCGCGCAGTTTGAAGCTGCCGATCGGCTGCATCGATTCGGCTTTCAGAAAAATGCGGCCGCGGCCAGGAAAATCCGCTTCAATCATCGGAGTGCGCCGGGCTACACCACGGATGCGATGTTGTGCCTGTCGTATTTCGTCGAGTGTGACCAGGGTGCGTTCCATCCGCGCCCGGTCCGCATTTTGATTTTTCGCCAGCATATTCGCCAGACCTTTGAACCAACTCTGTGAGTTATGGGTGCTCCGCGTGTTCGATGACCTGCGCCAGCATGTGAAGCAATTGCCATTGCTCCAACAGTCCTGCTTTCCGATCGTCGGTGGTTACGTGCCCGATGAGCGGGCTTACCAGCAGTTCCTTTAACGTTCCGCGCGGCAGGTCCTTCGCCAGCCACTCGGCTTCGGCGAATGGAATCAGATTATCTCCGCGCCCATGCAGCAGGTATACGGGCGCATGTAATCCGGCAAGATGCCCGTGCGGCGAAACCGCGGCCATTTCCGCGGCGTGCTTTTTGTTCGAGGTGGAAAGGGGCCACGCCTGGTGGGCGACGTCAACAAGTCGCGCATACTCGGATTTTTGCGCAGAAGTGAGTTTTGCTGTCACCTGTCTCTCGAGTTCCGCGTTGTTATATAAGTGAGCGCGAAAGGCGGCGCGAACGGCTTCAATATCGGGTGGAGGCACGAAGTCTTCCAGGTGCTCGTATTCGAGGATCCACGGCCCGTAGTTGTTCGGAGTTTCACGCTCAACGTTTCCGTCCGGCAGCGGGTCGGCGTCGGTGACATAGAACGTTGCCACGCGATACAGATCGTCGTGCGCACCCACGGCAAGGACCAGCGACACATCGTTCGAGTAATGCGGGTCGGCGGCGGCCATCAGTGTCAGCCCGCCGGAAAAGCTTAACCCCATCAGAGCGACGCGGCGGCTGGTGACGCTCCGCAGCCATTGCACAGAGTCCCCGATCGCCTGAACGTCACCGGGAACGATGCGATAATCGCGGCTGTCTGGCAGCTCCGGTGTCAGCACGCGCAGTCCGCAGGATGCAAGCGAGCGAGCGAAGGCCGTCAAGCGAGGCTCATCGATGCCCAGGTAATGGATCCCCGGAACCAGCACAAATCCAGGGGCATTGAATCGATTCGCAGGAGCATATAGCCGGGCGGAGAGGAGACCGGCAGACGAAGTTATGGTGAGATTTCGAGTGGTCAGCGGCATGGCAGCGACCGGTTTCAGCACCGCGGGAACGGGATGACTATTTAGTTGGTTCAGGACTGCAGCGGCTTGCAGATAGGCCTTTGTCCGCGGCCAGGAGAGGGCCAGAAGTAAAGTTGCTACGAAGAAAACGCCTACAAGCCACAAGAAAAAATTTCGCAGCAGCCGGGGCCAGCCTGCGGAGCGTGGCAGATCTTTTGTCGTTGCGCGGAAGAAATGCATGGATCCTTCGCTCCCACCCCAGCGACGAAGACCTGTCGCCGGGGACCCCGGCTGCGCTTAGGATGACGAACGTCGTTTTTTTCCCGAGGGAAGTTGGATCATATCTCGAGGATTACGGGCATAATCAGCGGACGACGGCTGGTGTTTTTTTGAATGTAACGCTTTAAGTCCTGGCGAATTTTTTCTTTAATAACGCCGTAGTCAGCCTTCTCTTCCGCGCTGGAACTTTCCAGCGTCGATCCGACCACCTGCCGGGCCTGCTCGATCAGCGATTCTTCGCCAGCGGCAAATCCGCGGGTGACGATTTCCGGGATGCTTTCGACCCGACCTGTGGTTTGATTGATGGCTAAAATGGGCAGCACAATACCGCCCTCGCTTAAATGGCGTCGGTCGCGCATCACCACATCTTCGACCACGCCGACGGTTGAGCCGGCGTCAATGCAGACGCGTCCGGCGGCCACTTTGCCGCTCTTCCGGGCGGAGTTGCGAGTGAGTTCCAGCACATCTCCATTTTCGAGGAGATGAACTTGCTCCACTACACCCAGTTCGGTCGCCAGTTCGGCGTGTAGCTTGAGATGTCGATAGTCGCCATGGAGCGGCACGAAAAATTTCGGTTTCAGCAGATGCAGGAGCAGGCGGAGTTCATCCTGGCTGGCGTGACCGCTGACGTGGATCAGCCCTGCCGTTCCGTCGTCGTAGATCACATGAGCATCGCGGCGATAGAGATGGTCGATCATGCGGAAGATGCTTTTTTCATTCCCGGGAATAACGCGGGAACTCAGCACCACAGTATCGCCGGAATCGATTGCGATCTGGCGATGGTTATCCAGCGCGGCGCGCGTGAGCGCCGACATGGGCTCGCCCTGTGTACCACTGATGAACACGCAGACTTTTTCCGGCGGGTAATCTTTGACCTGACCGGGCGCGATCAGCTGATTATCAGGCACATCGAGATAATTGAAATCCTGCGCAATTTCGAAGGAATTCTGCATCGATCGCCCCATGATGGCGACTTTGCGGCCGTGCGCGGCGGCCAGATCGCTTGCAATTCGCAAGCGATGGATCGAAGAAGAGAAACAGCTGAAGAAGAGACGTTGTTTCGTTCGCGCGAAAACTTCATCAAGCGCTGGCCGCACCGCTCGCTCGCTGGGTGTGTGGCCGCGACGATCGACATTCGTCGAATCCTGCAGCAGCGCCAGCACGCCCTTTTTCCCGTACTCGGCAAAGGTGTGCAGATCGAAGGGCCGTCCATCGGGCGGCGTCAGATCAATTTTGAAATCGCCGGAATGAATGACAACTCCGGCGGGTGTATCAATGGCGAGTGCGACGCAGTCCACCAGGCTGTGAGTCACGCGGATGGGAGTGATATTGAAAATGCCGAGCGAGAACGGCTCTCCGGGAACCATCTCAATCATGTCGGCGTCGTCGAGCAGACCATGCTCTTCGAGCTTGCCTTCGACATAGGCGAGGGTGAACTCGGTGCCATACACGGGCACGTTGAGTTCAGAAAGGATCCACGGTAGCCCGCCGATGTGGTCCTCATGCCCGTGCGTCAGCACGATGCCGCGCACCAGTTGCGGTTCTCGATCAGGTAGGTGATGTCGGGAACAACGACATCGACGCCGAGGAGTTCTTCGTCGGGAAACATCAGGCCGGCGTCGATGACGAAAATATCATCTTGCCAGCGAATTGCCAGGCAATTTTTGCCGAATTCGCCGAGGCCGCCGAGGGGGATGATCTGTAACTTGCCGTCAACCATAGGAAAGACGATGCTAGCACGTTATGTAACTGGATTTCAGTTTGCCGGCCCGGCAAAACCAGCAAAGTTCGAAAATGTATCCACGTGGACAGATAAAGAATCTGAAAGATTGGAAAAGGAGAATGCAATGATGGAACCTCGTCTGGACTACACGAAGGCTTCGCCGGAAGCATATAAGGCGATGGCGCAGTTGGAAGGAATTGTGCGCAGGAGCGGACTGGATACGAAGCTGCTGGAACTGATCAAAATCCGCGCCTCGCAAATGAATGGATGCGCGTTCTGCATCGACATGCATACGAAAGACGCGCGGGCCAAAGGCGAAAGCGAACAGCGAATCTATGCGCTCGATGCATGGAGGGAGACGCCATTTTTTTCAGATCAAGAAAGAGCCGCGCTGGCATGGACGGAGGCTCTCACGAATATCCAGCAGGGGCATGCTCCGGAAGCGGTGTATCGGGAATTGAGCGGGCATTTCAATGAGGCGGAAATCGTCAACCTCACACTAGCGATTACGACCATCAACACATGGAACCGGATTGCTATCGGATTCCGTTTGGTGCCGGGCAGCTATCAACCGACCACTGCGCGGTGAACGGTTTCGAGCCGCACCAAATTTATGTGATATAGGTGGGCACAAACAAAAAATTGGTGTATATTTCCCACGTCGTTCGGCAAAGGAGGATCATGCCCACAATCCATCCTCAACCTCACCCATCCGCACCGATTAATGTTGCATCCGCCGACAAAAATGTACCCGCTGTGACGGGTACGTCCGTTATCTCCACAATTCTTCCCCCGGGAAAACTTGGAGAGGGAACCGGAGTGGAGGGCGCCTCCGGCTCTGGAATCGGTGTCCTCGGGACAAGTGAGAGCTTCGACGCTGTGGTCGGAAGATCGAACTCGAATGTTCACGCTGGAGTCGCCGGCCACAATTTATCACCAGGTGGAAACGGCGGTATTGGCGTCTATGGAACCGGAGGACAGTACGCGGGCCAGTTTGACGGGACGCTGCAAGTCAACGGCGATGCCTACGTTACCGGAACGCTCAATGTCGGCGTTGACATCATACTTCCCGCAGCCGATTGTGCCGAAGAATTCGAGATTGGGTCAACCGCTGAAATCGAGCCAGGAACCGTTATGGTTTTGAACAATACAGGCGTACTGGAGGCAAGCTGCCGGGCCTACGATAAAAAGGTCGCGGGAGTGATCTCTGGCGCCGGTCCGTACCGGCCCGGCATTATCCTCGATCGCAGCCGCCCTTCCTCGACAAGGCTGCCGCTGGCCCTGGTAGGAAAAGTCTACTGCAAAGCCGACGCGCAATACGGCGGTATCGAGATCGGAGATATGCTGACGACGTCGCCCACGCCAGGTCACGCGATGAAGGCCGGCGATCCCGCTTTGGCCTTCGGCGCGGTCATAGGCAAGGCGTTACAGCGCCTGCCGGAGGGACGCGGATTGGTCCCCATACTGGTTGCGCTGCAATAGCGCAGCCTGAATCAAGAGCGCACAATGAGCAATCTTGCCGATCTCATCAACGACATCGGGAACTCTAACGCCAAGCCGGTTGCATTGTTGGGAGACACGATCGGAACCATAGCCGATGTCGCGGGCGCAGTCGGAGCGGTTATCTCGATTTTCTCGATTGCAATTCAGCTTATCGGACAAGGCGACGATACGCAGGACGAATTACAACAGATCCTCACGACGATCCAGAACGATTTCCAGCAATTGCAGGCGGAGCAACAGGCTGAGAACATTATTCAAAGGCTCACTAACTTAGCAAACGCACTGGCGCCGGCGCAGGCTGTGCTAGATACTCTGCAGGTCCTGCTGGATCAACAACCGCCGCTCACAGGTCCGGAAGCGGTGGATGAAATTCAAAAATGCATTACCGCCATCAACGATTTGACGCCGGACGTTGTCTGGACAGGCGTGTACAGCGATCAGATTTATTGGACCGATGTGGATCTTTACCCCACCAATCCATATGGAAATCCCTATCCATTTGGGCCCACCTATCCATCAGGACCCGCCTACGGTGAACAAGCCCCGGTCGCCGGTTCCGACGATCTGGTGTTCAGTTATACCTATATCCTCCCAGCTTATCTGGACGCTTTGTTTATTTTTCTCAGTGTGGCCGCATCCCTGGATCAGAACTTTGTAGCAGACTACGCGAACCAAGTAATAAGGCCAGCCGCCGCCCTGCTTCAAACCAGACACGATACGATTTTGAATCAGGGAATCACGCAACTTTTGCCACCGTTTTGGGATGGTTCGATCCTGTGGACGTGGATGACAGAGATAGAGATGTCCAAGGGGGTTGGAGCGCCTGCTCCGGGAGTGATGCTGGTACTTGCACCCGACTTATTTGGGCCAGCCTCCGCAAGCATTGAATACGGCGCGGTTGAGGTGTTCTCCGGCTACAGCGCAATGGCGGATTATAACGTGGCGTTCTCGCGAGAGTTTTCAGGTAGATTCCACCGATCCAGGCCCCTACAACAAGTTTCAAATTCGCGTGCTCCGAAAAGCAAAAGAGGTGTATGTGAACATCGGCCTGAGACAAGTCTGGGAAACGATCAACAATCTGAATCGAATCGTTGGCGATCCATTGGTGCCCCCGCCAAACTTTGGAGACTGGTCATTTCGCAATCTCGCCGGCATTGCCCAAGTGGCCGCCCCGGACGGCTCTATCAGCGTCGCGGCGTTGGCCGCCTTCCTCAAGCACACATGGCCTGCCGATACGCCGACGGGGCAATTGTGGACATCGTTCCAGACACTGCTGAGCCCGGCTTAACCCGCAGGGTGACAATACTGAGTTGCGTTGCGATTACTTCTGGACAGGAACGAATCGCCAATCGTATTCCGCGCCGTGCCCGGCAGCCACCGACCCGCTGCTCCACGGTGAACGGGATTTTCCCATCAATCAAAGTGCTCTATCGCAGCAGATCTTCCAATTCCAGGGAAAGTTCTGTTTTTTCGTCGCGATACTTGACGATCACTGGTGTGTAGAGGGAAAGTCCCCACTCCGCGGCTTTGCCCCGGGAGATGGATCGCGCGCCGGCTACCACGACGGCATTTTCGGGAATGACCAAGGGGGTGTGGTCTTTGGCGCGGAGAATTTCTCCGCGGACAATGTCGTAGACCGGTGTCGCCCGAGTAAGGATGACCCCGGCGGCGAGCACGGCGCGCCGGCGTACCAGAGTTCCTTCGTACACGCCGCAATTGCCACCGACCAGCACCTCATCCTCAAGAATGACCGGGCTGGCATTCACCGGCTCCAGCACGCCGCCGATCTGCGCCGCCGCGCTGATATGGACGTTGCGGCCGATTTGTGCGCAGGAACCAACCAGCGCGTGCGAGTCGATCATTGTGCCTTCGTCGACGTAAGCGCCGACGTTCACGTACATCGGAGGCATGCAGACCACCCCGGACGCGAGATACGCACCGCTGCGCACCGAGGAGCCGCCGGGCACGACGCGCACCTTTTCGGCGGCAGTGAACCGGCGCGCGGGGTATGTATGTTTGTCGACAAAGGAAAGGTCCGAGCCCGTTTCCTCGAAATGTCCGATGCGGAAGCCGAGCAGGATGCCACGTTTGACCCAAGCATTGACGCGCCATCCGTTGGAGGCGCCCGTATCGGGCTCGGCGGCGCGAATTTCGCCGCGTGTCAAGGCTTCTCGCAATTCGAAAAATGCTGCCATGGCGTCCGGGGAGCCGATGGCCTGTGCGCCGGACTGGAATGCGGATTCAATGCGAGATTCGAGCGAGATTTCGGGCACTTCGAGCTTCTGTCCTGTGATTGTGTGATGTTGATGGGCGGAGATCGTCTGGATTCTTCGCTGTGCTCAGAATGACAAACTTAATTCCATCGAGAGTCGCTGATCAGCACTATCTGAATTATTTACTTCGTTCAGAATGATAGGCAATGATCCAGACGATCAAACCGCACGCAGATTGCCGGCGGCAGCGTGTTCCGCCAATCCAAGCTCGTCAGCCAGATGCTCCAGCTTTGCGCGGGTCGCGGATTCTACCGGCATCAGGGGCAGCCGGTAGACCTCCTGAATACGGCCCATCATGGCCAGCACGCACTTGATCGGCTGAGGATTCGGCTCAGAGAAATTGGCCAGAATGAGAGGGTAATACTTGCGATAGAGCTGCCGCGCCCGTGGCCAGTCATTTTCAAGGGCCGCCATGGTGATCCGCACCATTTCCGCAGGGATAGCATTGGCCGCGACCGAAACCAGGCCGGCGCCGCCGACGGAAATGATCGGCAACGCCAGATTGTCGTCTCCGGCGAACACGCGGAAGCGGCGGGGGACGGCGTGGATGACTTCGGTGATCTGCTGCAGGTTTCCGCAGGACTCCTTGATGCCGATGATGTTGGGAATCTCGGCCAGCCGCGCGGTTGTTTCCGGCAGCAGATTGATTCCGGTCCGGCTGGGAATGTTGTAGAGCAGCACCTGCAGGTGCGTGTTTTCCGCAATCGCGCGAAAGTGCTGATACTGGCCTTCCTGCGTCGGCTTGGTGTAATACGGATTCGCGGTCAGCACACCGCCCACACCAGGGATCGCCTGCAGCTTCTTGACCCGGTCCACGGCCTGCCGGGTGGTGTTGTGGCTGCAGCCGACGAAAACCGGCGCGCGTCCATCGGCGGCTTCGATGACGATCCGCACAACGCGCAGCCATTCTTCTTCCAGCAGCGCGCAGGCCTCTCCGGTCGATCCGGTGGGGACGAGGAAACGGATGCCGTTTTCAACCTGCCAGCGGACGAGGCTTCGAAGGCCCTGCTCGTCCACACTGCCATCGCGGAGAAAAGGCGTTACGAGCGCGGTACCGCATCCAGAAAGCTCCATATATCCGCAGTCTACAACGAACCCGGAAAGAGATAAATCGTTAATGACGGACCCTGTGAATAACGCGGCACCGACGTGATGCTAAACGGGATTATGCGAGGATCTGGGGGAACACGTCCTGGAAGTCGTAGCATCCGGTGCGGCCGGCAAGCCATTCCGCGCCGCGCACCGCGCCATAAGCGAAGCTCCGGCGGGAGAGCGACTGATGCTCGACGAACAAGGCGCTCGTCGTTCGTGCTGACTTCAAGCCGATGGGTGCCGATGGCATCGGCCTCCCGGTGCGCTTCGATAGTTGCCGATGCGCCGTACGCGGTGGAGGCCAGAATTTTCTGAAGAGTCAATGCTGTCCCGGAGGGGGAATCCAGCTTCGAGGTGTGGTGAGTTTCGTCGATCTTGAATTGAAAGCCACCAGCTTCTTCGCCGAGCAGCTTTGCCAGTTTGTACAGCAGCTGCACTCCGAAAGAAAAATTTGCGGAGTACAGCAGCCCGGCATTTTTGCGCTCTGCCAGTCCGCGCATCTGCTCGAGATGAGAGTACCAGCCGGTCGTGCCGACCACGACTTTAGCCCCTGTTGCGAGGCAGGCGCGAAGATTGGGAACCACAGCTTCCGGAGTGGTGAAGTCGATGATGACGTCAAACGAAGCCAGGCTCGGCGGAGTGAGCGAACCGGCGTCCTGATTCTCTTTCTGATCGAGCACCTGAACGCTGTGGCCGCGCTCCCGGGCAATGTCCGCCACGACGCGCCCGGTTTTTCCCCGGCCTAAGATCAGCATCCGCATACGCTAGCCCTCCTTCGCCGCGGCAACCGCTGCGGTCTCATTCGCGGGAGCTTCTCGCGACACGACGTCGAAGATTTCCGGATCGGGATCCTTGAAAAAATGCCGGTGCAGCGAACGGACTGCTTCTTCGACGTCCTCTTCTTCGACCATGAAACTCATGTTGATTTCGGAAGCGCCCTGCGAGATCATCCGCACATTCACGTGCCGGATGGCAGTAAAGACCTGCGCCGCAATACCATGCTGGCCACGAATATTTTCGCCCACCATGCAGATCAGCGCTTTGCTGGCTTCGTATTTCACGTCGGCAAGCTGGCTTAGATCGGCGGCAATCGCAGGCAGGCGTTCATTCGAGTCGACCGTCAATGAAACGCTCACCTCGGAGGTTGAGACCATATCGACGACACACTTGTGCTGGTCGAATACATCGAAGATCGCTTTCAGATAGCCGTGCGTCATCAACATGCGGCTGGCCACCACGTCGATGATGGTGAGCTTGCGTTTGATGGCGATCGATTTAAACGGCGTGCGCGAGTGGGCGGCCATGGCCGTGATCTGGGTGCCATGATTCGACGGATCTTTCGAGTTGAGCACCCAGACCGGAATATTCTTCTGCACCGCGGGGAGAATGGTCGCCGGATGCAGCACCTTGGCGCCGAAATAGGCCAGCTCCGCAGCCTCTTCAAAGCTGATGGTTTTTACCCGCAGGGCCTCCGGGCACACGCGCGGATCGGTTGTCATAATGCCATTGACATCGGTCCAGATTTCGATGGCCTGTGCGCTCAACCCGCGGCCAACCAGCGCGCCGGTATAGTCGGAGCCGCCGCGGCCCAGGGTTGTGGTGACGCCGTTCTCGGTCGCTCCGATAAAGCCGCCAAGCACTGGGACGCGGCCCTGTTCGAGCAGCGGCAGAACAGATTTGTGCAGTTCGTGTTCGATTTTTTCTTCGAGCGGCAGTCGCCTTGCCATGCTGGGCGTCGGTCACAATGCAGGTGCGGGCGTCGACGTGGACACCATTGAGACCGCACTGCCCGTAAAATTCGGCGATCAAGCGGCTGGAGAGCCGCTCGCCGTAGGACGCAACCAGGTCGGTGGTGCGCGGCGTGAGTTCCTGCACGGCGGCCAGTCCACGCAGCAGGTCATCGAGGGCCTGAAACTGCTCATCCAGCCATGAATGAGTCTCGGCGACGGCCTGTCCCGTCAGCAGCGCGGCGGCGGCATCGCGATGCCGGTGACGCAGGCGGGAGCTGATGGCGAGCGCACCGGCGCGATCTCCGCGTTCGGCTGCGGCTGCGGCGGCCAGCAGTTGATCCGTGACTTTCGCCATGGCGCTGACGATGACAACCGGCATTTGCCCGCGAGCGCGCCGGCCTTCGACAATTTCCGCTGTGCGGCCAATGGCGGCCGGGCTTTCGACCGAGGTGCCGCCGAATTTCATCACGACAATGTTCATCGTGTTGTTCATTCGGCGCCGGCCTGGGGCAACAGTTTGCCTTGCGATGCGAGAAGCTCCGCGTTCAGGAGCGCCGCGCCTGCGGCTCCGCGAATGGTGTTGTGCGAAAGCACGGTAAATTTCCAGTCGAGCAGCGTGCAGGGGCGCAACCGTCCAACGGTGACGGTCATGCCGCGTCCGCGCATCCGGTCGAGCCGCGGCTGCGGACGATCTTCGGCAGAATTATATTCAACAGGCTGTTCAGGCGCAGTCGGAAGCTTGATTCCTCGCAGCGGTTGAAAGTCGCGCCAGGCCGCGAGAATCTCTTCCGAGCTGGGCTTGCTTTCAAGCTCGATGCTGACGCTTTCCGTGTGGCCATCTTCGACAGCGACGCGGTTGCAGTGCGCGGTGATCCGGGTTTCGTGCGGAGTGACTTTGCCGTTCTCGTACTTGCCCAGAAGCCGGACCGTTTCCTCGACAAGCTTTTCTTCCTCATTGCGAATGAAGGGAACCACGTTGCCCAGAATGTCGAGCGAGGGAACGCCGGGATAACCGGCGCCACTGACCGCCTGCATGGTGCTGACGAACACCGAGCGGAGACCGAAGCGCTCTGCCAGCGGCTTCAACGCGAGCACCAGCCCAATCGCGGAGCAATTGGGATTGGTGACGATATAGCCGCGTTTATTCCTGCCTGCGCCATTCCAGTTCTGCTGCGGCACCAGCGCGAGATGGTCCGCGTTGACTTCGGGAATCACCAGCGGGACATCAGACTGCATGCGGAAGGCGCTGGAGTTCGAAATGACGGCGCATCCGGCGGCGGCAAACTTCGGCTCCAGATCGCGCGCGATATCGCTATCGAGCGCGGCGAAAATAATCTTCGGTGCATTTTCCGGCGAGGCCGGCGAGACGGGAAGGGCAGCAATCGCTGCTGGAATCGGCGTGTCGAGCTTCCAGCGCACGGCTTCGCCATAGGGCTTGCCGCTGGAGCGGTCGCTCGCCGCGAGCCACGTAATCTCGAACCACGGATGGTTCTCCAGGAGTTGGATGAAACGCTGGCCGACCATTCCGGTCGCGCCCAGAATGCCTACATTGTGTCTGGTCTGCATGGTGTCTGAATTGGGCTTTGCCTGAAGACTGATTGTTTCAGTTTATAACAGGATAAATTCAGCATCGCTAAGTCTGAGGACCTCACAACTGCCCTTGAAAATCGTAAGGTCTTTCGCATCACTCAGCATGAGAAAGAGGAGTTCTCGCATTTGAGCAGTTTCATAGAAGCTCTAGCTCGCCAGCGCCGCCACCACGGCATCGGCGAATTCCTTGGTTCCGGCCGTGCCTCCGACATCGCGCGTCAGGGATTGTTTCGACTCGTATACCTTTTCGATCGCGCGATGCAGACGATCCGCGGCATCGGTTTCTCCAATGTGCCGCAGCATCAGCACGCCGGATTGCAGCAACGCGGTCGGGTTGGCGATATTCTTGCCGGCAATGTCGGGCGCGGAACCATGGACGGCCTCAAAGATGGCGCACTCCTTGCCGATATTGGCTCCGGGAACGAGCCCGAGTCCGCCCACAAAGGCAGCGCACAGATCGCTGATGATGTCGCCATACAGATTTTCTAGAAGCAGCATGTCGTACTGATAAGGATTCGTCACCAGCTGCATGCAGGTGTTGTCCACCAGATGCTCGCCGTAGATGATGTCCGGATATTTTTTGGCAACATTGCGCGCGCACTGCAGAAACAGTCCGTCGGACATCTTCATGATGTTGGCTTTGTGAATGGCGTGGATTTTTTTGCGGCCCTGTTCGCGGGCATGCGCGAAGGCAAACTCCGCGATCCGGGTGGAGGCTTTTTCCGTGATGATCTTGATCGACTCGACGACGCCGGGCACAATTTCATGCTCAATGCCGACGTATTCGCCCTCCGTATTTTCGCGGATGATGATGAGGTCGACGCCGGGATAATGGGTAGGCAGGCCGGGAAGATTCTTGATGGGCCGATAGTTGGCGTACAGCTCAAAATGCTTGCGCAGAATTACATTGATAGAGGCGAAGCCGCCGCCGATCGGCGTCGTTACCGGGCCTTTCAGCGCGACGCGATTGCGGTCGATCGATAGATACAGCTCCTTCGGAATATATTCCTTGTACCGCTCGAAGGCTTCCGCTCCTGCCAGATGTTCTTCCCAATGGAACTTTACGCCCGTGGCTTCGAGAATCCTGACCACCGCCGCGGGTGATTTCCGGACCGATTCCGTCGCCGGGAATCAAGGTGATCGTGTGTTCGCTCGGCGGCATGGGGCAATCATAGGGATTCCAGTTCGGACTTGAATTCGTTCACGTCCTTGAAATCGCGATGCACGGAGGCGTAGCGGATGTAGGCGACGGTATCGAGTTTTTTCAACTCGCGCATGATCAGCTCGCCCACTTCGACAGAGCTGCGTTCGCGCTCCGTGGAGTCGACTACAAAATTTTCCACCTGGTTCACGATCGATTCCAGCTGACCTGCCGGAACGGGGCGCTTTTCGCACGCGCGCAGCAGGCCGCTCAAAACTTTCTGCCGCTCAAATTTTTCACGGCGGCCGTCTTTTTTCACGACCATGTAGGGAATTTCGTCGAGGCGCTCGTAGGTGGTAAAGCGCTTTTCGCAACGCTCGCATTCGCGGCGGCGGCGGATCGAGTCCGCTTCTTTGCTTTCGCGCGAATCGACGACACGGTCCTGCGTAAATCCACAATAAGGGCACTTCATCGGTATGCTTTGATTCTAGCAACCTGTACAACCCGGGTCTTAGAAGCAAGACCTTCGGCCGGGTCTGGGTATCGGCGGGTTTGATTCTCGATCCCACTCAAGCCAAAAGATGGCTTGAATCGGGCACCCTCCAGCTTCGATCAGAGGCGCACGTGGCGCAGCCGGAGAGCATTCGCGATCACCGAGACCGAACTCAACATCATGGCGGCGCTGGCGATCACCGGGCTGAGCAGCAGTCCGAAAAATGGATACAGAACGCCCGCGGCAATCGGAATGCCGAGCGTGTTGTAGAGGAAGGCAAACCACAGGTTCTGGCGGATATTGCGCGTAGTGGCGTGGCTCAGGTTGCGCGCCTGCACCAGACCCTGCAGATCGCCGCGCACCAGCACGATACCGGCGGTTTGGATGGCGACGTCGGTGCCGCTGCCCATGGCAATGCCGACATCGGCCTGGGCGAGCGCGGGCGCGTCGTTGACACCGTCGCCGGCCATGGCGATGCGTCCATGCCGACGCAGGCGCGCAATTGCTTCCGCTTTCTGCGCCGGCAGGACGCCGGCTTCCACTTGATCGATGCCCAACTGGTCGCGCCACGGCTTCCGCCGTCCGGCGCGTGTCTCCGGTCACCATCACGATGCGCAGGCCCTCTTGATGCAAGCTGCTGGACGGCAGCGCGGGCAGACGCCTTGATCGGGTCTGACACGGCCAGCCATGCGGCCAGGCTGCCATCGATGGCGACGTACAGCAGCGTGGCTCCAGTTTTGGCAAGTTCATCGCCGCGAGTTTCGGCATCCCCGATAGGAATGCCGCGCTCCTGCATCAGGGCCAGATTGCCGGCGAGAACGCTGTGTCCATCCACCGTGCCGGACGCGCCTTTCCCGGGTACGGACTGAAAATTCTGCGCTGCGGTCAGTTGCAGGTGGCGCTCCTCGGCGGCGCGAACCACAGCGCCGGCCAGGGGATGCTCGCTCGATCGCTCCAGACTTGCCGCGAGGCGCAGAATTTCATTTTCATCCGGCGGATTGCCATCTGCTTGTACGATCTGCGTCACCTGGGGCTTGCCTTCGGTCAGCGTGCCGGTTTTGTCGAGCACCAGCGTTTTTACCTTGGCGAACGTTTCCAGCGCCGCGGCGTTTCGGACCAGCACGCCCGCCTGCGCTCCACGGCCCATGCCCACCATGATCGACATCGGCGTGGCCAGGCCTAAGGCGCAAGGGCAGGCGATGATCAGCACCGCGACTGCATTGACCAATGCGTGCACGAGATGCGGCGCCGGGCCCCAGGCATACCAGCCGATGAATGTGCCGATCGCGACCAGGACGACGGCGGGAACGAACCAGCTTGAAACCGTATCGGCCAATTGCTGAATCGGGGCGCGCGTGCGCTGCGCTTCGCTGACCATGCGGACAATCTGGCTCAAGAAAGTCGCGCTGCCGACGCGTTCGGCGCGCATCAGCAGGCCGCCGGTTCCGTTGACGGTGCCGCCGGTGAGCTGGCTCGCCGGCGCTTTTTCTACCGGGATCGGCTCGCCGGAGACCATGGATTCATCGACGCTGCTGGTGCCTTCGATCACGATGCCGTCGACCGGAACCCGCTCTCCGGGACGAACGCGGAGCAGATCGCCGACCTGAACCTTCGACAGCGGAATATTTCTTTCCTGACCATCGGGCGCGACCAGGCGCGCAGTTTTCGGCGCCAGATTCAGCAGGGCTTTGAGAGCGGAACTGGTCTGGCTGCGCGCGCGCAACTCCAGCACCTGGCCCAGCAGCACCAGCGTTGTGATGACCGCGGCAGGCTCGAAGTAAAGATGGAGAAATCCTTCCTCATCGCGCAGGCCGGGCATCAGCCGGTGCGATAAGAACAATAGGACAACGCTGTAACCATAGCTGACGCCGACACCCAGGCCGATCAGCGTAAACATGTTCAGGCGCATGCGTTTCAATCGACTTCCATGCCCGCTCGAGAAATGGCCAGCCGCACCACAGCACCACCATGGAGGCCAGAATCAGCTGCATCCATTCCACAAACGGGCTGGTCAGGATGGTGTCGAAGCGCTCGTCGGACAACAGGCTCAACACCATCCGCACAATCAGCGGAATCGTCAACACGGCCGCTACAGCGAAGCGCCGCGTCATGTCCTCCAGTTCCGGATTAGCGTCTTTCACGGAGACGACTCGCGGCTCGAGCGCCATGCCGCAGATCGGGCAATTCTGCGGCTCCGGCAGCACAATCTGCGGATGCATGGGGCAGGTATATTCGACTACTTCGGTGGTCAGCGAATATTGCGCGGGTTCAAGCGCCATGCCGCAGATTGGACAGGGTCCGGGCTGCGACTCGTGCACCTCCGGGTCCATTGGGCAGACATATTCGACTTCGGCTTTCGAGGGCGGGCTCGAGGCAGCGGCGTCGCCGGCCTGCGTTTCGGCGGCCACAGGGGCATTCTGAAATTTCTCCGCGCAGGATTTACCGCAGAAAAAATATGTTTTGCCGTTCTTCTCTATTCGGCGGCTGCCCGGGCGGGAGCAACCTTCATGCCGCAAACGGGATCGATTTCCGATGGTGTATAAAGCTTCGGGTCGGCGCGAAATTTTTCGGCGCAGGAAGGACTGCAGAAGGAATACTGTTTTGCCATCGTGAACTATCGAGGCGGCATTTTCCGGAGCAACCTGCATGCCGCAGACCGGATCTTTTACCGTACCCAATTGCGTCAATTCAGCCATCCCCGTCTGCCTGCCCCAACTCTCTATCGTGTATTCCGTACAAACGAGAGATGCTTCCGGCGATCGAAAAGACGCAGGCGCAACAATACGTATCTGAATTGGCGATTACGGTTGATTCGGATTCGGCTGCTGTTTCTGGCTGTCATCGCCTTTGAATACGCCAAAGACCTTGCCGAAGAACCCGCGCTTCTTTTTCTTCTGCTGCTACATTTGGATTCTGCTCCGCGCCCTGGCCCTGAGTGGGGGCTGTTCCGTTGGGCGGCTGCGGCGGGACCACATTAGGATTGGGAGGCATCAGCGGCGGAGCCGATTTGTTTTCGCCGAGGCCGAACATCTTCTGGAAGATGTTGCGCTGGTCTCCGTTGGGATGGTCGCAGGTCCCGGTCGGCTGCGTGCCATCAAGGAAGGCGGCGGTGTAATCGTTCGGGCAGCTTGCGTCCGCGATCAGATTTGTGGCTTTGTCGAGCGTCACTTCTGTGATCCCGGCTGGCGGATCGAAATACTGCGTGTCGGAGTACTGCGGCAGTTTGATAGCGTTCTTCATGAACTCCGCCCAGATCGGCCCCGCAGTCCGATTGCCTTCCAATTTCATGTCGGTGTAGTCGTCGTTGCCGACCCAGATAACGCAGAGCAAATTGCTGGTGAAACCGGCAAACCAGGCGTCGTGCGAGGTCCCGGTTTTGCCTGCTGCCGGAGCGCTGAAACCCAGTCCGCGAACATTTTCGCCGGTGCCATGGTTGATAACGTCGCGCATCAGGCTCAGCGTCAGATACGCTACGCGCGGATCGAGGACCGGTTTCGATACGGGGGCGAAGTCGTCAACGACATCTCCATCGGGGGTGCGGACGGAGGCGATCATGTTGGGTTCGATCATTACGCCGTTATTTGCGAACGTGGTGTAAGCGCCGGCCATTTCCAGCGGGGAAGCGGAATATGCGCCAATCGCGACCGAGGGCGTGGCCTGGGCCGAAGCGATGCCGAGCTGGTGGGCCAGCGCGGCGACGTTGTCGAAGCCGACCATCTGACCCAGCGAGACGGTGGCAACGTTTTGCGACAGCATCAGCGCCATTCGCGCCGTCATCATGCCGTACTGCTCATGCTTGTAGTTATGCGGGGAGTACTGTACGTTGCCATTGTCGAAATCGAAGGTTGTATCGGCATCGTTCAACATGGTGACCGCGGTAAAGACGCCCTGCTGGCCGGGCAGCGGAACGCCCGTCAGGCTGCTGTTGAAGGCGGTGGCATACACGATGGGTTTGAAGACGGAGCCGGTGGGCCGCTGGCTGACGGCGTGGTTCAATTGGCTGAATCCGTAATTGCGTCCGCCGATCAGCGCCAGCACCTGGCCGGTATGCGGGTTCATGGCGATAAGCGCGACCTGCGGATGCGGGACGTGCTGCATCGCTGACGGATGTCCATGGCGGGCGAGGTGCTCGTACCGTTTGCGGAGAATCTCATCCACATCCTGCATGCCCTTTTCGACCGCCACGGTCGCGATGCTTTGCAGGTCCGGATCAAGCGAGGTATAGATCCGCAGTCCTTCGCCGTTGATGTCGCGGTCGCCATAGCGGCGCAGCAATTTGTCTCGAACCAGATCGACAAAATATGGCGCTTCACGTTCATCGACGCTGAACGGAGCCAGGCTCAACGGCGCTGCTTTGGCCCGGCGTGCCTGCGCCGGCGTAATGTCATGGGTTTCAACCATGGCGTCCAGCACCAGGTTGCGCCGGGCAATGGCCCGCTGGGGATGCTTGTAGGGTGACAGCCGGCTCGGGCCCTGAATCATTCCGGCCAGCAGCGCGCATTCCGGGAGCGTTAGGTCGCGAATATTCTTTCCGAAATATGCCTGGGCAGCCTCCCCAAAGCCATTGATCGCGAAACTCCCGCGTTGCCCCAGCGGAATCTCGTTCGCGTACATGGTAAAAATCTGCTGCTTCGTATATCGGCTTTCGAGCTGAAATGCGATGGCCGTCTGGATGATCTTTCGCTTGAAGCGTTTTTCCGGGGAAAGGAAGAAGAGCCTCGCCAGCTGCATGGTCAGAGTGGAACTGCCCTCACTATAGCGGCGCGATCGCAGATCGGCGAAAAATGCGCCGAAGACGCGGATGTAGTCCACAGCACCGTGTTCGAAGAAGCGTTTATCTTCAATCGAAGTGACGGCTGGAACAAGATATTTCGGCAGTTCGTTGTATGTCACCAGGCGGCGTTTGCCGCGGTTCTTATCGGAAAATCCGGTGATGAGCTCCGGCTCCAGTTCATACGCGCTGAGATCCTGGCCGTCGTCTGCGTGAATTGCTTTGACGACGCCCTTTGCTGTTGTGTAGACGGTGGCACCGTCGGGCGCGTGATAGGACTGCGGTCCGGGCTGGATATGGATGCTGGTTTCGGTCTCGGAAAATGTTCCGATCTGCGAAGGATGAGACGTACCGACGCGGCTGTAGCCGGCCCGCACCAGGTCGGTCGCAATTTGCTGCACGCTGTATTTCTGCTTCGGGCGAACCTCACCCGGCGCGGCGTAGATCTTCGCCGTGTTGGCGAAAAGCGGCTGGCGCAGACGCTGCTCCACGACGTGCTCGTATGCATGGTAATAGTAGGCAAAAACAATGGCGGAGACGGCGATGACAACCAGCACGCAGGCTGCGATCGCCAGCACCAGCTTCATCTTCCATCCTGCGAAACGGCTGCCGCCCCCTCGCCTGCCCCCTCCACCGGATCGGGGGCGCGGCCGGGTGGCAACTCCAGTTCCCGCTCCTGCAGTCCGTGTTTCGCGGCTTCTGCTAGTGGTCCGCGACACTGTACGCGGGCTCTTTCCGTCTGCTGCCATGAGTCCTCTCGCCTAACTTTGCGCCGCTGCAGTGAACGACTGTACGCGTTCGCGCACCATCTCCGCAGCCCGTTCCAGCGGAACATCTTCGCTGGCGCGCGTCGCACGTGTCACGAATTCCACCAGGCCGTCCGCCGCCTTTTTCCCGACATTGATGCGGAAGGGAATTCCGATCAGGTCCGCATCTTTGAATTTGACACCGGCGCGCTCTTCGCGGTCATCGAGCAGGACGTCAAGTCCGGCCCTCTCCAGCTCCGTCGCGATCTTTTCTCCCGCGGCTTTCAGGGTTGAGTCGGAGACGTTGGTGATAGTGACCACTACCTGGAACGGAGCAATGGACGGCGGCAGGGAAAAGCCGTTTTCGTCAGAACTCTGCTCCACGGCGGCCGTAAGAATGCGCTCGATGCCGATGCCATAGCTGCCCATGATTGGTGTAACTTCTTTTCCGTTCACATCGAGCACGCGCGCGCCCAAACCCTCCGAGTACCTGTAGCCGAGCTTGAAGATGTGTCCCACCTCGACCGCCTTGGCCACACGCAGCGGCGCTCCGCATTGCGGGCAGCCTTCTCCTTCGATCACGTTGCGGACGCTGGCCGAAGCCGTCCATTTGAAGTCGCGGCCCGGAGTCACATTGCGGAAGTGGTAATCGAGCTTGTTGGCGCCGCAGATCATGTTGTTGCGTCCTTCGAGCGCCTGGTCGACCACGACGACCAGCTTCAGCCGGTTGGCGAAGGCCCAGAATCCGGGCGTCCTCATTGGCTGAAACGCATTACTTTGCAGCTCCGTCATCAGATGCGGATCCGCGGTATGCGTCAGACCAACGGGGCCAAGAAAACCCGCCGGCGCGTGGAAAAATGATTCCAGTTCTTCCGCCGTCATCGGACGCAACTGGGTGGCTTTCAGCAGACCCAGCAATTTCGTTTCATTCACGCTGTGATCGCCGCGCAGGAATACCGCAACCGGCAGCCACACCGATTTGCCTGCAGCGTCGCGCTTCTCGGCCATATATGCCACTGTCTTGATGTCCTGCATGGCGCTGACCTTCATGAACGCGGTTACGTCCGCGATCGATCCCATGCCCGGCGTGTGTACCAGCTCCGGTTTGCCGTCGCCGGTGGCCGGCAAATCTTCCGCTGGGGACAGACGCGACTCCGCTTTCTCCACGTTGGCCGCATACCCACATTGCGCGCAGCTCGCGATCAGGTCTTCCCCCGCTTCGGTATAGACCATGAATTCCTGCGATTGTGAGCCGCCCATCACCCCGGAGTCGGCCTGCACAGAGACAAACCGCAGCCCGCAGCGGGTGAATATCCGGCGGTAAACGATGTCGTGTTTCTGATAACTGGCGTCAAGGCCTGCCGCGTCGATATCGAAGGAATACGCGTCTTTCATAATGAACTGGCGTACGCGCAGCAGCCCGGATTTCGGTCTCGGCTCGTCGCGGAACTTGGTCTGGATCTGATACCAGATCTGCGGCAGCTGCTTGTAGCTGCGAAGTTCCTTGCGGGCGATCTCTGTCATCACCTCTTCATGGGTGAAGCCCAGGCACAGGTCCGCTCCCTTGCGGTCCTTCAGCCGGAACATGTTGTCGCCCAGGCTGGTCCAGCGGCCACTCTGCTCCCACAGATCGCGCGGCAGCAGGGATGGCAGCAGAAACTCCTGGCCAATCGAGTCCATCTCCTCGCGCACAATCTCCATGATCTTGTTGATCGATCGCTGGCCGAGAAAAAGATAGGAGTAAATGCCCGCGCCGAGTTGGCGGACATATCCGGCGCGGACCAGAAACTTGTGACTGGCGACTTCGGCATCCGCCGGGGCTTCACGAAGAGTAGGGAGAAAGAGCTGCGACCAGCGACGCATCGTATGAGTAGGTATCCTTAGAAAGCTGAATACTCCATTCTACTTGTTTCCGGTCTTCATTTCGAAACGGGTATCCAGGATGCGATCAGAACAACTCTGTCCCCCACAGATCGTGGAGATGGACCACGCCCTGCACGTTCTTTTCGTCGTCGACGACGATCAGCGAAGTGATCTTGCGCTCCTCCATGCGGCGCAGCGCTTCGGCGGCAAGTTCTTCCGGCCGGATGGTCTGCGGATTGCGATGCATGGCTTCTCCGGCGGTCTTTGCCAGAGCGCCTGCGCCTTCCCGTTCCAGCAAGCGCCGCAGATCACCGTCACTTAACAACCCAATCAGCTTGCCATCTTCAATGACGGTTGTAATCCCCAAGCCTTTGCGGGACATCTCGTAGATCACGTCCTTCATCGGCGTCTCCGGAGTTACGCGGGGTACAGCGTCGCCGGAATGCATCAACTGCTCGACTCGCATCAGCCGCTTGCCCAGCTTGCCTCCGGGATGCAGATTGGCAAAATCCTCCGCGCGGAAACCTTTGCGGGCAGAGATGGCAATCGCCAGCGCGTCGCCCAGCGCCAGCATCGCCGTGGTGGAGGCCGTCGGCGCAAGCCCAAGGGTGCATGCCTCCTGCTCCACGGAACAATCGAGCGCGACGTCGCTCGCCAGCGCCAGCGTCGAGTGCATGTCGCAGCAGAAGCTGATGAGCGCGTCGCCCATTCGCTTCAGAGTTTCGAGCAGCCGCAGAATCTCTTCCGTCTCGCCGCTGGCCGAGAGCGCGATGACGACATCGCCCTTGGCCAACATACCCAGATCGCCATGGTGCGCCTCCGCGGGATGCAGAAAGAGCGCGGGCGATCCGGTTGAGCTCAGGGTGGCGGCAATCTTCTGCGCGATGATGCCGCTTTTTCCCATTCCGGTGACGACCACCCGTCCACGGGCTTCGCCACAGGCGAGGATGATGTCTACCGCGCGGGCGAAATCCGACGCCATGGCCCCGTCCAGCCGCTCGGCGAGAGTCAGCAGGGCGCTCGCTTCAATACGCACCAGACCCGCCGGGTCAATCTTTGCCGGACCGACAGAGGTGGGGTCTGGCATCGGCCTGCTACCGGATTGTCTGGAACGATCGAGCCTTCTCATGCTAGCGCGGAGGAAATCTGACATAGACAATACTGCATCGCGCAAATTGAAGCTATCCCAATCGCCCGGCGGCAATTCTGGTTATCGGGAACTTCCTCAGCCCTTCATGCGTAACTGATAAGAAGGACAGGAACGCAGACTAGATTTCAAAGGAAAAGTAAAGGATGATCAAGTTTCTTTTGTGGTGTGTTCTTTTCATTCTGTGCTGGCCGCTGGCCTTGCTTGCGATCGTGCTGTACCCAATCGTATGGCTGATTCTGTTGCCGTTCCGCTTGCTTGGCTTAGCCGTTCACGGTGCACTGGAACTGGTCGCAGCAATCATCTTTCTGCCAGCCAGATTGCTTCGCGCAATATAGCCGTGGCGCAGGTCAGAGCTCTCAAACCGGTTCTGGCTTATTGAAGCTGAAGCGGCAGTGCTGCCTGAATGCAAGACACGCTCCCGAGCCGATACAATGAAAGGTTGCATGCGCGAGAATTTTTTCTCGGCGGAGGATGTTCATGAAGCGCAGTTCCATCGTGGTCCTGGTCCTCATCGCGGGCATCACCGCCATGATCTGGTCCGGGGTGATGGCTTATCGCATACGCAAATCACTCAACACGCCGCCAACCACACAGATGACGATGGGTCAGCCGGCGAATGCCGGAAAAGCTTCTACTTCTACTGTCGATCCCAGCTCCCCGGCGGCGCAGGGTTTGCCGGATCTTCGCGGCAAGCCGGCGCCAGATTTTACGCTGAAAACCCTCGATGGCAAGACGGTTTCACTCTCCGACTACAAGGGAAAAGCCGTGCTGCTGAATTTCTGGGCGACATGGTGCGGGCCTTGCAAGCTGGAGATGCCATGGCTGATCGATCTGCAGAAAAAATACGCAGCGCAGGGTTTTACTGTGCTGGGGATTTCCGAGGATGACGGCGCCCCGAAGAATGTCGCCGATTTCGCCGCGAATATGGGCGTCAATTATCCGGTCCTTTTTGCCGATGACAAGACTTCCAAGGCCTACGGCGGCATCGATTATCTGCCCACCTCCTACTACATCGGGCGCAACGGCAAGGTAGTGCTCGAGGTTGGGGGCATCATCTCTCAGAGCGATATAGACGCTGATATTCAAAAGATACTTGCCGCGCGGGGAGCCTGAAGCATGCGCCAGCGGTGGTCTTTCGCCTGCGCTGTGCTGGGATTATTGATCGCCTGCGCGGCCCTGCCGTTTCCCGGCGTCATAGCACAGTCGGCGTGGCAGCCCGGGCATGCGGATATCGGATTTGGACAACCCGCCGGCAAACAATGGGTGCGGATGATCTCATCCCCCGATTTCATCGTGGAGGGGCATCACCAGCGGAACATGGAGCAGGGAACGGTGGCTCTGCGATTCGACATCCAGACCGGCTTACATATCAATTCCCATATGCCACATTCGCGCTTTCTGGTTCCGACCACCCTTACACTCGATCAGCCCGGGGGAGTAGAAATCGCCAAAGTTGAATATCCGGAGGGCGTTGATTATCACTTCGCCTTCTCTCCGAAGGAATGCGTTGAGCGTGTACACCGGGGAATTTAATGTGCTCGTCCAGGTGCATGCAAGATCGGGCCGGTATACACTGCATGGCCAACTGCGTTATCAGGCGTGCGACAACCGAGCCTGTAATCCGCCGGAAACGCTGCCGCTGACGCTGAATGTGACCGCAAAATAGTTTCTAAAGCTGATCCCGAGCTGAATATTCATCAGAGACAATAGATCGAAAGCTATGGCACGAGAAAAGGAACAAAGCCCGGCAGCGGCGAAGCTATCGTTTGAGGAAAAGCTGGATCGGCTGGCACAGGTAGCCGTTCATGTCGGGCTGGGACTCGGCTCCGAGGGGGCGCCGGTGCAGGAGCTGGTGATGAGCGCCCCGATTGAGGCGCTGCCTCTGGCGCGGCGCATTATTGAGCATGCATATAAGGCTGGCGCGGTCCTGGTGACTACGCTTTATTCCGATGAAGAGTCCTCCCTACTGCGCTACCGATACGCTCCTGACCGGAGTTTCGATCGCGTGGCGAACTGGCTGCAGGAGGGAATTGCCGCCGCGTATCGCAGCGGAGCGGCACGCCTTGGAATCACCGGCGGCGATCCCGCGCTGCTTTCCGGACAGGACCCAGCGAAAGTGGGACGGGCCAATGTCGCGGCTTCGAAAGCCGGCCAGCCGGCAATGGAGCTGATCACCCGGCATGAAATCAACTGGACGATTATCGCCTGCGCGACACCGGCATGGGCGCGGGCTGTGTTTCCGGGAGAGGCGGAGAACGTCGCCCTGGAACGATTGTGGGACGCGATCTTTGCTGCCTCCCGCGCCGACCTGCCGGACCCGATTGCCGCATGGCAGGCGCATGGCGCGTACTTGAAAGATCGTGTCGATTTTCTGAATGCGAGGAGATTTGCCGCGCTGCATTTCCGCGGGCCCGGAACCGACGTGCGTGTAGGTCTTGCCGACGATCACCTGTGGGCCGGCGGAGGCACCCGGGCAGCCAACGGGGTGTACGGGCAACCGAATATTCCGACGGAAGAGGTATTTACTACTCCGCATAAAGATCGCGTCGACGGGACGGTATCCAGCAGCAAGCCTCTTTCGTATCAGGGAACGCTGATAGATAAAATTTCTGTACGCTTTCAGGGCGGGCGTGTGGTGGAGGCAACCGCGAAGACTGGTGAGCAGGTATTGGATCGCATGATCCATACCGACGATGGCGCAAGCAGGCTCGGCGAAGTCGCTCTGGTTCCTCATTCCTCTACGATTGCGCGGAGCGGCGTCCTTTTCTGGAACACACTTCTTGACGAAAATGCGGCCAGCCACATTGCAATGGGTCAGGCGTATAGCACCTGCATCACCGGCGGCGAAGAGATGGATGAGGACACGCTTGCCCTGAAAGGGGCAAACAACAGCTTGATCCATGTGGACTGGATGATCGGCTCCGGCGAGATGGATGTCGATGGTGTGGGCGCGAATGGCAGTGAGGAACCTCTGATGCGCAGAGGCGAGTGGGTATAGGCATCTCAGGGTATTTCGGCGATCCGCAAACGCTCGACTACCCGCTTCTGCCCTAAATATTGCATCACAGCAAACAAGCTGGGCGCTACACCTTGTCCGGTTAACAACACGCGCGCGCCATTGATCAGCGCTCCGGCCTTGATTGCTTTCTCTTCCGCAAAACTGCGGAGCAGCTTTTCCGCTGACTCCTCCGTGAACGGCTGCAACGCAGCATATCGTTCGCCCAGCTTCGGCGAGCAGCTTTCTGACTGTCGCGTCCGCCAGAAATTTCTGCACTGCGGCGGGATCCATGGGAAAGCTGTCCCCGAAGTAAGCCTGAAAGGTGGACGCAAAATCCTGCAGACTCCGCGCTCTCTGCTGCAGTAGCGTAATGCCGGCAAGGATTTCCTCGCGACTGCGGGTGGGCGTGTAACCCGCGCGGGTCCATTCCTCCTGAATCAGCGGCAGCAGGCGTTCCGGTGGATAGGCACGGATGTATTCGGTATTGAACCAGGCCAACTTGTCGTTGTTGAAAACGGCATTTGAGTGGGCGATGCCGTCAAGCGAAAACATTTCAATCAGCTCTTCTGTCGAGAACACCTCGCGCTCTTTTCCGTCGGGCTGCTTCGCCCTATCGCCGGGAGTCCAGCCAAGCAGGGCCAGGAAATTACGAAACGCTTCGGGAACAATGCCCATTTCTCTGTATGCGATGACGCTGGTGGCGCCGTGGCGCTTGGAAAGCCGGGTCTTGTCCGGGCCGAGGATCAGCGGCAAATGAGCAAAGACCGGCAGGGAAGCACCGAGCGCGCGATACTGGAGCACTTGCTTTGGAGTGTTTGAGAGATGGTCCGCGCCCCGTATGATGTGCGTCATCCGCATATCCAGATCGTCCGCTACCACGCTGAGATGATAGGTCGGAATACCGTCGGAGCGCAGCAGAACGAAATCTTCCAGTTCCGTATTGACGAATTCCATGTGGCCGAACACAGCATCTTCAAACGTGGTCACGCCGTCGCGTGGAACCATGAAGCGAACCGCGGCCCGCTCTCCTTGAGCAATCCGCTGCGCCGACTCAGCCGTGGGCAGGTCGCGACAGCGGCCGTCATAGCGGGGAACCGCGCCTGCCTGGGCAGCAGCTGCGCGGCGCTGCTCCAGCTCTTCTTTGGTGCAGAAACAATGATAGGCGTGGCCGCTCGCCAGCAGCTTCTCCGCGGTGCGCGTGTATAAATCCAGACGCTGCGATTGATAGAAAGGTCCTTCGTCCCAATCGATGCCAAGCCAACGCAGCCCCTCCAGAATGCCCGAGACCATGTCGACGGAAGAGCGTTCAAAGTCGGTGTCCTCAATGCGAAGGATGAACGCGCCTTCGGTGTGCCGGGCAAACAGCCAGGAAAACAAAGCCGTGCGAGCGCCGCCGACGTGGAGATATCCGGTTGGGGAGGGAGCGAAACGGACGCGGGTCTGGCCTGGAGTCGTGTTCATCATGATGAGAATTAATCTCTATCCTAAATTGTTCCCCGGAAGAGTCGTCGGAGACAAGAAAAAGCCCCGGTTCTCGCCGGGGCTGAGGGGGAACGGATGGAGGATTCAGAATAGACGGTAAGAGACGCCAGCAGAATAGACCCACGGGGTCAGGCCGGTAGGCGGGAAATCTAGATGCTGATATTCGAAGTCGACGGGCCGGATGGAAATATGATTGGTGAGCTGGTAGTCCAGACCACCGCCAATGGCGTAAGTGGTGTACGTGTAGTATTGGCTTGAGATGAAGGTCGGATAGTGGAAGCGGGTTCCGCCAAAAAGAAATTTTCCATATGGCATCAACCGCCGGCCAATCCGGTATGTAACCCGCGGACCGCCCAAAAAATTCTGTAGGGCGATACCCTTGCCCGTATCGGAATTGGTGAGGAAATTCTCGAAAACGTGCTTCGCCTTCAATGCCAACGCCCACATCGCGCCAGACACGATAATCGAAATCGCCGTAAAAGCCCGGTCCATAGGCGATGTTTTTGACCGTAATCCGTCTGCCCTAAGGAAAAATATCCTCCGAAGGAAAGCGACGCTACGTTTTGGAGTAACCGGAGACACCGCCTGCGCATGCAGGAAGATTGGGAAGAAAAGAAGCAATGCAAGTCCAACGAAGAATTTCTTAGCCACGAAAAAACCTCCCCCACGAGGAAAAAATAAATGTCTGGAGGCGGGTGCAATTTGCGCCGCCTCCAGAATTGGAGTCGTTGCTATTGTGCCGACCCCTGCGATTCTCCACTATTGGATGTGCCGGTGCCCGGGGAGGCTGCTCCGGTAGATACAGGAATTGTTGTGGCGTGACCGTAAGGGCGCAGCCGGAAAAATACAGGTGTCAGCTCAAATGGCATTTTGTCGCTGGGGCTGAGGACGGCGACAGGTTTCGAATTGAGCTGTTCGACCGAGTCATTCCAGGAGTCGACGCGGAGACGGCTGCCCAGCGGCAGGGCGGCGATCTGCGAGACATTTGACATGTTGAGTTTGGGGGCTCTGGTGACCAGCGCATTGAGCCAGACCTGATCGTCGGTTTGCGAGGTGAACAGCGAATCTCCCAGTTGCGGCTGCATCAAGGACGGAAGAACCCGGGCGCGAGACAGCAGCATTTTGAGGTAAAGGCCTGCTTCGTTCAGCTTGTCCTTGTAAGGGGAGTTGGCTAGCAGTTCGAGCGCCTTCTTGGCGGCGGCTTCATTTTCCGCATCGCTATGGTGGAGCGGTACCCGGCGGATGGTCGCCTGGTCGGCAAACATCAGGTTATCCGGGAAGGCAAACTCTGTATCGACCTTATGCCCCAAGGCAAGGTGCGCCAATTGGAACGAAAGCACGGCGCCGAGGTCTGCTTCCGAAGGAAGAGTGTCGATGAGCCCCTTGCTTAGAACAATGGTGTTGCCGATGGTAAGCGATTCGAGCGGAGTGGTCAGCAACACCCGGCAATGAACCGCTTCCGGCAAGGCGATGTTGTTGGTCACGATCAAGTTGTTTGTGACCTGCTCCAGAACTTTGTCGAAGCCGCTGGGCCCGGCGAGCAGACCGGCCTGAAAGAGCCGGTCAAGGATGTTCGATTCCGCCTGCTGCGACCATAGACGCGAGGCCTGCAGAGGGCTGACATCCTGGGAATTTTCGCTCGTGTCTTTGACGGCATCGATCTGTACTGTGGCGTTGGTACTGGCGGAAACGGGAGTGCGAAGGTTGTATCCCCAGATCCAGGTTTGGGCGCGGAAGAAGTCAGCCTGGTCCGGTACGCTCCCGGGCCCATGCTCTTCCGCATAAACCGCCGTCGGCAACCATAGATTCGGCTGCACGTTGGTCCGCCAGCTGTCGAAGTGATAATAGACGTGGCGGCCATTCTTGCTGGTGTAAGTTCCACTGAAGCGAACGATATTGCCACCGGTATCTTCAATCCACACGCGGCCGATGAAGCGTCCTGGCCCGGAGCCGGGCTTCGGTACGACATCGAACAGCTCGGTGCGGACGTCGCCCAGAAATTCGCGGCGAACAAATACAAAATTATAGTGCTGGCGATCGAAGTGGTTTGAGTCCAGCAGCAGCATCTGCACGAAACCCTGAGCCACATATTCGATTTTGAAGGCTTTGGTCAATCCGTTGACGAACATGACCGAGCCCTTATACATGGCCTTCTTGGTGCTTGCTTCCTGATAGCGGTTGTCTTCAATGACACGACCAAAGTCAACCCGCCCCAGGAAATAGTGATCCTCGGTCGGCACGGCGCTCAGCAGAGTATCTGGCTTGTAGTCCTGAATATAAGTTTCCACCACGGGCGCGCGTTGCTGAAGCGCCAGCAAAACAGTCCGTTCGTGCATGGATGCCTGATCGATCAGCCGAACCATATCAGGCGTCAACTTCGTTTGAGGCGTATTCGACTTTTTATGCCTTGCGAAGGCGGGGGAGGCGACGCAAACCAGGAGCAGAAAGGCCCATCCTCTGTGACTGGCGCGTGAGAAGCGGGGGGTAATCTTTGCAAGTCGCATTATTGTGTTCCTTAAGGGTACTTAGTTTATTTCTGTTGTTCGCATTACGCCAATTGGAAGTCGACGTGAAACAGCGTGGTCGTGTCGACTGGCTTTCCATCGCGCGTCGCCGGTTTAAAGCGAGTTTGTTCCGCAGCCCGAATGGCCTGCTCGTCCAATCCATGTCCTAGCCCGCGCACAACGCGAAGAACATGGACCTCTCCATCGGCGGAGAAGCGTACTTCCAGCACAACCTCGCCCTGGATTTTCAACTGTCTTGCTTCCGGGGTGTAGGGAGGCTTCGGATAAGAAAGCACCTGCACCGTTGTGTCATTCCCGGTATTGGCGAGAGCCAGCTTCGGGGCTCCGGCAGCCGCGGTATTGGTTTGGAAGCCGCCCTGTTTGACGGTGCCCCTCGGACCCGTACCGGTACCTCCCGCAACACCGTCGGAGAAACCGGCCGAAGCCACTTTACCGCCGCGGCCCGTGCCTCCCGGTACACCCTGGGCATAGCCCGATCCAAAATCAACACCACCGACTTTACCCCTGCGAGCGGAGCCTGCGCCCGATCCGCCCCCAATTGCGTTTGAGAAGCTGCCAACCGCAGCTATAGTTCCCGGCCGGGTGGCATTGGGATTTGCATGCACGCCCATCGGATCACCAAAACCGCCGGTTTTGGTGGAGGTCCGTCCCATATTGTTAGCGACTGCTGTGGGAATCGCGGCATGAAACGCCCCTACCTTCGGTTGCGGAGGCAGTTCCACCGAGTCCGGGCGATACGGCGGCAACACTGGAGCACTCATATTATTCAGGTGGACGCGCGCCAACTTCGGCTGAACCTCAGCCGGAGCCGGTTTGTAGGTGAACTTCGGAGCGATTCTGTTCAACAGGTCCGGAGTCGGCGGGACGATGGGCACTTTCGGCCGCACTACTGTCGGACGGATTGGCTTTACCGGAGTGATGGGGAGTAGCAGTTGAGTTTCGTTCAGGCGTTGCTGCACGACCTGATGATGCACAAAGTAGATGGAAAATATCAGGACAAGGATGATCACCGAAACGTTGATGATCAGACTGACGGTGAACGCCTTGTTTCTTCCCTCCGGTTCCGGCAGCAAGCCGAACGTAGCTAGTTGGCGGTCGCCGCGGGCACGCGTCCTAGGGGTACGCGGGGGCAATCCAGACTCGGTTTTGGATGAGTATTCGGTTGTCGCAAAGCTTGTCATACAACTTTTACCTCGGAACGCAAAACTGCTGCTTATTCAGAACATGTGACGATAGCATTTTCTGACCTGTCAGCAGGCTGGATTGTTCCAGTCAGAGTGTATTTCGAAATCAGCCTGCATCGACAGAAATCTTTAAAGAGTGTTCCACTCGAATCATGTAAAGAAAGAACCATATGCACTTCCGTCGCAACATTTCGAGCGGTTAACGATTTAGATGCTACCCGCCCAATATGAGTACAGTTTTACAGCCTGCCGCCAACCGCCTTTAATGATGACGAAATGCACCCTTTTCAGGGGATGCAGCGCATCTCGTCCGCACGGTATTACCAGAACTCCTTTAGCTGCTTGTTTTCCTTCGCTCGAAGCTGTGGCAGCCGGTCAGAGTTCTGTCTGATTTGGTGATGGTTGCCAATGAGTATGCCACAAATTTCCCGATTTGGAATAATTTTGTAGACCCTCGTGACCGGTGTACCGTTGGGGGAACGGTTCCGCTGAGGAAACCTGCCGGATTTCCATGCCCGGAAGTTTCGGAATATCATGCAAAGGCCAGATATTCGCGAGCGTCGAAGAGTTGTAATTATCACTGGGCGCGAGGTTCTGGGCCCTCTACGCCTGAATTATCTACGGCAAATCATTGAGGAAAGGGGCTGACATTGAACATCCTCGTCACAGGCGGCGCGGGGTACATAGGCGGCACCGTCGCAATAGCGCTTGCCGAAGCCGGACATCGGGTCGTCATCTACGACAACCTCTCCCATGCCCAGCGCTCCGCGGTTCCCGCAGGCCCGGTGTTTATTGAAGGCGATGTAAACGACCGGGAGAAGCTGGGCACTACGTTCCAAGAGTACCAGACCGAAGCCGTTATGCACTTCGCTGCGCTGATCGAGGCCGGCGAGAGCATGGAAAAGCCGGAGCTGTATTTCAGCAACAACAGCGCTTCGACCCTGGTTCTTTTGCAGGCAATGTTGACTTGGCGGGGTGAAGAAACTGGTGTTTTCTTCCACAGCCGCCGTTTATGGGGAGCCGGAAAAGACCCCTATCCGGGAGGATGCAACACTACGCCCCACCAATCCTTATGGAGAATCGAAGCTGCTGGTGGAGCAGATGCTTCCCTGGCTGAACCGCATCCACGGCCTGCGCTATGCCAGCCTGCGCTACTTCAACGTCGCGGGCGCAATTCCCGGACGCGGAGAGGCGCACCAACCCGAATCGCACCTGATTCCGCTGATCCTCGACGTGGCCCTGGGACGCCGTAAAAGCATTCGCATTTACGGGACCGACTACCCTACACCGGACGGCACCTGTATCCGCGACTACATCCATGTGCGTGATCTGGCCGATGCGCATATGCTGGCGCTCGCTGCGCTCGAGCACGAGGCGCATATGATTTTCAATCTTGGCAACGGACGGGGATTTTCCGTGCGCGAGGTGATCGAATCTGTCCGGCGCGTCACTGGCAGGCCAGTTCCGGTGGAGGAGTGTCCGCGCCGCCCGGGAGATCCGGCTGTCCTGGTTGCAAGCTCGGAGAAGATCATGGCCCAACTCGGCTGGAAACCGCAGTACACGGAGCTCGACGCAATCATCGCCGACGCATGGCGATGGCACCAGGAGCGCTACCGGTCGTGACGCATCCGGAGGGTGAGCGGCCTTGAAAAAGGACGCAGCAACTGCCGAAAACAGGCGTCTAATAGACTGAATGGCCCGTCAGGTGCGCCGGAGATTCGGAGATCACTTGCAATTGCAAGCTATCTCGGTCGACCGACGGCGGGACGGGGGAGGGAAACATGAAAAGCGTGAGTCAAATTGCATGCGCCATTTTTCTTGCGGGAGCATTCCTGGTTTCAACCTGTACCGCTTCCACCGCAGCCGCGCAAAACCCGCATTATGAGGCCCAATTCAACGCGCGGCTGACAGTTACACCCAATGTCAACGATTCGAAGAAGCCTCCCGTGCTGCAGCAGAAGGACGTCACGGTTCTTTTGAAGAACCGTCCGGCGGAGATTACGAGTTGGGAGCCTGGCTCCGAGGGCCAGCTGCAATTGGTCCTGCTCTTCGACAATTCGCTGCCCGGATACGTGTCGCTGCAGTTTTCGTCGATCAGAAAGTTCATCGACGGCCTGCCTCCTTCCGCGGAGGTTGCGGTTGCCTATATGACCAATGGGCGGGCAGACATGGCGCAGACTTTGACGAGCAATCACGCGATGGCGTCGAAGGCTTTAAGACTGCCGAATTCCATGCCAGGAGTGAGCGCCAGTCCCTACTTCTGCCTGTCTGACCTGGCTAAGCACTGGCCCTCCCAGGCGCGGGCGCGCCGGGTGGTGCTTATGATCACCAATGGAGAAGACCCATACTACCGGTCGCGCGATCTCCAGGATCCCTACGTGGCGGCTGCAATCACAGATGCACAACGTGCCGGACTGCTGGTCTATTCCATCTATTTCCGCGTTACGGGTGGTCAGGGTGGAAGCCTGGGCAGGCTTTTTGGGCAGAGCTATCTGCAGAGAGTGTCGGACCAGACCGGAGGACAGACGTTTCTCGGCGCCATGATCACCCCCGTGTCGTTCGATCCATATCTCGCTCAGTTCAAAATAATTCTTGACAACCAATATATGGCGACGATCGCGGCTCAGGGCAGCGGTCTTCAGCCGGTGAAGGTCAAATCCAATTTGCCGGGTGTCAGGCTGAGCGCACCTTCTGCGGTGCTTGTCGGCGCCCGACGCTGAGTGGGGTGTATCGAATTATTCGGACAAGGACGGTTCAGGGCAAAGATGAAGATGTTCAGATCGAACTCAGTCGATAGCCGTTCAATGTGGCCATCCCAGCAGCCGGTTTCATATTGTCGCTGGTGTTCGTTGCCGCGGGCGCGCTCCTCACCGCGCAGGCTCAAACGCCGACCTACCGCAGGCATATTGCCAGGATTGCACTTCCGCTGACGGTTTATTTCATCGATGTGGAAGGCGGACAATCAACATTGTTCGTCACCCCGTCGCATCAGTCGCTGTTGATCGACACCGGCTGGGGCGATCACGATGACCGGGATGCTAACCGGATTCTCGCAGTGGCGAAACAGGCAGGACTCAATCAGATTGATACTCTCCTGATCACGCATTTTCATGACGATCATGTCGGCGGTGTTCCCAACCTTGCCCGGAAGATCCGTATCGGTACCTATATTGACCACGGCCCCAACCGGGAGCCGTCGAATGCAGCCACCCAGAATGGCTGGGAGCAATATCAGGCCGTGCTGGCGCACTCCCACGCAAAACATATTCTGGCGCGCCCGGGACAGACGATCTCGCTCGGTCAGGCGAAGGCTACGATCGTCAGCGCGGATGGCAATCTGATCGGCACTCCGTTGCCCGGCGCGGGCCAGCCGAATCCGTATTGCAAATCATCGCCTACGCATCCGGCGGACCAGACGGAGAACGCCCGCTCGGTGGGCATCGTGCTGCAATTCGGCAAAATGCGCATCGCCGATCTCGGCGATCTGACCTGGGACAAAGAAATGCAATTGATGTGCCCGGTCAATAAGCTGGGCCTAATCGATCTTTATATTGTGTCGCATCATGGGGTTTCGATGAGCGGCAGCCCGGCATTTGTGGACGGCATCGCCCCGCGCGTCGCGGTTATGGACAACGGCGAAACTAAAGGTGACTCGCCATCGACCTGGGACATCATCGAAAAATCGCCGCGCCTTAAAAATCTCTGGCAGCTTCACTATTCGGCAGGAGGCGGCGCGCCGCACAATGTGGCTGCGGAATACATCGCCAATCTGAAGGGCGGCTCCGACGGAAACTATATCCGCGTCTCCGCTTTTCCCGACGGCAGGCTGGTCGTCTATAACTCCCGCACGCAAGTAAGCAAGAGCTATCCGGCGCAGTAGCGCGAGATTCTTCCACTTTCGCTCCGCTCCGTTCGGAATGGCAGCTTTCAGATTTTCGCTCATACATAAACCAGAGCCACCATGGATGCCGAACAGGTTCGCGAATTTCTCCGCACGCTTCCGCACGTCGAGGAAACCATGCAGTGGGGAGCGAACCTCGTCTTCTGGGTGGGAGATAAGGCAATCGGCGGAAAGATGTTCGCGCTGGTGAATCTTGATGAGGACGGCATGGCGGTTATATCTTTCCACGCCGGCCCGGAGCGCTACTCCGAACTGCTCGAAATCGAAGGCATCATCCCGGCTCCCTACATGGCGCGGATATATTGGGTCGCTCTGGAGCGGTGGGACGTACTGCGCCGGGCAGAGCTGCAAGACCTGCTCTCTCGTGCCAGGGAACTGGTCTACGAAAAGCTGCCGAAGCGAACGAAAGATGTTCTGGCGATGACGCCCACAGCACGGAAGAAGATGATCGCCGAAAGAAGAAAGCTTCTGGCAAGCCGCAAAGTTAACCAGAAAAATTGAGGGTCACGCTGTGATTCTCCTATTCAGGATGACAATCACAGATCCCGCCACTGGATCATCGTCACACTTCATTCGGAACCAATCTCACGCTGGTCTCCACTTTATGCAGCGTCTCTGGAACAGCGAATAATAAGAGAGCAAACGCCACTCCAGCGATCGCGGCCAGGCCGAGAAATGAGGCGCGAAAACCCTCGCGCTGGATTAACTGGCCGCCGATGGTCGTGCTTGCGGCTGCTCCGATTCCTATCATCGTTGCCAATGCTCCCGCCGCCAGGTTGAACCGTCCGGTGCCGCGCGTGCGGTCCGCAATCACCAGAATGGAAACCACGCCGAAGATAGCGTTGGCCACTCCATCGAGCGTCTGGATCGCGATCAGTGCCCCGGTTGCCTGGGTCAGCGTGTATAGAACTCCGCGCACGGGAAGCACTCCAAATCCAACCAGCAATAGCGGTTTTCTTCCCTTCGCTCCCGCACGCCTTCCGATCCACGCCGCCGAGCAGGCAATCACCAGCTGGGTGACGATAATGCATGCGGCCATGAACGGCGCGGCCTCTCTCGGTTTGCCCCGCGAGAGCATTTCGCCGAGATCGGGCAGCATGGCAGCATTCGCGGTATGGAAGAGGAATGCACTCGCCAGAAACGCAAGCAGGACCTTGTCTCGCAGCAGTGCCCGGATTCCCTCAGTGTGGGGTTTGCCGCCGTCAGCCCTGGCTCCGCGCGAGCGGGCATAGTCGATCTGGTGGGGATCGATCGAAAAAACAGAGATCATCGCCGGGATCGCAAGCGCGGCGGCAATGATAAAAATTGCGCGGTAGCCAAATTCGTAACTGGCGCCGGCAATCAGCAGCGCGGCGAATACATTGCCCGCCGAATTGTAAGACTGGTTCTTCCCGAATTGCTTGTCGAACCCCGCAGTGCCGACGATTCCAAGAGTAATGGCCGCAACCGATCGGGCCGAGAAACGGCGCAGAGCCGCCGATCAGCGTCTGGGCGGAGTAAACAGACCACGGATGCACCGGGGCCATCAACAAAAAGGCGCCCGCAACCAGCACGCCCAGACTTACTGCCAGCAGCGCTCGTTTGCGATGCACGCTGTCGACCACAGCTCCCGCGGGAGTCTGCATCGCCACCGTCACCAGCCCGCCAAAAGTGAGCGCGTACCCGACGCTTCCGGCGTTCCAGCCCTTCGCCGCCAGGTAGGCGGCGAAGGAATGGACCCAGGCCAGTCTGGACATCGGCAAGAAAGAAGTTCAACCACTGGACCGACCGAAGGCTACGCCGCTGCTGCGATGGTGGTTTCGTCACGCGGCGTCCTCCCAGGCTGTTTTCCAGCCCAGACCTCTCAGTTTAGGATGCAGCTTGTGTGTTCCGTCCATTGCCGCGCGGTATGGATTTGTTACGACGGGACCGGACATCGTACCGAGGGAATTCAGACGTCCATACGGGAGTTTCTGGATAGCGCATCGATAACGTCACTCAGGCGGCGTTTGCGTTCTGCGGCGCCGTCCCACTTGCATGAGGACGTAAAATCCGGGATACTGGATGTTCAGAGATTTGCGTCTTCAGCGACTATTCCGGCCGCGCTCTCCTGATTGAAAGAAAGGAACATATACCTGTGTTGATGATTCGTCTTTCGCGCGTAGGCGCACGCAAAAAGCCCTATTATCGCGTCGTCGTCATTGAAAAAGATCGCGCCCGCGATGGTCGGTCGCTCGAAGTGATTGGAACCTACAATCCCCGTACCAGCCCCGCCACAGTAAACCTGAAGCAGGATCGCATTGACTACTGGGCCAGCAAGGGAGCCCAGCTTTCCGATCGCGTGCAGAAGCTGGTGACGAACGCAGCCGCATCTGTCCCGCAGGCAGGATAGAAACAGACTTTACACCCCCGGACCTATCTTTCTCCTCAAATCTTATCTGCGTGGCTTTGGCCGCGCTTTTCCTGCCCGTTCAGCGTTGCAGAATGAATACTCCTGAGCCCGATTTCCGCCTTCACACTTGAGAAACTTTCCGAACTGGATGGTATTGCCGGCCATCAGAATCTTGAAGTAACTTATCTAGTTACTATTGGGTAAACCATAAAAAAGGCGACAACAGCACTCTTTTTCGGTATAAAGCAGATGGAATTCAGGCTTATACGCCACATCGAGCGAGGTAGAGCGCATGTCAGAGCATTCCCCGGAGTTATCCGCCGTAGAGTTGATCACCGAGATTGCCCGCTCCCTGGTGGACAAGCCCGAGGCCGTTTTCGTCAGGACTGCGCCGAATGAGGGGGGAACGTTTCTGCATTTGCGCGTGGATCCCTCCGACGTGGGCAAGATCATCGGAAAGCAGGGCCGGACGGCTCGCTCGCTGAGAACAATTCTCGGCGCCGTCAGCACGAAGATGAACCACCGCTATAGCCTGGAGATCGTTGAGCAGTCTCGAGACGAGCAGTCCCGAGTCGAGCACACAGCGACCGAACAATCAGAGCCCGCCTGATAGCTATATTCCTGCGTCCGTTCGGCTTTTCCATCGATTCGCTCCGTCGTGAAACAATCATCTTGTGAAAGATCCAGCATCATGGGTCAGCGTGGCGCGGCTGATTCGTCCGCAGGGACGGCGGGGGGAAATTCTCGCGGAAATCCTCACCGATTTTCCTGAACGCTTTGAGCAGATGCGGAAGGCGTTCCTGGCCCGCGAGGAAGATAGCGTTCCCATCCCGGTTACCATCGAGCGGGCATGGCTGCATAAAGGCCGTGTCGTGCTGAAGTTTGGCCAGATTGATTCCATTTCAGCCGCGGAAACGCTGCGTGGGGCCGAGCTGGTGATATCCGCCGCCGAACGCATGCCGCTCGAGCCTGATGCAGCCTACGTTGGCGATCTATCCGGCTGTGAGCTGATCGATCTGAATCAGCCGGGTCACCCATCGATCGGCACGGTTCAAGATGTAATTCAGCAGAACCACACGACGGACCTGCTGGTCGTGCTCGGCAGCGATGGAAGAGAGCATTGGATTCCGTTTGCCAAGGCATATCTGGCGCGGATGGATCTGCCGCGCCGGCGCCTGGAGATGAGCCTTCCTTCCGGGCTGCTCGAAGTGAATGCGCCGGTCAGTGAAGAGGAGCGCCAGGCGCAGCAAAGAGAGCTATCTGCCGGGAGTTCGCGCGATGAGCGGCCCGGGGAATCAGTTCCGGAGAAATGATTCTGAGTGAAGGAACAAATCCGCACAACAGATATGACCGCAACGTGGTAAAGATCACTGCGCGAAGGCTGACTACATCTAATTTTTTGAAGGAGTGTTTTTGAATGGCACCAACCGCTTCCACGATGCTTGCGCTGGGTACACCTGCGCCGGATTTTTCACTGCCGGATGTTGTTTCCGGCCGCACGATTTCGCGCAGCCAATTTGGCGGGATGCGCGGGCTGCTGGTGATGTTTCTTTGCTCGCACTGTCCGTTTGTAAAGCATGTCGAGCAACAGCTCGCGCAGATCGGACATGATTACGCGGTAAACGGCCTGGGCATCGTCGCAATCAGCAGCAACGATGCCGAGGCGTATCCCGAAGACGCGCCGACCGGACTGCGCTCGCAGGCTCAGCGCCGCCGCTTTACGTTTCATTATTTATACGATGAATCGCAAGAAGTAGCACGGGCATTCCAGGCCGTCTGCACGCCGGAGTTTTTTCTCTTCGATTCGGACAACAAGCTGGTCTACCGCGGTCAACTGGATGGCAGCCGTCCCGGCAACGGGATTCCGGTGGATGGCCGCGACCTGCGCGCCGCGATCGATGCTGTCCTGGAGGGTAAGCCGGTTCCGGTGGAACAGCAGCCCAGCATCGGTTGCGGGATTAAGTGGAAAAAGAGCGCATGAGACAAAGCGCAGGTCGCTCGGCTGCGCTCGCAATTTCCGCGTAACTCGAGATCTCGCCCGGGTGCGCCACATCTCGATTTTGATGTGGGTTTCTGGAATCATCTGACCAATGCACTTCGACATCATCACCATCTTCCCGCAATTTTTTGAAGGCCCTTTCAGCTTCGGCGTGCTTCGCCGCGCGCTCGATGCCGGGCTGGTGAGCGCCGGTATACACAATCTGCGGGACTTCACCGCGGATCGCCACCAGACCGTCGATGACCGACCTTTTGGCGGCGGAGAAGGAATGGTGTTGAAACCGGAGCCGATCTTCCGCGCCGTCGAGTCGCTTGGGATCGCGGAAAAAAGTGCGCGTGATACGGCCCGTCAGCGCGTGGTTCTGCTCTCGGCTCAGGGTGTGCCGTTTACGCAATCGCTGGCGCGGGAGATGGCGCAGCTGGATCGCGTGGTTCTTCTCTGTGGACGCTATGAGGGCGTCGATGAGCGTGTCAACGATTTGCTGGCCGATACCGAAATATCGATTGGCGATTACGTGATTTCCGGCGGCGAGCTGGCAGCCGCGATTGTCGTGGACGCGGTGAGCCGGTTGTTGCCCGGAGTGCTTGGCAACCAGGATTCCGCCCGTTATGAAAGTTTCGCCGGATCGGAAGAGTTGCCAGGCGAAACCGCCGGCTCGCCTCCACGCTCCACCTGCGATTCCGGAGGCCTGCTCGATTATCCCCATTACACGCGCCCGCCGGAGTTTCGCGGTGCGCCGGTACCAGCCGTGCTCAGTTCCGGCAATCACGAGGAGATTCGGCGATGGCGTCGCATTCAGTCGCTCAAAAAAACCCTGCGGAACCGGCCGGAACTGCTGAGGGAGGCCACGCTGTCCGATGAAGATCGTGAGCTGTTGGATAACTTGCGCAGCGAGATTGCCCCCTCCGACCGAACCAAATAGCTCTCGCGAAATCCGCGTTTCAGAAGCGAGATGTGCGGCAGCCCGGCGTTTATCCATCACGCCATTGGATCACTTCCGATCATTCGCTACAATCGATTCGTATCATCCAAGCAGCCCTTACAATCTTAATGCATCACTGGGTATTCAGAGAATGGCTTCACAGACCGAAGTCCGGAATCGCGGACGAGCTGTTCGCCGGAGACAGCGAAATGGCGGCGCGGATGCGCGCTCTCGACTGGTCGAAGACGCGGCTGGGTCCGGTCGAGAGCTGGCCGCAAAGCCTGAAGACTTCCGTCAGCATCTGCCTGAACTCGCGCTTCGCCATCCTCATCTGGTGGGGAACGAGATCTCAGTAAAGCTTTACAACGATGCCTACATCGATCTGATCGGCAGCAAGCACCCGTGGGCGCTGGGTCGCCGGGCTGCGAAGTATGGCCGGAGATATGGGACACATCGGTCCGATGCTGAACGGCAGTGATGGAGCGAGGCGAGGCTAACTGGGCGGATGACCTGCTGCTGTTTCTGGAACGTCATGGCTATGCGGAGGAGTGTTATTTCACGTTCTCCTATAGTCCGATCCGGGATGAGTCCGGCGGAATCGGCGGCGTGTTCACTCCGGTGCTGGAGACGACGGAAAAAGTGATCGGCGCGCGACGCATGCGAACAATGCGGGAGCTATGCCGCCGTAAGCAGTAGAAAATCCGAAAATGCGATGCGATGCCTGTGACGCTGGTCGCGAAGGTGCTGTCGGACAATCCCACGATATTCCATTCGCCGCAATTTACCTGTTTGCGCCCGAGGCTGGCGAAGAGCGGAGCCGCGCGGCCCTGGCGTGCTGCAACTCGCCGGGAACTTTCCCCTCGGTCATCGACTTTCAGTGAGGAACACTGGCGCGCAGTGCCGCGAAGTCGTCTAGTGGCGAGACCTGCACGTTATCGACCTGACGCATCGGTACTCCGTTACCGCTGCCGCAAGCGCCTTGGGCCGATCCGCCGATCAGCAGGCGATTGCTCTACCGATCATGCAGCCGAGTGCCGCCATCGCCAGCTGGATTTCTGCTGGCGGGGTCAGCGCCCGAAAGCGGCTGGATGAGGAGTACCGCGACTTCTACACTCAGATCGCCATGAGAAGTGGCGGGCGCGCATCCGCGGAAGCGGAAACTTCGAGCGGCAGACAGTCGCTGCGGGCCGAAGCGGATTCGGAACGGGCAAGACTCCAGGAGCTGTTCATGCATGGCTCCGGCGGCCGATTGCGACTACTGAGCGGGCCGGAGCATCGCTACACCTGGTAAACGAAGCATATGTACAGATTGGTTGGCCGCAAATCCGCGGAGGAACTGATCGGCAGAGCTGTAATAGAGGTATTTCCGGAATTGCGCGACCAGGGCATCATAGAAATCCTCGATGAGGTATATCGCACGCCGGAATACCCTTTAACGGCAACGAATCACCTGATGCAGTTGGACCGCACCGGCAGCGGCGAACCGCGGCAGACGTCTTTTTCAACTTTGTCTATCAGGCGGTCCGCGATGTTCAGGGGCAAATCGAAGGCATATTTGTTCTAGCAATCGAAGTGACCGAGCAGGTGCTCGCGCGACGGGAAATCGAGACGCGCGAGGAACAATTCCGGGTGCTCGCGAACTCCATTCCGCAGATGGCGTGGATGGCGAATGCCGACGGTTTATCACCTGGTACAACGACCGCTGGTATGAGTACACAGGCGCAACACAGCAGCAGATGAAGATATCGGGCAACGAGTTCGTGCATCCCGATTTTCTAGCAGAAGGTATTGCTCCGCTACAACCGTTCGATAGAGACTGGAGAGCCGTTCGACATGGTTTTTCCGCTGCGCCGGGCGGACGGGAAATATTCGCTCGTTTCTTATCGCGCGCGCTGCCGGTGCGGGACAGCGCCGGGAACAATCGTTCGCTGGTTCGGCACGAACACCGATGTCGAGGCGCAGCAAAGGGCTGAGGCGGCATTGCGCCAATCGGAAAAGCTGGCAGCCGTCGGACGGCTTGCTTCTTCGATCGCTCACGAGATCAACAATCCGCTGGAGGGAGTTACAAACCTGATCTATCTTTCGCGCTTTCGACAGCGATCAACCCGGAAACCAGGCGCTATCTCGAGAGCTGCCGAACATGAAATGGAGCGAGTTTCGCAGATAGTGAACCAGACGCTGCGCTTCCACAAGCAGCAATCCGCCGCCGCGCCGACTGATATGGCGGAGCTGCTCGATTCCGTCCTGACACTGTATCGAGGCAAGCTGACGCGGGATGGCATCGAGCTGAAGCTGGAAATTGCGGATAGCCCGCCGCTGGTCTGCTACGCGGGAGAGATTCGCCAGGTATTGGCAAACCTGGTCGGCAACGCGCTCGATGCAATGCCGCGAGGAGGGTACCCTGTGCCTTCGGCTGCGTCCGGGGACAGATTGGCGCGAGTCGTCACGCCGGCGATTCGATTCACGGTTGCGGATACCGGTCACGGCATGTCGGCTGAAACCAGAAAACATATCTACGAGCCCTTCTTTACGACGAAGGGCGAGACCGGAACGGGCCTGGGATTGTGGGTTACCGCGGGAATCGTCGAGAAGCACGGAGGCAGCATGCATGTCCGCAGCAGCGCGCGGCCCGGAGAAAGCTGGACGGTATTCACCGTGACGTTGCGTACGTGGGTGCCTCGATTAGCTCCAGCCTCCGCGTGGAGGCGCTCGCGTGGCGCTGTAGTTCCACGTGAGACATCTGCAGCGGCACTTCCTCCCCGGTCCAGGGCAAGCTGCGGCCGTTTCGGCGTGTAAACGTGAAACTGTTTGGCTTCAATGCCTATTTTCATTCAGGAACAGGAAATTATTATGTCGACTCACCCGATAATGCAGCGGCTGGCTGCGAAACTTCAGCGTACCGATCTGCCGGATTTCGGTCCTGGCGATACGGTTCGCGTCCAGGTAAAAATCAAGGAAGGCGACAAAGAGCGCATCCAGGCTTTCGAGGGTGTCGTAATCGCCCGCAAGAACGGTGCTGAAGGCAGCTTCACCGTCCGCAAGATGAGTTTCGGACAGGGCGTCGAGCGTATTTTCCCGCTCCACTGCAAAGTCGTGGAGAAGGTGGAAAAAATTCGTTCCGCACGCGTGCGTCGCTCCAAGCTTTTCTATCTGCGCGAACTGCGCGGCAAGGCTGCCCGTCTGCGCGAAGCAGACTAAGTTTTCGGCGAGAATCCCACGTTTCCGAAACAAGACGTGGGATTCTTATATTGCCGTTTCATTTTGGGGCAGGCCCCGGGTCCATCATCGAATTTTGAGCCCTGGTGAACGCGTAGCTGGAGACATGGACGGATCCCTGGAAGCTGCGGTCGATGTCGGCGATGGCAATCAACGCCATCGAGATGAGCAAGCTAAGCGCGAATATCAACGAATAGTGCAGCGATACATTTTCGGTGCCGATTAAGCAGCAGGCCGCAGTAGTAATCATCCCTCCGATAACCAACACGGTCCACAGCATGTTCGGCATTCCGGTCATGCTTTCCAGAATCCGCATGCGGCGATGCACAGTTAGATTGCTCAGCTCTTGCATCGACTGTTGCAGGCTGACTTGCTGCAAATAGTTCTGGGTGGGAGTTCGGGTCAGAGTGGTCCACAACACCTTGATATATGGCTTGCCCGCCCGCGGCACCTGCGAACGGCTCATGGCCGGCCATTCCTGTGTAAGCACTGCCGTGGCATAGTTGGAAGCCGCGGTCTGCACGGCCTTCCGCTGCGCCGCCGGCAAGCCATCCGCGGTGCGAAAAAGGTTAATCAGCGCATTTGCCTCGTTGTCGACGTTTGCTTCCGCGGTCTGATAATTACCCCAAACGGAACCCAGCATGAAGCCGATCATCACGGCATAGATTACGCCGATCACTGAGATCTGCCAGCCGATGACATCGTTGTGGACCCGGCGGCGGCTGGGTTCCCAGCTGCGATTCAGCAAGATCAGGAACGTTAAGGATAAGACGATCCATAACACGATGAGAAATGAATTTTGCGCTGCGTTTAACACTGGTGTTCCCCGGAGGTTGATTTAGTTGGAATGCTGGACGGGTTTTCCTATTTGAGTTGGGAGATCTCAGGTGCATCCGTCCTTTAAAGAACGGATGCGCAGGCCTAATTCCGCTACCATATACCTACAGGAAAACCGATCGGACGAGTTCATAATTCCGGTTTATTGCGGAATTGGCACCGGATGGAGCATCGTTTGCTGCGCTCGAACGAACGCGTTGGGGCTGACATGGACTGCACCCCGGAATGGCCGGTCGATGTCGCCGATCGAAACCAGCGCCAATGAGATCAGCAGACTCAGCGCGAGAATCAACGCGAAATGCAGCGCGACGTTTTCCGTCCCGATAAGGCAGCATGCTCCGATCGTAATCATGCCTCCAACCACCAGGACCGCCCACAGAATGGTTGGCATCTGGGACCTGCTTTCCAGAATGCGAAGGCGCCTGTGTTTGGTCAGGTCGCTGAGCTCGGACATTGCCTGATGAAGGCTTACTTGCTGGGCAGCGTTCAGCTCGGGAGTTTCGGTGGTGATGAACCACAGCTGCATGATAAAAGGCTGGGCCGCGTCGGCGGTGCCTCCCCGGTGCATGGCCGGCCATTCCTGGGTAAGTACCGCATTCGCGTAGTTCACTGCGGCAATCTCAATGGCGCTGCGCTGCGATGCCGGCAGACCTTTAGCGGTACGAAAAAGATTTACCAGGGAGTTGGCTTCACTGTCAGCATTCGCCTCCGCTGCCTGAAAGTTAGCCCAGACGGCATACAGCATGAAGCCGATCATCACCGCGTATATAGTTCCAATGATCGAGATCTGCCATCCGATCACATCGTTATGAACTCTGCGTTTGGCCGGAGCCCAGAAGTAGTTCAACAGAACCAGGCAGGTTATGGATAGAGCGACCCACATACAGATGAGAAAAATGTTTTGAGCCGAATCTAACACTGGCACTCCTTGAGATGGAAGCTCAGGTGAAATGCTATCGCGAGACCGCCGTTCGTTCCAGCGTATTTTGCGGCGGGGCAGGTGCAGGCAATAGCGTGCGAAGAATCGAAATTAGAGATGATGAGCGCGGAGTGGTGGTTCGGCTGGTGTGCGCAAGCAAGCGATGAGCACTCCAGCCGCGATGAGCGATACGGACATGAACAGAAATCCAAGCCGCGAATTGCCGGTATGGGCCTGGAGCAGCCCGGCCAGCCAGATACCGAAAAAACCGCCCAGTGCACCGCAGCTGTTGATCAGGGCCAGCACTTCTCCAGCGACATTCTTCGGGAGGATGTCCGGAATGATGGCAAAGTACGGACCATAGGGCGCGAACATGGAACCCCCGGCAACGATCAGACATCCGTATGCTACCCAGAAGGTGTGCGCGATGGAGAAATAGGAGCCGATCAGGGCTACGCCGGAGATCAGCAGGAAGGGCCAGATAAAACCCTTCCGCCGAAGAGTTCGATCGGAAGAATGCGCGGCCAGCATCATGAGCGCAATCGCCAGCAGATAAGGGACTGCGCCCAGCAGGCCTGTTATTTGAATATTGCTGGACGATGCCATTCGTATCGTCATTGGCAGCCAGAGCACAAAGGCGTAGATGCCCATGCTCCAAAAGAAATATTGGACGCAGAGCAGGATGACTCCCGGATAGCGGAAAGCGATTTTAAGATTCGGAATCTGCGGCAATGAGCTTTGTTCCTGTTCCAGCTTTTGACTTAGAAATTCCTTTGCAGATGTGGAAAGCCACTTCGCCTGTTCCGGCTCGTCGCGCACCAGCAATAGCCAGATGAAAGCCCAGAGGACAGCCGGTACGCCTTCGAGGATAAAAGCCATCTGCCAGCCCACAGCGTGGATGATGTAACCGGTCGCCGCGGACATCCACAACAGGGTGACTGGATTGCCCAGCATCAACAGAGTGGTGGTGCGCGACCGCTCGGCCCGGGTAAACCAGTGGGTTAACAGGACCAGCAAGGCGGGGAAGACAAAACTTTCCGCTACGCCAAGCAACAGGCGATCGATAGCCAGTAGCCAGAACACGCGGATCACGCCTGTCAGTGCGGCAAAAATCCCCCAGCCAATCAGTGCGAGGAACAGAAGGTGGGTCACACTTTTGCGGCGCGCATAGGCCACGCCGGGAATCTGAAACAGAAAGTAGCCGAGGAAAAACAGCGCACCCAGCAATGCGGATTGGGAGTTGGTGATGTGCAGGGTGGCAGCCAAGCCGGCGGCGGCGCCGAAACCGTAGTTGGCGCGATCGAGATACGCAAGGCTGTAGGTGATGAAGACGGCGGGCAGAATGTACAGCCAGCGCTTGCGCATTTCGGAGCGGAGCCGTGGCGAGGGTTCCGCGGCCACAGGCAGGGCACCTGGGCGGTCATGTAGTTCCGGGTTGGAGTGCCGCGTCACCATGTCGGAAGAATGACAGCACACAGTCTACAGCTGTACATAGCAAGCTGGGACATGGCGGCTGGGTTATGATGAGGCGAGCTTTCGTCCGGGCAATGTGAATGCGAGGGTGTGCTCGTGTGAAAAGCGGCACTTTGCACGCGGTCGAGGGTGGGTTAAACTCCCCACGATAACTTCAAAAAGTGAGCTGGAATCTTGCGGAAAATTTTTCATCTATTCGCGACGGTGAGCTGGGTTAGCCTGCTTTTATTTGTATCGAGCGCTGCTGGCGCGCAAACTACTTCTGCAGACACCTCCCGGGCAATTCCGGCAGGCACGCTGACGAGCTGTCCCACGCCGGGCGCCGAGCTGCGCGACCGAACGCATTTCTCCAAAGTATTTGGCGAGGACCGGCACTACCGCATCTTTCTTCCCGCGAATTACGACGCCGTCACTACTCGCTATCCGGTCATCTACTACTTCCACGGAAGCAGCGACCGGTACACACTGGAAGACTACGATCACGGGAAGGACACGGTTCCGAAAATCTGCGGATTTGTAGCGACCCATCCGGTCATTGTGGTTGCTGTCGATGGATATATTGCCGCCGATTACACGGGATTCTATGGTGGCTCTCCGTACGATATCCGCGGCAAGGGGAGGGTCGATTTCGGAGAATACTTTCTTGAACTGGTCCATTTTATTGATAGCAACTACCGCACCCTCACCAGCCGCCGCTATCGCGCAACTTCCGGTTTGAGCATGGGAGGCTTTATGAGCCTCTACCTGAGCTCGCGATTTCCCGATGTGATTGGAAGTTGTTCGGTGTTCAATCCTGGACCGGAGTTTTATGTCGGGGACATAGGCAGGCGGTCGTTGTGGCGGCCCAAGGATTTTATATCGAGCTTCGAGCACACGCCGGTCCGTCTGATTCGCGCCAGCGGGGATTACATCAGCCAGTACACGGAAGAGCTTCGTGCCGCGTTTGCCGCCGACCCGGACGTCGATTTTGAATTTCGCCAGGACGAGTATCACCGCCATTGGGCGACATCGATCGGAGAGACGTTTGAATTTCACATGCGTGCATTTGCCGATCCATCGCTCGACGAGCCACCGCAGCAATGGGATTATGCTACGGCCTTCAATTCGTCCGATCCATGGGGATATCACGTGCAGGCCGATATCGCCGGCCCGGCTGTGATTTATCTAAAGAAGGTTCATCGGGGAGGAATGCTTATCGAAACGCGGAAATGGGCTCCCGATGGGCCGGCCGCGTCCTGCACGCAGATCAGTGTGACGACAGCGCCGCTGTATCAGCCAGGCGCGGCATACAAGCTGTTCGATCTTCGACTTGAAGATGGAACGGTAGACTCGCGGAAATTGATCGCCGATGCGCAGGGGAGATTGCATCTGCAAACGGATTGCAGCGGAGATGCATTCGGATTTTCCGGCCCGGGGATTGGCGCTCAGCGCCCGGTATTGTTGCCTCTGACACGGAAGGATGTTTTACGAGTCATGCCGGGCCGGCCCCTCTCGATTCCGATTCGCATCTGGAATCCCAATGCGACTCCGCTCAAAAATCTGCGGGTGGAATTGACATCGGAGTATCCCACCGTGGATGTGCTGCATGGAACTGCCACAGTGCAGGAGCTGGGAGCAGGACGAACGATCGATCTGGGTCCGCAATTTCTCGCGCAGTTTACGGCTGGTGACGACGGATTTGCGCGGGCGCGGCTGTTGCTGAAGACGACTGCGGACAATGCGCCCGCGATGCAAACCTGGTTCGATGTACAGATCGCTCCAGCGGAGTTATCGGCACCGAAGAAGATTGCGGTGCTGGACGGGCGGACCGAGACATTCCCCATTTTCTGGCAGGGCGTTCACGGCGGCGGCACCAGCGTTCCCAAAATAGTGACGGAAGGCAAGGGAAATGGAAACGGAGTGCTGGAGCGCGGGAGAGCAGGCCACCGTCTGGTTACAGCTTGCTCAGGGTATTGATCCATTCGATAAAAACAACTGGTGCCGCACGAAGGTCTATACGGATTCTCCATGGATTACGGAGGTCGCCGATATTCAGGAAGACAAGCACCGCGAATGGACCAGCAGCCAGAATCGAACCAGCGTTATCGAGCTGAATCCCGCCACGCCGAAGGGAACGGAAATACAAGCAATTCTGGATTGCGAGGCATACAGCTTTTACTTCACGCCCGATGTGCGGTATGGAAAACTGCCGCTGTATCAACCCTTCCAGATCCACAAGCACTATTTGTTTTTGTGGAACTGGAAGGTTGGGGAGCCGACGGCTGTAGCGAAGAACTGATTAGAGCGATTCAAAACAGATGTGCCAAGCGAGCTTCGCTCAGACGCCAAATAAAACGCGAGGTCCTTCGCTTCGCTCAGGATGACAAATCGATGCTCTGAGCATTTGTGGAAAGGCTCTAGTTGCGGCTGCTCCAGGTCACCGGATTCATCGGAGTGTTGATAATCTCACCGACCGCAATTCCCGGGCAGTAATTCCTGCGATCATCGATCTGGTATTGATTCACCGGTTCAGTCAGGCGCATATCTTCATCCATATAGATGATGGTCATCACCTCGCGCGGCTTTGCGGTGGTGTTGGGCGCGGCGCGATGGAAGGTCCAGCCGGAGTGGAAACTGACTTCGCCGAGATCGAATTTTTCTTCATCGATGCCATGATTTTTCAGCGCGGCTCCGATGCGCTCTTCGCTTTCCTGGCCAATCTCTAAATCGCGGCCATAGGAGACGTGGTGGCTCTTGGGGCAGAAGGCGAGCGGCCCCATTTCCAGCGGCGTTTCCTGCAGAGGAATCCATGCGGTGATGGTCTTGTCGGAGTCGACCGGCCAATAGTATTGGTCGGCGTGCCACGGCGTGAAGCCTCCGCCTGCTTCTTTATACAAAGCCTGGTCGTGATAAATGCGAACGCCGGTGGTGCCCATCAGCTCCGCGGCAATGCGTCCCAGTTTTGGGCTGAATACGAACTCGCGCACAATTTCACTTTGCGGCCAGAGGTTTTCTATCTGAAGAAATGCGCGGTGATAAAGATCGCGCTCCTCCAAAGGAAGATGCTGGCTGTTCAGCTCTTTCACCTTGCGAGAGATTTCCCGTCCGTACCAGGCCAGCGTCTCGGGAGAAAGAACATGCTGCAGCTTGATGTATCCATTGGTTCGATACTGCTCAATCTGTTCCCGGGAGATGGGATACACCCCATCCAGATCCGCTTGTATTTGGCTTGTGACCTTCATGACCGCTCTCCAATATCCATATGCAACACTTCAGCAGGTTCGGCTCTGCTGGCGCAAGTTCCTGCGCTGAATCTAGTTTAATCGTGATGCGTGTTTGAAGACCACGTGTCTCGGCCGCGAAAGAAGTTCAACTTTTACGTTTTTGTGGCTAATCCCGTTGTGGTCAGCCCGGGGCAGAAGCGCATTGCGAAAAGTAGGGTGTTCCACACTGGGGAGGGTTTCTCCACATGCTGCAGCGGCTGTAGACTCGTGGTGAAATGCCCAGGATGGAAACCGGACCCGTTGCGCCTGAGCCGATGCTTTCAAAGCAGGCGGAAAAGATGCGGCGTTTGCGCGCGATTGTCTGCAGCGACAAGCACGAGCGCGCGGCGCACCTGCAGGGCGCGACTGCGGTCGCAGGTGTGGATGAAGTCGGGCGGGGAGCATTGTTCGGGCCGGTGGTCGCGGCTGCGGTAATCTTTCCGCCAAAAACCCGCATTCGCGGTGTGCGCGACTCGAAACAGCTGGAACCGGAGGAGCGCCAGCGGCTGGACGGAATCATACGCAAGCGCGCGGTGGCGGTCGCGATCGGTTTTGCCGATGTCGCGACCATTGACGCCATCAATATACGGCGGGCCTCACACATGGCGATGCTTGCCGCGATTGCGCAACTGATGCCGCAGCCCGATTTTCTGCTGATCGATGCCGAGCGCCTCGATACCCCATGCCCGCAGAAAGGGATCATCTATGGCGACTCGATCAGCGTATCGATTGCCGCAGCGTCGATTATCGCCAAAGTGTACCGCGACGCCTGGATGTGCAGTTATCACCAGGAGTATCCGCAATATGGACTGGCTTCGCACAAAGGCTATGGCACGCCAGAACATTTGCGGGCACTGCATGAGCATGGCCCCACTCCGCTGCACCGGATGACGTATGAGCCGGTGCGCAGAGCGATGGAATTGCGGGGCGAGTGCCCGCCGCAGCTTCCGGTGCAACCCGCTCCGGTTGAAATAGCCGGGTATGTCAAAAGACAGATACTGTGGTCGTGAATTGACATGTGCAGCCGTTCTTGGGAACGTTGTTAAGAGGATTCACCGAACTCTGTCCGCTTAGGGGCTCGCGGCTATGCAGCAGGGTAGGATTTTCAGTACCTTCGGTCTGCACTACAGCTTTCGATCAGACTAATGGTCTCTAGGTCCGTTCGGCGTAAGCGGCGACTGCGACTTTTCGTTTTCGCGCGGCTTGCCTCGCATTCCAAAAGACCCGTGCCAACAACAGGATGGCCAGAACGACGGTCACTCTCCAGGGCGTCAGCACGCCGGATTTTACGATCCACCAGTAATGGATCACGCCTGCGATGGCTGCGAGATAAACCAGACGGTGCAGCGCCAGCCAGCGTTTGCCGCCCATTTTGCGGATGGCCCAGGCGGTCGAGGTTGCAGCCAGCGCCAGCAGGCAGGCCCAGCCCAGCATGCCCATAGTGATGAAAGGCCGCTTGGCAATATCGTGGATCATGGCATGTACGTCGAAATTTGAGAACAGCCAGACGTACGTAAACAGATGCAGGGTTCCGTAGAAAAACGCATACAGCCCCAGCATGCGGCGGAAGCGAATGAGCCATGACAATTTACTGCTGAGCCGGCGTATCGGCGTGACGGCGAGCGTGATCAGCACGAAATAGAGCGTCCAGAAGCCTGTCGTGTGGGTGATGGTGGCGACTGGATCGGGACCGAGCGTGTTGGTGAATCCCTGGTATGTCAGCACGCCCAGTGGGATAAGACAGGCGGGGAAGGCGAAGAATTTGAGCGTCCTGATGGTGCGTTGGGTCATGTCTGGATTTGGAGTCGAGTCATAAAGCGAAAGGCCCAGGTGAGCTTTTCACCCCGCGAGCTGCCCGCGCCGGGACCCCGGTTTCGCGCACCTGGGGCAGCCGCTTACTTTCGGCGAACTAGAAATTCTTGCGAAGGTCCATGCCTTTGTACAAAGAAGCCACCTGATCGCCATAGCCGTTGAACATCAGGGTGGGCTGGCGGGCCTTCCAAAAGGGCGCGCCGATCACACGCTCGTACTTCTGGCTCCAGCGGGGATGGTCAACACTCGGGTTCACGTTGGAATAGAAGCCATACTCGTTTGGCGCGGATTCGTTCCAGGTGGTACGCGGCTGCTTCTTCACAAAACGGATTTCAACGAGCGACTTCGCCGACTTGAAGCCATACTTCCATGGCAGCACCACGCGCACCGGCGCGCCATCCTGGTTGGGCAGCGTTTGCCCGTACAGTCCGAAGGTCAACAGGGCGAGTGGATTCATAGCCTCATCCATTCGCAAGCCTTCGGAGTAGGGCCAATGGAGATTGACGGATCGCATCTCAGGCTCTTGTTTGGGATCGTCCAACGATAGAAACTGCACGTAGCGCGCCGAGCTGAGCGGCTCACATTGCTTGATGAATTCCGATAGCGAATAGCCGGCCCAGGGAATGACCATGCTCCATGCCTCGACGCAGCGCATCCGGTAAATACGCTCTTCCATGGGAGCAAGCTTCATCAGCGCGTCGATGTCAAAGACCTTCGGCTTCTGTACGAGGCCGCTGACCTTCACGCTCCAGGGACTGGTTTTCAGTCGCCACGCATTGTGGGCGGGGTCGGATTTGCCGGTGCCGAATTCGTAAAAATTGTTGTAATTGGTGATGTCCTGAAACGAGGTTAAGGGCAGGCCCGTCGATGAATACTTGCTGGGAACTGTAGATAATTTGGTTGCCGCCTCGACCGAACCGCTCGGAGCAGCGAAGTTCATCAGCCGGTCGACTCCGAGAGCACCGGCTCCAAAAATGGCGGCGCCTGTGATGAATCTGCGGCGGTTCATGTAATCGGATTTCGAAGTGATTTCGGAGGATGGAATATCAGATGGTTTGCGGATTAGCATTTTGCTGCTCCTGATGCCTATTAGACCAATGCGGGGCGGACTTGGTCGCTCTGCAAGGAGAACGTTTCTCAGGCTTGTGTGGATGATAGAACTTTTTGCGGATTTTTACCGTAAAAGAGAGGGAGATGAGGAGGGGGAAAAAAAAAAAAAAAAAAAAAAAAAAAAAAAAAAAAAAAAAGAAAAAAAAAAAAAAAAAAATTAGAGAATAGAAAAAAAAAAAAAAAAAAAAAAAAAAAAAAAAAAAAAAAAAAAAAAAAAAAAAAAAAAAAAAAAAAAAAAAAAAAAAAAAAAAGAGATCAAAAAATAAGGTTCGCAGCGGTTTGAAACGGGATTGGTTTGTACCAGTTGTGGAAAAAACGCATGAAGGGGCGCTCCACGAGAAGATAGCAGACGATGCCAACCCCCGTGCACACCACCCCGCAAAGCAGAACGCCTACGTCGCCGCCCCAACGGCCAAAGTAACGCCAGAAATGCTCAACCATGCTGCGTGCGGGATTGGTGCAGAGGTAGATGGAATACGATGCATCTCCCAGGAATACGAGCAGGCGACCGGGGAGGGATTCCATCGCCGGATTCCACAGGATCCCGCCCAGAACAAGGATTGCGGAGGGTACTCCCCAGACGGCCACGCGCAGCCAACTGCTAAGTCCATTCAGGACCATGCCTTCATAATTGGCAGTGCCGTATCCGGTAAACAGCGTAACCAGAAGAGCACGCCGCGCCAAGGGCAGTCAGCCAGCGCCCCAGCTGTGGAATGGATTGTGGGAAGCGACGGTTTCCCATTCGGCTGGCCCACGCAACCGCGTTTGAAGCCACCTGACCGATGAGGCAGCCGAACATGAATTCCAGAATGACTGGATTTGACCAGATGACGAGCAGCGGGCGATGCCAGCCGACGAGGGCTCCAATCGCAACCATTGCGGCAAGGGTCGCGATGGTGTTGCGCACCAGATGACGAGGCTGGATAGCAATCCAGGCCGTCAGCACGTAATAAAAATACATTTCAAAAACAAGACTCCAGCCGAGCGACAGAAGAGGGGACGCTGCCGGGTAGCTGAAGGAGGGAAGCAGCCCGGCCGTAGCCAGCCACGAAATGCCGTGCCAGGCGACTTTGTGCGTGCCGGCCTGGGCTTCGATGATAACGACTGCCGTCAAGACCCAGTACAGGGGAAAAATGCGCGTAATGCGGCGGGAGAGAAACCGGCGCGCGGAATGCGGGTCCTTGCCCACGGCGCGGGTTGCTACCAGGGAAACGATGAAGCCGCTGATGACGAAGAAGATATCCAGCCCGCACGCGCCGAATCCGGCCAGATGGAAAAAGCTTTGCTGCCGGGAAGGGGAATAGAAAGCTGCGGCATCGATCGAATGGGTCCAGACAACCAGCAGGGCGGCGACAGCGCGCAACCCTTGCACCACGTTGATTTTTCCCCGGGAGCGGGCGTGGCGTTCACGCCGGCGGAAGGTGTCGAATGCACGGAAGCTGCCATGGAGTTCGCCGTTCAGCCAGTACCCGGCGATAACCGGGACACAACAGGAGGTGGCCGAGAGATTGGATTCTCGCGATAGTCACCGGCTCAGCGGACAATGCCAAGCTGTTTCAGCGGCAACGTGATCTCTGTGCCAGGGACCGCGAAGGCGTCGGTCGGGTTCCAACTGCCGGAAGAACAATCAAAGCCTTCCAGGGTCATCGGGTCGATCACCCAGAGGTTAGGAATTCCCATCCTGCGGTAATCATCCAAGCGCTCTTTGTAGCGGCCGATCCGGTCTTCCGGCGAGAGGATTTCGATGACGATCAGCGGCGGAGTGATGAGAATTCGCTCCCGGGGAGCATCGTTGGCAACGACAGCGATGTCCGCGACCCGGAAGCGGCGGGGTCCGGTCTGGACCCGCATTTCAGGAAGAAGTTCGAGTCGCCAATCGCTCAGGTGCTTGGTAAACCATGCAAGAATCGCCATCTGCATTTCTGGAGTGTTCCAATTCGCCCAAGTTCCGCTCCTGAAGTTCGCCGTCGATAAAGTCGCAGTCGGGCCGGAAGCTTTTCCCGATGTAATCCTCGGGTCCTATCGGCAGCTTGGCTGCAGTCGCCATGGAAGACCTCCCGTTATGAAAATGATAGACCTTACGATTCTAAATTATCCGTAGCGCTGAAAACGCGGCCAACCTCATCGCATTGTGTTCCTTCCGCACATCAGAAGGCTCTATATCTGCTCGGTTTTTTCGCCGGCGAACAAGCCTTCCTGTCCGGTCAGGTCGAGCTTGCGCCGGGTGCTGGGGTGGATAACGGCGACAATTTCGAGCGACTGCAATGCCGTGCGCGGCACGAAAATCCGCTGGGTGTTGGAGCGCATGTCGGGAGGCGCGAACTGTATTCCTTCCGGGTCCAGCAGGGAAGCGTCGTTGCTGGCCAGGCCTTCGATCTCGTCGCCATCGCGCAGCCCGCATTCGCAGCCACAGACCCGGCGTGCGCGGGCGAGAAGTAAAGCTGCGACGGATCAGCCGTTCGGGATCGTCGCCGGTGAGAAAATCCCGTACAAAGCAGACCGTCTTGACCTCCTGCAGGGTGACGGTCAGAACTTTGCCCGTCATATCCAGCAGTTCGAGGCGGCCATCATGGGCGAATTCGAGCGGATTGACGTAGCCGGACTGCCAATCGCGGCCGAACTTGCGCACGATTACCTTTTTCCGGCTTGATCCCGATCCTGGCAATGCTTGGCTCCGATTTCTATCAAACACCCAGGTGAGCTTCGGCCAGCTCAGCGGCTCCGGGGCTACCGATTTTTGGCTCAAATGCGCCGTTTCGAACTTAGCGAGGATTGTCGCATGAAGCGGAATCGGCGCAGCGGAAATTGTGCAAGTGGAATGGATTATCACATTTCGATGTGATAACATAGGGCTTTGTGTGCGCGGCAACGCCGCTTATATCTAATTGAAAATACTGGCCTTAGCGGCGCATCGATACGGCTGCTGGCAGAGGCGCAAACAGGGCATGCCCGATTATATCCAACTGCTCGAATCCAAGCTGTCTCCGAACCAGAAACAGGCATTGAATGCAATGACTGACGTGGGACGAGCGCGGAACATCACCGTATTTCTTACCGGGGGAGCGGTTCGCGACATCGTCAGCGGCGCTTCGGTCAGAGACCTGGACATGACGGTCCAGGCCAATCCGCTGAAGTTCAAAAAGGACCTGGAAAAGGCCGGATTTGCTATCACCGGCGAGCACACGCCTTCCCAAACCCTCTATCTGAGATTCGGCAATCAGGCGCGATTGGAAATCTCGGCCGCGCGCACAGAAAGCTTTCCCAAGCCGGCGCGTCCGGAATATCATCCAGCGGGAATTCTGGATGATCTTCGGCGCCGCGATTTTACCGCCAATGCCATGGCACTTTCGCTGAATGAAGGTTCCTGGGGACTGCTGCTCGACCCGCTGAACGGGACTGCCGATATTTACGCGCGCCAGCTTCGCCTGGTCAGCAACTACGGTTTTCTGGAAGATCCGATCCGAATGATGCGAGCTGTCCGCCTGCTCTCCCGTACGGGGTGGGAGATGGAAGAACGCACGCAAAGCGCGCTACGACAATGCGAAAGCCGAAGGTGTCATCAGCGCCATTACTGCAGTGCAGCGCGGATATGAACTGGAAGAGATTGCTTACGAAGAAGATCCGCTGCAGGCGATGAAAGCCCTGGAGGCGGAAGGATGGATGGGTCAATTATCTTCCAGCTGGAGCAGCCGCTCCGCCGATGCGCAGGGAATTGAGCGGCTGCACGAGCGGCTGGTGCAACTGTTGATGGCCGGGCTGCACCCGGATCCATCGGCTGCCCAGTTTCGTCTGCTGACGGCGAAACTTTCACCCGCCCAGATGACAGCGCTGAAGCATCTTTTTGTGCGGACCGATCTGGTGGAAAAGGCGGAAGCGCTTGATCGAGAGGCGAAAAAAGTTCTGCAGCAAATGACGGCGAAGGATGCCGCCAAGCCCTCGCAGCTCTGGCGGCTGCTTCACAGCGTGAATCCGGATGCGGTTCTCTGGCTTTTCTTCACCGCGAAAGGCGCGGCCATTCAGAACCGATTCGAAAACTTTTTCAGCAAATGGCCGGAAGCGCGTCAGAAGATACCGAATGCGATTCTGCAGGAGATGCGGATTCTGCCCGATGTCTCCGGCTATGAGGAACTGCTCGACAAGCTGACGTTCGCGTTCATGGATGCGGAATTGCCGAATGAAGAGGCGGTCCGCCGATTCGCTGCGCCGTACTCTCCGCCCGCTCCACCTCCTCCGGTAATTGTGCGCCGCAGCCGTGCGGTGAAGAAGGTTGTGGAGCCAAAGGGATCGAAGAAGGGGAAAAAGTCCGCGAAGAAAGCGGCGGAAGAATTGCCAGGCGGAGATCGGCATCGCCGCATCGGGAGAGTCGCAACCGGTTTCCGCAGCGCCTGCGGAACAGGCGGGCGTGGCTGCTCCGGCGAAGACAGCAGCGGTGAAAACGGCCGCGAAAGGTGCTGCAGTCTCACGCGAGAGCGCGGCTGTGCCAAAAAACCGGAGAGCGCAGCGAAACCAGCGAAGACGGAGAAGGCGGAAACGGCTAAGACGAAGCCGGCTGCTGCTAAACCGGAGACTGGGCGACCAAAGAAGATTAAGCAGCCGCAGGCTGCGACAGGCAAGCCGAAGGCCGCAATAGCCAAACAAAAGGCTGCCAAGCCGGCGCAGGCGAGCGGAAAGCCTGCGGCGAAAGTGAGCGGCCCCGCCCACAAGGCAAGCCTCGCGGCAAGACCGAACGGCAAGCCGGCCAAGGCGACGGCCCGTTCAGCGCCGAAGAAATCTGCGAACACTTCGGCAAAGGCGCCTGCGAAGCCAGCGGCGAAAGCCGTTTCCGCCAACAAAACAGTTGCGAAAAAATCTGCGGTCACAACGGCGAAGAACACCGGAAAGACGAAGTCCGCAAAAACCGCAGCGCCGAAGGGTAACGCCGGATCAAAATTCCGCTGCAAAAACGATTGCGAAGCAGAAGACGGCGGCAAAGAAAAAGTCCAGATAGTTTTATGCCGGTAGAAGACGCTCGTAGCTAGTATCTGCCGCTAACCCACTCCTATGGCACCGTTATTCGAGCACGAATGCCGTCTCCACTGGTATCGCTGCAGGAAATGGTCTAATCTCCGCCGCCGTCGGCCATGACGCGATCACTTCCGGCGGAAGATGCCAAGTTCTCGATAGATGGGGCGGATATGCAGGCGGATGTTCGGCAACTGGGTGGCGAACCAGCCGGCGGCGGCGATGCAGCAGCCGCCAGTGATCATCAGGGTGACGGGGGCGCTGACCAGATGCGCCAGGCCGCCGGCCAGCAGACTGCCGAACGGCGCCATGCCGACGAAGGCCATGGTGTAGTAGCTCATCACGCGGCCGCGCTTGTCCTCCGGAACGACGGTCTGGATGATGGTGTTGCTGGCGGCCATCTGCTGCATCATGCCAAAGCCGGTGATCACCATCAGCGCTAGCGAGAGCCACTCGATGCGAGAGAAGCCGAAGGCAATCAGGCCCGCGCCGAAGATGGCGGAGGAGATGGCGATCAGGCGGCCCAGGCCCAGCACGGATTTGCGCAGCGCGAGCAAAATGGCGCCGACCAGCGCGCCCGCGCCGAGCGCGCCCATGAGAAAGCCGAGCGTATGCGCGCCGCCGTGCAGGATTTTCGCGGCGAAGATCGGCATGAGCACGGTGAATGGCATTCCCATCAGGCTGATGATGGCGAACAGCAGCAGGATGGTGCGGACCGGCGCGAATTTCGAGACATAATCCCAGCCTTCTTTCAACTGTTGCGACCATGGGCAACGACCGGCGTTTCGGCGCTGCGGATTGCGGGAGGCGCATCATGAGCAGCGAGGCGATGACGGCAATGTAGCTGATGCCGTCGATCAGGAAGCAGTAGCCTTCGCCGAAGCCCGCGATGACGATGCCGGCGAGCGATGGGCCGACGAGCCGCGCCATGTTCACCATGGAGGAATTAGCGCGATGGCGTTGCCGAGGTCCTCGCGGCCTTCGACCATCTGCACCATGAAGGCCTGGCGGCCCGGCATGTCGAAGGCGTTGATAAGCCCCTGGAAAACGCTGAGCCCGAGGATTTCCGCGATGGTGATGCGATGGGTGAGCGTGAGCGCGGCCAGCGCGAGCGACTGCACCATCGCCAGCGCCTGCGTAACCACGAGAACGTGGCGGCGGTTCAGGCGATCGACCCAGACGCCGGCGAAGGGCGCGAGCAGGAAAGTCGGAATCTGTCCGGCGAAGCCGACGATGCCCAGCAGCCAGGCCGAGCCGGTGAGCGTGTAGACCAGCCACGCCGTGGCGATGCCGCGTCATCCAGGTGCCGATCAGCGAGATGCTTTGGCCGCCGAAGAAGAGGCGGAAGTTGCGATGACGCAGCGCGCGCCAGGCGAGCGAGATGCCGCCCTTTGCTTGCGCGGCGTGGGCGGGTTGCGATGGTTCGTCGACTTGGGTTGGATGTTCTATATCGGGCACGTGTGTTGAGCGGCTCTGCGAGTCTACTTTATTTAGATGGTGTTGCCTTTCCGAATGATGCAGAAGCTGTCGCTGACTGCCGGACTCAGCGGCATCAGAATGCGAGACGTGGCGCATCCGGTTTAGTTTAGTCCGCGATTTCCTCAACCAATTTCGCCGGCCGCATTCGTGTATCGATTCTCTGCTTCCGCGTGCCGACTAAAATAGAAGCAAGACCATGGCTGAATTTACTCATCTGCACCTGCACACGGATTACTCGCTGCTGGACGGCGCATGCGATGTGGACAAGCTGCTGAAGCACGTCAAGGGCATGGGCCAGAAGGCCGTCGCGATGACGGACCACGGCAACATTTACGGCGCGGTGCAGTTTTTTGAAGCGGCGAAGAAGTACGATATCAATCCGATTCTGGGCTGCGAGCTTTACATCTGCCAGAAGGAGGACCATCGCGCCGATCCGCAGGGCGATGAGTACCACCATCTGCTGGTGATTGCCGAAAATGATGAAGGATATCGCAACCTGGTGCGGATCACCTCGGAAGCTTCGCTGCATGGGTTCTATCGCAAGCCGCGGGTCAGCAAGAAATTTCTGGCCGAGCATGCAAAGGGGTTGATTGGATTTTCCGGCTGCCTGGCGGGCGAGCTTTGCGACAACCTGATGAAGGAAAACTACGATGCGGCGCGCTCGACCGCCAAGCAGTATGAGGATATTTTCGGCCGCGGGAATTTCTTCCTGGAGATTCAGGACCAGGGACTGGAGCTGGAAAAGAAGATCCACGCCGATCTGTTCCGGCTGGAGAAAGATCTCGACATTCCGCTGATCGCGACCAACGACAGCCACTACATCGGTCATGACGATCATCATGCGCATGACGTGCTGTTGTGCGTGCAGACCGGCAGCACGATTCACGATGAGAAACGCTTCCGTTTCGACGGCGATCAGTTCTATGTGAAGTCCGCCGAGGAGATGCTGAGCGTTTTTTCGCAGACGCCGGAAGTGGTTGCGCGCACCATGCAGTTTGCCGAGCGCTGCCACGTGAAGATCGGCAAAGTGGAGAATTCGTTTCCGCAGTTCGATGTGCCGCCGGGATTCACCATCGACAGCTATTTTGAGAAGGTTTGCCGCGAGGGATTTCGCCATCGCCTGGACACGTCGATTCAGCATTTGCGCGATACCGGGCATCTGCGCCACACGACGGAGGAATACGAGCAGCGGCTGCAGCGGGAAATCGACTGCATCCAGCAGATGAAGTTTTCCGGATATTTCCTTATCGTGTGGGACTTTATCCGCTATGCGAAGGAGCAGGACATTCCGGTGGGGCCGGGGCGCGGCTCGGCAACCGGCTCGCTGGTTTCCTACGCCATGGGCATCACCGACATCGATCCGTTGCAGGAGAGTCTGCTGTTTGAGCGCTTTCTGAATCCCGAGCGCGTATCGATGCCGGATATCGATATCGACTTCTGCATGAACCGGCGCGGCGAGGTGATCGATTACGTCACGCGCAAGTATGGGCGCGAGCAGGTGGCGCAGATCATCACCTTCAACACCATGGCGGCGAAGGCGGCGATCAAAGATGTGGGCCGCGCGCTGGCCATGCCGTATGGCGAAGTGGACAAGATCGCCAAGCTGATTCCGGCGACCATCGGCATGACGATCGACGATGCGCTGAAGGAATCGCAGCCGCTGCAGCAGGTGTATGAGAACGATCCGCAGATTCGCGAGCTGATCGACATTGCGCGCAAGCTGGAAGGGCTGGCGCGGGGCGCGGGCGTGCATGCGGCCGGAGTGGTGATTGCGCCGGAGCCGCTGACGAACCTGGTGCCGCTGAGCCGCAACAAGAACGACGAAATCGTCACCGCCTACGACATGAAGGCCATCGAGAAGATCGGGCTGCTGAAGATGGATTTTCTCGGGCTGACGACGCTGACGGTGATCCACGAAGCGCTGCGGCTGATCCGGGTGAACCGCGGGATCGAGCTGGACATGGACACGATTCCGCTCGACGACAAGCAGACTTATGAGCAGGTCTTTCATCGCGCGCTGACCTCCGGCGTGTTCCAGTTTGAATCCGAGCGGAATGCGCGACGTGCTGCGCCGCTATAAGCCGGAGACGGTTGCCGACCTGACGGCGCTGAATGCGCTCTATCGCCCCGGGCCGATCAGGGCGGATGATCGACGATTTTATCGAGCGCAAGTGGGGACGGCAGGAAGGTTGAATACGAGCTGCCGGAACTGGAAGATCTGTTGAAGGAAACGCTCGGCGTGATCGTGTATCAGGAACAGGTGATGCAGATTGCGAACGTGCTGGCCGGATATTCGCTGGGCGAAGCCGATCTGCTGCGCCGCGCGATGGGAAAGAAAAATCCGGAGGAGATGGCGCAAGCAGCGCGACCGTTTTGTGCAGGGAGCGGTCGGAAAGAAATATCCGCAGAAGAACGATCGAGCACATTTTCGACCTGATGGAGCGGTTTGCCGGATACGGATTCAACAAGTCGCATTCGGCGGCGTATGCGCTGCTGGCGTATCACACGGCGTATCTGAAGACGCATTATGCGAAGGAATTCATGGCGGCGCTGCTGACCTCCGAAGTGAGCAAGCCGGACAACGTGGTGAAGTACATCAAGGAATGCCGCGAGATGGGGATTGCCGTCGAGCCGCCGGATGTGCGATCGAGCGGCGCGGATTTTACGCCGCGCGGCGAGGCGATTCGCTTCGGGCTGGCCGGCGTTAAAAATGTCGGCCAGCAACGCGATTGAGTCGATCCTGCAGGCGCGCGGAGACTGCGGAGAAGGAAGGCGCAGGGTTTACATCGTTCTGGGATTTCTGCGAGCGCATCGATCTGCGAGTGATGAACAAGCGCGTGATGGAGTCGCTGATCAAGAGCGGCGCGCTCGATTGCTTTGGCGCCGCGCGCGGCGCTGATGGCGGCGATCGATAAGGCGATTGAGCGCGCGCAGAAATCGCAGCGCGATTCGGCGGCCGGGCAGCATGGGTTATTCGGATTGTTCAACGACGCGCCCGCGACATGGGTCGTGCACAGGATGAGCCGCTGCCCAAGATCGCCGGACTGGGATGAAGTGGAGCGGCTGCAGAATGAAAAAGAAGTTCTCGGGTTTTACATCTCCGGTCATCCGCTGGGGAAATATGCGGAGAAGCTGCGCAACCTGCCCGGCGTGGTGGATGCGCAGGCGGCGCTTGAAATGCACCGGTGGCGAGCACAGGACGCCGCGATCAGCAGAATGAGAATGAGATTTCGATTGCCGGGATTCTCACCGGGGTGCGCGTGGCGAAGTCGCGCAAGGGCGATCTGTACGCGCAGGCGGCGCTCGAAGATCTGACGGGCAGGATCGACCTGATCTGCTTTCCCGAGGCATACAAGAAGCTGGCGGAGAAGTTGAAGATCGATGTGCCGGTGCTGGTGCGCGGGGTGCTGCGCGGGGAAGAAGACGGCGCGCCGAAGCTGGCCGTTTCGAGCATTACGGCGCTGGAAGATGTGAAGGTGAAGCTGCCGGCGAGCATGCGGATTCGCATTCCGCTGGACCGCGCGAGCGAAAGCGCGATGGCGCAACTGCATGCTGTGATCCTGGGCGCGCCGGGTCCGGGGAAGATCCTGCTCGATTTTGAGCAGAGGGATGAATTTCTGGTGGTGCTGGAGCCGGAAGGTCTCGGGGTCGCGGCGGATAAGGGATTTGTCGAGCGCGTGGAAGAGCTGGTGGGTCCGGGCGCGGTGCGGATCATCAATTGACGATGCTAGAAGGTAGTTCAGACCTATCGACATTAACGGAAGGGCAGACTTCTAAGAACTCGTCCCGCCTGGAGGAAGTGAGATACCATTCGAATCAATTCTATCTGGATGCTCGTGAATGCTATTCCTCCTTTTCGTGCCAATAAGCAGATGCCTCGTATAGCCGATCCTCGCGACACGTTGAGACATTGGCGAAAATTTCCAGGATCACGGTCTCACACCCGGGTAGAAATCGTATGCTGGGGCCATTGACGATCCCACGTCTCTGAAAAGCAACGTGGGCACCGTGCTAGCTACCCGGGATAGGCTCCTGTGATGTAGCCCTCAAGCTCCTGGATAGTTTTTGCCTGGCCGGAGATTACCCACTTTACTAAATCGCCGATGGAGATTACTCCCATTACGTGATCCTCCTGCATCACGGGGAGGTGGCGGAAATGGTGTTCGGTCATCATGGCCATGCATTCGTCTACGGTGTGACGCGGAGTTACGGAGACAACAGGGCTGGTCATGATTTCGCGGACCGGGGTCTCTCTGGAAGAATGGCCGGCGAGGGCTATTTTTCTGGCGTAGTCACGCTCCGACAAAATACCGACAAGTTTATGGTTGGAGATGACCAGTAAGGCACCTACATTGTGTTCGGCCATCTTCTTGATCGCCTCATAGACGGACTGCTCGGGCGCAATCGACAGGATTCGGTTGTTGTTCTTGACCCTGCAGCACTAAGTCAATGGTGTCGGAAAATTTCATCGGACCCCCTCCTGACGGAGACGGGCGATTGCCCGCTGACTGTTCACGGTTCGGCCACGTAGACACTATATGGGCCTTCGGGTTGGTGCGGAGGACAGCTTTGGGCAAAGGAAGCGCGACAGAGCTGCATGAATCGTCCAATAGCCGCGCGATGAGTTCGCCAGGTACGAGGACAGAGCTCAGAGCAGGCCTGAAAACGTGTTCCGATGGCGACCCATTGCCGGAAAGTCTTTTCAAAGACTGCGCTGGTCAGAAAAGCCCGGATTTTGAGGTGTAGCAGAGTCTGGCTGCCGCGAAGCGGTCGGCTTGGATGAATTCATATTGCTTTTCAGCCAAGCGGAACAGCAAAAAACTATGTCTTCAGAAATGAGACGTGGGGCGTCCCGGCTCAATGGCAGCAAGGTTCATTGTGTTTGCAGGATGTAATGACCAGGTTGGCTCAGCGTGACGGAATTGCGTGTGCCGTCGGCAGTGGGATGGGTATTCATTTCTGCTTTGCCGTTGACCAGCACATGACTGTTTCCGTGGCTGACAGGAACCAGCACTTCGGCCTCAACTCCAGGTGGAAGATCGACGGTGGTTTCGAGGCCATTTTTCTGTTCAAGCGCTACTTTCAGCAGGCCGTGCGGAGTTGGCTCCGCGCCACGGGCCCATTGCAAGCCGGCGAGGTCGGGCCGGATCGTGACTTTGGCGAAACCGGCCGCGGTGGGCTGGATACCAAGGATCTGTTCCATCATCCACGCAGTGGGTCCGCTTGACCATCCATGCGCCAGGCTGACGAAATAGCCAGTACCGTCATCGGCCTGCAAGGATGCATGGAAGTCCCGCTTGGGCCAACTGGGATAGTATGCTTCCCAGAAACTGGTTGCGCCTTCGTCGATCATGCCGCCCCAGTATTTGCGAATCCAGTCCAATGCCTGCTTGCTATGGCCGGTCTGGGCCATGGCCGAGATGATGTAGTAGTTGTAATACGGGCTCATAAAGAACGCCGTATATTTTGTGGTCGCGACGGTCGAGAGAACATGATTCCAGATGGGCGCATATTGCGATGGGTTCGCCACGCCGGAGTAGACGGCGATGGCGTTGGTTTGCCAGCGGTCGCCGAACGTATTGGTAGCAGGATCGAGCAGATATTTCTGAGAAGCCTCCTTCAATAACTGAGCCCGCTGTTCAAAATGTTCCGCGTTGGAGGTGTCGCCGAGATCGCGTAAGAGGGACGCTCCGTCGCGATAGGCGAGGTAATACTCAAATTGCGTGGCGCGGCGCGCTTCCGGAGTGTCGCCGTTCAGCTCCGGCGACCAATCGACGAATCCCCAGGTGTGGGTGGTATCGGCGAAGAGGTTTTTAGAGTCGATTTCCGTGTCCATGTAGTTCAAAAGCTGCACCAGACGTTCGTGCAGGCTCTGCAGATATTCTGTGGAACCGGTGTGCAGGTAATATTGCGTGACTTCGCTGATCCACCAGGCGGAATAGCCGGCGATGCCGTTTACATGGGTTTTGACGGGTGGATTGCCGACCAGGTTCGTCATCGTTTCCTGCATCAGGAAGTGGTCGTCGAAGACATCATCGATGACGCGGCCGCTGACGTCGAGATCGCCGGCCCAGCGGCGACGGTCGCGCTTGGGAGCGTCCCAGATATCGTCCTGCATGCAGAGGTGAGAAGTGTAGGCGCCGATCTCCCAGATTTTGTTCAGGAGCGGATCGGAGGATTCAAAGGAGCCGCGATACTGGACGGGATAATAGATGGCATCGACCGCGATCGAATGGAAGCGGAGAGTCGCGCCACCGCCAAGAAAGCGAATCTTTGCGTAGCGAAACGCAGATTTGGGGCCATACGCGGTGGCGTGCGGCGGGATGGTCAGCGGGTCGACTCCGAGATACGGCTCCTTCAGCGTCTCCTCTTTCGATTCGCCATACTGAATGGTCAACTGAATGGGGTTGTTCGGAATCCGAGACGAGTTCAGGCGCCCGTTAATTTCTTTGCCGAAGTCGAGCAGAATGCTGGGAGCTTCGGTCCCCGGCACGGTTGCGGAGGCGAGCTGAACGGTGAAATCTTTGCCGGAAGCGGACGGCGATGGATTGCGTGAGCACATCGAGATTGCTGTAGCTTCCGCGTCCGCTGTAAACCTGCTGGACGGTTTTCGCAGGGAGAACGGTATGGGCGAGGAATGGGGAAGCGCCAATGTACCCGGGCCAGCGGTAGAGACCGGAGTCGATGTTGCCCTGGAAGAATTCGAGCGAGCTTTCAATCGGGCCAAAGGTGCGGACGGGCTTCCAGGAACTGTCGTCGAATTGTGAATTCTGCCAACCGGAGCCGGGTTGCTGGGTGTATTTCCAGTTGCCGTCGGTGACCAGGAGAGCAGGCGCATCGATACCTTTGGAGCGCGGCAGAATCTTTGCGACAAAATACGTTTCGTCTTCGCCGAGATCCGGCGACGGCGATAGCTTGAGGGCCACGGAATTTTTTCCTGTCTGCAGCAGGTTGTCGATGTCCGTGGAAAAAACCATCATTCTGAGCGGCGAGGCAGGATTCTTTTCATCTTTGTCCGCGAGCTTACCGTTGATATAAACCTCCAGCTTCTCCGGACCCGCGATATACAGAGTGGCCTGCTGGGGGACCGATTCGACATTGAAGGATGCGCGGAAATAGTGGGGGCTCGGCTGGCTCGGCTCCGGCTTCGCGCCGGGCTCGCCGGCGGGATGGGGCTCGGCACTCCAGATGTACTGCTCGGGCAAAGCGGCGTGTCCCTGGTTGATCGTCTGAGGAGAAGCGATGTTTCTGGTGGGGTCAAGCTGTCCTGGTGGGAAATTCGTTTGAGCGACCAGTACTGCGGAAAAGCAGAGTAGCGAGGATCATGCACAGAGCCGGCCGAAGTTTGAAATTTCATGTGTTCCTCAGATGTGATCTGATTCGACTCGCCGAGTATATTTCACAGGACAAACACTTTCAATCCGCAATTAAAGGTGGAGCAGGCGTGAACACGCGGGCGAATCGGAATCTCACGGCGATGTCTTCTCGGACTCAGAGTGCCGAGGAGCGGAACGTAACAAATACAGCCGCCGATTACCTGCGGCTATCGGGGAGTTGCCGGTTAAGGTGCCTGTCCAGTCGATGTTGCCTTCCTGATATGTTTTCCGCATCGCGTTGGCCACAGAGAAAGCATCGACAAATTTCTGCTTCGCTGTAGAACGCATCTGTTTCACCAGAGGACATTGGGTTCCGTGCCTCAGCTCTCCGGCTGCGATGGCTGCCAGCTCATTCCAGTCGTGCCATCCGCCGATCGCGTCTTTTACTTCTTCCAGAGTGCGGACGAATTCATCGTCATCCCCTTCACGCAGTCGAAGGATGTACCGTAATTCTTTCACCTTGAAGCCGGAATGGATGCAGGTTGGATGCATTGAGCCGCGGCCAATCCGTTAGCTCGGTCCAGATTTCGAGCGCGGCTGCCATTGCGCTTGCAGACCAGTCTGGATTTGCTGCGCCGGGTTTTTTCGAACCGGGAGATTGCTTTTCAATCAGGGCACAACACTGTTTCAGACGAGCGCGCGCATTCTTCTGGTGCGCGGAAAAGATACTGCGAAGCTTGCGAGTCGCTTTAACGCGTTCCGACCCAAGGTACTCGATCAGTTCAATGACGCATTCCTTTTCCTCATCCTCTGGAAATGGTAGTCAGGAGCCCGAGAAATACATCCATGTCCCGTGTCTTGCCGGCTTTTTTGCGGATTGGAGTGATGGCCCGGAGAACGCGTTTACCTTCTTTCCGGTCTTCCAGCATCAACGTATGAACCACCGCCTCCAGACGGCGGCTGCGCGTGCGAAGCTCGTGGACCTGTTTCGGCGAGGGCTGGTGCGGCATTGATCGCAGCGATTTGCGGAGACTACGAAAGATTTCTTGGCTTTATCGGGATCGAAGGCCATATTGCTGGGATGACAGCGAGACTGGTACAGGTTGGGTAGCGTGCAAGCTGGCTGCCCGATCACCGGCCACAATTAAGGATCGGCGGCCGATTGAACGATCGTTACTATGGTTGCTGATGCCGATTGTAAGTAGCCGGCCGCTATGATGGTTTTATAGCTATAGCTTGAATTGTTGGCTGCACAGATGCGGGCCTGAACCTCCGGTGGTGCATCCAAACTTATTAGCAGAGCGCCGGGCGAATGCCCGGCCGGTGCCCGGACAAAAGCCAGTTCGTTCAAACCAGGAGAGTCGTGAATGCCGGCATTATCCGAGGAAAAATGGACTGAATCTTCGGTAAGGAAGAAAATCGCAGAGCTTGCGCCCTGGTTCCACAATATGGATCTGATGGGTGTACCGACGGCGCCGGACCATTTTCTGGGCGACTACCCGCGACTGAAATGGAGCAGATTCCGGCATGTGGTTCCGGAGGATCTGCGCGGCATGACGGTACTGGATATCGGGTGCAATGCCGGATTTTATTCCATGGAGATGAAATCGCGCGGAGCGGATCGGGTGCTTGGAATCGACTGGGATGAGGATTATCTGAACCAGGCGAGGTTTGCCGCGGATGTATGCGGGGTAGACGTCGAATTTCGCAAGCTGTCGGTGTGGGATGTCGCGCAGCTACATGAGAAATTCGATCTCGTCATATTCATGGGAGTTCTGTATCATCTGCGCCATCCGTTGCTGGCGCTCGATCTGATCCATGAACATGTGGCGAAAGATCTGCTGCTGTTCCAGTCGATGCAGCGGGGCAGCAGGGATGTTCTGCCGGTTTCCGGCGATTACGATTTCGCGGAAACGGAGTTTTCGAAGAGCCGGCATATCCGAAGCTGCATTTCGTGGAGCATTCCTATTGCGGCGATCCGACGAATTGGTGGCTGCCGAACCGGGCTTGCGTGGAGGCAATGCTGCGGAGCTCCGGGTTCCGGATCGAGGAGCATCCCGAAGAGGAAGTTTATCTTTGCCGGTGGCAGGAACTGGCCGCCGAATGCCGCATGGAATTTCAGGCGGTTTATCCGGCGCGGTCTCCGGCGATGTAAAAGCGCTGCTTGCATGAACCGCCAAAGATCGAGAAACGAATGCCGTTGAGTGACGCCGAGTGGGACACATTCGACAGCTATCTGTTCGACATCGATGGAACGCTGCTCGAATGCCGGGACGCGGTGCATTATTTCGCCTTTCTCGAATGCCTGCGAGATATCTCCGGACAGGAACTTACCCTGGAAGGCGTGCCGGTCCATGGAAGCACCGACCCGAAAATCATAGCGGATGCATTGCGGTTGGCGGGCGTGCCGGAAGAGTCGTGGCGTCCGCTGATTCCGGCAGGGCTGAAAGGAATGGCGCAGCAGGTCGGCGAAAATCGCGCGCAGATCAGGCCCAGGTTCTGCCGGGCGTTCAGCGCGTTCTGGAACATGCGCGGCGCCGTGGCGCGTTGCTGGGCGTGGCGACAGGCAACCTGGAAGCGATCGGCTGGTTGAAACTGGAAGCCTGCGGCTTGCGGGAGTTCTTTTCTTTCGGCGGATTCAGCGATGATTGTGAGAGCCGCGCGGAGACATTTCGCCTCGCAGCATGCAAGAGCGAAAGACTTGCGGGGAATGACGCGAGCGTGTGCGTCGTCGGCGATACGCCGGCGGACATTCTGGCGGCGCGCGAAAACGGTTTGCCTGTGATTGCGGTCGCTACGGGAATTTTTTCTTACGAAGAGCTGCTTGTCTCGCAAGCCCGACCTGTGCGTTCGCTCTTTGGAAGAATTACTTCCCGAGCTCGACGAGCCCGGCTCGTGCATTGACGGCGGCGTTCGGGTGTGGAGCAGAGCTCGATTGCCTGCTCCAGTTCCTCCGCGCGATGAGTTGCCGTATGCTCTTTCAAAACACGTGCCTGGGCAGCTTCTCCGATCGCAGAGATTTCTTTTTCTGAGAAATTCCGCAAAATATCAATGATCGCCTGCGGTGTTTCCGGCAGCAGAATCTCTTTTCCGGGAGTGAAAAATGTATCGAGACCCGGCCATTGGTCGGACAGGATGGCAGCGCCGCAGGCCGCAGCTTCAAACAGCCGCACGGAAGGCGAATAACCCACCTCGACCATTTCCCGGCGAGTCAGATTGAGAGTGAATCGGGAAGACGAATAGAACTTCGGATGCTCGGGCGGAGAGACGTGGGTCAGGCGCGTTACGTTGCCGGGCCAGTGCAGTCTCCGGCGGATATTGCGAGCCGGCGACGATGAAGCGATGGTTCGGCAGCGCGCGAGCCGGGTTCGCAGAGATAATCTTCCAACTTATTCTGCCGGTCCTCGGAGTAGGTGCCGAGATAACTCAGATCGCAGTTATGATTTCGCTCTCGCGGCATAGCGAAAATGACGGTCGGGATCGACCGAGCAGTAGAAGGGAATTGCCCGCTTCGCTCCGAATCTGGTTTGCAGTTCTTCGAGCAGCGGGCCGCCGGTAAAGCTGAGATAGGCGTCGAACGCGGGAATTTGACGCGCCTCAAGATATTCTGCGGTGCCGTGTGCGCGAAGCGCCGCCAGCGTGATCGGGGTATCGATGTCATAGAACATGACTGGGCAGCGGGCCTTTTCCGCGAGCAGATCGGCGGCCGCGATGCCGTCCGGGAAGTAAGAGCCAAGGATGACAAGATCGGCATCCTCGTATCTGCTGAAGCACTCGTGGAACAGCTTCCTCCCAATCGTCGTAAAGGGATGCTTCGCAGAAATCCGGCTGCGGCAGATCGCGATTGCTGCGATACCATTCGACATCTTTTTCGAGGAAGAAAATGCGATGGCCGCGCGCGGCCAGTGCGCGGCACAGCGATCGATAAGTCGTCGCGTGGCCGTTTCCCCAGGAGGAAGTGATGGTGAGACCGAGGATCACGATCTTCATGGCAGGGCCTCGGCGGCGATTGCGAGCAGAGTGTGGCGGATGAAGCGGTCGAACTCGAGCGCCCGCTGGCGATAGGTGTGGTCCGCCAATGCGCGCGCGCGAAATGCGGAGCCGATTTGCCGGGCGGCGGTATCTGGATAATTTCGCAGCGCTTTGACGATATCGTCGGCGGAGTGGATGACGAGCAATTCCTTACCGGGAGCAAAAAATTGTTCGATTCCGGGCCACGCATCGCAGAACAGGCAGGCGCCGCTTCCGGCCGCTTCAAATACGCGCGTCGGCGGGGAAAAGCCGACCGCGGCCATGGAATCGCGATTGATGTTGAGCACCATGCGCGCGGAACAGTTGATGACATTGTGCAGGCCGGAAGGAACGTGGCCGATCCAGCGCACGTTCGTCGGCAACGCTTTATCTCCCCACCCTTCGCCGCCCAGAATGAACTGCATCTCCGGAGCGAGCGTGGCGGCGCGCAGAAATAATTCTTCCACGCGGCGCTCGCGGTCGGGAAGACGATTGCCGACGAATGCCAGATCGCAGCGCCATCTGCTTTCCGGCGGGACGGGAAAATGCGTATCTGGATCGAGCGCGTTGTAGATGGGTACGCAGGCGGCGCGCCGAAGCTTTTATACTGCTCGATCACGGGCGGTCCTCCGCCGTAGGTGAAGATGGCGTCGTAGCGCGCGATGAGACTGCGAAAGGGATCGGCGGGATCGAGCGAGATGCGGGAAAGCGTTGCCGGTGCATCGACATCCCAGAACGCGATTGCATTTCCCGCCCGGCGGCAATCGAGTACCCGCGCTTCCAATTCCTGGTCTCGGATGCCGATGCCGCTGTGTTTGATTACGAGGTCGGCTTCGGCGGCTTGCGTCAGCAGCGGCTGTAAATCGGCGTCCGGAGCATAGACGATCGAATCGGACATACGAATAGTCTCCGGGATCGAGGTGCTGCTGGCGGCCAAATGCGTCGGGTTCGGCGAAGGTGATGCGATGGCCAAGCCGATGCAGCTCTTTGTAGATTCCGCGGTAATAGGTGGCGGCGCCATTCCAGTAGGAAGAAAGAATGCTGGAGCCGAAGACGAAAATGTTCATGCCAGGACCTCCTCGCAAATTTCTGTCAACTGTTCCGCGCGATGAGCGCAGGTATGCCGCTGCAGGATGCATTCAAGGCCAGCCTGCGCCAATTGCTCGCGAGCGCTGCTGTCGGCGAGCAATTCGGCAATCATGCGCGGTCATTTCTTTTCCATCGCGGGCCATCATGAATGTGTGTGGATCGAATAATTTCTCCGTATCCTGCCACGGGGAACAGATCAGCGGAATCCCGCAGGCGAGCGCTTCGAAAACCCGGATGGTGGGGATTCCTGCAAGCGCCTCCGCGTATTGCTGGCGAGGGATGTGCAGCGTGAGCCGGGCATGCGCGTAGACACAAGGCGGCCGACAGATTGGGCAGATAGCCGCTGATAGGCGATTCCCGCGACAGCTCAAGCCTGCTGCGCCTGCTCGCGGATAACGAACTCCATAGACATCGAAATTTGGAGATGCAGGCGCGTGCCGGTTCGATCAGAAATTCGTGCAGCTCGCGTGTGCGCTCTTCATCTCCCCAATTGCCGACCCAGACGCAGTCGGCTGTTTTCTCGCGCATAGAGGGTGAAATAGTGGAAATATCGGCGGCTTCATGCAGCGTCCATGCGCGCGAAATTCCGAGGCGCTCGCTGATAGATGCGGCGCAGCGCTTCGCCAAACGCCAGGATGCCATCAAACTTGCGAACATGCAGCCGCTCGATTTCCTGCGGAGAAGAAGAGGCGCGATGATGGGTATCGAGAAACAGCGCCTTGAATCCGAGTGCATCGCGCAGTTCGAGAATGGCGGCTACGACCTGAGGCTCGCACCATTCATGAACGATGACAATGTCGGCGCTTCGCAATTCGTCGGCGAGCTGCTTGACCAAGTCTTGCATCCGGCGCATAGAGCCGTACATCGAGTTCTGGATAGGAGATGGCGAACTGCTCGAGCGATGCTGCGCCCTTTCTCTTCCGCCAGCAGGTTTTCGTAGGACCAGCCATTTTGCGGCTCATAACAGCGGACATCATGGCCGAGCGAAACCAGACCGCGCGCCAGTCCGCGAAGAAAATGCGCATTGCCATTGTTCCAGTCGGAACGCAGCGAAGGCACGAACATGCAGATGGAGTAATTAGGCATGGGCGGTTGAACAGACCGGATTGCAACACACTGTTGTAAAGATTGAGGTATGCCGATATCATCGTGGATGCGGTGAACTGCGCATGGGCACGCCGGTTCGCATTCTCAGCCATTTGAGCAAGAAGAACCGGATCGTCTGCGAGAGCGCAAAGACACGAGGCCAGCGAAGTGGGATCATTGCGTGCGTAATACATGGCGTCGTCTCCCCAGACTTCGCGCAGGGATGGAATGTCATTCGCGACAATGGCGCACCCGGAAAAAGCCGCTTCGAGAGGAGCAAGCCCAAAGGGCTCATAACGCGAGGTAGCGATATAAATGGCGCTGCCCGCGAGCAGGCCCGGGTTTCACTCTCGGTAAGCGCGCCAAGATAGCGGAGATTGGTATTGCGGTTGAGTGGCGAAGGCGGCGGAGGTGGAGCCCTCCGGGGGCGCGAGTGTCGCCCGCGATGAGGATCGGCATGGGTGATTGCACTTGCTCCAGAATCTGGATGTTTTTTCCTTCGTCCCACAGCCGGCCAAGGCTCACCGCCTGTAACTGCTTCTGCTGATCGGGTTGGAATGTTCCAGGCGAGCAGCCATTCGGAATGACACGCGAGCACGCCGGTATTCCGTAGATATCCTCGATCTGATTCAGCATCCATTGAGTCGGAGCGATTACAACGGTTGCGCCATGAACACCCTTCGCGCACCATCGCTGGTATAGCGGCGGAACCAAGTCTGTATTCGGTGGGGAGATGCCGTGGACGGCACGCCACCAGCTTTGAACATCGCTATGAGCGACTAAGTATGCGTGGGATCGACAGGTCGAGAGAGGCGAAGCAGAATTGATTCGTGTGGAGCAGATCCGGCTTGTATTCTCGGACCAAACGCTCAAGGTAACGGCGGCTTGCTTCAACATCCTGCCCGGCATCTTCCATCCATTCCAGCCGGATAGCTCGTGGGGACAAGAATAAAAGATTTCAGGGAATCGCGCTGCGATGGATTCGGTCCACGCCACTTGCTCCGCATTCAGCGTGCGTCCAAGCGTGACCAGCATTACGGAAATGTCTTTCGGCGAGCAGACCGGAAACCAGTTCGCGCGTATAGCTCCACACGCCGCCAACCGTATCCGTCGTGATCAGTACACGCATTCCAGGCCCTCTAACGGCACCGGATTCTGCTCCTGAATATCGCTGTAGCCGCGTTCATTGAACAGTCCGAGATAATGGCGATGGGCACGTTCCCATGCTTCATCATCGGGCGGAACGCCAAAGGTCTCGACATAAAGCGGACTGCCCGGGAAGGGGAACATGGGGACGGGTTCGCTGACCCATACACCGGCCTGCTTCAGGTCGGACTGCCACGCGGCTACGTCGGCAGGATCGTCGTGCAATGTCTCGATAAGATTCGCCTGCACCCAGGGGATATTTTTGCGCGCGTACTTCAGCAGCTCCGTAATGCGTTCGGTGGAGAGGCGGCAGTTCTTATTCAGCTCATCCCTGCCGGTTTCGGTGATGGACTCGATTCCACACTCGAACGAGATACAGTGGGCGCGCCCGAGAAGGTCGAGGCCCTTCCTTGTCCCATAAATCGATGCGGGTCTGAAAGCCGATCGAGAGAGGGAGGCGCGAGATTTCTTCGAGCAGCCGGCGCACGTTTTTTCCTACGCCGAAAATTTCATCGATGAAATAGACGTAGGTGACTCCGCGCGCGAGCAGCGCATGAATTTCCGCCAGAACAGAGTCGACATCCCGTTCGCGAAATTTGTTGCGAAACAAAGTCTTGTTGCAGAAAGTGCAGGACCATGGGCAGCCGCGCGCAAATTCCAGCTCGGCCCCGAGGCCAGGAATTTCCGTGAATACATGGTGCTTGTGCGTATGCCGCTCGACAGGATAGCCGGAAAAATCGAGCGTGCCAAGCTGCTTCATATCGGTCGCGCCAGAGAAGTGCTGAGGTGGATCTGGCCGTCTTCGCGCCAGCAGCAGCCAGCGATAAGCTGCCATGGTTCGGTGGCAAGCTGGCCGAGCGTCTGATCGGGTTCGCCGCGCAAGGCGATGTCCGCGCCTGTTTTTTTCAGCGCGGCCTTCGGGGTCGCCGAAGCGTGCGGTCCAATCAGGACAGTTTTCGATGGACGTTCAGCGCGGCAATCCATTCACGCGGGACGCGCAGTTCCGGAGGAGGGCAGCGCCAGAATAGATAGGAAGGCGCGCTGGGAATCACGAGAAAATCTTCCTGGAAGGGAATCAGCCGGTCACGGACCTCGGCTGGATTCAGTCCTTCCATCTGCGCATCGACCAGCAGCACTTCATGACCCTGCTGGCGCAGAAAATTTTGGGCGGACAGCAGCTCCAATGGAAGATGCGGATCGCGGCAACCGAAGTAGGTCGAGCCCTCGAAACGTCCAGTTCGGATTGACCAGAGCGTATTTCATGCCAGTCTTTCCTGTGGACAGAAAGCTCCATTGGCGTGCTGAAGCTTCGGCGGAGAGCTCCGCCACGGAGGATTTGCCGGTTTTCTTTCCAGAACGCGTGGATATCGGAAAGAGTGGTTGCAAAACTGCGATGTGGCTGCCAGCCGGTATGTTCGGTCAATTTGCTGAAGTTGGTGACGTAGATGGGCTGATCTCCGGGCCGTACTTTGTCATGACTCCATAAGATGGGCCGGCCGAGCTCGGTGCGAATATTTTCCAGCACTTCGAGGACGGAAACGGAACGATCCATGCCACCGCCGACGTTATAAATCTGTCCGGCTGTCTGGTTCCGGTTTTGCCGGACGGCTTCTATGGCTTCGACCAAGTCGGCAACATGCAGTACGTCACGAACCTGGCGTCCGTCTCCATAAACCGTGATGGGCTGCTGGTTCAGAGCGGAGTAGAGGAAATGCGCGACCCAGCCCTGGTCTTCATTGCCAAACTGGCGCGGTCCGGCGATGCAGGACATGCGGAATACGACGGTCGGCAGATTGTAGATTCTGGAGTAGTCGCGGACATATTGATCCGCGGATCCTTTGGAGCAGCCGTACGGCGAATAGAAGTTCAGCGGAGTGCTTTCGTCCACGCCGGGATAATGTGCATCATGGAAGCAGTAGCGGTTTTCTTCTGCCCGAATGCGTATCTGATCAAGTGATCCGTAGACCTTGTTCGTGGATGTGAAGAGCATGAAAGGCTGTCGTCCGCAGGCGCGAGCGGCTTCCAGTACATTCAGAGTGCCTTTGATATTGATGTCGCAGTCGCCGACGGGATCGGACAGCGAAGTTGTGACCGCAACCTGAGCGGCGAAATGATAGATCTCGGTGGCATCCTGCGCGGCGCGCTTTACGGCCAGCGGATCGCGAACATCGCCATCCGTGACTCGCAACCGATTGCTGCGCCCGGAGAGGGAAGTCAGCCAATCGATATTGTGCTCGACGCCTGCGCGAGAAAAATTGTCGAAAATGTGAACATGCGCCTCCGTATTGCGAAGCAGATGGGCGGCAAAGTTCGATCCGACAAATCCTGCTCCGCCTGTAATAAGAACATTCGGGATTGAATCAGTAGCCATTGTGGAATTACCCTCGATTATGCTCGCGCGCTAAGTCCATATGCGTCCAACTCACCCACCGCAATTTCAGCCCGGTCTTCCGCCTGCTGCGAACCTAGCCAGGTTGCAAGCTCGGAGAATCCCTCTTCATAGCTGACCTGAGGTTCATAACCAAGAAGCTGCCGAGCCTTCGTTATATCCGCATAGCAATGGCGAATATCTCCGGCCCGGCTTCTGCCGGTGATGACTGGAGCAATATCTACACCCAGACAGTCGGCCAGTATTTCCGCCACGCGGCGAATTGTGATCGGCGCGCCGCTGCCGATATTAAATATCTGGCCGTCCGCCTCCGGGCTTTTCCAGCGCGAGCAGATTTGCCCGCACGATATCGTGCACACTGACGAAATCACGCCGCTGCTCGCCATCTTCAAATACAAGCGGCGCCTGATAATTCAGCAGGCGGGAGGCAAAGATAGCGGCGACGCCAGTGTAGGGATTCGAGAGCGCCTGACGGGGTCCATAGATATTGAAGAAGCGGAGCGCCACGACCGGAATATTGTATGTGCGGCCATAGAGAAGGCATAGTTCTTCCTGGTCGCGCTTCGATAAAGCGTAGACACTGGTAACTTCCGACGGCTTTGTTTCCGGCGTTGGTTGCGGTTTAACTATCCCGTTGCACTCAGGGCAAGATAAGTCCCAGATGCCAGACCGAAACTGTTCCATAGTTCGCACCGGGGGCGATGTTATCCCGCAACAGCCGCAGGAATACAGGCCTTCTCCATAGATCGACATAGAAGAAGCAACAACGAGTTTCCGTGGCTTCGTCTTGGATTCCAGCAGCGCCTGCAGCAGTTCCGCTGTCCCCAAAGTATTGATATCCATGTAGCGGTTGATCTCATACATGGACTGGCCGACTCCAACAGCGGCTGCGAAATGATAGATTACATCGACGCCGCGTAGCGCATTCGAAAAAACTTGCCGATCTCTTATATCTCCGCGGATGAACTCGACTTCGCGGGACAGATACTAGGGAATTTGCCCTTGGTGTACCTGGTCTGTCAGATTATCCAGGCATCGTACTGCGTAGCCGTTGCGAAGTAGTCCATCTGCCAGATGAGAGCCGACGAATCCAGCGCCTCCGGTAATTAGTGCGCGCTTAGTCATGAATTGCTACCTCTTCCTTGCAGTCGATCTGCGATGGACCGGAATCTTGACGAAGTATTGAAGGAGCTCCCGCGTAGCGAGTTACTGCCCACCGGGCAAAATCTGTAAAGTCTTCAGGATTTCTGGGCGGGCTGGCATAATGCGGTTCCAGGCCGAGGTGTTCGGGAGTAAAACACAGTGTCAGAGTAGTCTCAAATGGTTTCAGCATCTGCATCTGATAATCAAACCATTGCTCTGCACCGGGACGGAAAGAATCCGCCCAACTAATTCCGGTACGCAGATATCGCACATCTAGATCCTGCAGCCAACGCACTCCATCATTCAGCCGGTGATCTTCGAAATGGAACCACTGACATATGCCAAGTCCGGGGTTCTGCATAAATGTTTTCGCGGCTGTCTTCGGCGTACCGTCGGCTTTGACTAAGCCCATGTAGTAATGGCGATAATACGAGCTGCCTTCGGCTTCCTTATGTCGCGTGGTAGCGGGCCACGTGGGCGGCAAATCGAAAAGGCTATACCAGTGTGCCCGCGGAGTGCGTCCAGCTAATAGCTGTTGCGTGCGCTCCAGTCCAAAAACCTGAATCTCTTCTGCTCCAAAGGAGGAGGCTCCAACCTCGCTGACCCATACCGGCTTACCTGCAACGTCTTCCGCCTCGGATATGCGGTCTGGCCATTCATCAATACACCAATGATTCCAGTCCAGCGGAAAA
>CAWGLF010000032.1:0-24526 GCA_963823295.1 uncultured Acidobacteriota bacterium
CTCGAAAGCTTCGGGATAGGTTCTGCAACTCCAGCATCGATGGATCTCCATCTTTCTACCTCGTTTAGCATGCAACTCAATTGCACGGCGTGGCAGAGACTCGCTACCTGCTACTCATGCCGAAGAGCCACCACGGGATCGACCTTCATCGCGGAACGTGCTGGAATCAATGTTGCCGCAAGAGCAACCAAAGCTAACAGCAACACGACCCCAATAAAACTCGCCGGATCATACGGGCTGATGCGGAATAGCAGACTTGTTAATATGCGAGAGAGTGCCAGCGCTGACACGAGTCCCACAACGGCTCCGAGCGCAATCAGGCGCACTCCCTCCCACAGGATCAGCCGCAGGATGTTGGACCTGCTGGCTCCCAGCGCCATGCGCACTCCGATCTCCTGCGTGCGCTGCATCGCCACAAACGAGGTGACGCCATATAAACCGATGATGGCCATCAGAAGCCCGGTAAAAGCAAAGAATCCGAGCAATGCTGTCTCGAACCGGGGTCGAGCGGCCAACTTGCTAACCTGTTGGGTGAGAGTCGCAATGTCGACCAGCGCGGTAGGATCAATGTGGGCAATTTGCGACCGAACCCACGGAGCTACGGCTGCCGGCGGGAGCGCGGTTTCCAGGATCATGACCGAATGGATGCCCCAGGAATTCGGATCCCAGTCCCCCACGAAATTGCGCCTAAGCCGGTAATATTCCGGCTCGTTCGGGCTGCCAAGTCCTGAATTTTTCACATTTCCGGCAACGCCGACGACCAGATACCAGGGCTCGTTGTCATTCCACCTCGGTTGAATGCTTTGCCCGATCGCGTTTCCTGCAGGAAACATGCGGTCCGCAAGTAGTTTGCTGAGGATGAGAAAATGCCCGTTGGAGTTCCGGTCCTCCTGTGTAAAGTTTCTGCCTTGAACGATCGGAATGCCCAGTATATGAAAATAAGGTGGCGTCACCCAGCGCCAAGCGATTGGTCTGCCTGCGTCATCTTTCGTGGGCAGAGGCCTGCCTGCGACAGCCATCAGTCCGGACCAGTCGCCATTCTGCCAACCACCCGGAGGCACCGAATCGCTTAACGCTACAGCTGTAACTCCCGGTAAGCGGCGCATCGCCTGTTCCGCTTGTTGATAGAACTCCATTCGCTTCTGGCCAGTTCGATACTGATCGGAGAGGGAAACATTCACAGTCAATATATGCCGCGTTTGCATTCCTAAATTCTGCCTCTCGAGGTTCCAGAAGCTCCGCAACAGGAGCATTGCACCAGACAGCAGAACGATGCTGATGGCGATTTGTGACGCTACCAGGCCGCGCCGCAGAAGAGCTTGTGTGCCCGGGAGCGTTGAGCGCGTGGCAAGTACGGTCGCGTTTGGCGTCTGTAGCGCGGGAACAATTCCAAACAGAGCCGCGCAAAACAGCGAAAGAAAAACTGTGAACAGAATGATTCGGATATCGATTCGTGCTTCGCTGAGGAAAAGGACACCAGTCGGAGCAATAGCGATGAAGACGCACAGCAGTATCTCCGCCAGAGCGCATCCGGCAATAGCCCCTGCGAGGGCCAGCAGGAATGCTTCCGTCAGTGTTTGGCGAACGAGTCGTCCCCGGCTTGCGCCGAGGACGGAGCGCATTGCCAGCTCCCGTTCCCGCGCTGCGCCGCGCGCCATAAACAGGGAGGCAACGTTTGCGCAAGCTATCAGCAGGACTGCAAGCACTGTTCCCAGCAGGATCCATGCCATTAGATGTACGTCCTGCATCTGGAAGGCGCGTATGGAACAAACGCTTAACGAAATTCGCTTTCGCGCGTATGGGGGCATAATGCTTCGAGTTAATTCCAGGAGAGGCTTCAGTTCAGATTTTGCCTGCGCTATGGTTACGCCAGGCTTGAGCCGTGCGAAGTCCCGCATGACATATCCATGATGCGATCTGCGTTCTTCCGCCTCGTCCAACCGGATTGGGACTAACACGTCCGCCGCATCGAGTGTAGGCGTCTCGAAATCTTCAGGGAGAATGCCGATCACCCGGACCGGTTTGCCCTCGATCTCGATCAACTTATTCAAAATGTCAGGGTCTCGGTTGAAATGGCTGACCCATAACCGATAGGAAATAAGAGCTACCTTCGGGCCGTGAGGGCGATCCTCCTCCGACAGAAAGTTGCGCCCGAGCCGAAGGGCAACGCCGATTGTCGGCAAATAATTCGCCTCAACTTCCAGACAAGCAAGCTGAACCGGGTTTCCCTGTGTAAGCTCGCACCGGTAGGGTTGGTATTCCTGAGAAGTAAGTGCCTCAAAAGATCTTTGATCCTTTTTCCAGTCGAAATAAAAACTGCCGAGCATCCACGCATTCCGTGGCAGGGTAACAGACCCCAACAGCCCAACCGAAACAACCCGATCGGCGTGCGCATACGGCAAGGGGCGGAAGAGAATAGGATCGACCACACTGAATACCGCGGTCGTCGCGCCAATGCCAAGGGCAAGCGTGGCGATTACCGTAAGCGTAAAGAGCGGGTTCCGGCGAAAGCCGCGGAGTGCGTAGCGGACATCCTGCAGAACTGTACCGATCCACCATCCCGGATGCTGTTGATGAACCTCTTCCCGCGCACGCTCAACTCCGCCAAGGGCGATCAGCGCCTGACGGCGCGCTTCTTGCGGCAACATCCCCGAAGCGATATTCGCTTGAGTAGACTGCTCGACATGGAATTGCAATTCCTCGTCTAATTCGCCGCGTCTCCCGCGCGAGAAGAAGAATCGCAATCGGGTCAGGAACTCTTTCATGAGCAGGTGCCTCCAAAACCAACGCAAGCGCAGTGGAGAGAGTTGTGCAGATTCTTCCCCATCCAGATCCTTCACGGACCATCCGCTATTCCGCCCGCAGCGCCTGCATGGGATCCACGGAGGCTGCGCGCTGGGCAGGAATAAGAGACGCTGCCAGAGTGACGAGCAGCAACAGTACGGGGACGGCAAGAAAAGTCACAGGATCGAGTGCGCGTACATCATAGAGTGAACTGGTCAAAATGCGAGTAAAAACGAGTGCTCCTGCCAGACCGATGAGGAGACCAGCGAGAATGAGTTGAAGCGCCTGGCGCAAAATCATGCCCAGAACCTGTATCCTCGACGCGCCCAGCGCGATCCGTATGCCGATTTCTGTTGTGCGCTGCCTGACGGAATAGGCCACCAAGCCATAAAAACCGACAAGAGCAAGGAACAGCGCCATTGCAGCAAAGACGGTCAACAGTATCGTCTGGAAGCGGCGGCGTGCGGTTGCCGCGGAGACAAGTTCTCCCATGGTGTGGACATCGGTAAGCGCCAGGTTGGGATCCATTGTCCGCAAAATAGTCCACACTGTAGTAGCTACCTCTTTCGCAGGCAGTACCGAACGCACGGCAACGTAGTCGGAGCTATCTCCGTAAGCAGCGCTCCCACCTTGAAATGGCTCATACACCTGGGGTGGGGCAGCTTCTTCGAGACTGGAAAGCCGCACATCTCCGATCACTCCCACCACGGTCCGCCACGGATTTGTCATTGATCCTGTGCGAACATGTTGCCCAATTGAGTCGCGACCTGGGAAATATGTCTTCGCAAAAGTCTCATTGATAATTGCAACCGGTGGATGCCCAGACTCATCATCTTCAGTAAAAAACCGGCCTTCCAACAGGGGAGTACCCATTGCTGAAAAGTAATGGGATGTCACGCCGCGAATCTGGATCCACTGATTTTTCTGGTTTGCATATCCATCGACCCAAAAGAAAGTAATGTTTATCCCGTTGAGAGGAATACCATCGGCAGCTCCGACTGCCTTTACACCAGGAATGGTACTGAGCTTGCCGATCAATTCCTTAAAAAATGCGTCTCCTTGCTGCGGTTGCGTGAACCGGGAATCCAGATGAATGTCCATGCCGACCGTCGATTGTGAAAACCCGGTTTGAATGGATTCGACCTTGAGATAGCTTCTCAGGAGCAGTCCCGCACCAGCCAGCAAAATGACGACCAATCCAATTTCCGCCACAATCAAGCCACTGCGCAAGCGGTTTCGCGATCCCCCGGTTCCGCGGCTTCCGCCGGATTTGAGGAATTCGACGAGATTGGTTCGAGAAGCAGACAGAGCAGGCAGAATTCCAAAAAGAATGCTCGTCACTACCGAGAGCGCCACTATAAAGAGCAGGACCGGCGAATCGAGAGAGGCCTCGTTCAGCCGCGGGATGTTTCCAGGATTCAACCGTAAAAGGCCGTGCAGAAAAACATAGGCAAGCGCGATGCCGACGAGTCCCCCAGCAGAACTGAGGAGTAGAGATTCGGTCAACATCTGCCGCACCATACGGGTCCGTCCCGCTCCCAGAGTGGCACGCACGCCCAATTCATGAGTTCTGCTGGCAGCACGCGCCATCAGAAGGTTGGCTGCATTTCCACACGCGATCAACAGAACAAAGGAGACAGCACCCAACAGTAGCCACATCAAGGGGCGAACTGGCCCCACGACAAGGTCGAGAAATGGCTTGACCAGCGCTCCCCGTCCTCTCGTTATATAAATAGCGTGGAGTGAATCTATCCGAGCCATGATCGTACTCATTTCGGCCTGTGCCTGCGCCACGGAAACTCCCGGTTTCAACCGGGCAATCGTGTATCCAGAGGAAACGTTACGGTCTGCTTTCTGCTGCGGCGACAGGGCAAGTGGGACCCACACCTGTGTGGTCACAATATGCAGGTTTCCATAGGCCAGGTCGGTCCGGTGTGGATATTGAAACTCCTCTGGCATCACACCGATGATTCGGTAGGATCTGCCACTGAGTTGTAACGACTTGGTCAGAACATCCACACTCCCATCGAACATGCTCTGCCACAAAGCATGGCTGATGACCACAACATTGTCGTGACCCGGTTCTGCATCCTGGAAGTTGATTGCCCGGCCTAGTTCAGGAGCCGATTGCAGCGTGGGGAGGAAATTCCCATCGACGCGTGCCCCTCCGATGCGTTCCGTTGTATCGTGCGATGCAAGGCTATATGCAGCCTGTTCAAAGGTAGTCATGGTAGCGAAAGAATGACTCTGCCGCTGTAGGTCGAAGAAATCTCCGTAACTGGGGTCAGAAGCTTCCGCCGGAATGTTTTTGAGGTTTGGATTGGGAGTGTAAATATAGACGAGCCGTCCGGGATCTCCATACGGCAAGGATCGAATCAGCACGGCATTGACGACGCTGAAGATGGCCGTGCATGCTCCGATGCCGAGAGCGAGAGTGGCGATTACGGTGATCGTAAAGAGCGGGTTCCGGCGAAAGCCGCGGAGTGCGTAGCGGGTATCCTGCAGAACTGTACCAAGCCACCATCTGGGATGCTGCTCGTATGTGTGTTCCCGTGCATGCTCGACACCGCCAAATGCTATGAGCGCCTGTCTCCGTGCTTCCTGTGCTGTCATCCCCGCAGCGATGTTCGTCTGCGTTGCCTGCTCCAGATGAAATTGCAGTTCTTCATCCGATTCGTCACGCTTCTTGCGCGAAAAGAAGAATCGCAACCGGGACAAAAACTCCCTCATGACGCAGGCGCCTCCAGAACCAAAGCGACGGCTGTGGAGAGCCGCTCCCACGTCGCGAGCTCAGCCTCCAATTGTTTCTTGCCCGCGCGGGTCAGCGAGTAGAATTTTGCCCTTCGATTGTTGTCTGATGGACCCCACTCGGACCGAATCCAACCCTTGTATTCCAGTCGATGCAGTGCAGGGTAAAGGGATCCCTGGCCGATCTGCAATGCATCTTTCGATATCTGTTGGATACGCTGGGCGACACCCCATCCATGCATCGGCTGAAGCGCGAGAGTCTTCAAAATCAGCAGGTCCAGCGTTCCTTGCAGCAAATCGATAGATGGTGGCATGTTCCCCTCGACACTCGACAATAGGTCTACGTCCTCTTTTGTCGAATGTCAAGGGATAGGCGCCCAAAAGCCCAGCTTGATGATCGGGAGCGTGTCCGAAAATGGACACCCATTTTCGATACTGGACAGTTTTCGATCAATACCCCGTTCTAAACGTTCGTAAACTACTGATCTTGCTATATGCCTCTTTGGCTGGTTGCGTGCTATTTCTCCGGGCAATGGACATTGATCGTCCCGACTTAAAAAAACGGAAAATTCGCCGTCAGGTTCTTGGTTTCTCTATCGGATTGCTTTTGTTGGCGGGCGTGATCGTGTTTGCTATCCGACTAAAGCCAGCCGCTCCCACGGTAGATCGCAACACCGTTTGGACCGATACAGTAAAACGCGGAAATATGATCCGCCAGGTGCACGGTCTGGGCACGCTGGTTCCGCGCGAGGACCGCATCCGCTCGATTCCGGCGGAGACCGACGGCACAGTGGTTCGCATCCTCCAGTTGCCTGGCGCGGTGCTCCATCCGGATACCATCATCCTGCAATTGACGAACCCGCAGCTGTCGCAGGAAGCCCAGGATGCAGCGTTACAGTTGAACGAAGCGGAAGCCGATTATCATAATACCCAGGTCTCACTGGAAAGCAGTCTGATGGATCGGCGCGGCACGGCTGCCGATATTCATGCACAATTCCAGCAGGCGCAACTCCAGGCCCGGACCGACCAGGCGCTTTATAAGCTTGGCGTCATCAGTGGCCTCTCGTATAACGATTCTCGTGGCAAGGCCGATGCTTTGACCACACGCGAGGATCTGGCGAAACAAGAGATTTCCATTAATCAAAAAGCTCTCGAGACGCAACTCGCGGTGCAAAAGGCAAAGGTAGAACAGGCCCGCGCGCTGGCGGAGCTAAAGCGGCGCGAGGTGGATGCGCTGAACGTCCGCGCCGGCATTGAAGGCGTGCTGGTGCAGATGCCACTGCAAGTGGGGCAGCACGTTCCGGTGGGCACAGAGCTTGCTCAGATCATCCAGCCCGATCAGTTGAAGGCGCAATTGAAAATCGCGGAAACTCAAGCGCACGATGTCCAGATCGGCCAAGCCGCCGAAGTGGATACTCATGACGGGATCATCCCCGGAACCGTCAGCCGTATCGATCCGGCTGTGGTGGACGGCACGGTTGCGGTGGATGTGCGGCTGGATGGGCAATTGCCGCCGGGGGCCAGGCCGGCGCTAAGCGTGGATGGGACGATCGATCTCCAACGGCTGAACGATGTGACGTATGTGGGGCGTCCGGCGTTCGGCAATGAAAACTCCACGATCAGCCTGTTCAAGCTGGATGCAAGTGGCAAATACGCGACGCGCATGCCGGTAAAGGTGGGCCGCGCCTCGGTCAATGAAATTCAAATCCTCGGCGGTCTAACGGCGGGAGACACAGTCATTCTTTCCGACATGTCGCGCTGGGATAATGTAGATCGCATCCGGCTCGATTAGTGGATTCCAACCCAGCCTTCGCAAAGCGCGAAGAATAGGCACCGAGCTTCAGCAGTTCATTCGACTCAGAGAGGACACCAACCGCATGGCCGCTACCGATCAATCGCTGATTCAAATTGAAGCACTGACGAAAGTCTTCTATACCGATGAGATTGAAACCCATGCGCTCTCCGGAATTCATCTCACGGTGGATCGCGGCGAGTATGTTGCCATTTCCGGGCCTTCCGGCTGCGGCAAATCGACACTGCTGTCGATTCTGGGCCTGCTGGACACTCCGAGCGGCGGCAGTTACCTGTTGAATGCGCGCCCTGTCGAAAACCTGAGCTTCGCCGAGCGTTCCCGCATCCGCAATCAGGAGATAGGCTTCATCTTTCAAAGCTTCAACCTGATCGGCGACCTGACCGTGTATGAAAATGTCGAACTGCCGCTCACCTATCGCTCCGGGATGCCTGCGGCGGAGCGCAAGCGGCGAGTGAATGAATCGCTGAGCCGTGTAGGCATGGCGCATCGTCTTCGGCATTATCCCTCGCAGCTCTCCGGAGGCCAACAACAGCGTGTCGCTGTGGCCCGTGCGCTGGCCGGTTCACCCTCCATTCTTCTGGCGGATGAGCCGACAGGAAATCTCGATTCCCACAATGGCGAAGCCGTGATGGCACTGTTGAAAGAACTGCATCAAGACGGCGCAACAATTTGCATGGTCACACACGATCCACGATTTGCGAAGCTGGCGGACCGCGAAGTCCATCTCTTCGACGGCCAGGTGGTTTCTGAGAACGATCTGCGCAAGAAATTAGAGGAGGTTTCGCTGTGACCTTATGGTGGAACGATCTTCGCTATGCGCTGCGCCAGTTGGGCAAATCCCCGGGATTTACCCTGACGGCCGTGCTGACCTTGGCACTGGGCATCGGCGCTACTGTCGCGATCTTCTCGATGATGTACGGCATTCTGCTTCGTCCGCTTCCTTATAAAAATCCAAGCCGTCTTTTTGTGCTCAGCGACAGGTTGCAGGGTGTGCCGACCGGCAATGCGTCGGGAGAGGTGGGGGTAACTGGCTCTGATATTGCGGCCTACAAGCACAACACCAGTACTTTCGATAGCCTCGGAGTACTTCAGTTTCGTTGGCCAATGCAGCTCGCAGAAGGCGGACAGACGATGCCGCTCAACACCACTCCTATGGATGCGGACATGTTCCCCACGCTGGGCATATCTCCGCTGATAGGCCGTGTTTTTACTCGGCGAGAGGTCGATGATAACCAAGAGGTAGTTATCCTGAGCTACGCGGTATGGAAAAACAACTTTCATGGCGACGTCAAAACCCTCGGCAGAAAAATCATTCTGGATCGCGATCCGTATATCGTGATCGGCGTGATGCCGCGCAACTTTGAATTTCCGGCAGGTCAGGCCGGGATCTGGGTGCCGCTTCACCTGACAAATGCGGAACTTGCGCAACCCGGCTGGCGAGGATTTGAAATGATTGGGCGTCTTAAGCCCGGGATCACAGCCGCACAGGCGCAAGCGGATGCGAATCGAGTGGTACGCGATACTGTACGCGGCTACCCGGCGAATATGGCAAACCTGCATATCAGTAGTGTCGTGCGGTCGTTGCTGGACGAAACCGTGGCTCAGGTACGTCCGCTGATTCATATATTTTTTCTTACGGTCTGTGTCGTCTTGCTGATCGCTTGCGCCAATCTTGCCGGGTTGTTGCTGGTGCGCTCGATCCGCCGCCGCCGGGAGACGGCGGTACGCCTTGCGCTCGGATCGAGCGCCGCCACATTGATGCGGCAGTCGCTTCTGGAGGGCGTGGTTCTCAGTGCGGGCGGAGGCGTGCTAGGCATCGGACTCGCGGCTTTCGTTCTTCGTGTGTCACTCAAATTATTCCCGACAACATGGCCGCGCATCGACGACATCGGGTTGAGCTGGGCAGTGATCGCGTTCGCCGTTTTCCTGGCCGTCGCGACGGGTGTCGCGTCGGCACTCGGACCGGCCATCGCGGCCATCCATACGAACATGAACGACGCTTTGAAAGATGGCGGCCGCGGCGATGGCATTGTGGGTGGACACGGCCGGATCCGCTCTGCGCTTGCCGTTGCGCAGATCGCTGTCGCTATGACGCTGCTGTTTGTCTGTGGCCTGCTGCTGCACAGCTTTCAAAAAATGGACAATGTCGAACTTGGCTTCAATCCCGAGAATGTCGTCACCGCCATCTACACATTGCCGAAGAAAAAATACGTGACCCAATCCGATGTAGACAACTTCAGAACCACCTTGACACAGAAATTGCAACAACTGCCGGGGTTAACGTCGTTCGGTCTAACGTCGTACTTCCCAGAACAGTTCGGTGGAGGCGATACCGGGTTTATGCCTTTTATCGTCGACGGGTACGTGCCACCGAAAGGCTCGGGGCCCAGCCTCGCTACCGCCGCGCAAGTTGAGGGCGACTACTTTCGCACGATCGGCATTACACTGCAACGTGGCCGCTTGTTTACCGATGCGGACAATGACAAGTCACAATTAGTAGTCGTTGTGAATCGGAACCTGGCGGAGCATTTCTGGCCCGGACAGGATCCTATCGGTAAGCGTTTGCGTATCGGTGAAGCGACGGATAAGAAAACGCCGTGGCTCACTGTGGTCGGCGAAGTTGCCGACGTGAAGCAAGGCGGCCCTGACCACCCGACCTCCGATCAGTTTTATCAGCCGCTCGCGCAGTTCCACGCTTCCCTGGGAGCTTTGACGAAATCGACAGAGACGGTTGGCAGCCAATTGTCGGTGCTGATGCGCTCTCCGCTATCCCCTACTGTGATGAAGCCTGCGATTCGCAATGCAGTTCGTTCCATCGATCCGCAGCTTGCGCTCTCGGAGGTGGAAAGCATAGATGAGGCGGTTGGAGAGACAAAAGGCCCCCGCCAATTCAACACCATTATGGTCACGGTGTTTGCCTCTGTGGCCGTGTTGCTCGCCATTCTGGGAATCTATGGCGTAATTGCTTTTTCGACGGCGCTACGAACGCACGAGATGGCGATTCGCATGGCGCTGGGTTCTTCGCGGTCGGGCGTGATCCGGTTGGTCCTCGGTTCCGCTGTGCGATTGGCCCTGATAGGCTGCGCCTTCGGAATAGCGGGGGCGATCGCTATCTCACCCTTTGTGCGGTCGTATTTATTTCAGGTCGGCCCCTTCGATCCCCTCGCGCTATTGGCCGCTGTGGCCCTCATTCTGGCGTTTTCCGCGGCGGCATCGTTTTTGCCCGCACGGCGCGTATCTTCCATCGATCCCATGCAGGCGCTGCGATCGGAATAAGGAGAAGATTGATGGCCAGGCTGCTCCAGGATGTTCGCTACGCATTGCGGCAACTGCGCAAGTCACCGGGGTTCACCCTCACCGCAGTTCTGACGCTCGCGTTCGGCATTGGCGCGACAGTTACGATTTTTTCCATGGTCTATGGCATTCTGCTGCGTCCGTTGCCATATAAAAATCCAAGCCAGCTGGTTACACTCGGCGACCGCTTGCGGGGACTGCCCACCGGGAATGGTTCCGGCTACGTTGGTGTGACGGGATCCGATATTGTGGCCTACTCACGGGATACGCACACATTTTCCAGCCTGGGAGCCTATCAATTCCGGTGGGGCACTGAATTGTCATCAGGCGATCAAGCTGCGGCGCTCGACGCTCCCCTTATGGACGCAGGCATGTTCCCCACTTTGGGCGTATCGCCAATAATGGGCCGCTATTTTACACAGCAGGAGGTGGAGCACGACGAACACATCCTGATGTTGAGCTATGCGGTATGGAAAGACCTATTTCACAGCGATCCCAGGATCATCGGAAAAAAAGTGAATCTGGAGCGCGAGCCATACATTGTGATTGGCGTGATGCCGCGCGATTTCTATTTCCCAATTCGTCCGGGCCATGTCGAAAACGGCCAGATTTGGTTGCCGCTGCACCTAACACCAAAGGATCTGGCGGAGCCTAACTTCGAGTACGAAATGGTTGGACGCCTGAAGCCTGGAATTACTCCGATCCAGGCGGAGGCGCAGGCAACCGAAGTGGAGCGCGTGGTCCGGCACAGCTATCCGGCTTTCATGGCAAACCTGCATAGCACCAGCTGGGTGCGACCGTTGGGCAGCGTAATGCTGGATCAGGTGCGCCCAATGATGCACATGCTGTTCCTAGCCGTTTGCGTGGTGCTCCTGATCGCATGCGCGAATCTGGCCGGGCTGCTGCTGGTGCGCGCCATCCGGCGCCGGAAGGAGACGGCGGTGCGGCTGGCGCTGGGATCGAGCGCGGGCACGCTGATGCGGCAATCGCTTTCAGAGAGTCTGGCACTCAGCATCAGCGGCGGATTGCTTGGTATCGGGTTTGCCGCGATCGCGCTGCGCCTGGGCGTGCAGATGTTGCCGGACTACTTGCCACGCATTGACGACGTGACGATGAACTGGCCGGTGGTTGCATTTGCAATTCTTCTTGCCGTTGCAACCGGTGCGGTCGCCGCGCTTGCTCCGGCCTTTGCCGCGATCCATACCAACATGAACGATGCGCTGAATGAAGGCGGCCGCGGGGATGGGTCGGGCGGCGGTCATCGCGGACTTCGCTCCTCTCTGGTGGTGGCGGAGATTGCGGTGGCGCTGATGCTGCTGGTGGTCTCCGGCCTGCTGCTACGCAGTTTTCAAAAATTGGAGGATGTGGACCTCGGTTTCAACCCGGAGCATGTGGTGACGGCGACCTACGATCTGCCGAAGAGAAAATATGTGACGCAAGCCGACATTGATACCTTCCGCAGGGGCCTGGAGGAAAAACTGAAACAGATGCCGGGTTTGCAGTCCTTCGGCCTGACGACATCATTTCCGGATTGCGACTGTGGCGGGAGCGCTTTCATGGTGGATGGCTATGTGCCGCCGAAGGGCGCAGGGATGAACCTGGGGACCATCGCGCAGATCGAAGGCGATTATTTCGGCACGATGCGGATTCCATTGCTGCGCGGCCGTTTATTTACCAAAGCGGACAACGACAAATCGCAACTGGTGGTGATTGTGAACCGGGAGTTGGCCGAACGTTACTGGCCGGGACAGGACCCGCTAGGCAAGCGCTTGCGTGTTGGTACCGCACAGATGAAAACTCCATGGCTTACTGTGGTCGGTGAAGTCGCCGGTGTGAAGGAGCACAGTCCGGAACTGCCGACCTCGCAACAGTATTACCAGCCGCTGGCGCAGGTTCGCGCTTCTTGGGGAGACCTCGTCAAGCCGACGGACGTAATGCGAGATCGGCTGGCGGTCATGGTCCGCAGTCCGCTGACGACGCAGAATACCAAGCTCGCGATTTTAAACGTGTTTCATGGACTCGATCCGCAGCTGCCTTTGATGGCAGTGCATAGCATGAATCGTGAAGTTTCATCGGAGTACAGCGATCGCACCTTTAGCACCCGATTGATTACCGCGTTTGCGTTTGCGGCGGTTCTGCTGGCCATGCTGGGTATCTACAGCGTCATTGCATTTTCCATGGCTATGCGCACCCATGAGATGGCGATTCGAATGGCGCTGGGATCGTCCCGCCTCGGCATTATTCGATTGGTGCTCGGGTCCGCTGCGCGATTGGCGCTGATCGGCTGCGCGATTGGAATCGCTGGCGGAATGGCTGTTTCCCGCCTGTTGCATTCGCTTCTGTTTGAGATCGGCCCGTTCGATCCGCTGGTACTGATCGCCGCCGCTGCTGTCATTCTGATTCTTTCTCTGGCGGCATCGTTTCTGCCGGCGCGCCGTGCCGCTTCGATTAACCCAATGCAGGCTTTGAAAAACGAATAGGACATTTGGTGATGACGAATCTGATAAACGATCTTCGCTACGCCCTGCGGCGGTTGCGCAAGTCGCTGGGATTTACTCTCACAGCGGTCCTGACGCTGGCGTTGGGAATTGGTTCAACTGCGGCGATGTTCAGCGTGTTCGACGCGGTGATACTTCGTCCACTGCCATACCACGGTGTAGATCGCATCGTCAGCGTGCGTACAAAGGCGGCGGCGAACTTTCACCAGCCTGCGTCCTGGCCGGAGTATCTGGACATGCGCCGGCTGAACACTACTTTCAGCACACTTGCTGCAATGGGCTATGGAGGCAGTGTAACGCTGACGCAAGGCAATCAGGCTATCTATTTACACGCCGTGCAAGGAAGCGACAATTTCTTCGATGTCTATGGAATCAAGCCAATCCTTGGCCGCTCGTTTCTTTCTGAAGAAGATCAGACAGGTAAAAACAACGTCGTCGTCCTGAGTTATGAAATATGGCAGCAACAGTTTGGAGGCCAGAAATCGATCCTAGGGCAGACTGTTCATTTGGATGGTACGCCATACATCGTCATTGGAGTAATGCCCTCAGGATTTCGGGTCAACTTCGACGCGCCGAATGTTGTCTACACACCGCTGCACCTCTCCGCGGACCAGATTAAGTCCCGTGGCAGTCATTGGCTACAGACCCTTGGACGTTTGAAGCCCGGCATCACGATCGCCCAGGCCAATGCGGACATGAACCACGTGCTAAATGAAATGGGCAAGCAGTTCCCCGATCAAGACAACGGAAGGACTGCGCAGGTGATTCCTATCGTGGACTCCCTGCACACGAATCAATACGGCAACAACGATCGTCTGCAACTTTGGGTGCTGCTGGGTGCTGTATTTGCCGTATTACTGATTGCCTGCATCAACCTCGCCGGTCTGTTGCTGGCTCGGGGTCTGCTGCAAGAACACGAAATGGCGGTGCGCGCGGCTCTGGGAGCCGGACGCAAGCGGCTGGTAAGTCAAATGCTGACGGAAAGCGCGCTTCTGGGGATTGGGGGCGGTGTGTGCGGATTGGCGATTGCCGGATTGCTGCTGGTGGCGATGAAGCAATTTCTTGAAAAGGCCTTCGCGCGCGGCAGTGATGTCCATCTTAATTTGTCGGTGCTGGGAGTAACGTTTGTAATCTCGCTGCTCGCAAGCCTGGCTGCTGGACTGGTTCCAGCCTGGCGTACCGCTCGCATCGACCCGAACAATGCAGTGAAGGCCGGCGGCAGTGCCGGGACTACACGCCACCAGCATCGCCTTCGAGCCGGTTTCGTCGTGACGCAGGTGGCGCTATCGCTGGTGCTGCTGGTCTGCTCCGGCCTTCTCCTGATAGGCCTGCGATCCATGCTCGAAACGAATCTTGGCTTCAATCCAAAGATCTGCTCACGTTGGAAGTTGATATTCCTGCGGGAGATTACACCGGAAGAAATTTTGGGCAGGCGCTAGTGGAGCCTTTGGAAGCTCGCGTACGCACCATCCCTGGCGTAACAGCTGCAGGTACTAACGATCTGCTACCGATTCGGGAATACGGATCGAATGCCGATCTTTCTATCATCGGGAAGCCGGTCGATCCGCTAAATCAGCAACGTTTGACCGAGGTGCGCTTTGTCACCCCGGGATACTTTGCGGCGATGCAGTTGCCTATTGTTCGAGGACGTGACTTTACCGCACAGGACACAAACAAGACACAGCCCGTGGCCATAGTGAATAAGACGTGGGTAAAGGAATTTTTATCGTCCAGGGAAGACCCGATGTCGCAGGCGTTTGCCGCTGATGATCCTACCAAACCAAATTGCGCCATCGTGGGTGTAGCGCGCAGTAGACGGCAGGATATTACACAGCCTCCTATGGCCGAGGCGGATTTCCCCCATAACGCAGATTCCGGAGTCATGGAGAGCTTTTATCCTTAACTTTTATCTATTCGTGCGCACCAGTGTGCCTTCAACCGGTATTACTTCGCAGCTACGAAAAGCGCTGCACGACGTTGCTCCGAACATCGCCTTCCGCACGCCGGAGACTATGGACCAGGTGCTCTCCGACGCACTGGTCACGAACCGAATATTGAGCTGGCTCTTTGGCCTGTTCGCCGCAATTGCGGTTCTGCTCACGGCGATCGGTATATATGGGCTGCTCAGTCAGGAGGTCGCCAGCCGCATGAGGGATATCGGCATTCGCATGGCGGTTGGCGCGACCCGTGGCGGCGTGGCGCGGCTTGTAGTGAATCGCGTGGGTATTCTGCTGGCTGTTGGTCTTGGAGTGGGCTTGGTTCGTGTGCTACTGGTGCGCCGCATCTTGAGCGCGGTGCTGGTCATTCAATTCCATCGCGATGGTTGGATTATTGCTGCTATTGCCGCCGGTCTGGGCCTGGTCGGATTGCTTTCTGCGTTAATCCCCGCGCGACGCGCAGCTTCCGTCGATCCCATGCAGGCACTGCGCAGCGAATAGGCACTCCATATGACGGACTTTCTCCTAGATCTTCGGTACGCGCTGCGGCAATTGCGCAAGTCGCCCGGGTTCACCTTGACTGCCGTGTTGGTACTTGGCTTGGGTATCGGGGCGAATACAGCCATGTTCACGGTGCTGAACGCGGTATTGCTGCGCCCACTGCCGTATGCCAACGTGAACCGCTTGGTGATTCCTGAGGCGTTCGATAAGCAAGGCCGACCGATGTATGGCGCAATGTATCCCGATATCAACGAATGGAAGCAGCGATCGTATACGTTGAGCGGCATCGCCTACTCGACCGACCTTAAACAGTTCTTTGAAATCTCCGGTAGTGGCGAATCCCTTTCAAACGTCGAGAGCAGCGCGAGCCTTTTTTCCGTACTTGGGGTACAGCCGCAGATAGGGCGTGCCTACCAGCTCGCCGAACAAGAGCCGGGCCGGGATCACGTGGTGGTGCTGAGCGATAAGGTGTGGGAGAAGTACTTCCATCGCGATCCCAACGCGCTTGGAAAAACTATCAAGCTGGACGGCAAGCCCTACACCGTTATCGGCGTCATGCCGAAAACATTTTCCTATCCCTTCTCACCGACGGATGCGCAGGCGTGGACGCCGTTGCCGCTGACCCCTGATGCAATGACCCGTAGCGGGCCGGTTGGCTATTACGGAATCATCGGCCGAGTGAAACCGGGTGTTTCACTGTCCGCAGCACAAACGGAACTGAATAGCTTGCAGCATGCCATCGCGAAAGAATATCCGGCAGGGTATGGGTACTCCATACCTGTATCCGTTCAGGTGCAGTCCTACCGTGCAAGCCTGACGGGACAGTTTCGGCCAGCGCTGCTGATTCTAGAAGCCGCCTGCCTGATATTGTGGCTCATTGCCTGCGCCAATGTCGCCGGTTTGCTGCTGGTGCGCGGTTCGGTCCGACAGAGAGAAGTTGCCGTCCGTGCCGCGCTGGGAGCTGGACGCGCACAGATTATTGTGGCATTCTCTAACGGACAGCCTGCTGCTAAGTCTGGCGGCAACCGCGGCTGGCATTGGCTTTGGGATCGGAGCTTTGCATGTCTTTCGCCACGCACTGCTGCAAAGGGTGGATATTATTCGGGACATTCACCTGAATTTTCCTGTGTTGCTTACTTTGGCTGCGTTTTCTATCGTCACCGCGGCTGTTTGCGGGGTGGCGCCTGCCCTGCTGGCGACAAGGGTTCCGGCTCTTCAGGCGCTGCAACACGGAGGGATGCACAGCAGCACGGATCGGAAACAGAAGCGCTTACGTGACGGTTTGATCGTGGTGGAGATTGCGTTATCGTTCACCTTGCTGGTGGCTTGTGGCTTGCTCCTGCGGACACTGTATGCCTTGCGCCACGAACCTTTGGGCATCCGCACGGACCATGTGCTGACCGCTGATTTCGACATTCCGAGTTATCGATATCACACCTCTAACGTCGTCACGCAGCTATACCAGCCGCTGCTGAAGAGAACCCAACATCTTCCGGACGTACAGGCTGCGAGCCTTTCGACAACCGTGCCGCTGGATGCTGGATTCTGGGTGCAGCTTGCGCTCTACGGAAAGAAAATAGCTTCCGATACGCAGAACACGTCCATCAATGCCGAGTTAGGCGCAGCGACGGCGGATATGCAACGCGTATTCGGCTTTCGTATGCTTCAGGGAAGATTTTTTGATGCGCAGGATACCGCCACTTCACAACCCGTCGTGGTGGTCAACCAAGCCTTCGCCCAAAAATACTGGCCCGATGGTCACGTTCTCGGCAAGCAGCTTTCAATCTGCAAAAGAACGAAATCCAAGCGATCGTGATCGGCGTGATGGACGATCTTCCGCAGCGCTCTCTGGCGCAGCAACGAGGCCCGCAGATCCTGGTGTGCATCTCACAACTGCGACCAGAAGACAATTTTTACCAGCCCACCGCCAGCGTCCATATGCAGCTTGCCGTGCGCACGCGCGAAAATCCTGAAGTTGTCATTCCAGAGATTCGCACCTTGCTGGGCAGGCTTGCCCCGGAATTGCGCGGAATCAAAATCGAGACAATGGACCGGGTGGTCGAAGATTCCATGGGCGACCAGAATCTAGCGGCCCATTTGCTGGAATTGTTTGGCGGGACGGCGCTGCTGATTACGCTGGCCGGGCTGTACGGGTCGTTGCTTTACATGGTCAGCTTACGTCGACGGGAGATGGCGGTTCGTCTCGCAGTGGGTGCGCAACGTGGAGATATTCTGATGCTCATTTTGTCGAGAGCGGTGGTTCTGTTGCTGGCTGGCCTGGGTGCGGGGACCGTGCTGTCATACGCCACCGGGCGTTTTCTGCGCAGCTATCTATATAAAGTTCATCCGAGCGACTGGCTCACCCTGCTGACTGCTTGTCTGCTGTTCGCAATCTGCGGATTGCTGGCGGCATATGTCCCCGCGCGGCGGGCTGCTCTCACGGAACCGGTCGAAATATTGCGCGAAGAATAGACCTTTGGAGTGCAAATCGCATTCATGATCTGACTGCTGGCCAGTTATATTCCCGCTTGCGGGCTCGCGAAGATCGGACCGATTGAGACATTGCGGACCGAGTAAACATTTTTGGAAACAGAGGAAATGATGATTCAACTCAAAAATATCGAGCGGAGTTATAAGTCCGGCGCTGGACAAACCTGGGTACTGCGGCGCATCCATATGGATATTCGCCAAGGCGAGTTTCTCACCATCATGGGGCCCTCGGGATCGGGGAAGTCGTCCCTGCTGAATATCCTTGGCCTGCTCGACGACGACTGGCAGGGGGAGTACTGGTTTGGCGAGCAGCCGGTCCACAAACTCAACCGTAAACAGCGCGCCGATCTCTCCCGGCGCAGCATGGGCATGGTGTTCCAGAGCTATCATTTGCTGGATGATTTGACGGTTGCTGAAAATATCGACCTACCTCTTTCATACAAAAGCATTCCTTCATCAGAACGAAAGGCGATGGTTGCCGACGTACTCGACCGCTTCCGCATGGTGGCGAAGAAAGACCTGTTTCCTTCGCAGCTTTCAGGTGGGCAGCAACAGTTGGTTGGCATTGCGCGCGCCATTATCCATAACCCAGCGTTGCTATTGGCCGATGAGCCAACTGGCAATCTGCATTCCACACAGGCCCGAGAAATCATGGAGCTTTTCCGGGAACTGAATCAACGGGGGACGACAATCGTTCAGGTGACCCACTCCGATCTGAACGCCACCTATGGAACGCGCACTGTTGAGCTGGGCGATGGATGGCTCATTGCGGACTCCGCGCGCCCGGAGTTGCAGCACAGCGGAGATAGAAGAGATTGAAGAATCCTAAGTCATCTCGTAGGTGGGCTTTATTGACCGCCAGTGCATCGATTGGCCTATTTGTAACTTCGACAGTTTCATTTGCGCAGAAAACCCTACCGGTAGCGGTTGCCGATTCGCACACAACTTCGGCTGTGCCAGAGACTCCCGCGCCCAAGACGATCCCCCAAACGGCGGCGTCTCCTTCGCTGGCGCAACAAATACAACAGGCGCAGCAGCCGTCGTTTGCTCCCCAACAGCCTTTTCACGTGTCCCTACCGCACTCGCACAAGCCGTTGTCGCCTTATAGGCCCACCGATGCGCCGCCGCTGGACCTGACCAATTCGCCACGCCTGCAAAGCCTTATACGCGAGGGAAAGCTGTACATCTCGTTGAGCGACACGATCGCGCTCGCGATCGAGAACAATCTCGATCTAGCCTACTTTCGATATAACTTTCCCATTGCACAAACGGATTACGCGCGCACCAAAGCTGGTGGCACAGTCAATGGCGTGAATACCGGAATCGTGCAATCTTCCACGGAGGGCGGCTTTGGTTCTCAGCCCGCGGGCGGCGGGGGCGCCAGCTCCGGATCTGCCGCGGCTGGCGCAGGCGGCATTGTGACCTCGACGCTGGGCGCCGGGACTTCCGTCAGCTCCTTCGATCCTTTTTTGAACTTCAAAGGCTTCGTCGATCACAACGTGACCCAGGAAGGCAACCAGTTCCAGGTGGGTGTTCCCACGTTTAAGCAGAACACCATCGAGGCATTGGCAAATTACACGCAAGCATTTCCACTAGGTACCAGCGTCACAATCAACTACGAGGGGCAGCGTTTCGCAAATAACAGCCCGTATCAAGCCATCAATCCCACCCTCTACTCGAATTTCGAGGTGGAATTTGCGCAACAGTTGCTGGCCGGTTTCGGTAGATCCACCAACGAGCGCTATATTCACATCGCCAAGAAGAATCTCCAGATTACCGATCTTGCCTTCCGCTCCCAGGTGATCGCAACTGTGACGCAGGTAGAGAATATTTATTGGGATCTCGTCAATGCTTATGAAGACGAACAGGTGAAGGAGCGTTCGCTGGCCTTTGCTCAACAGACCCTGCAGAACGACGAGAGGCAGCTGAAGCTGAACGCCATTCCGGCTATGCAAGTACTCAAGGACCAGTCGGATGTAGCCACAAGCGAAGGCGACCTGACCGTCTCGCGAGCCAACATGCGTCTGAACGAGCTTCTCCTCAAAAACGCGGTCACAAAAAGCGACGATCCGATCATCGATGAGATGCCCATCATTCCTCTGGATCGCGTCGGTCCAGCCGATCCCAACGCTTCCATGCCCATTGACGATCTCATCGCCGAGGCCGAAAAGAACCGGCCCGACGTGATTCAGGATGAGATCGCCATGCAAGTCGCGAAGATGAGTCTCAAATCCATCAACAGCGAGCTACTGCCCACTTTGAACCTGTATGGACTGTATGCAGGCGCGGGCATCGCTGGTCCGAAGAACCCAAACTGTACCCTTCCCGCCTATGAATGCGCTTCCGATCTGCCCACCGGTTTCGGCAGCATGTTCCTGAATACTTTCAATTACTCCTCGCCGGAATATCAGGTGGGACTGAACCTTTCGATCAATTTGCGCAATCGCGTAGCCAAGGCGGATCAGTTCAGAGCTTCACTGGAATATCGGCAGCGCCAGATATCCTTCGAGGAGCAGAAGAAGAGCATCCGCTTCGACGTGCGTAACTCGCAATTCGCTCTGCAACAGGCGCAGGCCCGCGTCGATGCCGTGCAGAAGGCCCGCGATCTGGCTCAACGCACATTCGACATCACCGAGCAGGAACAAAAACTCGGCGCCAAGTCCACCTACGATGTGCTGATCGCGCAACACGGCCTGGCCATTGCCGAATCTACTCTCGCGGCCGCAAAAACAGCCTATGAAAAGGCCAGGGTGGATATCGATCGCGCCACCGGAGAAACGCTGGAGCGAATGGGCGTTTCCATTGCAGCTGCTAAAGTCGGACAGGTTCGGCAACCGTGAAGAACTGCCGCAGAGTCGCGATACTCTAGCCGGAGGGACGCCATGGCACGAGAACCCGCGCTTCTCGAACGAACCCAACGTGACGCAGAAAGAATGCCGTGCGTACTTGCAGCGGACGATCAGCCTCAAATTCTTGAAGCACTGGAATTGCTGCTGCGGCCCGCCGGCTTTCATGTCGACGCAGTCAGGTCTCCGGAAGCTGCATTGCAGGCGTTTAAAAATAAATCCTACGACGCTCTGCTGATGGACCTGAATTATTCACGCGACACCACCTCCGGCCATGAGGGATTGGACCTCCTGCGGCAGGTGCTGGAGATCGATTCACAACTCCCCGTGATCGTGATGACGGCTTGGGCCAGCGTGGACCTGGCGGTGGAAGCAATGCGCCGGGGAGCCCGCGATTTCGTTCAAAAGCCATGGGAGAATGCGCGCCTGCTAACTGTTGTGCAAAACCAGGTGGCGCTGTATGCGGCATTGCGCCGCGCCCAGTTTTTAGAGGCGGAAAACCAATTGCTGCGAGCAAGTGGCAGGCCTGAAATGATCGCCGGAGCTCCGACAATGCGATCTGTCTTGGATGCCATCTCCCGGGTCGGCCCTTCGGACGCCAATGTTCTAATTACTGGGGAGCACGGCACAGGCAAGGAGATTGTCGCGCGCACCCTGCATATGCTATCCGCGCGAGCCGACCAGCCGTGGATCGCGGTAAATACAGGCGCGCTTTCCGATGGCGTTTTCGAAAGCGAGCTTTTCGGCCACGTGAAGGGCGCCTTCACGGATGCGCGCGCGGACCGAATCGGTCGTTTTGAACTGGCTGATCGCGGAACGCTGTTTCTGGACGAAATCGCCAATATTCCCGTTCGCCAACAATCCAAGCTTCTGCGCGTCCTGGAAGCCGGTGAACTGGAACGTGTTGGCTCCTCGCGCATGCGGCGCGTGGATGTTCGTGTGCTTTCCGCAACGAATGCCAATTTGGCGCATGAGTGCGCCGAAGGCAGGTTTCGCCCCGATCTACTTTTTCGCCTGAATACAGTGGAGATTCATCTTCCACCGCTGCGCGAACGACGAGAGGACATCCCGGCGCTCGCGGGTCATTTCCTGGCGCGTTATGCCACGCGCTATCGCAAGCAAATCGAAGGGCTCGATGCCACGGCACTCCAGGCGCTTCTCGATCACTTCTGGCCTGGCAATGTTCGAGAGCTCGAACACGTTATGGAGCGCGCAGTGCTCATGGGCCACGGCGATCGTATTCGAACCTGCGACCTGAATCTTCAGGCAACAAAGCCCGCTGATTCCGTCGATTCGATGAGTCTCGAAGCCGTCGAGAGTATCCTGATCCGCAAAGTCCTGGCCCGATATGGCCGCAACGTCAGCCAGGCCGCCGAAGCTCTGGGCTTAAGCCGTGGAGCTCTGTACCGGCGTATGGAAAAATATGGCATTTAACGTAACGAAATAGCGTACTTCCCGCTGCCGCAAAATCGCAACAGCCTGCGATCCGCTTCAAAATTCCCCGTCTCCGTTTCGAGGTTCGATTGATCTGGCTGTTGCTGCTGCTCGCCCTGCCAACTGTGATGCTGGGGGGGGTGGCCTTATATATGTGGCACGTTTCGGCGGGGGTGCGGCTCTGTGCGTTTGCCATTCTTATTTTTTTAGTCGCACATCTCGCGTCGGTGGTGTTCCGGCACATCGTGCGACCGTTACAGACACTTTCAAATGTGGTCGCTGCAATGCGAGAGAACGAATATTCCTTTCGTGCACGAGAGGTTGGAGAGGATGATGCTCTCGGCTATCTGGCCGCACAGATCAATGAGCTTGCCGGCGATCTTCGCGCACGCCGGCACCGAGAATCGGAGACCTTTGCTTTATTGGAGCGCGTCGTTGAGACGATGGACTCCCCCGTGTTTGCCTTTGATGCGGCCTCTGATCTGCAACTGACCAATCCGGCCGCGTTGAAATTGCTACAACTACCGGCGAGTTTAATGTTGCATCGAAGCGCGACATCGCTAGGACTTATGGAAATCCTTCGCTGCCCGGATAACGGGATCGTTACTTTGACCACGCAGGGGCGGGAGGGCCGATGGATGGTGCGTCGGAGCAAGTTCTATCAAAATGGAATACCTCACACGCTGCTGCTGCTTTCCGACGTAAGCGGTGTACTGCGGGAACAGGAGCGGCACGCATGGCAGCGGCTGATTCGTGTGCTTGCACATGAAGTCAACAATTCGCTAACCCCGATCAAATCGATCGCAGGCAGTCTTCGCACACGAATGCAGTGGGTACAGACTTCGCGGACCATGGATCCCGTGTGGATCGCTGAACGAGCGAATCAAGCCGTAAATCCAGTGGATATAGAGCATGGGCTCGGGATCATTGAGGAACGCGCTGAGTCGTTGAATCGCTTCCTTCAGGCATATAGCCAAATCGCCAAGCTGCCTGCGCCGATAAAGTCTACATCCAGAGCTGTGCCTTTATTGGAGCGTGTCTGTCATTTGGAGAGAGATTAAAGATAACCCTCAACATCTCAGAGGAGACGGATATTTATGCGGATTCTGCCCAGCTGGAACAGGCACTCATCAATGTAATTCGAAATGCGGTAGACGCAGCAACGCAGGCCCATGATGGCAAGAGCTGGAGCGCAAGTCGCGGTCCTGTGCAAACGCCAGCCGGACAGTATCGTGGTTAAGGTTGATAGACAACGGCATGGGGCTTGCCAACCCGGCAAATCTGTTTGTTCCGTTTTATACAACCAAGCCCGGGGGCACCGGCATCGGTCTGATCCTTGCGCTGCAGATTATCGAAGCACACGGAGGCACGCTCACCTTAGCCAATCGCAGCGATGCGCCGGGTTGTTGCGCGGAGATTCGTCTGCCGATCATGTCCGATGCCGCGCCTGTTGAACGATAGGTTCTTTGTCCTTTTCCATCGCAGTTCTGCTCCGCAGCGTGTCCGTTTCCGAACAACGAGTTCTAATTTCGGACACGATTGCGTGTTCGTTGTAGTGCTTTATTGATACGCATCAATAACTTAATCGATGCTGTGTTTGGTGAAGAACATGCATTCTTCTTACATATTCATGTATCTGGACTCTGCCATGCGGAACCTCTCTCGGGATTTTCGATATTCACTGCGACAATTGCGCAAGTCTCCGGGTTTTCTGATCATCGCCATCCTGACGCTGGCGCTGGGTATTGGGGCCAACACGGCGATCTTCAGCGTGGTGAATGCGCTGATGCTGCGCCCGCTGCCATATCCGGAACCGGCGCGGCTGGGCGCACTGATCACGCACTGGAGTTCCGCAGCGGGTGTGGAGGACGATGACAGCGCCAACGACCAGACGTTTGAGCGGGTACGCGACAGGTCCCGGCGGTGATGGCGGCGGCGTACAGCATGGAAAGCGGAGTAAACCTACAGGCCGGGTCGGGCGTGCAATTCGTGCAGCAGTTACGTGTGTCGTCGAAATACTTCGAGGTATTGGGAATCCCGCTCCAGATGGGCCGCGACTTTACGCAAGAAGAAGACCGCCCGAACGGACCGGGGGCGGTCGTTCTGAGCAATGCGCTGTGGCGCACGATATTTCATGCCGATCCGCACATCGTGGGCCGCGCGATCTTTCTGAAGGGCGCT
>CAWGLF010000033.1:0-88364 GCA_963823295.1 uncultured Acidobacteriota bacterium
AGCCCTGAAAAGGCTGGCGTCGGGGGTTCAATTCCCTCCCTGGCCACCACATTCCAGAAGTGCTTATCGTGGAGACTTTTTCAAGAACAAATCCGGGAGGCTCCATGCAAAGATCGCGTCGCCGCAGCCAATCAGAACGTATTGCCGTCCGTCCAATTCATAGGTGATAGGCGCGCTCTGCACTGAACCGCCTCCCTTGGCGTGCCATAGCGTCTCTCCGGTTTTTGCGTCCAGCGCGAGCATGTTGCCAGGACTGTCGCCTGTAAAGACAACACCGCCGGCCGTGCTTAAAACTCCCGCCCAATCCCATCCAGAGCCCAGCGGGTGTTTCCAGCGGATTTTGCCGGTCTGGTAATCGATCGCGTTCAGGGAGGATTCGGACCAGATCCATACGTCACGCCCGGCGAATCCTTCCGGCTTGCCCGCTCCCAAATCGTAATAGAGGCTGAAGGAGCGGTGGGTGTCGACGTAGAAAAGGCCGGTCGCGGGACTGAAGCTCGGCGCCATCCAGTTGGTTGCACCGATCGTATCCGGTTCGACCAGAGTTCCCGCGGGGCTGGGATACTTCTCAACTTTTGCGATTGGCTGGCCGTTGGCATTCACTCCCGCGCTCCAGTTGATGGGCGCATAAGGCACCGAGAGCAGATTCTTTCCGTTCGTCCGGTCCAGAACGAAAAAATATCCGTTCCGTGAAGCCTGCAGCAGGAGCTTGCGTGGTTTGCCATGGAAATCTCCATCCACAATGACTGGGGTTTGAACCGCATCCCAATCGTGAACGTCGTGCGGCGACGCCTGGAAATACCAGACCAGTTTTCCTGTATCAGGATTGAGCGCCACAATGCTGCAGGTGAAGAGATTCGCGCCTGGACGCGTGGAACCATCAAGGACCGGATTCGGATTGGCGGTTCCCCAGTAGAGCAGATTCAGTTCCGGATCGTAGGTCCCTGTAAGCCAGGTCATGCCGCCGCCATGCTGCATGACATCGCTGTTCTTCGGCCATGTTTCGGAGCCGAGTTGGCCGGGCTTGGGAAGTGAACTCCATCGCCACTGCAGCTTTCCTGTCTCGGGATCGAAGGAATCGATGAAGCCGTGCAGATCGGTGAAGTCGCCTGAAATTCCAACAATCACGTGATCGCGAATGATGAGCGGAGCCATCGTCGCCCAATAGCCGAGCTTCACATCCGCGAGCACCACGTTCCAAACTACTTTGCCGGTTTTGGCATCCAGGCAAAGCAGATGGGCGTCCGGAGTTTCGAAATAGAGCCAGCCTTTATACATGCCCAGGCCGCGCTGTCCGATGTGCAGGCCCTCGTTCGCGGGGTAATGAAAATGCCAGACCTGTCTGCCCGATCGGGCATCGACCGCCCAGACGTCATCCGGTTCGGTGAAGTAGATCGTCCCGTCGACCAGCAGAGGAGTGGACTTCAAACCCGTTCCCGAGGACACGCCAGTTTGAAAAGCCCACACCATGGTCAGCATGCCAACATTTTTCGCGTTGATCTGTCGAAGAGAGCTGAAGCGCCGCCCGGAATAATCGCCGTTATACGTGGGCCACGAATTTGCCGGAGGATTGAGGATGGTGGCTGGGTCGAGATTCTGCGCATCGAGGCTGACCGCCGCAAAGAATACAAGTACGCAGAAAATGGATGCGAGGCGCCGTCCAGTCACTTCAGAGTCTCCAGATAGGCGAAGAGATTATGGATTTCCGCATCTGTATATTGCTCCAGCAGCGTTACATGCGCGGCCAGCGGATCGTGTATCTCGATTTTGGCGGGCCGCCCATCGGTTGGCTGACGATTCCAACTGCGCTGCGTGCCGTCGCTGCTCCGCACGGTGACTAGAAACTCGTCTGAATAGACGACCTCGCCGGTGAACCGATGGCCGGAACTGTCGGTCACCGAAGCGGTGGGCCGGGCGCCATCGGGAAACGCGATGCGCGACTGCAATTCGAACGGCTTGTACTTTGAGGCGATATGCGCCAGGTCGCCGGTGGGCGAATGACACTGCGAGCATTTGCCGGCGCCGTTGAAGTACTCTCTGCCGGCATCGGCGCTTCCGACAAGCAATTTCTCCAGCGGATATTCGGTCGGAATGCGTTTGGCGACAGTCGATGCAAGCTTCGCCTGCTCATGAAGGAATTCGGCGATCTGCTGAATTTGAGGATCTGGAAGCTGGAAGGCCGGCATGCCCTTTTCCGGGCGGCCGTTGTGGACCACCTGTCCGATCAGATCCCCGTTGACATCGTGGCTGACCAGGGTGGAGCGAATCAGGTCCGGACCGCTGGCTCCGCGGGCATCCCGGCCATGGCAAAAGGCGCAATTCTGCTGGAAAATTGCCTTGCCCGCCATTGCGCCAGAAGCATTTGCCGGCTGCGCTTTGACCTCGGTGCGATCCTGGGCATGAAGACAGCCAATGCCGAGCAGGCCCGCTAGAAGCAGAAGGATCGTTTTACTCATCCGCTCGGTCCTTCCTAACAGGCTGCGGAAAAACTCGGATTGCGATTCGCGTAGAAGAGGTCCGGGGCTGAAGCCCCTTGGACTTGCTGCTTTTTCGCAGGGCTGAAGCCCTGCGCTTCCACCCGAAAGGCGACGAGTTTGTCCGCAGTCTGCTAAAGCAGCGGACGATGGTTCACACGCGAAGCAACGCGCCTGCATTAGCGGTCGGCTCGTGCGGACGCGGGTTGCTCCTTGGATTGGTCGAGGGACTTCGCGCTTTTGTCTTCCGCAGTATTCAACCAGGCGACATTGGATTGAGTGTCGCCGAACCGCCGCAGGCCGGCTTCTCGAATGGCTGAATCGGGAACCTTGCTGAGCGGCGTATAACGCGGATGATGATGTTCCTTATATGGATTGTTGCGGGCGGCGTTATAGCAACAGATCATTGCCCAGCGCGGATTGTCAGACTTATTTTGATCGGAGCGGTGCAATAGATTCGCGTGGAAAAGGAGCACATCGCCCGGATCCATCTCGACATGGACCAGCTTCAGCACCTTTTCGGCTTCACGGACGCGCTCCGGATCTGCGCCCGCCTGATCGCCCGTCAGGACGTGGTCGATGCGGCCCAGATGATGCGATCCTTTGAGCACCTGCATGCAGCCGTTTTCTTTTGTCGCCGGATCGACAGCGATGAAAGCGCTGGTCAGCAGCGGAAATAAAACGCCATTCTGGTACCAATAGCCGTAGTCCTGATGCCAGGCCCATGCTCCCCCGACCTTGGCGTCTTTCATGATCATCTTGGAGTGATAGTGGTAGACCTCGCCGCCGAGAATCTTTTCCGCCGAGTTTACGATGGTTTCGCAGCGCGCGAACATGCCGTATATCGTGTCGCCGGGATGATTCCACAGCGAGAGCCGCACCGTACCGCCTTCTCCATCGCCCTTGCCGAACGAGTGCTGATCCAGCTCCCTGTCTTCCTTGGCTGCGCGGCGCAGTAGCTCGATCTCCTCTTTGTCAAACATATGCCTGGCAACGATGAATCCATCGGACTCATACTCCTTCAGCATTTCGTCTTTTATAGGACCGGTAGCCATAAGTCACTTCTCCCCAGGGTGTCGGGATCATCTTCAAGAGCGAATTCCGAGCCCGTTCATCAATTGGTCGGTGGCACGGTAAGCTTCGCGAACCCAATCGACGATCTTATCCGGCTCCGGCGAATACTCAAGTTCGATGCTTACCGTGCCGGAAAAGCCGGTATCGGCAAGCGCTTTCAGATACGGCGGGAAATCGACGGTGCCCCGACCCGGCGGAAGGTCCCCATGAACTTTCCCATTGCAGTCGGAGAGGTGCACATGCGCGATGCGGCCTGCCAGCTTTTGGATTTCACTGGCCGAATCGCCGGCCAGCGCCAGGTGCGAGATATCTACATTGGCTTTCGCGGACGGATGGTCCACATCTTTCAAAAACTGCACCATGAGACCCACGTTGTTGACGATGGAAAGCTGAAACGGCTCGATCTCCAGGGCGATTTCAAGGCCCAGCTTACGGGCATACTCGGCAAGCTCGCGGACATGCTCGACGGCCCACTTCCATTGCTCTTTCGGGGGGATGACTTCCTGTTGCCAGATATATTCGCCCAGCACGAGCAACAGGTTTTTGCCTTCCAGCTCATAGCACAGATCAAGGTATGCTTTGGCTCGCGCGACATGGAAGGCCCGTACGGGCTGATTGAAATCGGCGATTCCGAGCGCGCAGCATACGGTCGAGACTACGGGAAGATCACAGGAGACGCAGGTTTTTCGAATCAGGCGGCGTTCCTCGGGGCCGATCTCGAGCGGGTCGGCGAAGATGTCGATGGTGTCGAAGCCTATCTTCTTGGTCCAGTCGATTCCGCGGGCGGTATCGATCGAAGTGCCGAGCCAGGCGGAGTTGATAAGGCCGAGTTTCACTTCTTATCTCCTGGGTCGCAGAGAAGTTTTCTTATTGACCTCTTCCGAACACAGCAATATTATCGTATCGTTCATCAACTGTCATGAAATTTATTGAGAGTTTCATGATCATAGGCGGTCGTCACCTTTCATGAGCCTTGATTTGGATTTGAATCCATATACTGCGACACCGCTACGCACCGATTATGGTATCGGCGCTGTGGGCGCCGGTTTCATCATGCGCGATGTTCACCTGAAAGCATACGCGGATGCCGGCTACAACGTGGTGGCCATCACCTCGCGAACCCCGGAGATCGCCCAGGAGGTGGCGGACCTGCGCGGAATCCCACGGGTATACGAGACGATCGAGGACCTGCTGGACGATAAAGCGGTCGAGATCCTCGATATCGCCGTTCCTCCGGACAAGCAGCTGGAAATTATCCGCACCGCGGTCCGGCGGGGGAAGTATCTCAAGGGTATTCTGGCGCAAAAGCCGTTAGCGGTGAATTACGAGGAGGCCGCCGAGATCGTGCGGCTGTGCGAGGAACGGCAGCTTCCGCTGGGCGTAAACCAGAACATGCGCTATGACAGATCGATTCGCGTCCTGAAGATGCTTCTCGATCGCAATCTTCTGGGGACTCCGGTCCTGGCGACCATTGAGATGCGGGCGGTGCCGCATTGGCAGACGTGGCTGCGCGAATATGGACGCCTGACGCTGCTCAATATGAGCATTCACCACATCGACAGTTTCCGCTATCTGTTTGGGGAAGCGACTTCGATTTATGCCAGCGTGCGCAAAGATCCACGCACCCATTTCCCGCATGAAGATGGTATCTGTCTTTATATTCTGGAATACGCCAATGGTCTGCGGGCGACCGCCTGGGACGACGTCTGGGCTGGTCCGCGTAACGAGAACGACGAGCTGAGTCCGTATATCAAATGGCGGGTCGAGGGCACGGAAGGATTGGCCGAAGGCACCCTGGGCTGGCCAGGATATCCGAATCGCTGCCCCAGCACGCTAACGTTCACGACGGCCTCGGAACCGGGCGTTTGGATTACTCCGCGATGGCGTGAAGTATGGTTCCCGGATGCGTTTCAGGGACCGATGGCGGATCTTATGGATGCAATTGCGCGAAGGCAGGAGCCACACGCCAGCGGTGCGGACAATTTAGGCACCATGGCGGTCATTGAAGCCGGATACCTGTCCGTTCGCGAACGCCGTCCGGTGGAAATTTCAGAGATTCGCGACCATGCAAATGCGGTTTCCAAAGGCTGAAATGCGGCGTCAATCTGCCATGCCCACCATGAAGGATATTGCGGTGCATGCCCATGTCTCGATTGGTACGGTTTCACGCGTGCTCAACCGCCATCAGGATGTGGACAAAGCCTTGCGGGCGCGGGTTGAAGACTCGGTGCGGAAACTGGGTTACCGGCTGAATTCGCGGACACGCAATGTCGTTCACACGAAATCGCGGATCATCGGGCTGATTCAGTGCAACGATTTCGGCTTAAGTTCAGCGCAGTCGCTGCTATTGCTGGGAGTGGAAGAGTATTGCGCGACAGCTGGATACTGTCTGCTGTTCGCGCGCCACCGTTTCCCTTCCGACGTTCCGCCGGATGCGCTGCAGATGCCGAGCGCCATCAAAACGCCGGGGCTGGCAGACTGCATGATCGTGGCCGGGAGCATCTCGGCAAACATACTCGCTGCACTCAACAATCACGAGTTCAATTACGTGCTCCTGGCCAATCACCTGGTGGATCAGGGCGAGCACTTGATCTCCAGCAGTTATGTCCGCTACGACGACGAGAGCGGCTGTTATGAAGCGACTCGCTACCTGGCCCAGCTTGGACATACGCAGATCTGGTACATCGGCGACGCGTCCCGTCCCTGGCACAAGAACCGCTACAAGGGGTACGGGCGAGCGATGGCGGAACTCGGGCTGGAGCCGCATGTCCACACCATCGCGCTCTCGGACGATGAATATGAAAATGGCCAGGCGGCAATCTCTTACATTCTCGAACAGCAGTGGCCGGTGACAGCGATCCTTGCGGCTTCCGATGAGTTGGCTTATGGCGCGCGGGAAGGTTTGCGGCAGCATCGGCGGGACGTGCCGAAAGATGTCAGCCTCATCGGCTTCGAGCAACAGATTGGGCACTCGCGCGGCTCGAATCTGACCAGCGTGTGCGTGGACATGGTCGAGGTGGGACGGCAGTTAGCGAAACTCGCAGTGGTGCAGATTGAATCGCAGCAACAATCGCAACACAAGATTACGCTGCCAACGGTCTTCGTCAAACGCAGCACCTGCCGGCCCCTCCGGCAGGAGGAGCACATGCTTCTGTAGTGTGGAAGATTCGAGAAATTTGCCACTCTGAGTGTTGGAGTTGTTACGTTCATGAACAACTGCGCAGTTGATGAATTTTTCGCTTGACATTCATTAGTTCCGAATACTATAAAACCTATCCGTGAGAGCTTCGTGCAGAAACTCGTTCCTATTGCTGTTGCTTTTTATTTTGTTTGCTAGTTTTCGGGTGGAAGCCCAGGGCGTTTTCTACAAAGGACAAAAAGGGCCGGGACACGGGAAGAACGTGGTATTGATCGCGGGAGACGATGGAGAATACCACTCCGAAGAAGCTCTCCCACAACTGGCCAAAATCCTTGCTGTGCGGCACGGGTTCAATTGCACGGTCCTTTTTCCGCTCGATCCGGACGGCACCATCAACCCTCATCAGAATCGCGATCTCGAAGGCCTGAAGGCTCTGCGCAAGGCGGATCTATTGGTATTGTTCATGCGCTGGCGCGATCTGCCCGACAAGCAGATGAAGATGCTGATCGACTACATCCAGTCGGGCCGGCCGATCATCGTGATTCGCACGGGCACTCATCCGTTCTGGTTGAAGACCAGCCAGACTTATGCGAAGTGGAATTGGAACAGCACAGTTCCTGGATGGGAAGGCGGCTTCGGTCGCAAGGTGGTGTGCGAAACGTGGGTAGCCCATCACGGGGAACATGGCAAGCAGAGCACGCGAGCGTTGTTTGCGCCGGGTTCGGCGGATAGCCCGATTCTACGAGGCATTCAAAGCGGCGGGATCTGGGTTCCGACAGAAGTTTATGAAGTTCGGCTGCCGATGCTTCCCGGGTGCCACCCCCTGTTACTTGGCCAAGTGCTTTCCGGATTGCATCCAAATGATCCACCGGTTTCGGGCAAGGCCAACGATCCGATGATGCCAGTGGCGTGGACACACAATTACATCACGCCCAGCGGCAAGACAGCCCGCGTTTTCGCTTCTACAATGGGCGCTGCCGACGATTTACTCAGTGAGCAGTTGCGGCGTTTGCTGGTGAACGCCACGTATTGGGCGGTGGGTCTGGAAAATGAAATCCCGGCAAAAGCGGATGTGGATCTGGTGGGCAACTACCATCCGCATTCGTATACATCCGAGACCTACACAAAAGGCGTGAGGCCGTCCGACCTTGCGCTGAAGAAGTGAGTGCGGACGAACCCGGCGGCGGAAGCCAGGTCGCATTCGCTCGGACGACAATTTCAGGAGGCGATTCATGCAACATCGTGAACTAACAAACGGAGCTTCGAGCCGATTTTCATCTCGAAGCCTTTCAGCCGCGCTCTGCGTGGTGGCGATCGTTATGATGAGCCATGTGTGCATGGCGCCAGACGTTTTCCGCTTCTATTGCCGGCACGGTCACCGATCCCAGCGGCGCAGTCGTCAGCGGGACGAAACTGAAGCTCCAAAACATGGATACCAAGGACACCCGCCTGGCGACCTCCGGCCGCGAACGGGTTCTACAACTTCACCAATCTGTTGCCCGGTACATATCAGATCTCGGCTACAGCGACCGGGATTTAAAGATTTTCTGCGATCGAACATGCTCCTGCGCGCGAATACGTCCTCGACCGTGAATATTGCACTGCAGGTTGGGTCGGCAACGCAACAGGTGACGGTCTCGGGCGAGGCGGTGCTGCTGGATACCGAGACCGCGAACAACTCAGGTGACCATGGATGAAGCGCTGATCCAGTCGCTGCCGAACAGCACGCTGAACCCGCTTAACTTTGTCTACGATCTGGCCGGAACCACCGAAGCGCAAGGCGGCATGACTTCCCGCTCGCAATCGTACGATCAGTATGGCAGCACCTTTGGCATCAACGGAGGGCGGACGGCAGAGTCGGAGATCCTGATCGACGGCGCTCCATCGACCGCGGTCGACTGGGGCGGCCTGATGGTTGCGCCGATCCAGGACTCCGTGCAGGAGCAGCAAGTCGTCATGAACACCTACGATGCGCAATACGAAAGAGGCGCGGAAGGTGTCGTGAACCTGGTCACCAGGGGCGGCTCCGACAATTTCCATGGAGAAGTGTACGATTTCCTGCGCAATGACGACCTTGACGCCAATACTTGGTCGAACAACAACCAGGGATTCCCAAGGTCGAAAGTTTCACCGCAATCAGTTCGGCGCGAACGTCGGCGGTCCTCTCTGGAAGAGCCATCATCTCTATTTCTTCGCTGCGTATGAAGGCTTGCGCCAGCCGGAAACAGACTCGAGCGGACTGCAAACTGTTCCGACCGCTGCTGCAACGCAAAGGAGACTTCTCGCAAACCTACAATGCGGATGGTTCGCTTGGCGGTCATCTACAATCCCTATTCGTCGCACCTGGTCACCGACTCCGCAGGGAAACACCTACTATACCCGCGATCCCTTTCCGGGCAATAAGATTCCGGCCAACCTGATCGACCCGGTCGGGCAGAAGATCTGTGAACCTGTATCCACTGCCGAATCGACCCGGCACGGGCCCCAACCAGATCAACAACTACGTCAAGCAGGGCCACGGGGAGACGGATAACGACAAATTCGACTGGCGCATGGACTGGGCGCAAAGCGCGAATAACCGGCTTTTTGCGCGCATGACGGACCGCGTTCGTCAAAACGACACTCCAGCCTGCTTTCTGTGCAACGGAGCCGATCAGGCGGCCAACAACGATGACCATGGCTTTCAAGTGGTATTGAACGACACCTATACGCCGAGTCCCACCTGGGTGATCGACGTGTATGGCGCCTACACCCGCTGGTGGGAGGGTCAGACCTCCATCGGTTACGGGGTTGCCAATGCAAGCACCATCGGACTTTCGCCGAGTTTGTTTCAGGTGAACCTGCTGCCATTGGTAAATGCCACAGAATTACCTGACTCTGGGCAGCACGTATTCCAGCTATGACCGCTATGTCCGCTATCTGTCCACCGGCATTATCAACGTCACGAAACAACTGGGCAACCACAGCCTGAAATTCGGGTTCAACTACGACGTGAGCATGATCAATAACCGCTCGGATCAGCCGGGAACATTCAACTTCGATAGAAATCTCACGTCGTGCGATCCCACCGGACGTTCCCGGCGCACCCTGCCAGGCATCGGTCCAGGGTTCCGACACGAGCGGCAACGCGATCGCCGCCATGCTGATGGGTACCGGAGACGGCTCGTCCAACTTCAATATGGATCCGGCGATGAGCCTGCATACGTTTGGAATGTATCTGCAGGACAACTGGCACGCCACTCCAAAGCTGACGGTCTCGGCCGGCCTTCGCTATGAGAACCAGCGGCCGGCCACGGAACGTCACAACCGGTTGGCGTATTTCGATACCAAGGCGGTAAACCCCATCAGTGGAGCGTTCGGCTCCCCCTTGCATGGCGCATTCGAATACGCCGCGCACCGGCGGAAGGAGCCGATATGCGTGGGAACCCGACAACCTGAATTTTGCGCCGCGGCTTGGACTCGCTTACCAGATTAGCGACAAGCTGGTGTGCGCGGGCGGGTTCCGGAATCTTCTATGGTCCTGCTTCCGCCATGGTCAGCTATGACAATCCGGGTGAATTCCCCGGGTATACCTCGCAGACGAACTGGATAGGAACCCAGGGAGGGAACGGTTATATTCCTTCCAACCTGGTCAGCAATCCATTTCCCGGTGGACTCAATCAGCCTACGGGCAATTCGCAGGGGCCGCTCACGCTGGTTGGATACGGGGCGGGTCAGCTCTGGCCGAAGGGTCCGCATCCGATCGGCCAAATCTATGAGTGGAGCATGGACTTTCAATACCAGGTCAGCCCTCACTCGGTGGCGGAGATCGGCTATACCGGCGTGCGCGGCCGGAAGCTGCTGTTCGGAAATCCAAACTTCGACCTCGATCAGCTTCCTACCGCGGATCTTGCTCTGGGCAATAAGCTGAACGACCTCGTCCCCAATCCCTTTTCCGGTGTGATCACGGACCCGAACAGCTATCTCAGCAGCCCGACGATCGCCTATAACCAGCTATTGCGGCCATTCCCGGAATATACCTATCTGCAGGAGACCCGGTCTTTGCCGGGGGCGCGTTCGCAGTTCGATGCGCTCTACGCGAAATATAACCACGCATTCAGCAATGGTCTCAGCGCGATCGTGACCTACCAGTGGTCGAAGAACATGGATGACGGGTCGGAGGCTCTGGTGGGCTGGACCATCAACAACATGTGGCGCGATGCCACCAACCCGAAGCTCGACTATGCGATCAGCACGCATGACGTTCCGCAGAGCTTCGCCGTGGCGTTCACGTATCAACTGCCGTATGGCAGCGGCATGCGCTGGGGAGGCAGCTGCACCGTGGCTGGTTCGGCAGACTCTCGGCGGCTGGAGTCTCTCCGGAGCTGTCCGTCTGGCCAGCGGACTTCCATTTCCCAACCCGGTCCAGTTTTCCTACAATCCGATCGGCAACTATGGATTTCCTGGAAATGGCTTGCCGGACATGACCGGAGTCAGCCCCAAGCCGGCGCATCGATCCTGGCAGAAACTGGATCAATCCGGCCGCTTACAAAGGACAGGGCGGACAGGCTTGCGCTGCCAGTGTACCAACGGCGTGTTCGCCCTTCAATTTCAAGTACGGAAACGAGCCGCAGCGTTATACACAGCTTCGCGAGGCGGCCACGAAGAATCTCGATCTGAGCGTTGCAAAATCGTTCGGGCCGCCGCGCATTCGTACTTTGATCCGCGCGGACTTCCTGAACGTGTTCAACCATCCGATTTATGGAGGGTCGTACAACATCGACAACTGCCTCGATTGCGGAAATTTCGGTGCGGTATACGGAACGCGCAACGATCCGCGCAACATCCAGCTCGCCGCAAAGGTAACGTTCTAACGCGGTGCTAAGATGCTACGGGCTTCGACCGGAAGCGGTCGAAGCCCGTAGCTCGTTTCTGTGTTGCCAGCCAGGCGGAGAAAAGGATGAAGATGTTTCGTTCTCGATGGCTGCCGATAATGGGGCTGCTCCTTATCGGTTTTGCGCAGCTTCGCGCACAAATGCAGCCTGCAATTCCCGGCCCGGATAAGCGCTACAAAGCCGACATTCTGGTGATTGTCGCTCATCCGGACGACGACACCGCAGTTTCCACTTATCTTGCAAAAGCTGTGTTCGATGAGGGAAAGCGGGTCGCCGTGATTTTTACGACCCGCGGAAATTCAGGGCCGAACGCGGTCGGGATGGAGCAAAGCAAAGCGCTCGCCGATGTCAGGGAGATGGAGGCGCGGCGTTCACTGGCCGCACGCGGCATCACGAACGTCTGGTTCCTGCGAGGCCAGGACACGCCCACTCAGGACGTGCTGCATTCGCTGGAGACGCTGGGACACGGCGCGGCGTTGGAAGAGGTGGTCCGGATCATCCGGCTTACGCGGCCGGAGGTGATCCTGACCTGGATGCCCGCCTATGTTGCGGGAGAAAATCATGGCGATCATCAGGCCGCAGGCGTGATCGCGGTAGAAGGATTCGATCTGGCGGGAAACCGCACGGTTTTTCCTGAGCAGGTGGAAGCGCCGCGCCAGCATTCCGGTATCGCCAATTATGGCGAGGGGCTGCATCCATGGCAGGCTAAAAAACTATACTTCTTTTCTGACGCGAGCCATCCGGCATTCCTGAAAGGTCACGGGCCAACGTATCTCGCGAGCGATATTTCGCGCACGAAAAAAGTACCGTTCTCAGAGATAAACCGACAGGCATGGGACCAATATGCAACGCAGATTGAGCCCAACGAAGAAACAATGCGCAGCTACTTCAACATGCCGGAGTATCTTATTTTGGGGAAATCGCTGGTTCCTTCCGCCGTCGATGCGGATGTGTGGGCCGGCATCGGCGATAAGCCGATTCCCTATGTTCCGAAGCCTCAATTTCATGAGCGTCGCAGCCTCCGGGATCAGTCTTGCACTCGGCGGCCCATGGGCATTCTATCGAGAGTTCTACCCGGCTCACGGACTAACATCACTGGAGAATCTCGTCGTACCGCCGCAGAGTGCGCTGGGTACCTACGACCGCCAGTTATGGGTGCCACTGATTTTGCAAAACAATTCTGATACGGCGGCAGACATTACGCTGCACGCCGATTTGCCGGCTGGATGGACAGGCAATACTGAAAATCGTACCTATCAACTGAAGCCAGGCGACACTTACCCCATTGAGCTATTTCTTACCGCGCCGGCGGACTCCAAGGAGAAGTCGCCGGAAATGCTAGGGTGGACGGCAACGCAAAATGGTGTGTCCGTTGGCGCAGTAAAGCTTGCAGTTTATCTGGAGTATAACGACGTGCCTCAATAGCAAAGGAATCTATAGACCTGCAAAAATTAAGGCGAGACTTTTCCTTGCAAGAAAAGATTCATGAATGCTCGCATATGCATAACTCGGCCAACTGCTTTATCGTTACATCTACTCTTCTGGAAATAGTTTGTGGTTTTCATTTCCAAGATTTTTCAGTCTGATCAATAGTTGGCGCTGCAATAAACAGTCAGTACCGGCAACAACTAGTTTCATTCGCTAACTCCAGGAGCAAATCGCGAGTGTCGAATAAAAATTTCCGGCTTTTACTTTTTCTATTGTTGATCGTTTCGGCGGCGGCGGCTCAAACAGGACAATGGACCACATTCGGGCATGATCCGCAGCGCTCCGGTTTCGCGAGCGACGAACATGCTTTTTCCCCGTCCAATGTATCTTCCCTCGGATTGGTGTGGAAGACAGTCGTACCCAACGAACCGCTTGTCCTGAACGGGCTGACCGCGCCACTGATAGTTCGCGGTGTGAAAATGGCTACCGGTCAAAAAGATTTGGTAATCGTGGCGGGAAGCTCCGACCACATCTACGCTATGGATGCCGAAACCGGAGATTTGGTATGGAAAAAAGATTTTTCGGCGATTCAACCGCGCCCCGAAAATCCCGATTGGCTTTGTCCCTACGCCCTGAACGATACGCCGGTTATCGACGCAGCGCGCGCCAGAGTGTTCGTCATCAGCAGTGACGGTCGCCTGCATACGCTTGCTCTCGCCGACGGTCATCCGGCCATGCCGCCGACCCAGTTCGTACCGGCCTTTTCGAAAATGTGGAGCCTGAACTACTCCGGTGGGGTCCTCTACACGTCGATCTCTCAGGGCTGCAATCACGTCAGCTCAGGCATTGCGGCCCTTAATCCAGATGTAGCAGGCAGACCAGTCGTGCGGTTTTACAGCGCCATCTATGGAGGCGCCGGTATCTGGGGACGAGGAGGACCCTCCGTCGATTTCAATGGATTTATTTATGGAGCCACGGGCGATGCCCCGTTCGATCCCGCCGCCAATGAATTTGGCGACACCGTCCTTAAGCTCGTTCCTCGCACGCTCCAGCTGGCCGGATACTATACGCCGACAATCTGGCAGGATCTGACGCGCCGCGACCTCGATATGGGCGGCACGACGCCGGTGATCTTTCCCTGGCGCGACCGCGTGCTGGCTGCCGTCGGCGGCAAGGAGGGTGCTATCTACGTGACCGATACCGCGGCCATGTCCGGGCCCAATCATAATGCGACAGCGTACATTTCTCCGCGCTACACCAACATCAAGCAGACGTTCGAGAAGAACGGGATCTGGGGGGTGATGAGCGTGTGGAAAGATGCTGCCGCGCAAACATGGCTGTATGTGCCGTCCTGGGGTGTGCCGACCGAGGCGGCGCAATTTCCAACAGCATACGGACCCGTGACCCAAGGCAGCATCATGGCATTCAAAGTAGTGCCGGGCCCAGATCGCGAACCTTTCCTTAAACCGGCCTGGATTTCTTCCGATATTGCGGTGCCTGATCCGGCGGCGATTGCCGGCGGTGTGCTTTTTGTCGTGGGAACGGGTGAGAATACCCAACAGGTGAACGCGGGAGACATCAACCAGCTCCTCACGAATCGGCAAACCCGCAATACTGGACACGCCATTCTGCACGCGCTCGATGCCCGCACCGGCAAGGAACTCTGGAGCAGCGGCGATACCATGCCCGGCTGGACCCATTTTTCCGGACTCGCCATCGGCGACGGCAAAATCTTCGTTACAACTCACGATGGCGCGATTTACGCGTTCGGATTGCGCACTCCGGGAGCAGCCGCACCCCATGTGACCGTCGTTCCGGCGCCTCCGCGTGCCATCAAAGCCGTGCGACCGAAAGCCCCGATGGGGGCTGCCCATATCCCGCAGTGTGGTGAAGCGACGGACATTTTCAAACAGCGTTGTGTGATGTGCCATGGCCCGGATGGCAGGGGGATGTCGGCAACGCGCACACCCGATTTCACCGATTCTGCATGGCAGGCAGGCAAGAGCGACAAAGCTCTGCTGGATGCGCTTACCAATGGGACGGATGCAGGTATGCCGGCTTTCGGCGGGCAGTTAAGCTCGCAACAAATCGATCAACTTGTTCACTGCGTGGTGCGCGGCTTCGCAAGCGTGCCGCAGGGACGATGATAGAAAAATTCGAGAGCGCCGATTTATGAGCTGTTTTCCGCAAAGAGTAAATCCGGGTATGCGAAGAATTGCTCTCCTGTTATTCCTTCTTCTTCCTATCGGATCGGCTTCCGCGCAGAACCTTTCTTTTGGACAGCGCGAAGCGAGGCCGGTTCCGGAATGGCTGCACCATGCCAGCATTTATGAACTGTGGCTGAATGCATTCAGCAAAGAAGGTAATTTGCGGGGCGCAATTCCCCATCTGCAACATATCGCCGATCTGGGAGCGACCATTATCTATCTGGGACCGATCGCAAAGCGGTCCGCCGACCCGCACGCCTCTCCTTACAGCATCGCCGATTACAACCAGATCGATCCGGAGGTGGGAACGGCGCAGGATTTGCGCGATTTCATCTCGGCCGCGCATAAGCTGCACTTGAAAGTAATGCTGGATATCGTTTATTACCACACCGCGCCGGACAACATCATGATGAAGGAGAATCCGGCGTTCTTTGTCAAAACGCAGGACGGGAAAATCGCGCGTGGCTTCTGGCCTCAGCCGCTGCCGGATTATCGCAATCCGCAGGTGCGTAAATATCTGATCGACAGCCTGGTGCATTGGGTTCGAGACTTCGGCGTAGACGGCTTCCGTTGCGATGTCGGCGGGGGCATTCCAATATCGTTCTGGGATGCGGCGAGAAAAGCTTTGGACCGGGTGAATCCGCAGGTCATCCTCTTGTCTGAATCCGACCGTCCGGACGACCAGCTGCAGGCTTTCGATATTAACTACAATTTCCAGTACTACCTGGCACTCCGCTCCGTTCTACGCGATGGAGCACCCGCGATCAGGGTGCGTGAAGAGTGGGAAAAGATGAACTCCACCATGCCGCGCGGTGCGAGGCTGCTCCACTACACCGACAATCATGATTGGCCAAGAGCCGTTCTTCAGTTCGGGGAGAAGGGCGCAATGGCGGCGTCGGTGCTCGATTTTACGCTCGATGGAATTCCGTTTCTTTATAACGGGCAGGAGGTTGACGATCCGACCGCTACAGCGTGGAGGAGACTTGCACCGATTCGCTGGTCCGACCCCGGAAACGGCGCTGATGAAAAATCGATCGAGGCGGCATTCGACGAATACAAAAAGCTTTTCGAAATGCGAGCCACTTATCCGGCACTTACATCCGGCAGCGTTCTCTGGGTGAACAATACGGAGCCGGATAGCGTATTAAGCTTTTTGCGCAAGAAGGGCAGCTCCGAAATTCTGGTCATTCTCAATTTGTCGAATCGCGACGTTCACGTGACCGTCGATCTCCCTGTCATGGATTACTATGCGGTCCAGAATCTACTCAAGCCGGGAAAGACCTGGTTTCAGCTTTATTCGGGACGCGTGTCCGCAGACCTGGGAGCCTTTGAATATATCGTCGGCAAAAAAATTCCTCTGGCGCCACTTCAAAGCGGAAACCAGTGAGCTGTCCTGGTGATTCGGTTCGTGCGGATTCAACTTAAGAACTCTTAGCTCGATCACATCCAGAGGATATTTGCCCGGTAGGCGCTCCCATCGCCTTCTGGATTCTTCGCTGTCCTCAGAATGACGCACGTTTTGGGACGCGACTATATAAGAGCGAGAACTGCTTAACCGTGATAGATGCTGCTCGGTGTATGCACACGTGTTACGATGCTGGCCATGTCTCGGTTGCGGCTGGCCACGGTTGCGATTCTTCTATCTCTCTGCACTGCGTCCGTGGCGTGGTCCCAGGCTCCGGGCGCGGAGCAGGAACTCGTCATCGCTACGCCGCCTGCCAGCAGCGTGATCGTGCTGCATGCCGCTCATCTGCTCGACGTCGACGCGTGGAGCGCTCGTCACTCCGGGCGAAGTGCTGGTGCGCGGGAATGAAATCGCGGAGGCTGGCGCCTCCGTCGCTCATCCGGCGGGAGCGCGCGTGCTCAATCTAGGTAACACGACACTCATGCCGGGGATGATCGATGCGCACGTGCATCTGTTTCTTCATCCCGGGGCGGAGGATCTCCAGACGGTGATGGAATCTGTGCCGCAGCGGACTATCCTGGCGACGCTCGCCGCGCGGGCCGACCTGCTGGCCGGCTTCACCGCGGAGCGCGACATGGGAACGGAAGGCGCCGGCTCGGCCAGCAGTGCGGTGCGCAATGCCATCGATACCGGACTGATTCCGGGGCCCCGCATGCGTGTCAGCGCAAACGCGATCAGCATCCTGGGCGGACATGAGGACGCGATCCATTTCAACCCGGCCGAGCACATCTCCTCCAACGCCGACTACGCCAACAATGCCGATGAACTGGTCGCGACCATCCGCGAGCAGTTGAAGGAAGGCGCGGACTTCATCAAGATTTATCAATCGGGCGCCGACCGCCTGGTAGATGGACGACTCTCGACACCATACCAATACACGGAGGCGCAACTGGAAACCGCCGTGCACGAGGCGGCGCGGATGGGCACGCGCGTCGGCGTGCACTGCATGGGAGAACCGGGGGCGCTGTATGCGGCGCAGGCTGGAGTGGCGTCGATCGATCATGCTTATCAGCTCAGTCCGGAGACGATGCGGATCATGCGCGAAAAGCGCATTTATGCGGTGCCTACGTTTGCCATCGGCGAATACTTTGCCGATCACGCCAGCTCGCCCTCTGACGCGGCAAACGAACGCGCCATGCAGCGGTTCCATGCAGCGGAGTTCCGCAAGCAGCTCGCCGCCGGCGTTCCCATGGCGGTCGGCTCCGATGTGGGGCCGTTTCCGCACGGTACGCAGGCGCGGGAGCTTGAACTGATGGTGCAGTACGGCATGCCTTCTGCCGACGTGTTGCGCGCGGACCTGCTCAACGGAGCGCGGCTGCTCGGCTGGGAAGGAAAGATTGGCGAGCTGAAGCGCGGGTTTTATGCCGACGTGATTGCCGTGCCCGGCGACCCGCTCACCGACATATCGGCCGTTACGAAGGTCCATTTCGTGATGAAGAATGGGGTCGTGTACCGCGACGATACCGATCAATCTCAGGTTGTAGAGAGGATGCAATGAGTCATGTTCAACGGACAATTCGCGTCTGCGCCGCGGTGTTTGTGCTTGGGGCAGCCAGCGTGGCGCTATTGCACAAGTCTCGCGGCGGCCAGATCAGGCGCTCAGATGAAATCCTCTGGCGACGCAATCACGCGACAGGTCGCGCCGCACCACTGGGCAGTCGTGCTTCACGGCGGCGCTGGAGTGATCGACCGCTCTTCGATGACCGCGCAAGCCGAGGCCCAATATCGCGCGAGCCTGAAGCAGGCCATCACCGCCGCGGGCGCGGTGCTCGACAAGGGCGGCTCGGCTCTGGACGCAGTCGAAGCAGCGATCAAACTGCTGGAGGATAATCCCCTGTTTAATGCCGGCCATGGCGCGGTCTTTGCCGCCGACGGCACCATTCAGATGGATGCCGCCATCATGGACGGCACAACCATGCGCGCCGGCGCGGTTGCGGATGTGCGGCACACGCGGCATCCGATTTCGCTCGCTCGCGCCGTGATGGAGAAATCCCCGTACGTCCTGCTCACCGGCAGCGGCGCGGATGCTTTCTCCGCCCATGTGGGTTTTCCTCAGGTGCCGCAGAGTTACTTTTTCACCGAGCGGCGCTGGGAGTCGCTGGTGAAGCAGCTTCAGAAAGAAGGCCTGCCGATTCCGGCTCGTCCCGAGGGCGCGCCGCCCGCGCCTTTGAAACCGCTGGCTTTTTTCGAGACTCCCGACAACCATAAATTCGGCACGGTGGGTGTCGTTGCGCTGGACCGCACCGGCAACATCGCCGCAGGCACTTCCACCGGTGGAACCCAGGGAAAACAGTGGGACAGGGTCGGCGACTCGCCCTTGATCGGCGCGGGCACCTATGCCTCCAATCAGTCCTGTGCGGTTTCGGCCACTGGAACGGGTGAGTATTTCATCCGTTACACCGTGGCGCGCACCGTCTGCGCGCTCGTCCAGTACAAGGGCATGCGCCTCCAGGATGCGGCGGATGAGGTGGTGCAGCACCAGCTCGTCGCGATCCACGGAGACGGCGGAGTGATTGCAATCACTCCCGACGGACAGCTTGCCTGGAGCTTCAACACTCCTGGCATGTTCCGCGCAAGACTGGTGCAAGGCGGCAAGCCTGAGATCGCCCTCTATCGCGATGAGCGATGAGGCGACGGCTCTCTTTAGAGTTGACTACATCTCAACAAGGTCTGCTTCCAACCTGCGCGTTCGACCCAAATACATGAAAAAATAAAAATTCCGATCTTCGCACAGAGTTCTTGAGCCGGTTCTACGGCGGATTAGAAAGCAACGGGTATTTCCATCGAGATGACAACCAGCACCGCAAGTCGGAACCCCACGCCATCTCCGCGTATCTTCTATGGATGGTGGATTGTCGCCGCGGCCTTTCTCAACCTGTTCTTTACGGTCGGACTTATCTTCTATGGTTTTCCTGTTTTTTATCCGGCATTCGTGGCTTCGCTGGGGTTCACGCGGGCTCAGGTGACGCAGGGTTTTCTGCTTGGCACGCTGGTCGTCGGCCTGCCCTTTGGATTGCTGGCGGGCGCGTTGATCGATCGGATCGGCACTCGGTGGGTAATTTTATCCGGGATAGCATTCGTCGGCCTACCTCTCGTCCTGATGGGGCACATGACCCGACTCTGGCAGTATGAGGTCCTCTGTATCGTGGAGACGGTGGGTTACGTGATGGCGGGCCCGATTCCCAATCAGGTACTCGTCTCGCAGTGGTTTCAACTACGCCGTGGGCGGGCCATGGGCTATGCGTACCTGGGGCTGGGACTGGGCGGCGTGGTGGCTCCTCCGACGATGAATATCCTGATTCGAAATTTCGGATGGCGCTCCGCCCTGGAATTCATCGGCATCCTGATTATGATCGTGCTCTTTCCGATAGGCATCTGGATCACGCGCTCCACTCCGGCGGAGCGGGGTCTGCTGCCAGATGGACTGCCGCCGTCTTCCCTGGAACCTGGGACTAGCGGCGAAGTGCCATCCAGCGGAATCGCCGCCGCGGTGCGCACCGCCAATTTCTGGCTCATCATTCTGGGAGCCAGCCTGATTCTGGGCGCGGTCAATGCTGTGATCCAGCATTTTATTCTTGCGTTGAAGGACCAGGGTTATTCGACCACAACCGCCGCGCGCTTTCTTTCAGTCCTGCTAGCTTCGAGCCTGGGCGGCAGGGTGCTGGTGGGCTATCTCGCAGATCGCTTTAGAAAAAAGAATACGATGGCGCTCTTCTATCTGTTGCTCGGCGGAGCCATTCCTTTGTTATGTATCACGCACCAGCCTTTGGCGGCGCTGGCCTTCGCCGTGGCGTTCGGCTTTTGCATGGGCGCCGACTACATGTTGATCCCGCTGGTAACAGCGGAGTGTTTCGGCATCGAGTCGCTGGGAAAGCTGCTGGCCCTGATCATCATGGGATATACCATCGGCCAATGGGTCGCGCCATGGATCACTGGAAGAATTTTCGACGCTACCGGCAGCTATGTGCTGGCGTGGGAAATATGGACTGCGGCCGGCCTACTGGGAGCGGCGGCGATTTATGTCATATCGGTTCCCTCCCGTAAGGTGAATGCCGCTGAAATAGTAGAACCGCTGCCCGGAAGTCCGCGTGTTTGATCCAACCGCGATATAGCTCGAAAATGAACTATGCAATCACGGGAAAAATTGTCCGGGCTGCGCGAGCCGAAATGAGGAGAACAATTGCAGACATTAGCGAATAAAAATTCTATCCAGGATGTTGCCGAGCTTGAGGATCTTTTGAGCGAGCCGACGCCGGCGACCATCGAAGCCATGGCGGCGCTGGAGGGCGATATCGTCATTCTGGGGGTCGGCGGAAAAATGGGGCCGACGCTCGCCCGTATGGCGAAACGAGCGTCTGATCTGGCCGGTGTTTCACGCCGCGTGATCGGTGTGGCAAGGTTCTCAACAACAGGACTGGAAAAGCATCTACAGTCCTGGGGCATAGAGACTCATGCATGCGATCTGCTTGATTCGCGGTCCCATGCGAGTTTGCCTGACGCTGCTAACGTGGTGTACATGGCCGGCATGAAATTCGGAGCCACCGGCCAGGAGCCGCTGACCTGGGCGATGAACAGCTTTCTGCCGGGGCTGGTGAGCGAGCGATATCGCGATAGCCGCATCGCAGCGTTTTCCACCGGAAATGTATATGGCTTAGTTCCCGTAGGGGTTGCGGGTTCCCTTGAAAGCGATCCGCTTTATCCGGTAGGCGAATACGCCCAGAGCTGCCTGGGACGAGAACGAATCTTCGAACATTTCAGTCGTGTAAACAAAACCAAAATGTCGATCCTGCGGCTTAACTACGCGACCGAGCTGCGCTATGGCGTGCTGGTCGATGTGGCCCAGTTGGTTTTTTCCGGGCAGCCTGTGCTGCTGTCGACCGGATACCTGAATGCGATATGGCAGGCCGACGCATCTGCCATGAGCCTGCAGTCGTTGCTCCATGCTTCGACGCCTCCGCTGGTGCTGAACATTGCCGGGCCGGAGCTGTTGAGTGTGCGGCGCATCGCCGAGGCATTTCGCGGAATGCTGGGGCAAGCCCGTGCGGTTTGAAGGCTCGGAAACCGGAGATGCCCTTCTCTCCAATGCACAGAAAGCCTTCCAACTTTTCGGTTATCCGCACGTCACCGCGGGACAAATGATGACATGGATTGCCGACTGGGTGCAGCGTGGCGGCGCAAACCTTAAGAAGCCTACGCATTTTGAAAATCGCGACGGAAAATTCTAGGAGAAGCAACGATGGGAAAAACACTGGATTCCAGGATTGCTCATGCACTGGCACAAGGCGCCGTTATCCCTGCTCATCCGCTCGCGCTTACTTCGGAACGCCGTCTGGATGAGAGACGCCAGCGGGCATTGACCCGCTACTATATCGCCGCAGGAGCTGGAGGTCTGGCGGTCGGCGTCCACACCACGCAATTTGCCATTCGCAATCCGCGCATCGGGCTGTTCGAGCCGGTCCTGAAGCTGGCGACGGAGGAGATGGACCGCGCCGACCTCTCCCGCCCGGAACCATTGATCCGGATCGGAGGCATTTGTGGAGATACCGCACAGGCCGTGCGGGAGGCGCAGTTGCTGGCCGATCTTGGTTTTCATGCCGGCCTGTTGAGCCTTGGAGCACTGAACGCCGCCGACGATGAAGCGCTGCTCCGCCACTGCTGCGCTGTGGCGGAAGTAATTCCGATCGTCGGATTCTATCTTCAGCCAGCCGCAGGTGGCCGTCTGCTTTCATTCGGGTTCTGGCGGGAGTTCGCTGAAATCGAAAATGTGGCCGCCATCAAAATCGCGCCCTTCAATCGCTATCAAACGCTCGATGTCATCCGGGCCGTAGCGGAATCCATGCAGCCGATCCCGCTGTACACCGGCAATGATGACAACATCGTGATGGACTTGGTGACGCCGTACCGCTTTTCCGTCAACGGAGAGAAACGGGAACTTCGCATCGTAGGCGGCCTGCTCGGTCACTGGGCGGTCTGGACGCATCGCGCGACACAGCTATTACGTGAATGTCACGACATCGTTGCCAGGAAAGAGCCCGTTTCAGCGGAACTCCTCGGCAGAAGCATCGAAATCACCGATTCGAATGCAGCCTTCTTCGACCCAAGCCATCATTTCCACGGCTGCATCGCCGGTATTCATGAGGTGTTGCGGCGGCAGGGATTGCTCGACGGTATTTGGTGCCTGGACCGTGATGAAAGCCTCAGCCCTGGGCAGAAAGAGGAGATCGACCGCGTCTATGCAGCCTATCCACATCTCAACGACGACGATTTCGTTCGCCAGGGCCTGGATGAATGGTTGAGGCCGTAAGGACGCGACAGGAGGCACTCCATGTCACTTACCAGAAGAGAACTTTGTGTATTGCTACCCGCGTTGATGGCAGCAGCTCCGGGCTATTCCGCGGAAGATCGAACCGGAACCGACCAGGTGCTGAAGTCCGCAATCTACGACTTCAATAAATTGAAGGTCTACAAAAGCTCCGGAGACAACTACATTCCGGTGTTCGAAGGCGAGACTCACACCGGAGTCCACATCACATTGCATGAGACGGACCTTGCCCCCGGCGCCGTCGCCCATCCTCCGCACCATCACTCCGGCGAAGAAATTTTTATGGTTCGCGAAGGCACTCTTGAAGTAGAGATTGAGGGCAAGCGTTCCCAGGTGAGCCCCGGCTCGGTCGCGTACATTGCTTCCAATGCCGAGCATGCGTTGCGCAACTCAACCAAAAATTGGACCCGCTATTTTGTTTTCCTGATCGGTTCGGAGGCTTCCTAGAGAAACGTTATTCCAACGACCTTTCTACTTCCGCCGGAGGTCGAATCAGCAGGAACACAAAGATCGTCGCCAGTACAGGCATCAGGCCAGCAGCAACGAATGCTGGGCGGTAGGAAAACCGATCGACGAGAAGACCGACCAGCATCGTGAACCCAGCGCTAACTATTCCGGCTGCGAGCCCGCTCAATCCGGTGACGGAACCAACCACCTCCTGCGGGAAAAGGTCGGACGGGAAGGTAAGTCCCATCGTCGACCAGCTCGCATATCCCCAAAGCGCGATGCAAATCAAAGCCAGCGCAAAGTACACATTATGCACGCGAGCCGCGGGGATGCCGGCCAGAATCGGCAGGCAGCTCACGAGGCATACCCATTTGCGCGCACGGACCACGGACAAGCCGCGACGAATGCAATAGCCGGAAATCCAGCCGCCGGTAAAGTTTCCAATATCCGCTGCGACAAACGGGATCCAGGCAAACAGAGCGATCCGTTTCAGGCTGAAGCCCCGCGCATCACTGAGATACTGCGGGAGCCAGAACACATAAAACCACCAGATGGGATCGGTGAGTGCGCGCCCCAGGACAATGCCCCAGAGATTGCGGTTCCTGCCGAGACGGCGCCATCGAGCCGAGACCTTTATCTGTCGAAACAACTTCCGCCTCGCGGCTCGCCTCAATCAGCGCAACTTCTTCCGGCGTCACACGAGGATGGCGATCCAGCGGATGATAAACCCGCAGCCATACCGCGAGCCAGACAAACCCCAGCAGGCCGGAAGCTGCAAATGCCCATCGCCATCCGGCAGCCAGCGCAATCAAAGGGATGACCAGCGCTGCCAGTGCTCCACCCACACTGGAGCCGCTGTCGAAGATCGCGACGGCAAGGCTTCGCTCCTCGCTGGGGAACCATTCCGCGACCACTTTACTGGCTCCCGGCCAGTTGAAACCCTCGCCGATTCCCAGCATGAATCGAAAAAAAGCAAAGCCGAAAACGGAGCTGGCGAGGCCGGTGAGAATATTCATCACCGACCACCAGGTTGCCGCTATCGCAAGGCCGAGGCGGCTGCCGACTGCATCCAGAACAATGCCGCCAACCAGCCATGCGATGGCATAAGCAATTTGAAACGAGCTGATGATTTTCGCGAGATCAGTGTGAGACAGATGGTATTGCGCCGTGATCATCGGCGACAACACCGAAAAGCTTTGACGGCTGATGTAGTTGGTGACCGTGGAGAAGAACAGCGTCCAGACAATCCACCAGCGTGTTTTACTCACGCGCCCAGATGGCCTGGACAGCGTAATACCGGGCTGCGAGTTGTTCAATCTTCACCTCTGCGTTGCGGCGGGGGTAAGAGTGCTTCCAAGCAGAAGACTAAACGATCGGATGGTCGAGGATTCTTTCGTTCTTAGGATCCCAGTACAGCTTCTTACCGGTCCTGTACGACTGCGCCGCCATGATGACGACAATTGCGTGGGAGAAGCCATTGTCCACCGTAGCGCCCGGTTGCTTGCGAGCCTGCATCGCCGTCAGCCAGTTCATCAGGTGATGGGCATCGTCGTCATTCGGACCGGTGGAGCTGGGCGGCGGAGCGCCCGGAACCTGCACCACCTTCTCCTGATCGCCGACCGGTGCGATGATGGGCAGCTTTGTGTAATCCACCGATCCGTTGAATTCATTTCTGCCACCCTCATCACTGACCGCAAAGAAGGATGCGCCCTCGCCGCCATGATTCGCGATGGTGCCATCCCGCCCCTGAATGCGTGAGAAACTGCGGTAGCTATTTCCGAAGGTGGTTTTATAGGTATACAGAAAGCCTTTCGGATAGGTCACGGCTGCGAGGCACGTGTCTGGGTTCTCACGGCCGTCCTTCCACACAAAAATGCCGCCGGTCGCCATCACACTTTCCGGATAGGCCTCGTCTGTCCACAGGTGGACCAGATCGCTGCCATGGCTCAGCCACTGATCGAAAATTCCGGAAGAATAATCTTTATAGAGCCGGAACTCAAGATAGACGTGAGGATCGAAGGGGCGATGTGGCTTGCCCAGCAGCCATCGATTCCAATCGGTATCCTCTTCGCGAAGCTCCGATTTTCGATCGTATAGCCACTTCTTCCATTCCATGTTCCGGTCCTGCTCCATGGTTGGCGAATTGCCGGTATCGTCTTTGACGAATCTCCAGCGCTCCTCATTGACGTTCCACTCCTGCTCGATATGCACTACCTTGCCAATGCGGCCAGAACGGATAATATCCCGCACCGCGATCTGATAAGGCTGGGTGCGATGCTGCGATCCCATCTGGACCACCTGCTTCGACGCTTTCACGGCGTTGCGGGCGGCAATTGCTTCCGACAGCACGTTGGCAAACGGTTTTTCGACATAGCAGTCTTTGCCCGCCCGCACCACTTCCATACAAAGCTTGGCGTGTTGGAAATCCCCGGTGGCAATCATCACCCCGTCGATATCCTTGCGCGCCAGCATGTCCTCGGAATACTTATAGGATTGCGGATCGAGGTTGAACGCCTGCTTCACCTGCGCCGCTCGCCGCTCTCGGGCTTTGCTCCAGATATCGCAAACCGCAACTGTTTCCACCGGCATCTGTTTGGAAGCAAGCTGCGTCATGTGTACGTGACCATGACTGCGCGATCCACAACCAAGCTGCCCCAGCCGGATGCGATCGTTCGCGCCCAAGACACGCGCGTAAGAACGGGCATCCATTCCAACCGCCAAGGCCGCGATGCCGGCCTGCTTCACAAAAGTACGGCGGTCGATCCCCTCGCCTGCCTCAGTCGCCATGTTTCGCTCCCGTTATTTAAGACTTCACTGTTTGGGCAATGTCATCACTGGATTTTTTGCCGGACTACCGTTTCCCTTCCAGTTCCGCCGCGGATTCCTGGTCGAGATACACAGTAGCGTCCGGATGCGTGCGCAGAATGGTCGCTGGACAGGCGGTTGAAATCGGGTCTTCAATTGTCCGGCGGACAATCTTTGCCTTGCGCGGTCCGGGCACGGTTAAGATCAATTTCGGCACCCGAAATAACGTTGGAATAGTGAGTGTGATCGCCCGCTTGGGGACATCCTGAAAACTTGCGAACCAACCCTCCGCCGCCTGCTGCTGGCGGCAAGCTTCATCGAGCTGCACAACCTTCACGTCGACGGGATCGTTAAAATCGGCCACATCCGGATCGTTAAACGCGAGGTGCCCGTTTTCACCAATGCCCAACAGGCAGAGTTGCGGGTTCGCGGAACGTAGTTTCTCCGCATATTCAAGACATTCGCGTTCAGGATCGGCTGCAGTTCCGTCGACCTCGGAGAATTCCCGCATATGAACATGCTGCGTCAGTTTTTCCCGCAAATAGCGGCGGAACGATGCCGGATGATCCGGCGACATGCCGATATATTCATCCATGTGAAAGCCGCGAATCTTGCTCCAGGGGAGCCCCGGGATCGCAACCAGCGCCTGGAGAGTTTCGATTTGCGAAGCGCCGGTAGCAAAAATGACGCCGAATTCTTCCTTGTTGCGACTCAGCTCCCGCATCGCCGCCGCCGCTGCCTGAGCGGCCGCTTGGCCAGCTGCCTCACGGGTTGGGTAGATTTCCAGCTTCAATTTACCCGCACGAAACTGCTCGATATCTTTCACTCCCTCTTCCATCTTCCCTCCGTCGTTCCGTCGTTCCATCGTCCCGGTTCTGTGGTCCACCTGCGCTACCCTTGTCCAAGCAGTGGCGCAAAAATCTTTCAATATGTTGCACAGCCAAGCGTCCGTTGTTCCCCGAACTATACAGCAACTGCGGGTTCTTTGCTACTCAATAGGGTAGCATTTCATATTTAGCGTGAAACATTTCGCCTTGCAGGATCCACAAGAGCAACAGAACCGTCCGATTCTCACCAGAAAATGCATACATATAGAGTCCGGAGTCCAACCCACTACGGAGGAGAATCGCCAGCTCGATTGAGCCGGCAAGCAAACTGCGCGACTACTCTCCGGTCCGTGGACATCGACGGGTATGCAAGGGCTTCCAATTTAAGATGAGAGATAAGATGAATGAACCGCAGTTCCCCATCCTCGTCGAGCAGAAACAAATCCATGCGCATGAATCCTTTTCCGCGCAACAAGAACTCGAAGCTGAACTCCGGCGATCTGTGCGCGGAGAAATCGGGTTCGATTCCGGCAGTCGTTCCCTTTACTCTACCGACGCCTCACATTACCGTCAGGTCCCAATCGGCGTCATATTTCCTCGAGATACGTCGGATGTAGAAGCGGCCGTCGCTGCCTGCCGCAAATTTGGCGCTCCAATTCTGTCGCGCGGGGGCGGCACCAGCCTGGCCGGCCAGTGCTGCAATGTCGCGGTGGTGCTGGATTTTTCAAAGTATGTGGACCAGATCCTGCACCTGGATTTCAACCGTAAGCAGGCGCGCGTGCAACCCGGCATTGTGCTGGACCGCGTGCGCGAGGCCGCGGAAAAGCAGCACATGACGTTTGCTCCCGATCCTGCCACCCACAATCGCTGCACGCTTGGAGGCATGATCGGCAACAACTCCTGCGGCGTCCACGCGCTGATGGGCGGCAAAACTGTCGACAACATCGAATCCATGCGCGTGCTGCTCTACGATGGCACGGTGCTCGAAGTGGGAGCGACGGATGAAGATGAACTAGCTGCAATCATTCGCGCGGGTGGCCGGCGCGGAGAGATTTACGCCGGTCTCAAAAATATCCGCGATCGTTACTCCCGCCTCGTCCGCGAGCGCTTTCCGAAGATTCCCCGCCGCGTCTCCGGATACAACCTGGATGAGCTGCTGCCGGAAAGCGGTTTCCACGTCGCCCGCGCTTTGGTGGGCGCCGAGGGCACATGCGTCACCGTGCTCGAAGCCACGCTGCGGCTGATGCATAGCCCGCCTTGCCGCGCGCTCGTGGGTCTCGGCTTTCCGGATGCGTTTATCGCAGCGGACCACGTCCCCTCTCTTCTGCAACATAAACCCATCGGCCTGGAAGGATTCGACGCCTTGATCGTCGAGTTCATGCGGAAAAAAAATCTGGTCATCAATGATCTTTCTCTGCTGCCGGAGGGCGGCGGCCATCTACTGGTGGAGTTTGGAGGGGAAAGCCGGGAAGAAGCTGTCGCGCAGGCCCAGGCAATGATGGAAGCCGCGAAAAAGTTTTCGCCCGCACCTCATGCGCGCCTCTATTCGCCGGATGAAGCCAAGCGCGTCTGGGCCGTGCGGGAATCCGCGCTGGGGGCGACCACTTTCGTTCCCGGCCAGCCGCTTCGCTGGGAAGGCTGGGAAGATTCCGCCGTTCCGGTCGATCAACTCGGCGGATACCTGCGCGATCTTTTCGCGGCCATGAAGCCGTACGACTATTCCACCCCGATCTATGGTCACTTCGGTCAGGGATGCATTCACCTGCGTTACAACTTCGATCTCGAAACTAAAGAAGGCATCCGCAAATATCGCCAGTTTATCGATGAAGCCGCCGACATTGTGCTGGCGCATGGAGGTTCGCTGTCGGGCGAACATGGCGACGGCCAGTCCAGAGCGGCACTGCTGCCTAAAATGTTCGGCCCGGAGCTGATTCATGCATTCAATGAATTCAAAGCCATCTGGGACCCCACCAACAAAATGAATCCGGGCAAACTGGCCGATCCTGTCGCTCTTTATCAGCCGCAGGATAATCTCCGGCTGGGAGCCGGATTTCAAACTAACAACGTAAAAACACATTTCCAATTTCCGGATGACGGTGGTTCTTTTTCCAACGCCACGCTGCGATGCGTAGGCGTTGGTCTCTGCCGGAAGGAAGAATCCGGAACCATGTGTCCCAGCTACATGGCCACTCGCGCCGAGGAGCACTCGACCCGCGGGCGCGCCCACCTGCTTTGGGAAATGCTGCAGGGCGAATTGCGTCCCGAAGGCTGGGAGAGCGAGGCCGTCAAGGACGCGCTGGAACTCTGCCTCTCGTGCAAGGCCTGCAAGCATGAGTGCCCGGTCAACGTGGACATGGCGACCTATAAGGCCGAGTTTCTCTCGCATTATTATGAACGCCGCCGCCGCCCGATTCATGCGTACGCGTTCGGAATGATGGATCGCTGGGCTCATCTCGCCTCTTCCGCGCCGGGCATGGCAAATTTGCCGGGACAACTTCCGGTGATTCGAGATGTAATCAAGTCGATGATCGGAATGCCCTCAGAGCGAACCATCCCGCGGTTTGCCGAGCAGAGTTTTCAGAGCGGTCTGCGTTCGCGCAGCTCCTGGCATCATCGAAGAAAAACAGCGGCGCACTCTTCCCGTCCTGCTGTGCTGCTGTGGCCCGATACGTGGAATAACTATTTCCATCCACAAACCGCGCAAGCCGCGTGGCAGGTACTCGACGACGCAGGGTTTCAGGTCGAAGTCCCGAAGGGACATCTCTGCTGCGGCCGGCCGCTTTACGATTTCGGCATGCTGGACCGAGCGAAGAGTTATTTGCTGCGCGTCCTCGACAAGCTGGAGCCGCAGTTGAGGTCGGAAACGCCCATCGTTGTTCTCGAGCCCAGTTGCGCCAGCATTTTCCGCGACGAGGCGCTGAATCTGCTTCCGGACGACCCGCGCACTCAGCGGCTTGCCCGGCAAACGTATCTGCTGAGCGAATTCCTGGTGAAGAAGGCGAATAGCTACAAGCCGGTCCACATCGCCGGCACAGATATTCTGCTGCACGGTCATTGTCATCAGAAGCCGTTTATGGCGGAAGAGGTTCAGCTTTTGAAGAGCGGGGGCGCGACTGTCAATCTACTCGACTCCGGATGCTGCGGAATGGCCGGCCCGTTCGGGTTCGAGAAGGATAAATATTCTGTCTCGACGGCTCTGGCGAATCGGGTTCTGATGCCCGCGGTGGAACGCTCCACAAAGGAAACACTGATTGTTACAAATGGCTTCAGCTGCCGCGAACAAATTTCGCAGCTCTCGGACCGGCGCGCCATTCATTTGGCCCAGGTACTTGCCGGGAATCGCTGAGTTTCTTGATCCGGCCCAAAAGCATTGACGCTGGGAGTGTCCTATTCCAGCCGCGTTTTCTGCGGCTAGATGTGGGAACGCGGCGAAGATTACTATTGAAGAAGGACCGAATTAGCGACTCACGCCATGGCTACCGCTAACGAAATCCGGCTCAACGACTATAGCCTGATAGGTGAGGACACTGTCCTTGCCATTCAAAAAGGCTTGGCCGAAGCCACCTGGTATACCTCGCCCGTTCCGCGTGACAAAATGCGCGAACTGCTGCAGCGCAGGAATGGGCCTGCCATTCGCGATACTGTTCTCTGGTTCACTCTGCTGATAGCACTGGGTGTGTGCGGCTATCTTCTCTGGGGAACATGGTGGGCCATCCTCCCGTTTATGGCGTATGGGGTTCTCTATGCGTCAAGCTCGGACTCGCGCTGGCACGAGTCCGGTCATGGCACTGCCTTCAAGACCGATTGGCTGAACAACACTCTTTACGAAATTGCTTCATTTATGGTGTTGCGGGAATCCACTCCCTGGCGATGGAGCCACACTCGCCACCACAGCGATACCATCATCGTCGGACGCGATCCGGAAATCGCGGCGCCGCGGCCGCCGAACCTGGCCCGAATGGCCGGTTTCTTTTTCAATCTGCAGAACATCGGTCCCTATGTCCAGCACATTCTGCTGCACTCCATTGGGCGGCTCACACCCGAGGAGAAGACGTATATTCCGGAATCGGAGTACGGCAAGGTCTTTCTTCGCGCCCGGATTTATGTGGCCATTTACCTGGCCGTGATCGGCTTGGCGATCTATTCGCGCAGCATTCTGCCGCTGATGTTCATCGGCCTGCCCAACCTATACGGCGCATGGCTGGCGCCGCTCTACGGCTTCACGCAGCACGCGGGCCTGGCGGAAAATGTACTCGACCACCGCTTGAACTGCCGGACGGTGTATATGAATCCGATACACCGTTACCTCTACTGGAACATGAACTACCACGTGGAGCACCACATGTTTCCCCTGGTGCCCTACCACAATCTTCCCAGGTTGCACGAGCTGGTTAAACCTGACATGCCGACGCCGTATAGCGGATTGCTTGAAGCGTGGCGCGAAATTGTTCCGGCTGTACTCCGGCAGGTAAAAGATCCGGCGTACCACGTCAAGCGCAAGCTGCCCACGCCGACCTTTCCTACCGATGCGCCGCCTACATCGCATGTCTTTACGGCGAAAGGCGCGCCGAGAAATGGCTGGATAGAAATCTGCGCCAGCACCTTTCTGCGAAATGAAGATGTGATCCGCTTCGATCATGACAAGAAAACCTATGCTGTCTATCGCACGGCGGAGGGGAGTCTCTACGCCACAGACGGCATCTGTACCCATGGGAATGCTCATCTGGCCGACGGATTCGTCAAAGGCAAACTGATCGAGTGCGCCAAACATAATGGGCGATTCGACATCACCGACGGCTCTCCCCAACGCCTGCCGGTCTGTATCGCGCTCAAGACCTACAAAGTTCGCGAGCACGATGGAAAGATATTCCTCGACCTGACTTCCGCGGGCGGGTGTGGCGTTCGCAATGCGGCGACGACGTACAAATTTCGCGTGGTCAGCAATGAGAACGTTGCCACCTTCATCAAAGAACTCGTTCTCGAGCCCGTACCTGGTTCACCGCTCCTTGATTATCAGCCCGGCGATTACATCCAGATGGACATTCCCGCGTACGGAGAAATTCCGTTCCGACAAATCTCCGTCTGTCAGCCTTTCGCGGATGTGTGGAAGACGCAACACGTTTTTGATTTCCGCGCCGAAAACGGGCTCCCTGTCCGCCGCAACTATTCGCTGGCGACGAACCCGAAGATCGACAAGCAACTTCGCTTCAACGTGCGCATCGCTACGCCGCCGCGCGGCCAGGACTGCCCTGCCGGAGCGGGCTCCGCGTACGTGCACGCCCTTAAGCCCGGCGATATCGTCACGGCCGTTGGGCCATTCGGCGATTTTCACATCAAAGAATACTGACCGGGAAATGGTTTATCTTGGCGGGGGCGCCGGCATGGCGCCGCTGCGCGCGCATCTCTCGCATCTCTTTGAAACGGAGAAAACCACTCGCCGCGTGAGTTTCTGGTATGGAGCACGCTCGCTGCAGGAGATCTTTTACCAGGATTATTTTGAAGATCTCGCGAAGAAATTCCCCAACTTCAGCTTCCACCTGGCGCTCTCCGAACCTCAGCCCGGTGACAACTGGCAATCCTATACCGGCTACATCCATGAAGTGCTGCAGGAGCAGCATCTCGCCGGCCATCCCGATCCTGCGGCGATCGAGTATTATCTCTGCGGTCCGCCGGCGATGATTCAAGCTGCATTGAAGATGCTGGACAGCCTGAACGTCCCCAGAAACCAGATCGCCTTCGATGAGTTCTGAATTCGCGGCGGAGCCGGTCTAATATCCCGCGGCGTTCACGCGATTTTCCAGAGGTTCTCCTGCAAGATAACGGCGAACCTGCGCCGCTGCGAACTGGTATCCGCGTACGAACAAAACCCGCGACCGAACCCGCGACATGCGGCGTAATAAAGCAATCGGGCGCCGACCAGAGAGGATGACCTTTCGGCAGCGGCTCGGGACTCATTACATCCAGCACGGCACGGATGCGCCGGGCATGCAATTGCGCCAGCAGCGCATCCGTATCCACGACAGGCCCGCGCGCCGCATTGATGAGCAAAGCTCCGGCCTTCATCCGGCCCAGCATTTCGGCATTCATCAGCCCACGCGTCTCCGGTGTCAGCGGAACCAGCAACACCACTACATCGGCTTCCGGAAGTATTTTCCCCAGATCGCCGATCGCCGAAACACCCTCTCTCGCCGATCGCGCCACACGTAGCACCTCCACATCGAAGGCCCGAATCAGACGCTCGACTTCTGCACCGATGCCGCCGTAACCGACGATGAGAACTTTCTTGTTCACCAGCTCATCATTCAGAATGCGATACGGAAGCGGTCCGTATTCGGAACGATTCTCCTCGGCCGCCGAACTCATTTCCATCGCGGATGATCCCGGCAGGACCTGACCATCCCAGAACTCTTCCCGCTGACGATCGCGGAATTCCGGGAAACGCTTCAAACTGGCTAGAATGGCGCCTATTACCCATTCGGCGACGGGCGTGTCATGGATGCTCTGACCGTCGCAAAGCACGATATCCTTCGGCAGCCAAGGGACAATCCAGTCCACCCCGGCAACCAGACACTGCACCACTTTCACGCCTTTGATGTGTTGGAACATGGGTGTGGCCAGCCAGCCAAACATTGGAGGAATCCAGAATTCTATTTCGACGTCATCATCCAGCCGGTCTGGAAGCCGGATAATCTGCGTGTTTTCGTGGGGAAAATCCTTGAGTAAGGCCTGAGGAATGCCTTCAGGTAGACCGATACGCACCATAGGCCGATGATAGCAGCGAGCCTTCAAGCACTCCGGCTCTACCGTGCCGATCAGGTTTTTCATTTCGCAATTGTCGCCGTGGAGGATACTACGGATACAATCTCTCTCGCGCGAACCTCGGATATCCCGGCCTTCATTGCCGGCGTCTTATTCGAGCAAGGAATTGTATGAAGACAACGTGTGCGCAAATCACTGCTGTTTTGACTCTCGGCCTTGCATCCTTCGTTCAGGTATCGGCACAAGCCGGGAAAGTGCGGCATCCTCCTCTGCTCGATACGGGTTTTCATCAGATGTACAACCTGGAATTCCCGCAGGCGCACGCTACTTTCGCTAAATTTATGGCAGAACATCCGCAGGACCCGATGGGGCCGGTTTCGAATGCTGCCGCGTATTTGTTTTCAGAATTCAACCGTACCGGCGTGTTGAATCTCGCTCTTTTCACCAACGACAACAGTTACTTGCACCATAAGACGGTTGCCAATCTAACCGTGAAACAAGCATTCGATGCGCAGCTCGATAAGGCCAATCAATTGGCCGACGCCATTCTGGCAAAGAACCCTCAGGATGCCACGGCACTGCTGGCTAAGACGCTGGCATTCGGACTTCATGCGGACTACACGTCATTGATCGAACGCAGAGATATAGCTGGATTTGAGTACACAAAGTCCGGCAGCGTCTATGCGCATAAACTTCTCGATGTCGATCCGCACGCATACGACGCCTATTTAGCGGTAGGAATGGAGAATTACATTCTCGGTCTGAAGCCGGCGCCGGTCCGCTGGATCCTGCATCTGGCGGGCGGAGAAACGAATAAAGCCCTCGGCGAACAGGATCTTGAACTGACCGCATCCCAGGGGCACTATCTTGCTCCGCTGGCGAAATTGCTTCTGGCTGTGGCTGCGATCCGGGATAAAGACAAGGCGAAAGCGCGGGAGCTGCTCTCTTCTCTCGCTAAGGAATTCCCAAACAATCCTTTGTACGCGCGGCAGCTTGCCAAGATCGGCTAAGCATAATTGCAGTTCCGCAAAAAGAGATCGCTTGCGAAATGCAAGCGATCTCTGTCAGGCTTCAGGCGTATCTATGGCAGGTAGTACCGGAGGGAAGTCCAGAAGGCATTGTCAATCCCCTTGGCGCCTCCGCCCGGATTCGTAGTGCCGCCGTCACCGGACCAGATATCGCGCTCAAACCGGCTGTACTGGATTCCCTGTCGAAGCTTTCCTTTGGAACCGGCATAGAAATTGAACCAGTATCCCAGGCTGAGCTCCTGCACATCCTTGTTGTTGCCGCCGCAATGTGCCGGAGTGGACGGTGAGAATCCGACGGCGCCATTTACCGTGGATGTACCCGGCGTCGGCTCGACATTGCATCCGGACATGTCGGTCAACGGCGAACCGTATCCCTCGCTGCCGAAATAACGGCGTCCGATATAATCTCCGCCGTAGTTGGACCAGATGTTCAGGCGCTTGGTCGGGTTGAGTTCCAGCGTAGCCAGTGCGGAGAAGCCCCGCAGCGGCGCAATCTGGGCGTCAGGATGAAGAGTAATATCGGCGATGGTCGAGCTTCCGTACCGTCCCACACCCTGGCCCCACAGTCCCTTCAGTCCAATCGTCACCTTTTTATCGAATGGCATTACACGCGCGCCGCCGCCGATGCCGCCGGCTACCGTGGTGTCGTTGTAGGCGCCAGCAGCCGAAGGCGTTGTGGCGCCGGCATTCGGGTAAATGCGGTCGCGGAAGAAGCGTCCCAGGCCGAAGACTTCATAGTGCCCAAAGCCCGGCTCGAATACCGCTTTCGCGACTAAATCGGGAGCCCGGTTGAAGGAGTAATTCGCTGTGGGGTTGTAGAGACCGCCGCTATTTCCCGCTGAACCGATTAATTCATTGGTGGGCAGATCGCTGCCGGCTGGGTTTAGCGTCTCGGCGTTTTCGAGCGAAGCGCCCAGCCAGAATTTGTTGTTCATGTCCTTGACCACACGCAGCCCATATTGCCGCGTCCAGTTAAAGCCCGCGGTATATTCCGGGTCGATGGTGCTGGGAAGAATTTCCGTGCCGTTCAACTCGCCGTTCGTGGTCTCTGTCACCAGCGACCACATCTGTCCGGCGGAGAAGATCCAGCCGCTGTTCATCGCCACACTGCCCCACAGCTGACGCTGGCGGACGACGTAGCTGTTGGACTGATTGTTGTTGGAGGTAATGCCGGTGCCGAGCCAGTCCATCTCGTAGTAGCCGGTCAACGTCATGTTTGGCAGCTTGCCGGTCGCCTTCAAGTGCGATGCGGGACTGACGGGCGGAACCGTAGAACTCGCTTATCTGGGCCGCATCGGAATGATGCAGCGGAACGCCGGTGAATGCAGTATTGATGCCTCCGCCCGTGGCCGCGCTGCGGTACACGGTCGCGGCTTCAATGAAGCTGCCTGCAGGCGAAATCGTAATGCCCTTGTAGTTAATCTCGTCCGGGTGCAGTACGGCCTTTTTCAGGTTCTTCTGATCCTGCTGCACGATCGACAAGCTCTGTTTGGATTGCTCCGTATCCGATTGAATGCCCTGCACTGCCTGCTGCAGATTGGTATAAGCGGCATTGCTCTGGGTGCTGTTCTGCGTAGCCGAAGCGGCCTGGGTCTGCGCCTGCGCGGCAGTCTGTTGGGCCTGCTGGGCCGCATCCTGCGCCTGCTGCAATTGCTGGTCACGCGACTGTAGCTGCTGCTTCAGCTGGTCGATCTCCTCCTGCTGCTGCTTGAATTGCTGCCGCATCTCCTCAATCTGCGATTCGATATCGATGGTTTGCGGCGTGTATGTTTCCCGCGCGCTGTCGCGGTCGTTGTGCCTGCATCCGTTTGTGCGAACCCTGTGCGTTGCTGCCGCGGGAATAGCTGCCACACAGCACGCGAGGATCAAAGTTTTCATCTTATGCAGATCGATATTTCATCCGGCCTCTCATTATTGGTTTTCGGACTTCATGAAGCGCTCTCGCCGTGTCTGCGAGCCCATCGCCGGACACACTTCAGGCGAAGAGCCGTTGGCTAACACTGCGAGCAGTCTGACAGCGCAAGATGAATATCCTAAAAATACACGATGAAAGGACGATGAATTCCCTTCCGGAGTTACGGCAAAGATTTTCAAAATTCACGCAGTAGTTCGTCTATCGCGCGGGCAGGACATTCAGAAGATCTTCAGGTGCCTGGCGTATAAGGTAGCTGTGGGTTCAGGGAGAGCCGGTATCAAGAGTTTCCTCAGGGGAATTTCCGATGAGAACGAAATAAGACGAATGTGATCTGGTATTCAATTTTTTGCTTCGCAGCTTTGAGTCTGCTGTGCGCAACCTCATTGGCTCAGACACACCGGTTCCGCGTGGAACAGACCTGGCATATCGGCGGCGACGGTGGATGGGATTACCTGAAGACCGATCCCGGCGCGCACCGGCTTTACATCGCCCGCGGGAACCGTGTGCAGGTGGTCGACACGCAGAACGGGAAGCTGCTCGGTGAAATGACCGGCATGGGTGGCGTGCACGGCGTCGCGCTGAACAGCAACGGAAAATATGGCTATATCAGCGATGGCAAAGCGGGCCTGGTCCGCGTCTTCGATCGCTCAACGCTCAAGGTCATTGCCAACATCCCGGCGCAGCAGAATCCCGATGCGATCATCTTCGATCCCGCGACCAAACGCGTCTTCGCGTTCAACGGGCGCAGCAACTCCGCCACCGCCATCGATACCCGCACCAATCGCGTGCTGCACACCATTCCATTGCCGGGCAAGCCGGAGTTTGCACAGGCCGACGGAGCGGGAAATGTTTACGTCAATATGGAAGACAAAAACCAGATCGTTCGCATCGATTCCAGGAATTTAAAGACGACGGCGACCTGGTCAATTTCCCCGTGTGATTCTCCCAGCGGGCTTGCCATCGATCGCGCGAACCATCGTTTGTTTTCCGTTTGCGACAACAATGTAATGGCGGTGCTCGATACAAGCAATGGGCATGTAGTGGCGACACCCGCGATTGGCAAAGGACCCGATTCCACACGCTACGACGCCACACGGCATCTGGTCTTCAGCCCCAATGGTGAAGACGGCACCCTCACCGTGATCCGACAGAATTCTCCGAATCGCTATACGCCGGTGCAGACGTTGACAACGCAAAAGGGCGCGCGCACTATGGCGCTCGACACAACGACGGGAACCATCTACCTGGTGACGGCGAATTTCGGACCGCGGCCGGGGGCCACGCCTGGCAATGCGCACCCACGCCCCGCAATTCTGCCGAACAGCTTTGTCGTGCTGGTAGTGAAATAATTTAGCCGCCTCTATTACGCCGCCCTTCGAGCGCACCGCTCTGGCGGCGAACGGCATCTTAATGAAAATGGTCATTGCGCCGATCTCTGTGCGCTCAAAACACATGAAAATTGCATTCCTCGGTCTCGGAAAAATGGGTGTTCCGCTGGTGAAGGTTCTTCTGCGCGCCGGACATGCCGTGACGGTATGGAATCGCACGCCGAAAGCGCTCAAAGAGCTTGGCATTCAGGACGCGGAGCTTGCTCCCTCGGTTACTGCGGCGGTGTCCCGCTGCGAAATTGCTTTTACCATGCTGGCCGACGATGAAGCCACCGAGGAGGTCGTGTTTGGCCCGCGAGGCATGATCGCCGCGCTGCCGCGGAATGCGGTTCATGTTGCGCTTGGCACGCTCGGCGTACCGCTTTCGCAGCGCTCTGGCGTCGAGTCATGCGGAGGCCGGGCAGCGCTACGTTGCCGCTCCCGTTTTCGGACGCCCCCACATTGCCGCGGAGGGCAAGCTCTGGATCCTTGCCGCCGGCGACAAGGAAACCATCGAACGAGTTCGCCTGATTCTGGCGGTGATGGGGCGCGGACTCACCATCATCGGCGAAAAGCCCTGGCAAGCGCACGCTGCCAAGCTCGCCGGAAACATGCTGATGTATTCCATGATTCGATCCCTGAGCGAGATCTTCGTTTTTGCCTCCGCCCAGGAAATCGATCTGGAGCTGTTTCTCAAAACCGTCAGTGAAGCGCTATTCCAGCCGGCATTCTCCCTGAATTACGGCCGCGCCATGCTGCATCCCGCGCAGCAGCCCGGGGCGACGGTTCAACTGGGCGTGAAAGACACAAGGCTGTTTCGCGAAGCGGCGGATGCGGCGGGCGTTCATCTGGGGCTGGCGAATTATGTGCAGGAAGAACTGAACGCCGCCATCGAAGACGGCATGGGCGAGATGGACTGGACGGTCGCCCAATATCGCATGGCGGAAAAAGCCGCGCAGAAAAATTCTTCGACAGATTCTTATCGTCAGCCTGAAGGAAGTGAAGAATCCAGAGGATGACGGCTGCACAGTCCGTGCGAATGTTTTCTGGATTTTTCGCGGAGTTTATCCTGAGCGAAGTCGAAGGGCTCAGAATGACCGGCACCGAATTTGAATGACAGGCGTCAAATTTTTCTATGAAACCGCTGTAGAATTCCGCGGATTGGAGAATTATGCCGCAGGCTGCTCGTACTGCAAACGCACAACACGCCAATGATGAAACCGGCAAAGTTGTCTTTATCACCGGCGCCAGTTCGGGCATTGGTGCAGCCTGCGCGGAACGGTTCGCCCGGACGGGAGCGCGGCTGGTGCTGGCGGCGCGGCGGGAAAAACTTCTGGACGAAAAACGGGCCATGCTGTCGGCTGCCGGAGCAGCGGACGTGCATACAATTTCGCTGGACGTCCGAGACCGCCAGCAGGTTCAGTCCGCGATCGCCAGTTTGCCGGAATCATGGCAGGCGATCGATATCCTGCTGAACAATGCGGGCCTCAGCCGGGGCCTCGAAAAGCTGCAGGAAGGCAACATCGAGGACTGGGAGGAGATGATCGATACCAACGTGAAGGGACTGCTGTATGTGACCCGCGCCATCGTTCCCGGGATGGTCGAGCGCGGGCGCGGCCACGTCGTGAATATCGGCTCCACGGCCGGCCATATGGCCTACCCGAACGGCGCGGTGTATTGCGGCACGAAAGCCGCCGAACTCCGCATCACCGAGGGCCTGCGTCAAGACCTGCTGGGCACACCTGTCCGCGTCACCACCATCGATCCCGGCATGGTGGAAACTGATTTCAGTAAAGTGCGCTTTCACGGGGACGAAGCGCGCGCGGCTAAGGTCTATCAAGGACTGACGCCGCTCACTCCGGAAGACGTGGCCGATGCAATCGTGTGGGCCGCAACCCGGCCCGCGCACGTCAACATCGCGCAGATGATTCTTACCAGCGTGGACCAGGCAAATTCGATACTCTTCAACCGGCAACAGAGCTGACAGATATTGCTCCAGGTACCTGAGAGTTTGCGCTGAGCTTGCCTGGAAAAGATATCTCAGACCAACTGCTGCAGCTCGGCTTCCACTTCTTTCAGAGCCGACTGCAATGCCGCGCGCCGGATCGGATGACTGGTTTTTTCCGCCAGGATTCGCTCGCGTTTCAATTCCAGCAATTGCCGGGCGCGTAACTGCACTGCTCCCGTGGCCGTCACTTCTTTCCTGGTGACCGCTTTGGCAGCCTCCGCCCGTCGCTCCTGTTGCTGTTCCACCTGCTCTTCCGCCGATTTACTTTCCCATCCTCGAGCCATATATACAGAGTAGCGGATTCCTCCGGCGAATCACACCCGCCAAATTGCGCACCTGGTGAAACAGGCAAGGTTGTAGCATCGAAATGTTGGAGGCGCGACATGCGTGCGTTTCAGATTTCGCAATTCGGGCTCGAACATCTCGACCCGGTGGAGCTTCCCACTCCGGTTCCCGGTACGGGTGAGGTGCTGGTGCGGGTGCGCGCGGTTTCACTCAACTACCGCGACCTGCTGATGGTTCGCGGCCATTACGATCCAAAGCTGCATCTACCGCGCATTCCTCTTTCCGATGGTGCGGGCGAGGTAGTCGAGGTTGGCGAAGGAGTCACAGGATTTCGCGCTGGAGATCGAGTCACCGGAGTTTTTCTGCAAAACTGGCAGGAAGGAGCCGCCTCCGCCGCCAAATCCCGTGGCGCGCTCGGCGGAGATGTCGATGGCATGCTCGCCGAATATGTCGCGCTGCCGGAGACTGGGGTGCTCGCTTTCCCGGAACATCTCAGTTATGAAGAAGCGTCGACACTGCCCTGTGCCGCTGTGACCGCCTGGAACGCGCTGATCGAGGCAGCGCGGGTGAAGCCGGGCGATACGATCGTGATCCAGGGCACCGGCGGAGTTTCCATCTTTGCGTTGCAGTTTGCCAAACTATGCGGGGTACGCGTGCTCGGCACGTCCAGCAGCGAGGAGAAGCTGGCGAAGGCGAAGCAGCTTGGGCTGGACGCGGGGCTGAATTACCGGCAGCATCCCCGATGGGCGGCCTGGGTGAAAGAACAAACGGAGACCGAAGGCGCGGATGCAATCATCGAGGTGGGCGGATCGGGAACGCTCGCGGAATCGTTGAAGGCCGTCCGGGTGGGCGGAACGATTGCCCAGATCGGGGTACTTTCGGGAGTCGAAGAAAAGCTCTCCGTTCTGCCAATATTGATGCGGCAGATTCGGATTGCCGGGATTTATGTCGGGTCCCGGGCGATGATGGAAGCGATGAATCGGGCCATCGGCGCCCACCGGCTCCAGCCTGTTATTGACAGGATCTTCCCATTCGACGACGCGCCCTCCGCCTACCGCTATATGGAAAAAGGAGAGCATTTTGGTAAAGTGGTTCTCTCTTTAGGTGTGAAATAGATTTCCCATTTCCCTGCCGAAGATCGTTCGTTCGTAGCAACACATTTTTACTACTGCTTATTATTTTCAACAACTTAGATCGACTACCCCGGGCAGGCGCATCCGTTTTGACGCAACATACCTTTGGCAGAACAACTGCATCTACAGGTGTAGCGATTTCCGTGACTCACGGCGGAAATGCAAATGGGAGGCCTGGTATCTACGGCACCTCCGTAGCATGCCTAAGGGGTTCATCTATGTCTTGGATACGCGCAATTTACAATTTTTTCTATGAGATATTCTTCGGTTGCAGCCACGGCAACCTGACGCGTCCCTTTACACTGCAAGCCTACAGCTATAAGGTTTGCCTGGATTGCGGAAAGCAGTTTCCCTATTCGGCGGAGCAGATGAGGCCCTTGCATGCGCGAGAAATCGCCAGCGCGAAGCCGAAACTTCCTGAGCTGGTTCCAGTCGCGATCGCTTCTGGATTTTCAGAGAATGAGGATTATCGCCGCACAGAAGCCGTCGCCTGACTCAGTTCACTCAACATTGTTGCGCGGTTCTCTGCGTGGCAAAGAACCGCTGCAATTGGCCTGCTTGCGGAAATCAGCCGGCAGCGAGGAATCTGGACTCTGTCCAGGCCGGCGACATCTCGCTCATGCCTTTTCCCCATCGATTGGAATCGATGGTTGCCGCAAGCGGCGTCCGCAGCACAAATTGCGCGAAGCTGATGCCGGCGCGTTTCGCCAGCTCCGCGGTGTCGGCAAAGGTTTCCTGCTGGTCGGTCAAGGGCCGGGAACTGAATGATCCCAGGATATGAATTCCGTGATCTTTAAAAGTCTGGAGTTTTTTTGCCAGCGGATCGCTTGTTAGATCAAAGTTGCTGGACGCAGCCTTTAGATCTTCCGCAGTATCCGAGTCCACCTCCAGAAGCACTCCCTGGATATGAGCTTTGCGCATTGCCTCCAGAAATTCAGTATCCTCGCTGGACTCCATGCCGGTTTGTGTAAAGAACACCATGTCGCCCGGTAGATTGCACAGCTTGCTCATCAACTCAAAGCGCTCTGCGCGAATCTCTTGCAACTCTTTCAGGAGAGCCGTATTTCCCTGTTTCTCCGCCAGCCGAAGGTCTTCCTTGCAGGCCGGGTAAAAATTATCATCCGCCAGCGCGATGAAGCGGAACCCGCGCCGGTAGAGATCCATGATCTCGCCGACGATCATGTCGGAAGTACGCAGGCGGGGACTTTGTCCGTCGCTGCGCCAATCCAAAAACAACGGAGAATCGTGGGGACATCCCCGCACGGTCTGGACGGAAGCCCACAGATACTTGTCGCACGGCGCAAGGTCCCAGCGCGCAGTCGCGAATCGATCGTCAGCGACGCGGCCTCCATCGTAGATATCCTGCGCCTCACCCGCTATTAAATCCGCAATCACTTTTGCCCAGATTGCGTCGCCATCGCCCTTCACCACGGCGTGCGCGCTACCCATTTCAAGGACCTCGTCCGGATAGAGAGTGGCATGAACGCCGCCGTAGACGACGTAGGCGCCGCGCTCGCGCGCCAGCCGTCCCAGCTCCATGCCGCGATCGGCGTTGCTGGTATGGATTCCGATGCCGACCACGTCGCCGGGCTGCACACGCTCCAACGGAAAACGTTCTAATGTTTCATCGGTAACGAAAGGATCGCCGTAGTGGGCAGGCGTAGCCGCAGCCAGTACGTACAACCAGCGGGGCGTGATCATGCCGATTCCGAAGGATTTATCGCTGGGGTTAACTAGGTGGACCTGCATCTACTGAAAATCCCTTGGGCCAATTCTACCCACCTTCTCAGCATTCCTGATGGTGGGATAAAGCTGTTGCGGTTTTCCGCCGTGATTGCCCTCACCACTGAGATGCGTTCCCGCCGCCTGCCGTTGGCGCAAAGGAAGAAGGAACAAACGAGTTGTTGTCCTGAGCCGAGGGCGAAGGCTCTTGCGGTTTGCGGGCGAAAGCGAGAGCCTTCACTCCACTTCGTTCCGTTCAGGACGACATCGCCGTTATTTGTTCAGCATGGCAAGAGAGCCGGAACCAAGCTAAAGAATCGGCAGCAGCACCTTTGGAGCATAGCTCTCCGGCAATTTCAGCTCGGGCATGGGCTTGGCTTCGAAGAGCTTGCGGCACGGAACCGCTATCCAGCGCGCGATGCGGGTGGCCTTCTGACGTCGCGCGCTGTCCGTCGCAATTCCAGTCTTTGCATACATTTGCCGGTAAAGCTTCGAGAGAAGCACGAATGCCATCCGGCTTTGCAGGTTGGGCGTGAATTTTGAACATTTCCAGATTGTCCGCAGACTGTAAAAGTCGTCCCATACCCGTTGCGTCCGCTCAGAATGACAGGCCCTGTCTATACCTGAAAGACAGAGCCGCACTACAGAATAGGCAGCAGCACCTTCGGCGCATAGCTCTCCGGCATTTTCAATTCTGGCATGGGCTTGGCGGAAAACAATTTGCGGCACGGAATCGCCAGCCAGCGCGCCATGCGCGTCGCTTTCTGGCGGCGCGCGCTATCGGTCGAAATGCCGGTCTTGGCATACATCTGCCGATAAAGCTTCGAAACGAACAGAAACGCCAGGCGCCCGCGCAGAGTCGGCACACACCGGGAACGCTTCCAAATTTCCGGCAGGCTATAGAAGTCGTCCCAAACGCCTTGGGTGCGCTCGCGGATTTCGTCCGAAGACATGGTTCCGTGCGGGCTGAACATCTTGGGCCTGATCGCTGCTGGAATCAGCCAGTGGCGCGTGATCGGAACACCGCCCACGCGCGCGCAGTTCTCGCCCTGGTTCTTTTCCCAGCGATCGAAATCGACGGTGCCGGGAAACGGTGTCAGCATCACAAACTGCGCAAAGGTGATACCGGCTCGCTTGGCCAGCTCCGCCGTGGCGGCAAAGGTGTCCTCGCGATCCGTTGGAAGTCCAAAGATGAACGATCCCAGCACGTGAACGCCGTGCTCCTTGAACGTCTGCAATCTTTTCACCAGGTTATCGCCGGAGAGATTGAAATCCTTGAACACCGATTTCAGTCCTTCCGCCGTTGCCGATTCAACGCCGACCAGCGCGCCCTTGATGTTTGCTTTGCGCATGGCATCCAGAAATTCGGTATCCTCGCCGGCTTCCATCGTAATCTGCGTGTAGAACACCATATCCCGGGGAAGCAGCGCCAGCTTGCGCATCAACTCGAAGCGCTCGGCGCGAATACCTTCCAATTCCTGCACGCGAGCGGTGTTGCCCTGCCGCTTCGCCAGGCGAAGATCCTCCAGGCTTACGGGATAGAAATTGTCATCCGCCAGCGCGATGAAGCGAAACCCTCGACGCCGGAGATCGACGATTTCCCCCACGATGACATCGGAAGCGCGCGAACGCGGTTTCTGGCCATCCGTGCGCCACACCGAACAGAACGAGCAATGTTTGGGACAACCGCGAACGGTTTGCACAGACGCCCACATATATTTGTCTCGCGGCGCCAGGTCCCATCGCGCCGGCAAAAACTCATCTCCCGCAATGCGGCCGCCGTCGTAAACGCGCTGCGCCGTTCCGGCGACCATATCGGCGATCACCTTCCCCCAGATGACATCGCCATCGCCTTTGACAACGGCGTGGGCGCCTCCCAGTTCGAACGCCTCTTCCGGATACAACGTCGCGTGGATGCCGCCATAAACGACATGCGCTCCACGCTCCCGGGCGATGCGCCCAAGGGCCATGCCCCGCAGCGCATTGCCGGTATGGATACCGATGCCGACCACGTCCCCCGGCTCGATCTGATCCGGCTTGATCTGTTCCAGAGTTTCATCGGTGATTACTGGGTCGCCATATCTGGCGGGCGTGGCAGCGGCAAGTACATACAGCCAACGGGGAGTGATAACGCCAATTCCAAACGAGGAGTCGCTGGGATTAATCAGATGTACATGCATCTACTGAGGAACTCCTTTTGCTCCTGCTGCCGACGAGCAACGGAAGCATTGTTCAACGACTCGAATTACTGCTGAGCCTATCTCAAGCCTACCACTTGTATTCTGGCTCTCCTTCTCGCGGAGCCATATTGTCGCCGAGGCAGCGAAGCATAACTAGTTGTGGAGACAAATCACTCTGACGATCGCAGCCTAACTACCTAAATTATTAGATGCGATAGACCCTTAGCGCGCCGCATCTCCTCCCCACTTGAATTGCAGGCCGGAGCGAAAATTGAAAGGCAGCGCAGGATATCCAAGCACCTGCTGATAGTGCTGACTGAGCAGATTGTCCATCACGGTATAGGTGGAGAGATGCCGATTCACGCGGTAATTCGCCGTCAGGCCGATATCCTGATATGCCGGATCCAGGTTTTTATTCGGCAGCAGCAGCGAAGTGCCGCCGTTGGCATCGGTCAGATAGGTGCTGTCATCGCGTCGCCCGAGAAACGTTCCTGTCATCTGCACATACCAGCGCGGGCGAGCGTAAATCGCCGTGAAAAAGCCGGAGTGCGGCGCGCGCCGGAAAGGCCGCTGTCCCACCAGCGGCGAGTATGCGCCGATGGGAATGTTCGGATATTTCGGGTTGAACGAGGGAGATGAATTGTCGCTCGAAAAAGATTTCTGCACCTTCGCATTCAGTGCCGTGTAGCCGCCGCGCGCATACAGGTGTTCCGATATGCGGTACTCTGCGCTGGTCTCGACGCCCTGGGCGCTGTAGCTGAGCGAATTGAGATACGCGCCATAGGACGTGTTGGCAATCACCCGTTCGACGGCGGGTGGCACGCCAAGCTGCAGCAGCGCCGGCGCATCGACAAACTCAATCTGATTGGTGAACTGGTTGTGATAGTAGCCGCCATGCAGCAGCATCCGCGTGCCCAGCACATGCTGATCCACACCCGCCTCGTAGGTCTTCGTCTGCTGCGCCCCAACCGGCGAGATATGATTCTGCGCGATCAACTGCTGCCCGTTCGGAAGCGAGGCAAGCACATCATAAATCGAGCCGCGCTGCTCGGCGATGGTCGGCTCCAGAATGCCCTGTGAATAGTTGAACTGCACTTTCGTGCCGGTCAGCAGTCCCGACGCCGTGGGCTTCGCCAAATAATAGGCTCCCGTCGCGTGCGGAGTCGGCTGAAATCCGAAAACGGAATAGTTCGGCAGATCGGCGCCCGCGCTGTAGTACAAGCGGTTTCCTAAATTGCCGGAGGTCTGCGCAATATAGTCGTAGTTTCCGCGATGCGCCGACTGCTGGGCGTAGTCATACGCCGTATATCCGCGTTCGTTCTCGTAGCGAAAGGCCGCCAGCGCGACAAGTTTGTCGCTGGCCTTATAGCTGGTCTGTCCGGAAAAAAAATCCCGGTTGGTCAGAATGCCGTCGGTTCCGGGATAGGTGTTACTGGCGCAGGAATAAAATGCCTGTCCGCTGGCGCTGGTCCCATTCGCTCCGCGAATCGTTACCGGAGCACCCAGATATTCCGGCGCTCCCGGATTTCCAAGGCTGTCATAGCAGTTCAAATTCCCCGGAACATCGGTCAGAATTCCCACCGGGCCTGGATCGGTGTTCAGCGAGCGCAGCCGCACCAGACCATACTGCGCAATCGCATCCAGCTTGTCGCCCTGCTGATGTTCGATCGTCGCGCTGCCGTACAGGTCATGCTCTTTCAAATACTGCACGTCGGGAATACCGTAGAACAAAATTGCATTCGGCTCCCCGGTGGCTGCGGAGACGCGATGCACTGTCGCCCGAAGCTGCGTGGCCGGCGAGAGCGCGAATCCCAGATTGGCGACCGACGTTCCATTGTGAAACGTACTGTTCGGATAGCTGTTCGAAGTGTCGATGCGAGCGAAGTCGCCGAAGTAATCGAACGCCTTATGGACGCCGCCGAGCGATGCTTCCTGATGATAGGTACCGAAATTGCCGGCATCGATCGCATATCGCAGCTGCGGCTTCGATGTCGTTCCGCGCGCCGTCGTCAATGCCACCACACCGGCGGAAGCATCGGCTCCATAGAGCGCACTGTCCGGGCCGCGATAGATTTCCTCCTGGCTCAGACCGTTCGCCGACAGATAGGCAAAATTCACCGCGCCGCCAATGTCGTTGATCGGAATGCCATCGAGCAGCACATCCGTGGCGTTTGAATCGCCTCCCATTTCAAACAGAGACGTTGCGGCTCCGCGCTGGCCGGTGGTCGTAAACTGCAACCCGCTCACCTGCCGCAGTACATCCTGAATGTCCAGAGCGTGCGGATAGAGCGTCTGATCGATCACCGTGGTGGAAGCCCCGGTCTGCGCTTCCGGCGTGGGAACACCGTTCGCCGTCACAGTGACCTTCTGCTCCAGTTGACCAAATTGCAGCGCCACATCCACGTGGGCCGGCTTGCTGGCCGAGACGTAAACTTCGGGACTGGTGGTGATGTTGAAGCCAGTGGCGATCACCCGCACGACATAACGGCCGGAGCGGCTGACGCTGATCGCGTAATGTCCGCGCCCATCGGTATGCGCATGCACCCCGAGCATGATGCCGTTGACCGTCAACATGTCCACGCGCGCATTGTAGACTGCCGCGCCCAGCGGATCCGTCACCGTTCCCTGCACCGTGGGCTGCGCCTGGGCGCATGCATTGGATGGGAACACGAAAAGCGCGAGCGCAATTGAAGCCGCGCAACAGAATGCCAGCCGGAAGCGTCGCCGGAAAGTTAATTTTGCCAAAGTCATGAACAATCCCCTCGGATATGGTGGCGTGAAGCCGGTCTCCTGACTTTGCGCATCCTCAAGCTGGGGCGGCCTTCCCAGACGTTTCGTCCAGTGGCTGCGAATTGCCCTGCCCTGCTCTTGAGCAGCCTTCCTGTTGATGTGCATCCCAAATTTCCCAGAGATGTCGTTTTTCTTGAGGAAAAACGACCTTGAGATCTTCGCTGCGATGTACACCTACAGGACGCTGCTCTCCGCGCTTACAGTTACGGGGTAGTGGCGGAGTTGCACCGCGCTTCCCGAACACTTCACGTATGTGTTGGACGTTTACGCCTGCCGAACGCGCATCCATGGCAAACGCCGGAAGCCGCGCCCTCTTCATCAAGAAGAACACGCAGCGTGAAAACATGCATACAGTCGGGAATGCGCGCATTCACCGCGGTAACGGCGAAGCGCGCGCCCCTTCGGTCCTCCCATCGCGACCGAAAGACAGCTCAAAGAAGTGACCCTGGCCGGTCTCCTGACTTGCGCTTCCACGAGCTAGGCATCACCTTCCCAGACCTGCGTCCAGTGGCTGCTTGCCGCCCTGCCTTGCTCTTGGAGCAGTTTCCTACAGAAAACCGCTCTCCGCGCTTACAGTTACGGGGTAGTGGCGGAGTTGCACCGCGCTTCCCGAACACCAGGGGCTATTGAGATATATAGCGGGATCGAATCGGGCCGTCAAATCTTCGGCGGAATAAGAAATACAAGCGGCGGTATCAGGATACGGGCGACCCAGGCTGGCAAAGCTAACCTGGGTCTTTTCATCCAGCCCTCTCCAGACAGTTCGCTAACGGAACATTACAAACCGGGACCCCGGAGCCTCCCCCGAGCTGGCCGAACGCCGGCCTTGATCGAGCCGCAGGCGAGCCGAACGGGGGCTCATTTCTGCGAGGCATGTATAGCGTCGCCGATCCGGTGCGCAACAACCTGGTCCTTGATCTTGTCATACACTCGTTGCGGCAGGATACCCTTCCGCACCAGTTGATCCTTCGAATTGTAGGGACGGTTGGCAATGATTCGCTTCGCATACACGTCACCGATCCCGGGGATTGCCTTGAGCTGCTTCTCTGTCGCCGTATTAATGTCGACAGGTCGAGTTTGAGCATTCATTGCCGACATGCTTGAGCTTTGGGGGGCCGGAGCTGGAGAAAGCGCCCATGTTCCCGGCGCTACCGCGAACGCGAGCGCAAGAGTGGCACCGCAGAGCAGCTTTGTAAATCGATTTCGAAAATTCATAATTCTCCCGTGCAAATCGAAGTGGATTGCTGTACGTCCAACACAGTAGTCAATCCCGTGCATTCCGGTCAATAACACCTTTGTGCATTGAGAAATTCACGATCTCGCCGACCTACTCTTCTTAAATACGCGAGGCGAAATTTATCAAATTCCACGCGATCACTTGCTGGGCAACGGCGCGGTCTCCGAATCGATCTGAAAGATTGAGAAGATTCGCCGCGGATGGCTGATCCTCAATTGCAATGACCCGACTGAGAAACGTAAGTTGGAGCCGACAAAATGACAGAGCAAATTCCTCTGACATTCCTCGCGCAATCCCAAGACGCCGGGCGGCGCGCGGCCCGCGGCGGCCGGCAATCAGGAACCTGTTTTCGCGCAGCCGAAACCATCTCCCGATCCGACAACCTTCAGGAATCCTGTAACGGATCAGAGCGATAAAGAGATCGCTAATCTCGAGCCTGTTCCTCAGCCTGCCGGCGGACTCGTGGAACCGATTCTCACCCTCGCGCAGGTCTATGGAAGCGCGGGGGATCAAAAGGTGCAGGCGATCGAGCAGGCTGGACAGATCGTCTTCCACTCCGTCGGCGACACGGGCAGCGTGAAGGGGCCCGATACGCAATCTCTGGTGGCCGACAAAATGGTCACTGACTTCGATGAGGCGAACGCCGCGGATATACCGTCCTTCTTTTTTCATCTTGGAGACGTCATCTACTATTTCGGCGAGGGCTCATATTACTACGACCAGTTCTATGAGCCGTTTCGGAATTATCCGGCGCCGATTGTCGCTATACCCGGCAATCACGACGGGGTTATCTACCCGAACGATCCCGCTCCCACGCTGGATGCCTTTCTCCGCAATTTCTGTGCAGCCAGCCCGGCCCCATCACCGGATGCCGGAGGACTTTTGCGAACCACGATGATCGAGCCCGGAGTGTATTTCACGTTCGATGCGCCGTTCGTGCGGATCCTGGGGCTCTACAGCAATGTGTTGGAAGATCCTGGAGTGATTTCCGGCGAGGGCAATACAAATTCTCTCGACAACCGGCAGATTACATTTCTCACGACGGCGCTGAAGCGCGTGAAAAGCGAGAACTACACCGGGGCTGTCATCATCGCCGTCCATCATCCTCCGTTTACAGGCGGCTCCATCCATGGAGGAAGCCCCACGATGCTTGCTAATATGGATAGCGCGTGCACAGCTGCGGGCGTTTGGCCGCACGCTGTGTTTTCCGGACACGCGCACAATTACCAGCGCTACACCCGGACTGTGAACAACATGCAGATCCCGTTCCTCGTCGCGGGATGCGGTGGACACTCGCCCCTATCGGCAATGCGTGGCACATACCGCACGCCGTACAAGATCGACGACACGCTGACCCTTGAGAGTTACGACGACACAAATTATGGTTATATGCGCGTCATTGTGAATGCGACATCGATGACTATCGAATTTCATCCGGAGAGTGACGGCGGAGTGACGAAGACTCCTAATGATAGAGTCACGGTAAATCTGCAGACGCGCGCGCTCAGCTAGTTTGCCTTCTAATATTTGGGATATGCTTGACACCACGACGTCTTTTTATCCGCAAGGCATGCCGTCTTGCCCGCTCCATCGCCATCATCACCACCTGTCCACGTGGCGAACGTGTCAGCGGCGCATTCTGAGCAGGTTTCCTAAGCACCAACACGCTGAGCTTTATCGCTGAGTTAAAAATTGACACCATCGATCACTTATTCGAGTTGATTTAAAACTCTGGCATATCTTGCCCGGACGGATGGAGGATCTGCTGTCCTTGTGAGTTGCTCAAGCTCAGCTTTGGAAGGTTTCAGTGTCAGAGGCATCTTCTTCCAGTAATATTGCAGGTCATTGGAGCGCCAGTGGGCGTATGTCTTTTCCCAGGATTTTCCAGATTCTCCACCAAACGCCAGGTTGGCTGGATTGAGAGCTCGTTTGTAGTCCTGAAATCTGCAATCCAGGGAAATGCGAAGCTGGTTTGAGAGGTTAGGCGAAGCCGCATGCACTGTGAGGCTGTGAAAAATGAGCACATCGCCCGCGTTGATTTGGCCGCCAACCCAGTCGTCTCCCAGCACGGCTCCCTCCGGAATGGCTGGAATGCTTGTCTGCTCGTGATTCTGAAAGCCGAAATGATGGGAGCCTTCGAGAATTTGTAAGGGACCCAGATTTATTGGGCAGTCGTGAAGCGGGATCCAGACGGTAAAGCACTCGGGATCTCCGTCCATGAATCGGTAATCCTGATGCGCACGGACCACGAGACGTTCGCAATGAGGGAAAATTAACCGGCCGATCGGCTTGGGATGAACCAGGAGCCGCTCGCCCACGAGCATGTTCATGACTTGTTTTAGAGCAGGATGATGCGGCAACGCGTGAAACAGTTCTAGGTTAAAGATTTCCTGGTATGTTCGCTTGAATGCCGGGTCGGGATCCCCGCAAGCCGCGCTGATGTTGGCCATTCGTTCAAGCGGGTCATGATCCGCCAGCAGCCAGCCTGCGGCATAAAGTAATTGTGTTATTTCGCCCAGCAACGGACCGAGAGCGTAATTGGGCAATAACCCGCGAATCAGGAGATATCCCCTTGAGCTCATCTCATCTTGCAGGAATTGGGGTGTGAGATCGCGTGCCTGAATTTCGCGAAAAGGCTTTACGCGTGAATTTTCCATCAAACTACCCATCGTTTTGGCGAGAGAAGACACAACATTCGGACTTGACATAGCAGTTACTATAGCCATCCGGATTGCCCGGAGGTGTCTCGGGATTGTCTGCTATTTGTCAATTGATTGTCCCTTCGAATTCGACAAAGCAGTGACAATTTTCTTACCGCGACATGACAATTCTTCGTTGAAAACTTGACTAAGCTCTACACAGATTGTTCCTCTTCGGACGGCACATTGAACACTATCGAACAATCCGGAGATCTATGCGCGCTACGCTCGATGCCCAGTTCGGCTGCCAGGATCACACCGAATCCTTTGAGTAAGGATCAGTTGATCCGCGAGGCTGTGCTCCTGATCTTTTGCGATCCTTTACCGCAGCAATGCTCGCGACTGTGGGACCTACGGGAGAAGGATTGGCGGAAGCTGCTTCGTTGGCTGGATATAAGCGGCCTGGCGCTGTACTTTCTTGATCGAATGACCGAATTGCAATTATGCAATCTGTTGCCGCCCGCTGTCCTCGCGCGTCTGGAGCAGAATCTTCGGGACAATATTGACCGGACAAACGGCATGATTGCTGAATCGGTCGCGATCCAACAAGAGTTTCAGGAGGCTGGCCTCTCCTATGCCACGCTGAAAGGATTTTCACTTTTCCCATCTTCGACGCCGAAACCGGAACTGCGGCACCAGTTTGACCTGGATTTTCTCATCGCGGAAAGGAGTGCTCCCGAAGCAAGGCGGATTCTCGAGCGCAGAGGCTATCGCCTGTACGCGATCAGCGGCAGAAGCTGGGAGTTCAAAATAAATGAAACGCCGGGTATTTCCCTGAGGGATATATATAAAGATTTGCCAGGCCGATCCGTGGAATTGCATGTTGAGGCTGACACTTCCGGCCGCCCTTTATTGCTGGAACGGGTCGAGAAACGGGAGTTCTGCGGCATCAGAATGCCGGTGCTTTCACCCGTGGATTTATTTCTGGGGCAAGGGCTGCACGCTTATAAACACGTATGCAGCGAGTTCTCACGCACGGCTCACCTTCTCGAATTTCGCCGCCATGTTCTGGCTCGCCGCGACGACGATGCGTTTTGGGATGAGCTTCGATTGATAGCCGGGGAGAATCCCAGGGCTTCCTTGGGGCTGGGCGTGATTACCCTACTGATCACGCGCGTAATGGGCGATTTCGCTCCGGAAAATTTTATAAGCTGGACTGTAGATCGTCTTCCGCGCGGCGCAGCAATCTGGATCGAGATTTATGGACGACGTACCGTGCTGGCAAACTTTCCAGGCAGCAAGCTGTACCTGCTGCTGCAAAGGGAGCTTGAGTCCGCGGGTGTTCCAGCGAAGCGATCGCTACGGCAACTTCTATTGCCCTCGCGTTTGCCACCTGCTCTTATACGGGCATCCGAAGATGAGGTGCTAACGGCGCGAGTTCGCCGATATCGCATGCAGCTCGGCTTTCTCCTCTCCCGCCTGCGCTTTCATCTCGTGGAAGGAATGCGGTATATGTGCGAGTCCTGCCGGTGGCGACAGCACATGAATCGGTTCATGCCATGATAGCTCCTTTGCGTCCCGCCGCCATTGCGTTCGACGCGATTGCGCCGGTTTTCGACTCACGTTTCGGTGCCTGGCGAAGTGTGGCCGCGCAGCGCAGCGCCGTGCGTGCCGCTCTGCTGCGGGAATTTCCGGCCGGAGGCCGCATTCTGGAGCTGGGCGGCGGAACGGGGGAAGACGCCATGTTTCTGGCAAAGTTTGGATGCGACATGCTCCTGACCGATCCCTCACCCGCCATGGTGGCGAACGCGAAAGCCAAGCTTGCGCCGCTGGGCGCGCGGGCCGAAATTGTGTCTGCGGAAGAGATGGAGGACTTTGCCATCAGCTATCTTTCATCAGGTGGAGCAATGTTCGACGGCGCCTTCTCCAATTTCGCGCCGCTAAATTGCGTGGCCGACCTGGAGCCGGTGGCACGGGGCCTAGCGCGTCTGCTCAAACCCGGCGCGCCGGCGATGCTGGTACTGTTCGGAACTTTCTGTCCCGGCGAGATCGTGACGGAAGTGCTCCGCGGCAGACCGCACCTGGCGCTGCGGCGTTGCAATCGGGGTGAGGCGCCGGCGCGACTAGCCCACCATGAGTTCAACGTCGTGTACCACCGGCGTGCGACGATGCGGCGCGCCTTCGCTCCCTGGTTTGTGCTGGAGAAGCGTCTGGGGATTGGGGTGACGGTGCCGCCGAGTGCCGCCGAACCATGGATTTCGCGGCAGCCGAGTCTACTCGCCGCGATGGAGAAGCTCGACCGCGTACTTGCCCGGCCACTGGCGAACCTTGGGGACCATGTCCTTTATCAGTTCCGCCGCACGACCGCGCCTTCCACAATGAGATGACGATATCGAGACATTCCAGTGACACGTTAGCGAGAACGGCAGGATACGCTTTAAGCGGAACATGCAGGTTACTGAGAGACCACAGAGTTGATGAAACTGAAACAAGTCGCTGATGTGAGCTTCCCAACCATTTGGGCGGACTTCCGCCTGTTGGCCTTCAGAGGCGTACGCCTCGGCAACGAAACAAACCCAGAACGTTCGGAAACCGCGCTGGCTCTGGTTCTTGGCGACATCCACAGCTCCCCTCCGATCGTTCGCATTCATTCTCAATGCGCGACAGGGGATGTCTTCCACTCGCTGAGATGCGATTGTCACGACCAGCTTCACCTGGCTCTACGGCTGATCGCAGATGAAGGCACTGGAATTCTCGTTTATGAGCATCAGGAGGGCCGCGGTATCGGCCTTATGGAAAAGCTGCGCGCCTATGAACTGCAAGATCAGGGGCTCGACACGATCGAAGCCAACCTTCATCTGGGACATTCAGTTGATTTGCGCGATTATGCACTCGCTGTTGACATTCTTCGGTTCCTCAAGGTTCGTTCGCTCCGGTTGCTAACCAACAACCCTGAGAAGATCGATGCGGTGCAGTCAGCAGGGCTTGAAATGGTCGAGCGCCTGAGCGCCGACGTTCCGGGCAGCTCTCATTCCGCTTACTACGTTGCGACCAAGCGCGAGAAACTCGGCCATCTCTCCACACCGGCAATCATGTTTTCCTAGACTGCTCACCGGCAACTATTCATGCGGCCGTCTTGCACTGGGAATCCCACATTCACTGCAAAGAACGCGGCCAGGATGGGCAACGAATGTCGTTAAATTCCGCACGCAAAGGGATGACATTGAGTTGACAATTCTGCGACAACTGCCTGCGAGAACAAGCCTACGCTTCATTTCATAACCGGAATCCGCCAGTTGTGTTTATGCGCCTGGCACGCACTCCGGCGGAGGCCGCGCGCTGAACCTCCGGGCGCGCAAAGATCTGAGGTGAACCGTGGCACATGTCCTACTCACACATTCGTATCATCTTCCATACGACCCAAAACAACTGCGCAAGATGCAGCCGTACACCCCGATCGGCACGCTCTATGCGGCTACCGCGCTACGGGAAAAGGGCATTTCCGTTGCAGTATTCGATTCGATGCTGGAAAAGCCATCGGCAAATTTCGCCACGATGCTGGAGAACCATAGGCCGAAGATAGTGGCCGTCTATGAGGACGATTTCAATTTTCTTTCGAAGATGTGCCTCACGCGGATGCGAGAAGTGGCATGGGAAATGGCGCGAGCGGCACGAGCAATCGGCGCTATCGCGATAGCACATGGCTCCGACTCGACAGATAATCCTGTTCTGTTCCTGGAGAACGGCTTCGATTATGTGCTTTGTGGAGAGGCGGAGGAGACGCTTGTGCAGCTATGCGGTGCCATACTGCACGCCGGGGAAATTCCAGAGATAGACGGCCTGGTGAGACTCGATGAGCATGGCCGTCCCATCCAGAGCCCACAGCGGCTTGCAAAGAATCCTCGATGGTCGGAGCTTTCCCCGCCCTCCCGCGATTTGATCGACCTGGAGCCTTATCGCGCAGCATGGACGAAGGCGCATGGGTATTTTTCAACCAACATGGTATCCAGCCGTGGATGCCCGTACCGCTGTAACTGGTGCGCCAAGCCAATCTCCGGCAATAAATTTCATCTACGTCCCGCCGCGGCAGTTGCCGAAGAAATGAATCTGCTGAAGGTGCGCGCCGGAGTGCAGCATATCTGGTTTGGCGACGACGTCTTTGCATTGAATCAGCACTGGGTGCAGCAATTTGCCGACGAAGTTACACAACGGGATGCAGCCGTTCCCTTCAAAATACAGTCGCGTGCCGACCTGATGAGCGCGCAGACTGTCCGAAATTTGAAAGCCGCGGGATGCGCGGAAGTATGGATGGGAGTCGAATCCGGATCGCAGGCCGTACTGAAGGCGATGGACAAAGGACTGAGTCTACCTTCGGTGATTTCCGCGCGTCGGCACCTGAAAGAAGCCGGCATTCGCGCCTGCTATTTTCTGCAATTTGGTTATCCCGGAGAAACCTGGGCCGAATTGCAGGAAACCATCGCCTTTGTTCGTGAGACGCGCCCGGACGACATTGGGATTTCATTCTCCTATCCGCTGCCGGGCACCGTATTTTATGAGCGTGTACGGACGCAACTGGGCCCAAAGCGCAACTGGACCGACAGCGACGATCTTTGCATCATGTTCAAGGCAGCCTACAACACCGATTTTTATCGCGCCGTACGCGACGCATTGCATGCAGAGGTGGATACCTGGCACGGGTCGGACGGGCAATGCAAAACAAAAGCCCAGATTGATACGTTGTGGCGCGGAGTCAATGAACTGGAGCCGGTGAGCCGGGATGCGAATGCCTTCGCGCCTCCTGACCAAATCGCGGTTAGTTCCTCCGCTTTCCTGCCGATCGAGCAGTTGCATATGGAGAAAATGTAGCGATGGGCACCGTGCAAAACGCCGCTCCCAGTGACGCCGTTCTTCAATTAAGGATTCTTATGCAGTGTCCTCGCTGCAGAGCCGATATGAGCGGCCTTGGCTGTACCGTATGCGGATTCAAAGTGCAGGTCCGACATGGAATCGTGCATGCCTTGCCGCCGGAGCGATCAACGCATTACGCACGGTTTATGGAAGATTACGAGCATATACGCGCGGCGGAAGGTCGAGGAAGCCAAAGCGAAGATTTTTATCTGAGCCTACCCTATAAAGATATTTCTGGAAGGAATAGTCAACAGTGGCACATCAGAGCACGCAGCTATGACTACATGGTTCAGCATCTGCTGACCCGAAATCCGCAGGATGGAGATGCACGGATTCTGGACCTTGGTGCAGGAAACTGCTGGATGAGTTTTCGTCTGACGCTCGCCGGATTCCGTCCGGTAGCGGTGGATCTGCTCTCCAACGACCGCGACGGTCTGGGAGCGGCCGCGCATTATAAGAAACACCTGCCGGAGATGTTCCCAAGATTCCAGGCGGAGATCGCACACCTGCCGTTTCAGGACGAGCAGTTCGACGCCGTCATATTCAATGCATCGTTTCACTACTCGGAAGACTACGGAGCTACTCTGCGCGAGGCGTTTCGTTGCGTCAGAAAAGGTGGAATGGTGGTTATCAGCGACACCCCCTGGTACTCCTGTGAGGAAAGCGGCAGGCAAATGATTTCCGAACGCCGCGCCGCCTTTTCTCGGCGTTATGGAACCACTTCGGACTCCATCAGGAGCCTTGAATATCTTACAGACGAACGGCTAAGGGTTCTGGAGGAACAATTGTCGATCCGGTGGAACATACATTCGCCGCGATACGGGGTCAAGTGGGCGATGCGTCCACTCGTAGCGAAGTTGCGCCGGAAGCGCGAGCCTTCCCAGTTTCGCATTTATGCAGCCCGCAAGGACAGCAAGACCAGATGCTAGTTCATGGAGCTCGTTGCGCCATTGGGCCGCGAGAAAGTGTGCGCGCTTCGATAGAGATCGCCAGCGGCCGCATAACTCGAATCCTGAGCGACTCGTTATCGCCGGCTGCCACATCGGATTGGCCGGGGATTGACCTCCGCGGCTTCCTGATTATGCCGGGCCTTATCAACGCTCACGATCATTTGGACTTCTCTCTTTTTCCACGGCTGGCGAATCCGCCTTATCGAAATTACATTGATTGGGGAACAGACATACACAATAAATTTCCCGATGCAATTGCAAAACATCGGGCCGTGCCCAAAGATTTACGCCTATGGTGGGGCGGCATACGGAACCTTCTCTGCGGAGCAACAACGGTGAGCCACCACAATCCTCTTTGGCCTGAGTTGCAAAGGGAGGACTTTCCGATAAGAGTGGTCCAGGAATATGGCTGGGGACATTCGTTAGCGCTTGGCGGCGATCTTCGCGCGGCACGCTACGCCACTCCCCAAGGACGCGCTTTCATTGTGCATGCATGTGAGGGAGTCGACCAGCAAGCACGGGAGGAGCTTCAGGGGCTTGATCGGCTGGGAATTCTGGATGCCAGCGCTGTCCTGGTGCATGGATTGGCAATAGATCACGAGGGCGTCGCGCTCATGCGGAAGCGCCGGGTCTCACTCATAATTTGTCCTTCTTCCAACAACTTTCTGTTCGGAACGCTTCCGGACATGTCTCTCCTGGGCAATATTGATAATTTGGCCCTGGGAAACGATTCTCCCTTGACGGCTGAAGGCGATCTGCTGGATGAAATCCGATTTGCAATGCGTTTTTGCGGTATTGCGCCTGAGGCTGCCTACCGGATGGTGACAGAAGCTCCCGCCGCGATCCTCGGATTAAGAAATGCGGCAGGATTCATAAGAGAATCTGGTGTCGCGGATCTGATTGCTATGCGAGATACAGGTCAAGATGCGGCCGATAGGCTGCGGACGCTTTCGATGAGCGATGTAGAGTTCGTGATGATTGGTGGCTATGTACAGCTCGCCTCGGACGCGGTCCTGGAACGGCTTTCACCGATGGCGCGAGAAGGACTGGAGCCTTTGTGGATCGACGGAACGATCCGATGGCTGCGCGCTCCAGTTAGAGAGCTATCGCGGAAAACCGAAGAAGTATTGGGTGATGGCGAGGTGCGGCTGGGAGGCAAGACAGTTCGCATTCCGGCATAACTGCAGGCAAACTGTCCATCGTGCTTACTACTCCAGCTGAAACGAGATTATTTGTACCTCCAGAGTAAGGAAGCACACAATGTCACATTTCGGACTGCTGTCCTATAAGGGGACCGGTCATTTGAATCCGTTTATCGCGCTGTCTCGGCGGCTGCTAGCTCGGGGGCACAGAGTTACGTTCTTTCAGAAACCGGAACTGGAAGATCGAGTGCGTCAACAGGGATTGGAGTTTTCTGCAATTGGCAGGGCAAGCTCCTCTGGAGAACGAGGTCGCACAGATAGCCAGCACCGCCCCTCGTCAGGGATTGCCGCTCTGCGCTACGGCATAAGACGCATCGCAGGAAATATGGAGACATCTCTTCAAGACGCTCCGGTCGCACTCACTCAAGCAGGGATAGACGCACTCATCATCGATGAGATAGTGCTGTCTGGTCCTACTTTGGCTCAGATGCTGCACCTACCTTATATTGTGGTATCGACCTCCATACCTCACAACTTCGGATGGACTGTTCCTCGTTGGTTGCCACAGTGCGATTACCCACTCTCTTATTTCGATCGGCTGCAGAACGTACTTTTGCAGCTATCCGTGCTTCGTATGCGCGGCCCGGTACGATGGAAACTGGATGAGTACAGACGGCGGGAAGGCTTGGGGCCAAGCCAAGAGATTCAGAAAGTATTTCCTGCACTGGCACAGATCGCGCAGTTACCAGAGTGCCTTGATTTTCCGCGCTCGACGCTGCCGAGTAACTTCCACTACACTGGACCATTTGTAGACGAAGCCGCAAGGCCATCTGTGGAGTTTCCCTGGAATCGGCTCGATGGACGACCCTTGATTTATGCATCTTTGGGGACTAGAAACAATGACCAGGCAGCTATCTTCCATTTGATTTCCGAGGCCTGCCACGAGTTGAATCTGCAATTGGTGATTTCGCTAGGCGGCCGTCGAAATCCAGAGATGTTTGACAATCTACCGGGACATCCCACGGTAGTGAGAGACGCGCCTCAGCTCGAGCTTGTAAAGAGGGCACAGATTGTAATTACCCATGGCGGGCTAAATACAGTTTTAGAAACGCTCCTTGAAGGCAAACCCATGGTTGTCATTCCGATAGCTTACGATCAACCCGCCGTGGCAGCTCGTCTAGCTTGGCTGAAAGTTGCCGAGGTACTTCAGATAAACAAGATCTCTGCCGAAAGCGTTCGTTTGGCATTATCGAAGATTCTCAACAACCCAAGTTATCGTGGTGCTGCCAAAGAAGTACAAGCTAAAATCCGATCCGTCGATGGATTGGAGCGCGCCGTGGAGGTGATCGAAATATCTCTTGAGAAATATGCCAGTGATTCCACGACGCCAGAGCAACACCTCAATGACCATATAGTGACAAACCCGTGACAACCGTTGATTGAACACTAGCTACGCTGAGGTGTGACCACTTGGCGGGATCATCGCGTCATCTGCTGGGTTGAGCGTGGCGCTCTGTTCCTGCTGATTACTTACCTGTGTCTGCATACCCTGCCGCGCGCATGGCGCACATTGAATACCGATTTCCCCAACTACTATATGTCGGCGCGGCTCGTGCATGAGGGCTATGACACCTCCCGGATGTATGAGTGGACATGGCTTCAACGCGAGAAAGATCATCGTGCGGTCGATATTCGCGTGATTGGATTATCGCCAATCACACCTTTTTCGACGCTTGCCATGTGGCCGCTCGCGGGGCTCACACCACTTACGGCTAAACACGTTTGGATACTGCTGAACCTGGCGTTTTTAATCCCGATCGGCTGGATACTGCGGTCGATGACCGGGTTGAGCTATCGGCGAGTCGCGCTTATTTTGGCACTTAGTTTTCCGTTGCATCGCAATCTGTTGTACGGCCAGTTCTATGTCTTTCTTTTGTTGTTGATTGTGTCGGCGTGCTGGGCTTATCTGCGCGGGTTTCGCGCGCTGGCCGGTGTTCTGGTGGCAATTGCCGCAGCCTGCAAGATATTTCCGGTCCTGTTCTTCGTCTTTTTCCTACAACGCAGGGACTGGCGCGCGCTGGTCTGGGGTGCCATTACCGGATTGGCCGCGATTGCCACCTCTGTCGCGGTCTTTGGCTGGAACGTGCATCGCACGTATCTGCATGAGATTCTGCCCTGGACTTTGCACGGCGAAGCAATGCCGCCTTATGTGGCGAGCGCCTCCATCTCCGGCGTGCTGCATCGTCTTTTTTTATCTGAGCCGCAGTGGAACCCGCATCCGTGGCATTACTCTCCGCTGTGTTATGCGCTGCTGCTGGCTGCGCTGCAGATGCTGGTACTGGCGCCTGCAATCCTGCTAATCGATAGGCAAGATAACAGCCGCAGCCGGATACTGCTGGAGTGGTCCGGGCTGTTGACCGCGTCGCTGACCATTTCCACCGTTCCGGCGTTGTATAACTTCGTGCTGATGGCATTCCCGGCGTGCGTGTTGTCGGCGGTGTTGCTCCAGCGGAAGCGATATGGGTGGCTGGCAACTCTGCTGGTTGCTTATGTCGGCATCGGTCTCCCCATACCAAACCCGCACAGGATGACGGCACCGGCACTTCTACTTCCCCTCCTGCGGCTCCCGTTGATGCTTGCACTGCTTCTTGGAATTTACGCGCTGCTGTGGCGCGACTCTCCGGCTAAAGGCGTCTCGCGGGACTGGACTCGCTACGCATGGGCTGCCGCCATGGCTATATCCGTGGTCTTCAGCACAGTTTCCACTTTTTATCGGGAACGGGACGTTCGGCGAGAATACGCATACCGGTTGCCGCTGCGGGCCCAGGGGTTTCTCAATGCAGGCCCGCGGCAGACAGGCAAAGGAGTTCTTTATATTGCATTTACGCTGGGCGGATACCACCTCGTGACTGAAAACCGGAATAAGATAATCTCCGATCCGTCGCCCGATTCTCCGGAGGACGATCTTTCATTCACCAGCGGTTTCGGGAATGTTCGGACTGAAAAGATCCTGGTGAAGCGGGGCTTGAATCCGCGTTCGCGGATTGTTGATTTGCGGGCACCCTCGCATATCGTCGTTGATGACGCACGCGAGCCGATGCTCTCCGCTGACAGCCGCAACCTGGCATTTATGCAGGATGACCTTGGCCGGGGACGGTTGATGGTGCGACGGGCCTTTGAGTCGAACGCAGCGAACGAGTCCGCGTTGACACCGCGTTCGTTGAATGTTTACGAAGCGTCTTTCCTTTCGGAAAGGGAATACGCATTTTCGGCTGTTTCGCAGCAAGGTTCTCCGCAGATTTATTTGAGCGACGCAACGCACGCGAATGCTCCGCTTGCGCTTGGAAAATCGCGATATCCGGCGCTCTCGCCCGACGGGCGATGGATGGCCTACAGCCGTTTCGATTACGGTGTGTGGAACCTGTGGTTACGCGACCAAACGACTGGCGCGACGCGGCGCATTGCCGATGTGCCATGCAATCAGATCCAGCCGGCTTGGGAGGGTGACTCAAAAACGCTGCTCTACAGTACCGACTGCGGGCGAAGCCTTTGGTTTACGGCCATTTCACGCCGAAGGGTAGTTCCTTGAGACCGCTTGAATCTGCTGGTCCGGTTATTATGCCGGTGCAGATTTATAACGATGGAATGCATGTACGAGCAACGGGAGAGAGATGATGGACGCGACCGGCACGGTAGAGATCACGCCTGAGGAAACTATCAGTAAGGCAAAAAACCGCAATCGCTTTGAAAAGGTTCTGCGGAAGTGCGTGCATTCCATGGGAATCGATCTGTTGAGCGATGTTCTGGTTGTAGGCGGGAGCGCGGAGGATGGAAGGACGCTCCAGAGAATTGGCTTTCCGCGAGTTACGCTGTCCAATCTGCTGGACCCGAGGCCCTCCGAGCAGGCTGACCTGAATGACGCAGAGATGCGCACGGTGCGGTTGGATGCAGAAGCAATGGAGTTGGCCGACAGCTCATATGATCTGGTGCTTGCACATGAGGTGCTACATCACTGCCGGTCTCCACACAAGGCTCTTCTCGAGATGCTTCGCGTCAGCCGCAGGCACGTCATTCTGCTCGAGCCCAACAACTCGGTTGCCATGCAGGTACTCCTGAGGCTGCGGTTCTCCTTTCCCTACGAGTTGCCGGCGGTCATCGCAAGTGGCTTTCAAACTGGTGGCGTGCGCGATAGCTGCATTCCCAACTATATTTATCGGTGGAACGCCGCCGAGATGTATCAGACAGCCGCCTCTTACCTGGCCGAATCCGAATTCGACCTGTACTCGCAAGCGTACTGGGACTTCAATGTCGACGAAACTGAACTTCAGCGGCGCAGTGAAACAAGAATCGGAAGTGTGACGAAGATACTAAGTCCACGGGTCTTTCTGGCGGGGCTACACGGTTTCCAGACCGTGGTGAACCAGATACCGTGGCTAGCCAGGCAAGGCAACAAGTTCTTCGGCTGCATCCACAAAAGAAGTGAAATAAAGCCGTGGCTGATTCGAAGAGGCGATGAGATACAATTCGACGGCGACTACATGATAAAGAATGCTCACCAGCCAATTTCTACGGCCGTCTCAGGGTAATTCATACATATTGCACCAGCAGATCAAGCTGACTGATGGCCTGATCCAGGTCACAATACTGAAGTTCGTAGGTAGGGATACCAGAGAGCACATCTAATATCTTCTCGTGTTTTGTACGAATCTCACCGGCAGAATAGAGCTCTTTCCGCATTCGCTGTGTCGCCGCGCCCTCCGGCAAGGGAATAAGCCTGCCGGTTGCTGAGGGATATCGATGGAGATAGATGATGGAACACACATTTGCCTCGCTTGCAGTGATGAGGCCGGGTAACTCTGAGGTTGGAATCTCGAGTGAAGGTTTTCCCTCCAGGCGCGGCGTCAACTCACGGTTTTCCAACTCCGGAAACAGGGTTTTTGCTGTCGGGCGGAAGCGTATCCGATGCGAGTGTCCAATGACACACGGGACGCTGGAACTATTGATCAAATAGCTTGTGTCATCCGAGGTATAGGTCCATCCGGCACGCGCACAAGCGTAAGAGAGGGTCGACTTGCCCGCGCCGGAGTGGCCGCAGAGAAGAATTCCTTTTCCATTTTTGCTGACGCAGGCGGCATGCAGATCTGTCACCACGGATGAGCCGAGCAACAGGTACACTGTTTTTTCGAGGAAGTTATAGCGAAAATAGAGCCTGTTCTGCACCGCCGCTTTCGTCAACCAGGCAAAACCGATGCAACTTTTTAGATCAAGCAACGCCTGGTTATCAGCATCGGCCACCAGGGAATAGAGATGGTTGTACTGACGCCGAGTTGGTTCGGGCGGACACTCAGATTCGTTCCCCTCGGTAACTCCAATGCATACCTGAAGAGTGGCGCTTGCGCGCGAGAAGCGCGCATGGCCGAACGTTTCATTCGCGACCTCGAGAACAGCCGGTTCGTTGGTGACGATCTCAACAGCATAGCCAAGTGGATAGAAGACGCCACGAAGAGGCAATTCCATGTTGCTAAGGAGCGCGTCTTGCGGCGCGCATGGTTTGGGCGCCTCGACGATTTGTAAAGCCTCCTCCTGAATAAGCTCGCTGAGCATAACTTTGTCCGCCGCCATCGATCAGAGTGCGAATGAATAGGTGAGGCGATCTTTTTTCGGCTCCTCGATGATCCCTTTCGCCATTTCCTTCTCTATCCACCGATAGGTCTGTTCGAGACCATCGCGGAGCCGGATGGATGGTTGCCAGCCGAGACGATCCAGGATCATCGAATTGTCGCTATTGCGCCCAGTCACACCTTGCGGTGCACTCAGATCGTATGTGCGATTGAGCCGAATGCCTGCAATCTCTTCCGCAATATCGACCAGGCGATTGATGGTTACAAGCTCACTGGAGCCGAGATTGATTGGTTCCCGGATGTTGCTGTTCATGATCATCTGCGTACCGCGTATGCAGTCGTCAATAAACATAAAGCTGCGCGTCTGCTCTCCATCTCCCCAGATATTGATTTCATGGATCCCGGATTTTTTGGCCGCAATCACTTTGCGGCAGATCGCGGCAGGGGCTTTTTCACGTCCGCCTGTCCAGGTGCCATGAGGGCCATAAACATTGTGATAGCGGGCGACACGGCAGACGATATCGAATTCCTCTTCAAAGTGGCGGCACATCCGCTCACTAAACAACTTCTCCCAGCCATAGCCATCTTCCGGCAGAGCTGGATAGGCATCGGATTCCTTGAGGGCAATCGCATCCGGCCTGGTCTGCTTTTGTGCGTTGTAGACACAAGCCGACGATGCGTAGAAAAACCTCTTGACTCCCATTTCCTGGGCCGCCACCAGCATGTTCGTACTCGTCAATACGTTGAGCATGCAAAGCGCTTTATTGTTCTCGATGAATCCCATTCCTCCCATATCCGCGGCGAGTTGATAAATGTGGTCTGCATCTCTGGCCGCGATCAGACAGTTCTTCGTCTCCTTTAGGTCGAGGGAAAGGTTCTCGACGCCCTCCGTTATCTGGTGCCAATCTTCCAGGGGCTTTATATCTACTGCCCGGATCACTCGGACCCCGCGATGCAAAAGGTCTTTAACGAGATGACCGCCAATAAAGCCGCCCGCTCCGCAAACTACCGCGTGTGGTGGTTGGATATTCATATGCGACTCCGAAAACCGCTAACCACAATGTATGGATTTGCACGGTTGGCATTGTCAGCGCACTGTCATCGGATTGTCACAAATTAAAAGTAGAGGGATAAAGGTAATCGATATCCCATCATTCGCGAATTGCGTGCGAACAGAGCACTTCTCCTGTCAAAAAACTGGTCTAATAGATCGATTCGGAATCTTTGTCGTAGGCGCGCCCGAATTTATTGGCGTGTGTTGGTGGCCTGTTTCGGATTATCGGGGCTTTCAAATCGCCGAGATCGACAATGCGAGAGGAAAGATGTACTGGGCGGGCCAAGCCGTCAAGAATAGACTGCGGCACCCCTTCGATCCAGATGTGCAGCTTGTAATTGCCTGGTGGAATATCGCGCAGCACGAACGACTCGTTCGCATCGGCAATCGCATACAGTGGTGTCGAGAGGGACAGCACGACGGCGCTCATCTCCGGATGGATGTTGCAAAAGATATAGGAAACACCTTCCCGCGGAAAAATCACCGATTTGCTCGACCCGGCTTCATAGAGTCCCAGATCGAAGCGTTTGCCCTCATAGAGCGAAAATACGTTGTGGAAGAATGGATCGGCGTTCGGAAATTGAACGACGCTGCCGACGGGGATTACCTGCAGGTGCGGTGTGAATGTGCGATTTTTTTGCAGCAGAGTGTAGTGACCATGAGGCAGGAAAGGAAGAGCGGGCGTTCCGGCCAGTGGTTGCAGCCAAATGACCGCCGGAACTGCCCGATGCTTTCCCGGTTGAGATGACACGATGCGCAGGCGCAACTCAACTTTTGGGATTTCTACAGTGCGATTTTGGGCGCACATCACTCCTGAGAACACAGCGGCGGCGCAGAACAGCCATTTGAACAATCCCCGGCTTCTCATCAGAACTTGTATCCCGCGGCCAAGCCGATGATGTTGCTTCCGGCGGGGAGACCGACGACTGGCGAGCTCTCGAGATGCCGGTACTCCATGGAGAACAGCAGATATGCGCTCGGACTATAAATCACATTGCCTGTATAGGTTCGGTTTCTGGCGAGGTTCTGATAAATCGTGCTGGTGGGAACCGCATACTGCCGCAGTTCACCGGCGAATACGTTATCGATTCCGAAGGCGGCGTTGAATTCGAGCTTTTCGCTGAGCTTGGCCTTGAGTTGTGCCCATCCTCCAACATCATCAAGCGGACGGAAGTAATAGCCAGTAGAGTCCGGATCGACAAAATACGCAAAATCTTTGTACGCGCCGCCTCCAAGACCGCCCAGCGCCAGTCCACGGTAGAAGCTCCCGGTCAGTTGCAACTGCGCGGGCAGCATCAGACGGCCATCAAGTGTTGCTGCCCAGGCATCGAAGTTGGTCGCTGGCAATATGCGATGTGGAGCGAAATATCCGCCCACGCCGAAGCGACTGCCATCGTCCTTCAGCTCCGACCCGAGCAGAGCGACACGTGCCTCGACCCCAGGCCAGCGGCTTTGCTCTGCGGTACTGGCGGGCGTGGCGGTTGCAGTGGAGATCACCGGCATTACAGGCGCATCGCTGACGTCGATCAGCGCTGCCTGCAGCCGCAAATCGCGTGAACGGGCGAACCCGATATCCTGCGTCACACCGAACTGAGGATTCCAGGTCCACAGGTTGCCAGACCAGGCGAGCGGCGGCACGGCGACAGCAGTCAACGAGGTCGGCGCATCCGGGCTGAAGATCGGACGATCCAGCGAGAAATAGGCTTCCGTATGGTCCCATTGCAGGGCGGCGTGGACGGTACGGAGCCGAAGCAGCGTTGTATTGCTGTCATAATAGCCCGAATAGCTGCCGGGCGCGCCGCTTGGCTGCGGACTGCCATCAAAATCCACTCGTAAATCGGCATAGCTGCGGGCACCGAACAGATGTGGACCCCGTGCATCAATGCCGAGCACCGTTTGGCGCACTGATGCGCCAGTACTGCCCGAGCCTCGAATAGCCAGGGTTGGTGTGGCCGCCACATCGACCGCGCTTGTATTGACAAAGCCGTTCAGCAGCAGCAATCCGGTTATCTTTACCGGATATTTCGATTCGCTTTCAACCTTGATTTGCTCGTGAGTCGCAATCTGAGACGCCTGCATGGCCTGACGCTCACGCATGTCCTCAATCGCAGCGGATGCCGCCGCAGGCGAGGACGGAGCCGCGGAAGAAGATGTCGCTGGGGCCTGAGATGAGGGAGCTGCGGCTGTGGATCCACTCTGGGCCAATTGACGTTGCAATGCCGTCAGTTCCCGGCGCATCTCGTCCAATTCCCGCTGGGACTGTTCGACTTGAGCTTGCGTGCGTGCCATAGCATCGGTCAATTTCTGGATCTGCTGTGTCAGGCTTGTCTGGCTCGCAGCCTGGGCACTGAGCATATGCGCCGGAGATGCGAAAACCACTATCAATAGCGAGACCGCTCGCCACGTGCAGCGAAGCGCGGGATGTGAAGAACTTTTTCCGCTATAGCCGAATCTTCTCATCCGCGAGCACCTGATCGTGACGTTTGGTTTCCGGCTCAGTGGTTGTGTCCTGCACCTGAAGCTCGCGCGCCACCTTCATCTGGAAGATCGTTTCACCCGGACAACTGCTGAGAAGGACGACCTCTCCTCCGTGCTCGACTGCGATACAGTGAGCCAGCGTAAGACCAAGACCGGTTCCCTTGTGCTTTCCTTCGCTCACGAAAGGTTCAAAGAGACTGCCGCGAATTTTTTCCGGGACACCCGCGCCATTGTCGACCACGCCAATGATCATTTGTTGCTCCCGGGCCTCCAGGGTTATCAGAACGTTGGCTGGCCTTCCGGCGGCGCGGATCGATTGGCAGGCATTGAGCAGCAGATTGTAAACCGCTCGTTCGATCTGCTTTCCGTCGACAACGGCCTCAGTTTCCGCAGGATTGCCGCAACGTGTCACCACGGTGACACCCTCCGCATCGGGATGTGCGCGGATCAGGGCAGCCGCGCGTTCGACCAGAGGCGCAATCAACTCCGGCGATTTCCTGACGCTGGCGCCGGAACGGCTGAAGATCAGCAGTGATTCAATCAGGTCTGTCGTACCATGGACAGCCGCACGGATATCGGCGAAAATCTCCGCACGCTCCTTTGCGGAAAGCCGATCTGAGGCGAGAAACTCCGCGTTGGCATAGACCGCAGCGAGATAGTGGCGGAGATCGTGGGAGATTGAACTTGCCATGCGGCCAATGGTCGCCAGCCGCTCGGATTCCAATAACGCCCGATTGGCCTGCTGAATTTCGCTCCGCATTCCGGCGAATGCCGTCGTCAACTGGCGCACTTCCCGCGTGCCATAGCGGGGGATATGGTATTCTCCATCGCCCACGCCGAACGCCCTCACACTTCTGGAAAGCTCTTCCAGAGGACGAGTCACCAGCCGGGAGAGGGCGATCATGAGAGCCGTGCCTAGAAAGAGCGCCAGCAAGCCTGCAATCAGGATCATCCTGTCGATGCGACTGATCCAAAGCTCCGCCGGCTCGAAAGATTTTAGAACAACCAACCGCAGTGGAGATGTGGCGGCAAGGGAGAGGTCTTCAGTCGCAGCAAGAAATCGCTCATTTCCAAGCTTCACGGTCGCAGGTGCTTGAGGTGTGCCGGAGAGCGACAGAGGTTCTGTTGCCAAATTCGTCTGCATCGCGCGATCAAGCGTGCTGGCGACAATTTGCCCTCCGCTGAGGAATGTCGCTTCGACACCGGTCGGCTGACTGATCTGTCGCACAGTGGGATCGATTGAAACGCCGCTGATGACGTATCCCAGCAAAGTCCCTTCTTCATCGCCGCCGAAGTACAACGGACGCACCGAGCAGTCGTAGAGCGATCCACCATCGATCAAATAATGCTTGCCTGGAACGGCCAGCAAAGCCTTCAGACCCTGGCGAAGATTGTTGCCGGCAGAGACACGCTTCGTATACGCCGCCACTACCCGGCCGCTCGGGTCCGCAAGCGCAAACAGGTCATCTCCGCTGATCTGCCAGAATTCAACGGCGCCGTCCTGAATGGTGAGGTCGTCGCCGCTTGTCATCAGCGCTTTGAGGGTGGGAAGCTCGGCAAGGAGAGCATTCTCGCGCTCTAAAGCTCCAAGCCGTTCGGCTTGCAGATTCTGGAAAGTGATAACAGAATGATCCAGATCCCGCGATAGGTCGTCTGTCACCTGCGCCAGCAAACGATGGCGAATCAGCAGCACACACAGGCTCGTTACGGTGGCAATCACCAGCGCCATCGCAATGACAAGCAGCAGATGGGTTCGGATGCCTTGCTTCTCACGCACCCCGGCTACTTCGAGCGAAGATTCGCTCTCCGCCCGAAAGGCAGCTTTAGAGTCATGGGACAAATTTGTAGCCTGCAGCATAAATGGTGAGCAAATGCCTGGGATTCGCCGGGTCAGCCTCCAGTTTTTGACGCAGCTTCAGGATCTGGTTATCTACTGTTCGAGTGGTCGGAAAACAGTTATATCCCCAGACTTCATTGAGCAAGACCTCGCGTGTGAGGACCCGCTCGGCATTCTCAGTAAAGTACTTCAGCAGTTTGAATTCATGGGCCGTGAGAGTCACAGGATTTTCGCCGCGCCGAGCGGTCATCTTCTTGAAATCGATCTCGCAGTCGGCGAAGCGATAGATCGTCTGTGCCGCTGGCTTGCGCTGGCGGCGGATAGCGGCTTGAACGCGGGCGGTAAGTTCCCGTGGGCTAAAGGGCTTCGTGACATAATCGTCAGCGCCCAACTCGAGGAGAAGCACCTTGTCCGCGACGTCAGTGATCGCGCTGAGCACCACGATGGGAACTTCGCTGGAGAGGGTCTTGAATCTCTGGCAAAGTTCGCGCCCGGAGATCTGCGGCAGGATCAGATCGAGAACGACCGCCAGCGGCCGCTCGCTGCGAAATAAATCCAATCCGGCTTGACCGTCGCCAGCGACAACGGCGCCATAGTGCTCTTCAACGAATATTCTGCGGAGCACCTTCTGCATGCGCGGATCGTCTTCCACAATAAGGATGGTGCCGAGGTTCGCCGCCGGTACAGGATTGTCTGTGATCTCCACTGCCATTTCCATGTCATTCACCATAATTCAGAACCCCCCCTTCCATTCTGGTCGATATGAGTCTATTCCCGTTCGCACATAATGCGGAAATTACAAGCAAATGACAACAGTTACAATTGAGTGACAATTTCCAAACATCGTCGGTATCAGACCACAGTAAGCCGCGACGGCACAGCTCGTAAAGAGAGTTCCGCCGGCATCCGCAAAGCTGCATAGCGGGAAGCCAATTGCCGATTGACGGCTCTTCGGCCAATATTCTCCAGAAACCAGGGAATCGAAAGCTGCAATCCCTCAGAAAGCGCAATCCTGGGTGCCCAGCCAAGCAGTGTCCTTGCCCTGGTTATATCCGGACAACGTTGTTTTGGATCGTCCTGGGGCAACCGGCGGAATACCAGCCGGCTATCGGAACCCGTAGCCGCCAGGACCTGATTCGCGCATTCGAGTACGGTAAACTCCTCCGGATTGCCGATGTTAACAGGATCGTGTTCGTCCGAGCGCATGAGGCGCAGCAGGCCATCAATCTGATCGGAGACATAACAGAAGCTTCGCGTCTGGCTGCCATCTCCATAGATGGTAAGGTCTTCTCCGCACAATGCCTGCCTTAGAAAATTCGATATGACCCGTCCATCGTTTAGCTGCAGTCGAGGCCCATACGTGTTGAATATTCGTGCAAGGCGCGTATCGACACCGTAGTAACGGCGATATGCCATAATCAGGGCTTCAGAAAATCGCTTTGATTCGTCGTAAACGGAGCGCGGGCCGATCGGGTTTACGTTTCCCCAATAGGTCTCCGGCTGCGGATGTATGAGCGGATCGCCATAGCATTCCGAAGTTGAGCAATGCAGGAATCTGGCTTTATACCGCCTTGCAATGTCTAGAGCGTTTCGCGTACCCGATGACCCTGCAAGTAAGGTCTCTATTCCGTGGATCGTATAGTCTACCGGGCTGGCCGGACTTGCCATGTTGAAGACCATGTCCACCGCACCGGGATCGAGCGGCTCACAGATATCGTGTTTCAGGAATTCAAAATGTGGGTCGCTGTTCAAGTGCTGTATGTTTTTGACGGAGCCGGTCAGCAAATTATCGACTCCGAGCACGGAATAACCGTCGGCCAGCAGGGCATCGACCATGTGCGACCCGAGAAATCCTGCTGCGCCTGTGACAAGCGCCCTCTTCCTATTCTTCGCGATCGACAACACCTGTTTGGCAGTGGGGATTTTATCCGCCGGACGGCCCACACAGATGTATGTCAATCCCGCTTCTCTCATTGCGCCGCTGTCAAACAGGTTGCGTCCATCAAGAACGACCGGGCGTGCAAGTCTCCTCTTTATCTGAAGCAAATCCAACTGAGAAAATTCAGCCCAGTCTGTCAGGATTACCAGTGCCTCGGCCCCATCCATGACCTGATACGCATTCTCAGCAAAACCAATACTGCCCGCCGGCAATACCGTTTGTGCATTTCTCATCGCTGCCGGATCGTATGCGGTGATGATGCATCCGTCGGCTATTAACGAGCGCACCACATGAATGGCGGGCGATTCCCGCACGTCGTCCGTGCCTCCCTTAAAGGACAATCCAAGAATGCCCAGCTTCCTGCCTCGCAGCTTCCCTACCGTAGATCGAATTTTATGCAGAAACTTTGCTTGCTGGAGTTCGTTGATCCGCTCGACCTCATCGATAAGGCTGAGATCAACCCCTGCTTTGCTGCCCATCATGTGAAGGGATCTTATGTCCTTCGGAAAACATGAACCTCCGTAACCCACGCCGGCTGAAAGGAAGCGAGGACCGATACGTTGATCCATGCCCATTCCCTGCGCAACCTCTGATATGTCGGCCTGCACGGCGTCGCAAATATTCGCAATGGAATTGATAAAGCTGATTTTTGTCGCAAGGAATGCATTCGATGCGTGCTTGATTAACTCAGCGCTTGCCGCACTTGTTCTGAGCAACGGCGCAGGAGAGGACACGGACCTTTCGCCTTCGACGCTGAAAAGCGATTTGTAGTACTGGCCGGAAGTTAATGGGCGATAAATTCGTTGAAGAAGTGTAAAGGCATTTTCGCTCCCGGTTCCGATTATGATCCGGTCTGGATGCAGGAAATCTGTAACGCCCGCCCCCTCGCGCAGAAATTCCGGATTGGAGACGACTTCAAACATATCTCGCGGGACGCCATTCCGCAGCAATACTCTGGCAATGGAATCGGTCGTCGAAACCGGGACTGTGCTTTTCTCCACAATAACTTTATAGCCATTGATCGAACGTGCTATTTCCTCCGCGACCGCGTCGACGGAGGAGATGTCGGCTTCTCCATTATCAAGTGCTGGAGTTCCGACCGCGATGAAGATCGCTTCAGATTGAGCAACCGCAGCGCTCAAGGAAGTTGTGAATGTGAGGCGGGAGGGGCAATGCCTTTGCAGCAATTCCGGCAGGAGGTGTTCGTGAATGGGAATCTTTCCCTGTCTCAATTCAGCGATCTTCGCAGCGTCATTATCCACGCAGACGACGGTGTGCCCGATCTCCGCAAAACACGCCGCGACTACGAGTCCGACATAGCCTGCGCCGACAACGGCGATTTTAGCTGGTTGACTTTCCACGATGCTGTCAAACGAATGGGCAGTTCCGTTTTGCCCCATAACAAACTCCCGGCTTACAGCGATTGGTGAATTACATTTTTCCTGTTTGAGGCAAAGTATCTAAATAAACAGCACTAGTTCGCCTCACAAACAAAGTGGCGATCGCATCGTGATCCCTCACGATTGCATGCTCTACCAGCAGGCTGATCATGAGAATTGCCCATAATGGAAGCGAAAGATCGAACCGCTCCGTGTCCGCCGCTCCGCGTACAAGAATGAAGAGCAGAAAGGCGAGAAAGAATGTCTTGACAGGGCCTGCGGCAAGCCGCCGGATATGCCTGTAGATACTGCTGTAAATTCCTATGAACATGAAAATGCCGACCAGCCCGTAAGCATAGAATTGCTGCAGCAGTTCATTGTGCGCGTGGGCCGCCTCGAACTGATCGGGGCCGAATGGCGGGATCACTTTCCACGCAGAATCGAATCCATGCCCTATCCAGGGCTGCTGAACAGCTTCTGCCAAAAAGTAGGCCCATATGCCAAGCCTTCCGCTCAATGTCTCCGACTGATTGCCGGCGTTGGTGTAGACGTCGTAGTAAGAGGCTAACAATCCCCAGAATGCAGCAAACGCGGCGGCGGCGGCAAAGGCAATCAGGATTTTGTTCCTGCGGCTCATCGACTTGTCTCTTATGAGCAGGAATCCTTCACTTACAACAAATGCTGCGATCGTGGTCTTACTGAGAGTACGAATCATCGTTACTGCGAGCAAAAGAGCTGGCGCGCCCCAGTTCCCACTTTTTTTCCGCATCAGATATTGCGCAAAAAAGAATGCGAACGCGCAGAGATAACCAATTTGATTGGGCCCCAGGAGTTCTTCATCGCCGAGACGCAGGTCGGATTGTGCAGGCATAAGCCAGGCAATGATAGCCACCGTGCATGCGCCCCATATAAAGCCCTTCATTAAAGAGTCGGAGACTTCCGTGAGCGGCCCAGCGCGGAGCAGCATGGCGGCAATCGTGAAATCCGCGGCCATTGCGCACCAATACGCAATCGAATTGGGGAGCGATGCGGTGCTGCTCCATAACAGGCTGAAGCAGGAGAACCCAAGGAAAAGCAATGCCCACCGGACACCCGGCAACTTTGCCATTTCTCTGAATCGATAGCGAGCATTTCCAACGGAGCAAAATGCGGTCGCAAGCAGAAGGACAAAATCGAGCGCAATGTTTATTCCGGCCCCGGTCTGCGGACTGGCGCCAAGAATGCGCACCGAAACGAGCACGGTCATAGTCCGGAATGCGAAGTAAAAGCCCACTGCACAAGGCACCGCGCTCGTCGGCGACTCGCTCGGGGGCTCATTCTTCGGGTTGCCGACGATTGGCGACATGCTTTCCTCAAAGGAATGGATAGAGCACCGAATGAGATGTTTTCGATGCGACGATCCGGGTTTCTTTTCTCACTGATGTACCTGGTCTGATCCGCGATATATGCAATCTTCGCGTTTAATGCCTATACATTTCCGGAACGCCTTGGCTGCCGGCCGGAGGAAGATGGCGCAGGTACGCTACGATCGACCAGAGCTCATCGTCGCTCAGGGTTCCCTTTGAGGCGGGCATTCCGGAGGGCTTAATTCCATAATCGACAATCCACTTCAATTGGCCGTCGGTAAATCGCTGCACGTTGCGGGATGCCAGCGATGGAATTGGGGGCGAGGTGTGATCGGCGAAAGGAACGCCCGTATTCTGCCCATCCATACCATGGCAGGCAACACAGTAGTGAGAGAACGCTTCCTTGCCGTCAGCCCACGTCTGCGGCGTGTCAGGCAAGGGGTTCTTCTGCTTCTTGTTGCCAACCAGGAAATGGTGTTCGGCGGAAGTTATGACCTTTGTCTCCAGCTTCCCCGGAGGACTGGCTTTGCAACCGGCCAGTCCGGCGATGACGGCTGCGAACGTTGCCACGATGAGTAGTCGCATCTCAATCCACCACATGCAACTTCAATATCAACCTGCCATGGCCCGAACCACAGAACACAGAGCAGTGACCGATGAAGTCTCCCGTCTTTTCCGGCGTGAATCGCGCTTCGGCCGTGCCGCCGGCCTTTACTTTGAGGTTGACGTCTAAGTCGCGAATGCGCAGCCCGTGTGCTACGTCCTCGCTCTTTAGCACCAGCACCACAGGCTGTCCCTTTTTCAAAGTGATCTCGCCGGGATCGTATGAAAATCGCTTGACGGTAATGTCGATGGTTCGGGGTGCGGCCTGAGCCCAGAGCATAGAGCTGGACGACAGCAACGCTGCCAGAATCCCAACTAGCACAATCATCGGCATAAACTTGTTCTTCATAAGGCTTTCTCCTTTCAATCAGCCTAAGGATCGCGGGCGGGCGAGTTGTCATGCATCGGTTAACAAATTGTCATGATCTTGTCGTATCGAGCGAAGAAATCCAGATTACAATCCGCTTACATTTTGGCGACCTATCTCTGACAACTCCGAGGTCCGCAGGTTGATAACTTCGGTTCATGTCGATCCGATCGCCTATAGGTCCTGCCGGCTTAGCAGACCAAAACCATCCGTTTAGCTTTATCGGGGGTCTTCGTTCGTCGATTCGGCTCCTTGGAATCGGGCAGCGCTTTTCGTTTGCATGGCTGATTGCAGAGAGAATCGCAGTGGGCATTTTCGATCTAATGCTGGCCGGCGCGATGTATCTTTTGTTTCTCCTTTTACAGGGTGGATCGCCGTCCCATCATTTCTGGTGGATACCGAAGACAACTCTCTCGGCTGCTTTGGCAGCGGCGGTTCTCGTCGTTCTTCGTGCCTCCATAGATCTGTTCTCGATCCACTCCGTCGCCGGCCACGTTCAAAATCTCTATCGGGATTTTCTTCTTCGGCTAACACACGGCTATAGCGAAATGCGCTGGAGCCGATTTGTCGAGCGCAATCGCAGCGAACTTTTGAACCATGCAATCTCGACAGCCCGCGAAGCCGCCAATTTCTACTATCACTGCGTCGAAATGGCAGCGGCTGTGGCTGTCGTGATGGTCATGACAGTCGCTCTCGTCTATAAAAGTCCGGCGGTGGCGTGCGGGCTGGGCTCTGCTGTCATGGTGTTCTACGGAGTACACCGCTTTTTTGTTCGTAAGCAGCTTCAGCTGGCTGCGTCGAGGCGCGAGCAGTTCCTGCGAATGCTCCAGAGAAGTTTGGCGGACATGTTTACCTCCGGTAAGGAGATTCGCACCTATGGCAACCAGGACTTCTTTCACGACCGGATTGGCGAGCAAGCTGGATTTCTGACAGCGAGCAATCGGCGCGTCGCTTTTCTTCCACAGTTTGCGCGAATCCTGTCCGATCAAGGCGTGGTACTGCTTTTTCTCTGCATTGTCGTAGCGGTTCAAATGCGACATGGGGACGTACGCCAGTTGTTGTCGCTGCTGGTGTTCTACTTCGTACTCTCCCGCCGGCTGCTTCCTCTAATCAGCCAGATATCGTTCTCGGCCGGTCAGATGGAGAGCGCTTACGAAAACGTTCGCATTGTCGATTCCGAACTGCACGAGTGCGTTCTGTATCGTGCGCCGGTTCGGGCTATGCAACTGCCGGCCGCGGGTTTTGTCCTGGAACTTGACCACGTGTGCTTCTCTTTCGGTGAAGGCGTTCCAGTCCTGCGGAACGTTAATCTGTTTCTGCGCCAGGGGGAGAGCATCGTGCTTCGCGGCGTCTCGGGCAGCGGCAAGAGCTCACTCCTGAATCTCATTGCGGGCGTTTCGCAATCCACGACCGGCATTGTGCGCGTGGATCGAGCAAGTGTGGCGTACGTGCCGCAGGAGATAGCCCTGCTGGACGATTCAATCCGGAACAATCTGCTCTTCGGGCTAGCGGAGAAGAGCGACGCAGATCTGATGAATGCGCTGGCCGCGGCCAAGCTGAATGAATTTGTAGCCGCGCAGCCCCTGGGCCTTGAGACCGCCGTCGGCGATAACGGAATATTGTTTTCTGGAGGGCAACGGCAGAGGCTGGGGCTGGCTCGAGCGATCCTTCGCGGGGCCAAACTGCTTTTGTTGGACGAAGCAACTTCAGCATTGGATGAAGAGAATGAAGGACAAATTCTCAAGAACCTTGGAAAGGCCGGAATAGCTGTTGTTCTAGCAACTCATCGGGTTCACAAACAATTTTGCGACCAGCGTGTATTTTGGCTTCAAGAAGGTCATTTGATTGAAGAGTCGAAAGCTCCCCTGAGTTCCTCTCAAGCTGAGCCGCTGGACCTGGTCCCAAAGAGCGGCAGCCATCGGAACCGGCCTGTTGAAGAATCGCCCGTGGCCGCCTGCGCAAAACTCTGACAGCCCGGACGAATTCATCTATTTATGGATTGAAGAACCGGAGCAGCTCTTCTTGATCGTGCTGGCTGAGTGATGCGCGGACGCGCATGTGATGCACGATCGTACCGGAGATCCGTGGCGAGAATCCTTGCGGAGCTGTATGGCAGCGTGAGCAGTTCTGGTCGAAAATACGTTGCCCCTCATCCTCAGCCTGATGTGATTTGTGACTAGCGGCCGTTTGATTCTTGGCTGTGTGCGCGGCTTGCGGCGCTGGGTGAGACTGAGCCCGTAACATACCCGATAGAGGTGCGAAGACCACACCCAGAGCGATGGTACCGGCGAGCAGATATTTTTGACTCATTGTGATTTTCCTTTCCAGGCTGGGAACAGAAATCGATAGACGATCCCCGTTTCCCAAATATTTTCGTTGCCAGCGGAAGAGAACTGCCGTGAGTAGCTGGTAAGAATCCTCGTGTTGTGCGGCAGGTTGTAGTCGAGGCCGAAGTCGGCGCGCTGAGTGTTTACAAGGGGAAGACCGTCGCTTTCGATGGTGTCGCGGCGGAAAGTCTGCTGCATGCGGAATACAGGTTCAAACCGTCCCACCCAACTGTCGATGCCGCCAAACCTCTGGGTACGGTAATCGGCTTCAATCCAATAGCCCTGTGCATGATGACCGCGCGCAAATTCGGAGCGCAAGCGAAAGGCAGTATCCTTAGGCTCCCACCAGACGTGCATGCCATAGAAATTCTCATGCGTTCCCTGCAGCAAGCGATCATAGGAGAGACCTATTTCCAGGCGGCTGGGGGGCAGGTATAGGCTGGTCCGCACGCCCGAGGAGCGCTTTGAGTTGAACTGCTCATTTGCGCTGCGGGCGGAGAACCATGTCGCGTAAGAGATGGAGTATTTGGGCGTTGAGATGGCGGACCCGCGCAGCATTCCGCCAACTCCGGTCCCGGTGGACATTGTTCCCAGGCTGGAAATCAGCGGACCATCCTGGAAATTGCCGATCCAGATGGGCGTCAAACGCTCATTGTACGTCCCAAACGGAAGCAGAAAGCTGCCACCGGAGATGGTGATATGTGGGGTAGCGAAGTAATCCCCTTCAAGATACGCGAAGCCGATGAAATGAGAATGATCGTAGCCGGCCTGTCCGTTGCCCTTCGGTGAAAAGGTCTCAAGCAGGATCGCTCGCGATTCAATGAGAAAGCGATTGCCAATAGGCGCCGCCAGAAGCGGTTCGATGTCCGGCATATAACTGGTGTTCCCACCGCGTGTGCTGGTAAAGAACCCTACGCCTCCGGAGAGCAGCGGCGTATCTTGTGCGTTCCCATACTGGACCGCGCAGAGCAGGGCCAGAGCGAAGACGGCGAATCTCGCAGACCCTGCCATTCTGGAGAAAGAAAACTCTAATATCGGACGCGACATAAGAGACACAGTATTGAAATACGGCGACCGATGTGTCTTTGGATCGTCTGCGATTTGTCAATTCATTGTCACTCGCGGCACACATACCTCGGATATCTTCGAAAACAAAGCAATGACAATCGCTTTACTTTGACATGACAATCCGAAACGGGACCCGGGGCTAGAGTCGGGAAAACGAGGTTTCCTCAATGTTGTCATTTCCTTCAGCTAACACAACTCTCCAGCTCATACCTCAGACTGCGGCATTTTCTTTCGAAGAGCGGTTTCACCGAGCTCTGAATGACATGCGCCGCGGGCGTCCCGTCATTCTGGTGGACGATTTCGATCGCGAGAACGAGGCTGACCTGGTGGTTGCGGCTGAGGCGATTTCAGTGCCCGCGATGGCTCTTCTCATCCGCGAATGCAGTGGGATCGTGTGCCTGTGTTTAACCGAAGAGACGCTCACCAGGCTCGAACTGCCACAAATGGTTTCCAACAATGAGAGCTGCTTCCAGACAGGATTTACAGTAACGATCGACGCACGCGAGGGAGTCACTACCGGAGTCTCGGCGCGGGACCGGATAACAACAATCCGCGCCGCCATTGATGCCGATGCTCAACCGCGCGACCTGGTTCGCCCTGGCCACGTCTTTCCGCTGAGGGCAGCACCTGGCGGCGTATTAGCTCGACAAGGACATACTGAGGGATCCGTGGATCTGGCGAGGATGGCTGGAATGAAACCCGCCGCCGTTCTTTGCGAGATTACAAATCCGGATGGAAGCATGGCGAAGGGCGACGAGGTCGATCAATTTGCGACAAGGCATGATCTGGTTATGTTGAGCATTGCCGAGCTCGTAGATCAGCGCCGTTGTCATACAAAAATTCGCGAGACAACCTTGTCGCGTTAGCGTCAAACACCGCTTACAAGCGAATAGATCAGATACGAATTGGCTTCGTCGCAAAACCGCAACATCCTTCGCTCCACCTTATTTCGCTCAGGACAACCGCAATTATTCACTTACCAGCACCTCTCTAGCGGACTCTCAACGCCCAACAAAGAAATGACAATTCACTGACCAACGCATGACACGTGGGCTGTTCTGGTTCATTAGGTTGGATGTAGCGAACGCCATGAGAGAGCTTTCCATCCTTGCCGGTACAACCAACATGAATCGAAGCCAACATTCGCGCGTGAGCGGTTATCGGGTTCGCATTTCGCGAATGGCGTTGCTCGCCGCGATATCGACGCTGGCGTTGTTCTTCATCGCAGAGAACTCCGCGAATGCACAAGTGCCGTTTGCGTCCGTTTCAAGCCAGAGCTCAACCCAGCCTTCGGGAGACGAGGGCGGAAGCGCGGCCTCAACAATGACGGACGATAGCCAAAACTCCAGAGACGACCACGGCAGGCTGACAAGCACCAGCGGCCTGGAGAATTCCAGAGCCCTCTCCTCCGACCAAATTATTGACCTTCTGCAACAGAACCCCGACTTGGTGGTGGAGTTGAAGTCTCAGGTAGCTGATCGCATGCAGGAGCAAGGTAAGCAGATCGATGCGAACGACATCTCCGATGAGATGCTCTATGAGCAGATCGCCACCAACGCCGACCTTCGCGCAAACATTACAATTTTTCTTCGCGCGCGCGGATACGTATCCGACAACGATCTCCAGACCGCGGTATCCAGTGTCGGTGATGAAAGCGAGGACACTGGTTTGTCGTCCACGCAGGGCGCTCTCATGCAGCCTGGCGAAACAAACCCAGGCACACTCTTTGCGGATTCCGGTGTAAATACAGGAGTATCGCCCATAGATCAAAGTGGCCTACCGATAACTTCGAGTCGATCGATGAATTCTGCTGGGACTTCCGGCGAGAACCGCCAGAGCTTGGGAGGAAGAAGGGGTCGTGAGCAGGTAAACGCATCGACCGATGTGCCGAAGGTCCTTCGGAAGCCAGCGCCCTACAACCTGCGATCGATGCGCGATCTTTACACGCAAATTCCCGACCGCACTGCACGGTTGAGGCGCTTTGGTTCTGAAGTTTTCGTGAACCGCGACATTTCTGTCACGGCAGGTGGGATCTCGGGCCGCAACACTCCGCTCGACGTGCCTCTGGGGCCGGATTACGTTATCGGTCCGGGGGATACGCTCACGATCGACATGTGGGGCGGCATCACAAGGAGCTTCAACCGGATTGTCGACCGCGACGGCCGCATTCTCCTGCCGGAAGCGGGATCGCTTCAGGTCGCCGGCCTTACCCTTGAGCGGGCACAAAATCTCATCGGAGGGTCGCTCAAACAGCAGTACCGCAATGCGCAGGTCGCGGTGACTGTCTCGCGACTGCGATCAGTACGCGTGTACGTAGTCGGCGACGTGCAGCGTCCCGGCGGCTATGACATCAGCTCGCTTGCAACTCCTCTCAGTGCGCTGTACGCCGCCGGCGGCCCCACATCGGCCGGCTCGCTGCGCATCGCCCGCCATTATCGCGGACGGCAGCTCGTCGAGGATGTCGACCTCTATGATTTTCTGCTTCATGGAATTCGTAACGGCAGCGCGCGCTTTGAAAGCGGAGACACTCTGCTGGTGCCTCCCGCGGGTCCGCAGGTTGCCGTGTCCGGTTCGATCAAACGGCCGGCTATTTATGAACTTAAAACCGGCGAAACGACACTCGCCACGGTAATTGACGATGCTGGCGGCTTTACCGCCGCGGCTTCGCTCGGCCACATAACAATCGACCGCATCGACACCAATCGCCAGCGGGAGACACTAACGCTGCCCGTCGGCGGCAGACAAAGTCCACAATCTGATCGCAGCGCTATCGCCACTTTTCAAATCCAGGATGGAGACCGCATTCGCGTTGAGCCGATCCTGCCGTACAGCGAACGCGCCATTTATCTCGAAGGCCATGTTGTTCGCCCGGGCCGGCTATCTTATGCGGATGGTATGCGCCTGAGCGATGTGCTGCACAGTTATCGGGACATGCTGCCCGAGCCGGCCGCCCATGGAGAAATCGTTCGCCTCGTTCCCCCGGATCTTCATGCCGAGACCATCGGCTTTGATGTGCCCGACGTGCTCATCGGAAACGCCAATTTCAATCTCCAGCCATTCGATACGATCCGCATCTTCGGACGCTATGAAGTGGATGCGCCGAAAGTCACGATTCTCGGCGAAGTGCTGCGCCCGGGCGCTTATCCGCTATCAAAAGGCATGACCGCCGCTCAACTCGTGCGCATGGCGGGAGGTTTCAAACGCGACGCTCTGCTGGAAAAGGCCGACCTGACCAGCTATGGCATTGTGAATGGCAATCGGGTCGTTGAAAGCCTCGCGACTGTGCCTATCGGGGCAGTTGTCGCCGGAACGGATCCAACTGCGGACCTTCTTCTCAAACCGGGCGACATCCTGACGATTCATCAGATCACCGGATGGAGCGACATCGGTGAATCGATAACGATCGATGGTCAGGTCAGATTCCCTGGCAGCTACGGCTTTCACGACGGCGAACGCCTCAGCTCAGTTCTGCGGCGGGCCGGTGGCTTTCTCACGGCCGCGTATCCAAGGGGTGCTGTGCTGGTTCGGGAACAAGTCCGCGAACTCCAGCAAAAGAGTCGCGAAGAGCTGATTCGGCAGATCGAGGCAAACTCGGCGTCCGCGCGGCTCTCGCCCAATCTGGGGGGAGATACCGGCGCGACGTTGCAGCTTATCAAGGCCCAGCAGGATGAGGTGCTTTCAGATCTGAAGGGCCACCCTCCGAATGGCCGCATGGTCATCCACATTACCGCCGACATCGATAGCTGGGCCAACACGCCCGCGGATATCGAATTGCGCCGCGGCGATGTGCTGACGGTTCCGAAACGGCCTGGTTTCGTGCTCGTGACGGGTCAGGTCTACAACGCAACTGCACTCACATTTACACCGGGTAAAACCGCGGGCTGGTACCTGAGCCACGCGGGAGGAACGAACTCAACCGCGAATCGCAAGGAGGTCTTTATCATTCGCGCAAATGGCTCCGTAATTGGCCGCCATTCGGGAGGATGGTTCGATGGCAAAGTGCTTTCAACCAGGCTCGACCCGGGTGATGTTGTCGTAGTGCCACAGAAGATCATCGGCTCTTCTCTGCTGTGGCGGAATCTGCTGACGACGGCGCAACTTGCCTCCTCGATCGCTATCACCGCAGCGGTGGCGCACATTTAACGTCATGCCAATCTTCTACAGGCCATTTGCAAAGGCGAAACAATGATCCATCAATCTGTTCTCGCAACGCTCGATGAGAATGAGCAAACGCTGACAGCTCAACCGGGGCATTGGGCTGTCCGCGCGGCGCTGCTTTGGGAGAATCGCCGGACGCTCGCCCGGGTGACGGCAATCTCGTTCATCCTGAGCCTTGGCATAGCGTTCCTAATTCCCAAACGCTACAAATCCGTGGCGAGCATTATGCCGCCCGATCAGCAAAGTTCGGGGGCGATGATGCTTGCCGCCCTGGCTTCGCATTCAGGATCCCTCGGAGGGTTGAGCAGTCTTGCAGGCGGTTTACTCGGCGGCCACACTACCACCGCGCTCTTTGTCAACCTGCTGCACAGCAGTACCGTGAGCGGCCACCTTATCGACCGCTTCAACTTGCAGCACGTATATCACAAGCGTTATCGAATCGATACGGCCAAGCACCTCGCACACCTCACGAGCATCACGGAGGACAAGAAAAGCGGTGTCATCACTATTGCCGTTGAGGATGAGAATCCGCGGCGGGCTCGCGATCTGGCGCAGGGATACCTTGATGAACTGAACAAGCTGGTTATGCGCACAAACACTTCGGCCGCGCATCGGGAGCGCATTTTTATTGAGCGGCGGCTTCATTCAGTCGAAGCGGACCTGGAACGCGCGCAGCTTGAGCTGAGCGAATTCTCGAGCAAGACCAGCACTGTCGATATTAAAGAGCAGACTCGCGCGATGGTGGATGCGGGCGCACGCGTGCAGGGAGAGCTTTTGGTCACACAGTCTGGACTTCAATCGCTCCGCCAAATTTACGGCGATGGAAATGTGCGCGTCCGCGAGACAGAAGCGCGCATCGCCAGTCTGCAACGCGATCTCAACAAGATGACCGGCTCGTCCGCCCCTCTGGTCCCCGAAGCCGCCGGCGATAGCAGTGCGGGGTCCGACGCGAACGACAAAGGCGAGCTCTATCCTCCGTTACGGCAGCTTCCACGGCTGGCGGTTCCGTATGCCGATCTTTACCGCCAGGTACGAGTCCAGGAAACCGTCTACGAACTTCTCACGCAGCAGTATGAGTTGGCTCGCATCGAGGAGGCAAAGAACGTTCCCGTTGTCAGTGTGATCGACCCTCCCGGAGTGCCCGAGAAGAAGTCATTTCCTCATCGTCTCTTGCTCACTCTTGTATTGACTTTTCTCGCGTTTGCAGCCGCGTCGGCTCTGATCCTGATGCGGGATCACTGGTCGAAGTTCGATCCGCGCGATCCACGGAAGTTACTTGCGGCTGAAGTTCTTCCGGTATTTCGCAGGCGGTTCCGGTCGGTCCTTAGGTTTTGGCGAGGTGCTGCATGACAGATCGCGTGACGAATTCTGGAACCATGCGCTCCTCCGGCTTGCTAACGGTGCTTCCTTACGAACTTCAGGAGAGATCGAAGTTATGAAGGTTCTGATCGCCGCCGCTTCTTTTTCTTCTCAAGTCTCCGGGTTGCAGCGCCATGCCTTCAATCTAGTGCGATGCCTTTTACAGCAGCCGGATATTTCCGCTATCCGTCTTGTCATTGCGCCATGGCAGCGCGAGCTCGTACAAACCGCAGGCCTGGATCCGGACGCTCGGCTTTCCACTCACATCGCCGAGATGAAACCAGGCTCGCTCAACCGGAATGTCTGGTATTACCGGAGACTTCCGGCGTTGGCCGCTTCTCTCAACGCCGATGTTGTACATCTGTCCTACCCGATGCCCGTGAATGCCGCGTCATTCGCCTGTCCCACAGTAGTGACGCTGCACGATCTGTACCCCTATGAGATACCGCTTAATTTTGGCTTCCCAAAATTTATCTTCAATCGTCTTGTCCTGCGGCAATGCCTCCGCAATGTTGACGCGATTGCCTGCGTCTCCGAAGCTACCTGTGTTCGGTTAAAGCAATATGCGCCAGCCAGCACGTGGCGGAAAGCGATTCGAATCTACAACTGCGTCGAAGCTGAGCCGCTGTGTGCGATGGTCTCGCCAATCGCTGGCTGGCGGGGTGAGCCTTTCCTGCTCTGCGTTGCGCAGCACCGCCGCAATAAGAACATTCCTCTCCTGATCCGGACCTTCGATCGCTTGCTGCGCTCCGGACGTGTCGATCCGGATATGAAGCTGGCGATCGTTGGCATTGCCGGACCTGAAACCCGCGATATCCATCGACTGGTGTCCAGCCGCGGTCTTGGCCGGAGCGTTCATTTTATGGAAGGACTGACAGAGGCTGAATTGCAGTGGTGCTATTCGCGGTGTGAAGCTCTTGCCGCTCCCTCCATAACGGAAGGTTTCGGCTTGCCCGTTGCCGAGGCCCTGCTTGCCGGTTGCCGAATCGTCTGTTCGGATATACCGGCCCATCGCGAAGTGGGCGATGGACACTGCCACTTCATAGCATTGCGGAAGAACGCAGAGGAATCGCTTGCAGAAGCGATCGTCGCAACGCTCCAGGAACCGGCCAGGGTGCCGATCTCGCTGCCGCAGTTTTCCTCCCCGCTTCTTGCGAAACAGTACATCGAGCTTTATCGGGGGCTTGTAGCGCCTAGCGCGCGCTGTTTCAGAAAGCGGGGCTTTCTGCTTCGCTCCACGCAGCGGCGTCAGAAAGGCAAGCTCTATGAAAGCAACAGACTGCAATCCTGCGCTTCAGTGCAGAGGGGATAAACATGTCCGCGCCTGAATTCCTCGCATCGAGCCTATATGCCGAAACTCTCGCAGCCTCCCACAAGGAGCGGCAGGCGATCTCGCGAGAATTGTTCCGGAGCGCGATGGTTTTCTGCGAGGTGTCAGCGGATTTCCTTACATGTGCCGCCGGCATATTTGCGGCTTACTTTCTTTGCGTGTCGGTGCATATTGGCAGGCAGATTCAATATCCGGTTCGAGAAGTAACAGCCGTCGCGATCGTATTCGGGCTGTTTGTGGTGCTTCTGCTGCAAAGGGAAGGTGCGTACCGTGGAAGCGGAAGCTTGCTCCAGATTCGGGAAACGGAACGCGCAATTCGGATTCCCGCTCAGTCACTGCTCCTGCTGCTGCCATTCAGCTTCCTTTTGCACCTGAACCTTTCGCTCGCGGGATTTCCGATTGCCCTGGTTCTGATTCCGCTGTTGCTGATCCTGCAGAAGCAGTTATTTTTTCTGGTTGTGCGAATCCTGCATGTCAGAGAGTACGGCATAGATCGTGTAGTTGTTTATGGCGCGGGCGACACAGGAAAGCGAATCGTGTCGACCCTGCTTTATTCATCCCGACTCGGACTGCGTCCGGTGGCAGTAATCGATGACAATCCCGCGCTGACCGCGGGCAGAATGTTTGAGATGGGATACCGGCGCTGCCGTTCGGTTCCGGTGAAACGTGGACCGGTCACACCGGCACTGCTGAAGTCTTGCCAGTGCAACATGCTGATGGTTGCGATCCCGAATCTCTCCACGGAAAAGCTGACCGCGGCCGCCCAGGCTGCAAAGCAGGCCGGATTGCGGATCGCGTTTCTTCTCGGTTCCCCTCTGCAGGAGCCGCAGTGGACGGAGTCGACTGACATCGATGGCCTGCTGCTGACTTCTGCAATTGAGCCGGTCGCACCCTGGCATTATGCGATCGCCAAGCGAATGACAGACCTGATCATGTCGTCTCTTCTTCTGGCGTTGTTTTCTCCCCTGCTTTTTCTGATTGCGTTTCTGATAAAGCTGGATTCTCGTGGACCCGCGCTTTTCGTTCAGAAAAGAGTGGGCCGGAATGGAGAAATCTTCAATTTATATAAGTTCCGCTCGATGTACACAAATGCTCCACGGTATCAGGTTTCTCCGACCGACTCGTGTGACTCGCGAATTACCAGAATCGGGAGATTTCTCAGGCGGACCAGCTTCGACGAACTGCCTCAGTTGATGAATGTCTTGCTGGGCGATATGTCCCTGGTAGGACCGCGACCGGAGATGCCCTTTATTGTCCAGAACTATAACTCCCGGCAACGGCAGCGGCTTCACGTGATTCCCGGAATCACGGGCCTGTGGCAACTGAGTGCCGATAGAGCGCTCCCCATCCACGAGAACATCGAGTACGACCTCTATTACATCCGGAACCGTACTTTTTGTATGGATATGGCCGTTCTGATCCACACGCTTTTCTTTGCGATAGGTGGAGGAGTATGACCGAATTCCGAAATGCGTATGCCGATGTGCTTGGGGTGAAGGTATCGGCCATCAATCTGAAGCTGGCAGTTGATTTGGCCGACGAATGGATTGCGGCGGGGAGCCCTGGTTACGTATGCCTCACCGGAGTACATGGAGTGATGGAAGCGCAGGCAGACCTTGAGTTTCGCCGAATCCTAAATTTTGCATGCATCAATACTCCGGACGGAATGCCGATGACGTGGATCGGCCGTCTTCAGGGCTTCCGAACAATGGATCGGGTGTTTGGCCCGGATTTTATGACGGCTATGTGCCGGCTTTCAGTCGAGCGAGGTTACCGCAATTTTCTATACGGCGGCAAACCCGGAGTGGCTGAGCTCCTGAGCGAAACACTGCAGAGAAGGTTCCCCGGACTGCAGGTGGTCGGAACCTATACGCCCCCTTTCAGGGAGCTGACTCCGGACGAGGAAGAGGAGATTTTCGCCCAATTGTGGGAATCGAGGCCGCACATCCTGTGGGTGGGATTAAGCACCCCCAAACAAGAACGATTCATGGCGCAATATGTGGATCGCCTTCAAGTACCAATGTTAGTGGGCGTGGGAGCGGCCTTCGATTATCACACGGGCCGCATTCGCGATTGCTCGGAGTGGGTTAAGCGCGCCGGACTGCAGTGGCTGCATCGATTGATGCAAGACCCCCGACATCTTTGGCGGCGCTATCTTTGTAATAATCCTGCGTTTCTTTGGCACATCGCGTGGCAGATCTCAGGACTGCGACGATATCCTCTTAACTGGGAAATGCATGCGCCGAAAGAAAGGGGCGATAGATTGCACGAGAGTGCATCCAGGCAACGCCTGCAAGTTATTGATGATAGATCAGATTAGATGGTGGACGCGGAAGGAATCGAACCTTCAACCTGTCGATTAAGAGTCGAATG
>CAWGLF010000034.1:0-32409 GCA_963823295.1 uncultured Acidobacteriota bacterium
GACTCTGGCCTTGGATTTCGTTATTCTTAAGTCCTTGCGCAGTGTTGCGTCTGGCTGCCTGTGCCTCTTCGGTACGACGGCGGCACGCAGGCGTCTTTCGGTTCACGATCCCCTAGACGCGGCATTGGTTTCGTACTCTGCGCTCCAATGGATGCGATCCGCAGCGGGTTTTCCGGGGAGTTCTACCGGTGCGCTTGTCCGGGTTCGTGCAATTCGAAGCAGCCGGTTATGAAGGTTTCAGGGAGATTTTCGAGCGATGTCTACTTTTGTTCCGCGTCCGCAGGACATTCACCGCAAGTGGTACGTGCTGGACGCCAGCGGCAAAACGCTGGGGCGCCTCGCGACCGAGGCCGCACGGGTGCTGAGCGGAAAGAACAATCCGCAGTACACCCCCTATATTGATACCGGCGACCACGTCATCGTGTTGAACGCCGAGAAGGTGCGGCTGACCGGGTTGAAGAGCCAGCAGAAGATGTATCGCCGCTATACCGGGTTTCCGGGCGGGCTGCGCGAGGAGTCGTTTGTGCGCCTGATGGCGCGGCGGCCGGATCGCGTGGTCGAGCAGGCGATTCTGGGCATGCTGCCGAAGAACCGCATGGGGCGGCAGATGGGCAGCAAGCTGAAGGTCTATCGCGGCAACACGCATCCGCATGATGCGCAGAAGCCGGTGGCGATGGAGCTGAACGGGTAAGGAAGCCAGGTTGGTGGAAACGCAAGGTCCTTCGCTCGCTCAGATGACGGCCCTGGAGTTCGCGATTAGGAATGAAGTGGACAGGTCCTTCGCTCCGCTCAGGATGACATCTCATTGAAAGCGTTCAACAGATTTTGGGAATACGAAGGAATTTGATGGCAGACATGGTTCAGTACTACGGAACGGGACGGCGCAAGACGAGCATTGCTCGGGTGTTTCTGCGGCCAGGCAGCGGCAAGATTACGGTGAACGGCCGCGAGTTTGAGAACTATTTTGTTACTCCGACGCAGCGCATCGCGGCACTGAGGGCTTTGGTCGCGACCGACCTGGCTTCGACCTTTGACGTGGTGACCACGGTGAAGGGCGGCGGGGTGACCAGCCAGGCAGACGCGGTGAAGATGGGGACGGCCCGGGCGCTGCTTGAATACAACATTGAATTGCGCGCCAGCCTGAAGGAGCAGGGATTTCTGACCCGCGACGCGCGCATGAAGGAACGCAAGAAGTACGGGCAGAAGGGCGCACGCAAGCGCTTCCAGTTCTCGAAGCGGTAATTCTGGACGCATTGTCATCCCACCCTTCGAAGAGACGCGAAGGATGGGCACCCGTACAGCCGACTTTTCTTATCCCACTCGCCAGAAGCGAATGCTTTCGGTTCAGACCGAGATCCTTCGCTGCGCTCAGGATGACGGACATTTTGCTCGGATGATGCAGTTTTGAACTGTAATCAAATTTCCCTGCGGGGATAAATCCGAACCGGCTTTGATACGCCGGCGGATGCAAATCACAAGGAGGTCGTTTGGCCACTATCACCATGAAGGAACTGCTCGAAGCGGGAGTCCACTTCGGGCACCAGACAAAGCGATGGAACCCGAAGATGAAGGAATATATCTTCGGCGAGCGCAACGGGATCTACATCATCGATCTGCAGAAGACCTTGAAGATGTTCAAGGAAGCCAGCAAGTATGTGACCGACCTGGCGCTCGATGGCAAGACGATCTTGTTCGTCGGCACCAAGCGGCAGGCGCAGGACGCGATTGCCGAGGAAGCCACCCGTTGCGGCATGTTCTACATCAACCAGCGCTGGCTGGGCGGGCTGCTGACCAATTGGACCACGGTGCAGAAGTCTGTGAAGCGCCTTCAGGAACTGGATGAGATGGCCACCGACGGCCGCTATGAGCTGATGACGAAGAAGGAAGTCATCAAGCTGGAACGCGAGCGCAAGCATCTGCAGGCGAACCTGGCCGGCATCAAAAACATGCGGCGTTTGCCGGATGCGCTCTTTGTTGTCGATTCGAACAATGAAACCATTGCCGTGAAGGAAGCCCGCAAGCTGGGGATTCCGGTGGTCGCGGTGGTGGATACGAATTGCGATCCCACGCTGGTCGACTACATTATTCCCGGCAATGACGACGCGCTGCGGGCGATTCGGCTGTTTACATCGAAGGTTGCCGACTCCATTGTTGAAGGCGCGCAGATGGGCGGCGACAAGGAACAGGCGGAGCTGGCCGGCGTGAGCGCGGCTGCGGAAGGCGCTGCCGATGGCGAAGCTTCCAGTGCGGCTGCAGCGCGGTACGATCCCGAACTGGCCGATGACGAGGTCGATCTGGAGCAGGCGCTGGGCGGCGGGATTCGCAAAGCTCCGGCGGCTGTGTCCGTTGTGCCGGATGAGCCTGAGGCCGCTGCCGAGAACGCTCTGTAAGGCATTCTGCCAATAAGCGGGTACAGACCATAATTCCCGGCCAATCGAAAAGACATTCATCGGCGCGCCTGCCTTGAAATGCTCGGGGTTCTTCGCTGCGCTCAGGATGACGGGCCTCCTTCGAGAACTCAAACTCACGATTGGATAGAAGAAGGATGTCGACTGTGACGGAAACAACAATCTCTGCCGCAATGGTGAAGGAGCTGCGCGAGAAGACCGGCGCTCCCATGATGGACTGCCGGGGCGCGCTGACAGAAGCCAAGGGCAATATGGAAGAGGCAGTCGTCGTGCTGCGCAAGAGGGGCATGGCGTCGGCCGCCAAGAAGGCCAGCCGCACCGCGAGCGAAGGCGCAGTGGGGACCTATATCCACGCCGGCGGCAAGATCGGCGTGCTGATTGAGATCAACTGCGAGAGCGATTTTGTCGCCCGCACGGAGGATTTTCAGGAGCTGCTGAAGGATGTCGCCATGCATATCGCGGCGACCGATCCGCGCTACATTCGCAAGGAGGATGTGACGGCGGAAGACCTGGAGCGCGAGAAGGAAATCTATCGCGCGCAGGCGGCGCAGACCGGCAAGCCTGCTCCGGTGATCGAGAAGATCGTCGAAGGCAAGATGTCGAAGTTCTACGAGGAAGTTTGTCTGCTGGAGCAGCCTTTCATCAAGGAACAGTCGGTCACGATCGGCCAGTTGATCGCGCAGAAGGTTGGCAAGCTGGGGGAAAACCTGATGGTCCGCCGGTTTGCGCGGTTCAAAGTCGGGGACGCCAACTGGACCGTCGCACAGATCAGGACCTCGACGGAAGAGCACGCTTAAGAACGTTACAACGCGTGGAAAAGCCCGGCTGCTGCCGGGCTTTTCTATTTGTCCGCGACCAAAGGAAAAGCAGACCTCCGGGTCCTAAAGGACGCTTTTTTCCATTCGACTCACGCCGCTGAAGGCCGGCCTTCGCTCAGGGCCGGCTCTCGATTTACGTCATTGCTCTGCAATGACTTCGCTCGGAATGCCAGGCTCTTCCATCTGCTGCAGTATTTCAAAACGCACGAAATTTTTAGATCTTTAACGTCTGCCGAATCGATACGTCAGCTTCCACAATCCTGCATCGGTTCCGGGATTATAGGTTCCAAGGTGACCGTTCGAGAAGTGTTGCACGCGATATTCGAGCAGGAGCGATTGCCGGGCCGTGCGGTACCACTCGATACCGCCGCCGAACTGGAATTCGAAGTTGAAATATGAGCTCTGCAGCACCGGGATTTCTCTTGTCGAGACAAGAAATCCGGCGTTGACCATGGCTTCAGGTTGCAGGCGCCGGCGCTTGAGGGCGTTGAGCTGAAAACCGAAAGGACTTGCGCCGCCTGTATACGTCCATCGCCGGGAAAATTTTGCATTGCTGTAGCCATTCGCCGCGTATGGGGCGACGCCGGTGTTGTACCGGAACGCCAGGTTGCCGGGATTCCATACAGGGATTGGAATCGGGAACAAGATTACATTTCCGTACCGATCGCTATAAAAGCTCACTACCGTTGGATCGCTCTCCATCAGCAGCGGACGGACTTCGCCCAGATAGTCCAGCTCGACAGAATGCCGGTCGAACAATCGCCAGGTCAGCGCCGCGCCGCCGCCGATCAGCTCCCGCTTGCGCGCGATGCCGAGCAGGATGTGGGAACTGGTGGGCGCACCCTCAGCAAAAAATCCCAGGCTGTATTTGTGAGTGAATTGGGAGCGATCGGGCGCGGATTGCGCCCCTGCGATCAACGGAAATATCAGCAAGGCAAGCGCGGCAGCAAAGCAATTTTGTGAGAAACGCGAGGCTCTCTCTCTCATGTTTGGCCATCAGGCTACCATGCGGCTTCACGAACTCTGTATCATTTCTGCAGTACGGTTCGGATGCCTTCGATACTCCGGGAGATTTCCGAGAAGCTCGCCGACTGCCCGATCTTGCTCGCCGATCGTGAAAAATCCAGGTTTGTGGAGGGAAATCTCGTGAGAGCGATTCGCTTGTTGGCCACCGTGCTCGCCTGTTCCTGCGTGCTCGCACTTGCGCCCTCTTTACTGGCGCAGAACTCTTCGAATTCAGCCGCGCGACTTGCAGATCGCGCTCCGATCGCCACGGTTAGTAACTCTTCCGTACCTTCCCTGACGGAACTGGGCCTTCCGGCTGTGCCGGCGCAGACTACCGGCCAAAATGGCGCAGCATCTTCGGGTCAGAATCAGCAAAACCCTGCGAACCAGCAATCGGCTCCGGCGAACCTCCGTCGAACCAGGCGCCCTCGCTTAGCGATCTTGGCTTCGCTGCCAGCCAGACTCAGGGCAGCGCGCAGGAACAGGCTCTGCTGAATAAGCGGACGCACATGCTGAAGGTTCATCAGACGCTGGGCTGATCACGCTTGTTCCTATGGTGGCGACGGTGATTGCGGGCGGGGGAGCCAAGACCAAGCGGGGTCCCGGAGGCACTTACATTGAGCCCAGCAGCACCGATCTCGATCTGCACGTCGCGCTGGGCGCGACTACCGGACGCGATGTATGCCGCGACCGCGTACTATGCCATTTTTGCTCCGAAAGTACCGGGGGTGAAACCCAGGGGAGCCATTCGCCTGCACAGAGACCTGGAGTGGGTCCACGGACCGGGCATGATCGCGACGGGAATTCTTGGCATTATGGCCTATAACCAGGAGAAAAATGGCGAGAAGGTCCATGGCGTGGCCTCCGCACATGGCGCGGTTGCGGATGTAACGGTGGTGGCCTATGCGGCTTCGATTGTGGCTGTGTCGTGGCCGATCCGCCTGAAATTCTGGGAGAACAAGTGAAGAACAAAATACTGATTGCTGCTGCTGCTGGCGGCGTTTCCCGCATTCGCGCAGGCGAACACGCAATGGGTGCTGGAACAGTCCACACTGAGCTACCAGGTGACGCATCCGTTGCACCACGTGGAGGCGTCAGCCATGCGGCCAAAGGCAAGGGGGTCTGCACAGCCGGAGAATGCAATTTTCTGATCGCGGCACCGGTGAAGTCCTTTGATTCCGGCGACAGCAACCGCGATTTGCATATGCTGGAGGTGACGCGCGGCGCGCAATTTCCGATGGTCATCGTGCGCACGCAATTTCCTGAGGCTGGCGACCAAATCTCCTACCATTTACGCCGATCTGGAGATTCAGTTCGCTGGCCAGACTGCTCACTATCGACACGTTCCATTCGAGCGGGTGGCGCAGGGGAACGAAGTGCGGATAACGGGAACGATTCCGGCGACAGTTTCCGACTTCAAGATACCGCCGCCGTCTTTTCTGACCGTACCGATCCGGAATGAGATTCCGGTGCATGTGGACATGACCTGGCGGCAGATGTAAGCTGTGCAACGACATGGCGGCCGGTGGAAATTGTTCTTCCACCTGGAACATCTGCGATACTCAGATACGAATGTATAAAAGAGTTCTTCTCAAGCTTTCTGGAGAGGCGCTGGCGGCTGAGCGCGGCTTTGGCGTCGATGTTGTCCGCGTCCATGAGATTGCCTCCGAACTTGCCGAGGTGCATGCCATGGGCGTGGAATTGGCCATCGTGGTCGGCGGCGGCAATTTTTTCCGCGGGGTAGCGGAGCAGGCCCGCAATATGGATCGGGTATCAGCGGACCATATGGGAATGCTGGCCACCATCATCAATGCGCTGGCGGTGCAGGATGCGCTGGAAAAGCAGGACGTGCACTGCCGGGTGATGAGCGCCATCGAGATGAACCAGGTATCGGAGCCGTACATCCGACGCCGGGCGATCCGGCATCTGGAAAAGGGTCGTATCGTGATCTTCGCCGCCGGAACCGGGAATCCGTATTTTTCAACCGACACCGCTGCGTCACTCCGTGCCATGGAAATCAAGGCGGACGTACTGCTGAAGGCGACCAAGGTGGAGGGTATCTACAGCGCCGACCCGGTGACGAACATCGACGCGGTGAAGTTCGAGGAAATCAGCTACATGGAAATCCTGCAGCGCAATCTGCGCGTGATGGACATGACGGCCGTGAGCCTTTGCAAGGACAACAATCTGCCAATGATTATCTTCAGCATGAATCAGCGGGGAAATATCCAGCGGGTGATTGCGGGCGAAAAGGTCGGTTCCCTGGTCACTACGTAAGCCCGACACAAGGGCCGATACGATGCGATGCGGGTTTCTTCCCCATTTTTTCTGCTCAGGCTTATTTTAAGAGAGCGGAGGGTCGCACCTTCGCTCAATCGATGGACATTACAGCGGTTCCCTAAGTGATTTTGGTTTATGGCTCTTGCTACCACCATCCCGACCGCGATTACCCGGCGGCCCATGATGCCTGCAATCACCGGTCTGCGTGCGTTTACCGCGACCAATATCGTCTTCTTCCATTTCTGGAACCCGAAATGGTTCGGTCCCCTGTCCCCGCTGATGGATAACGGCTATGTCGGGGTGAATTTTTTTTTTCTACTGTCGGGTTTTATCCTGACCTACAACTATGCGGACCGCCAGGATGCCGGGCAGTTTAGTAGCAGCCAGTTCTGGCGAACCCGCATCTCCCGGCTTTATCCTATCTATCTTCTGGGGCTGCTGGTCTCCCTGCCCATTCTGGAAATGGAGTGGCGCTTTCGCACGCATGCGAATTTTTTCCTGGGGCTTTCCCTGACGGCCATCATGCAGCAGGGCTGGAGCCCGAGGCTGGCGACCTTCTGGAATACTCCTGCGTGGACCTTGTCCTGCGAAGTGGTGTTTTACATGCTATTTCCTTTGCTGCTTGCGATTCAATGGCCGCGCCGGGTACGCACTCTGCTGTTCGTGCTATTCCTGCTCTGGCTGGCATCGATGGTGCTTCCGCCAATCTACATGTGGATGCAGCCGGATGGACGGGCCCACGTCACCCGCATGTCCAACAGCTATTGGCTGCGCGCAGTAAAGCTGACCCCGATGCCGCATCTGGCGACCTTCATGTTCGGCATCGTGCTGTCTCGTTTCAACGATCGCATGAAGCTGTCCAATCGGTCCCGCTTCTGGCTGGCGCTGGGGGGAATCGTTTCGCTGTTTGTGGTGTTGATGCAGGGCAAGAAAATGCCCTATCCTGCTGATGCATAACGGCATGATCAGCCCGCTGTTCGCGATCGCGATTCTGGGACTGAGCGGGCTATCATCCCATCACGCGGGTGCTGGCCTTCCCGGTTTTCGTTGCCATCGGCGAGGCAAGTTATTGCCTGTACATTCTCCACTTCAACTTATGGCGACTGGATCCACGTCAGCGGTATTCTGGTGCGCCTGCACTTGGTGCGTTTCGATCCGTGGATATCCTACTTCATTCTGGAGATTGCCGCATTCATTGCATATCGATACATCGAGAATCCCAGCCGGAAATGGCTGCAACGGGTTCTGCCGCACCAAAATGCCAACCCCTCATGCATCGCTGTCGACGCTCTCTCCTTCGCTTGTTGAATTCAGCGGGCGGCGCGCGAAGTAGAAGAGCGATGCCATCAGCAGGGCGAACATCACGACGGAAATCCAGTCGTGGTAGAAGGGGTTTTTGGTTGACATCTGCAGCAGGTCGAATTTTCCGGTGGCCGATTCGTAGAGCTTGAGGGCGACGCCGAGCAGTCCGACGATTCCGCCGGCGGCAATCAGGCCGCTGGCGTAGAGCGAGCCCGGACTGACTTCGCTTTCGAGCGCTCCGGACGCGCCGCTGCTTCGAGCGACGGCGCGGTCTACCATCCAGCGCACCACGCCTCCGCAGAAAATAGCCAGGGTGGTGCCGATCGAAAGATAGGCGCCCACGGCGAAGGACAGCGAGCGGATTCCGAGGAGTTCGACCGCAATCACCAGAAAGACTCCCAGCAGGATCAGGCCCCAGGGAAGCTGGCGCGTGAGGATGCCGTTGATGACAGTAGCCATCAGGCGGGCCTGCGGGGCGGCGGCTTTCTCGCTGCCGATACCTTCAATCCACTGCACCTCAATGCGTCCGGTTTTCGGGTTGAAGAGATATTTTCCGTTGGCCAGCTTGTGCGACCCGAGCGCATTCAGCAGGACATAATTCCGGCCTTGCTCGACCTGCTGCTGCCCATTGGCCAGCTTGACCCGGAAGTCGCCGCGTGTGAAATGCTCCTGCTCCACGGTGACACCGTCGTACGGATGCGCCAGGCTATAGGGCTGGTTGGCCGGACGAAATTCTTCGAGGCCGCGATTCATTGCGGTCAGCGTGATGCCGATGGAGAAGGTCGAAATGCAGACGCCGATCAGCAGCGCGAGCTGCTGCTTCCACGGTGTCGCGCCGATCAGAAAGCCCGTCTTCAGATCCTGCGACGTGTCGCCGGCATTGGCGGATGCGATGCAGACCACGCCGCCAATCGTGATTGCCAGCGCGCCGAAGGCCGGGGCCGTCCATCCTTTGACCAGGAAGATCGCCGAGGTTGCCATCAGGGTCGCGATGGTCATTCCGGAGATGGGGTTTGCCGAACTGCCGATCAGGCCGACGATTCGCGATGACACGGTGACGAACAGAAATCCGAACACCACCACCAGCAGCGCCGCCGCGATGTTTGCCAGCCAGCTGGTCTGCGCGCCGGGAACAGGTTTGAAGGTGAGGAACAGAAACATCAGGATGACCAGCAGAACCGAGCCGCCGATCACGACCGACATGGGGAAGTCGCGGTCGGTGCGTTTTTCGACAACGGCGGGGCCGTTCGATTTGCGAATGTTCTGCAGGCCTTCGCGGAGAGCGCCGAAGATCGTCGGCAAGGTTCGGAGCAGGGTGAGAATGCCGGCCGCGGCCACCGCTCCGGCACCCATCGGCCGCACATACGCGGCCCACAGATCGCTGGGAGTCATCTGCGAGATGGGCTGCGTTCCCGGATAAATCGCTTGCGGAATATGGCCGCCGAAAAAGTGGATCGCCGGCATCAGCACCAGCCAGGAGAAGACGCCGCCGGCGAAGATTATCCCCGACACACGCGGACCGATGATGTAGCCGACGCCGAGATATTCCGGCGTGGCATCGGCGCGGATGGCAGCTCCGGGCAACCAGCGCGGCTCGTAATTGGGAGTGCTGGGCCAGGCGCCGAACAGGTTGCCATTTTGAAACAGCGTGTAAATCCCGCCAAGACCCAGGCCCCAGAAGACGCGGCTGGCGAAGGAGCCGCCGTGCTCCCCGGCCAGCAGAACATCGGCGCATGCCGTTCCTTCGGGATAGGTAAGGTTGCCGTGTTCTTTGACGATCAATTGCCGGCGCAGCGGAATCATGAAGAAGACGCCCAGCCATCCGCCGATCAGCGCCAGGATGAAGATGCGGAAGTATTCGAGGTCGAAGCCGAGAAAGATCAGCGCGGGCAGGGTGAAGATGACACCCGCCGCGATCGACTGGCCGGCGTTGCCGGTGGTCTGGACGATGTTGTTTTCAAGAATGGAGGCTCGGCCCAGAGCGCGGAGCACGCTGATCGAAAGCACTGCGATGGGAATCGACGCGGCGACCGTCAGCCCGGCGCGCAGACCGACATAGACCGTGACCGCGCCGAAAAGGATGCCGAAGATGCAGCCCAGGAGAATGGCGCGAAAGGTGAATTCTTTGCGCGAGTCCTCAGGCCTTATATAAGGTTGAAATTCTTCCGGAGCGGCGGGTTCCCCTTGGCTGCTTTGCGGGCTGGATGTCGGGCGCGTGGATGTCGCCAAGGGGCTGCCTCCTCGGAACTGCTGCAAACTGGTTGAGTGTAGTGCATCCTCTACTGCTTGCGGAAGGGTCGAGCCACCCGGCGGAGCTGGGCTGTCGTCGGCAATAATTTGCCGCCGCAGGATGTTTGTTTCGCAAAATTCCGAATATACTGCATTCAGCCGGTCGCAACGGGTGTTTCGCCGCCCAGGCCGCCGGCACGCCGCGTTCCTCGCACGAACGCAGCATAGGCCGGGAGGTGCGTCTTCAGCAAGCAGCCTCGCAAGCAGTCCGTCGATCAGGCCCATCATCTCCCAACTTCGGAGATGTCAGCGTGGCGGGCGGTGGTACGTGTTTTGCGAAGTCCGCTGGACGCTGTAAGTTGCGCCGCTTTTCCTTCCTCCTGCAGGCTTTGCAACCATCCTCTTCTTCATCTTTGCCAGGCGCCGATTTGCGCGGAATGCCGGCACGAGCTGCACGAACAATCGACAACAAATCTCTGCACAATTTGCGGCGAGCATCTGGGGTGGGGAGACCTGCGCTTCTCGACCAGCTCCGCAGACGAGGTGGCCTCGATTATGCGAGCTGTGCCGACGCGCGCGGCCGCCATTCCAGCAGGCCGTGGCCTATGGCGTGTACGAAGGCACGCTGCGGGCGATGATTCATCTGCTGAAGTATGAGCGGATCGCGCCTGTGGCCGAGCCGCTGGGGGAACTGCTGGCGAAGTCGATCGCCAACTTCGAAGATTTGCCGGATACATTGACGGTTGTCGCCGTGCCTCTCCATGTTGCGAAAGAGCGGGAGCGGAGTTTCAACCAGACCATTCTGCTGGCGCAGGCCGCGATTCGGTCATTGCGCCGCAGTCACGCGCACATTGATTTCGAGCCCGCATTGCGAGCGCTGGGTCGGCAGCGGAGAACGGACAGCCAGTCCGGACTGAGCGCGCGACAGCGGCGGCTTAATTTGCGAGGAGCGTTTTTCGTCGCCGAACCGGAGCGGATCGCCGGGCGTTCGATCCTGCTGCTGGATGACATTTATACGACCGGCGCTACTGCCCGCGAATGCACGCAGACGCTGCTGCGGGCGGGCGCGAAGTCCGTTTATGTGGCCACGCTGGCGCGCTCGCAACGCGAAGGCGTGGTTTTGTGGGATTCCGCGAGGGCCGGGACTGCTGCCGGAATCGCAGGAGCAAAGATCGCAACCGCAGTTTCAAGTTTTGTGTAAGCCAAACGTTGTAAGCCAAACAAGGGGGAACCGGATGTCCACGGGAAGAGCCATGGTCTACGCTCGCAAACAAAAGCCCGCCGCCAAGGCTCACGCCGCTCATGTCGAGACGCCGGTGTCGGAGCCGCGCGCGTTTTCGACGCCCACCGCGATGCAGAGGCCGGTACTGGTGCTGAATGCATCCTATGAGCCGATCAACATCTGCGGAGCGCGGCGGGCGCTGGTTCTGATTTTGAAGGGAGTGGCGCGTTCGGAGGAGGAGCACGCCACGCTGCTGCACGCCGCCCGCGTCCGCGTGCCCCTGCCTTCTGTGATTCGGCTGCTCGAGTATCGCCGCATTCCGCACCAGACGCGGGCACTGTCGCGGAAAAATATTCTGCTGCGCGACCGCAACACCTGCCAGTATTGCGGCGAATGCCTTCCGGCTGCGGAATTGACGCTCGATCACGTGATTCCGCGCTCGCGCGGCGGCGTTTCCACCTGGGAAAATCTGGTCGCGTGCTGCCACACCTGCAACCGCCGCAAAGGCAACCAGATGATTCATGAACTCGAAGACATGCAGCTGATCCGCGAGCCGCGGCCATTTTCTCTGCACACCAGCCGGCATATCATGCGGATGATCGGCAGCTCCGACCTGCGCTGGCGGAAATATCTTGTATTACTGAATCTCCGGTGCTGAGTGACGCTTCGCTACCGAAACCGAATTCGATCCGCAGCGCAGACAGTCGAGGCCCGGGCGACCCCGCTGAGATGGGGCACCCGGGCCTTCAACTGCTGCTCAGTTGGTCTTGTCGGCCCCGGGCGGGTACCAGTGGCCATTCAAAATGGCCTCGTCCGGCCAGTACATCCGCAGGAACAAAATAAATTGCCCATTGTTATTGGCTGAGGTGGCCTGAGGCGATTCCAGCCAGTTGCACAGTTGCTTCGCATCGGATGGCGGCGTCGATTGGACGTAGACGTCCAGCGAACCGTCGGCGTTGGGGCAGGAGAAGTGCGCTTCCACCTCTCTTGCGTGAGTTCCGTTGGTGCTGAGCGCGTGGAAGGGCGCGACTTTGTTGTCGACCAGGGTGCCATCGATGTTGTACATGGTGATGGACCAGAAGCCGTTGCCATCCACGGGAGGAATCTCCTCGGCCGATTTCTGCGCGGTGGGCGCCTTGAAATGCAACACATACTTATTGGGGCCGTGCAATAAATGGTCTGTCAATTTGCCGCCTGTGCCGCTGTCATAGAGGCCGTAACCGTAGACCGCGTCCTGCGGCCGGTTTGCCCCGAGAGCGTTTTTGGCGACGATCGCCCGCAGCAGATATCGCACCCCATAGTCGCCCACATCCAGGGAGACATTCCAGTTGGTCGGAGTCAGGGACTGCTGCGGCGGTTGGGCCAATATCCGCCTACCGGTGATCACGGCAAGCTGCAACGCGGTCCACTTGGATGGTTGCGTCTGATAGAAGTTGGCGCAGGAGAACTGGACCGGTTTCGCGGGGTTGGTGCTGTAGATGCCGAGCCTGACCAGACTGGGCACCAGGGCGGCATCGATCTTGCGTGGGAGGATTGGTCATCATCATGGCGGACATGGTCCCGAAGAAGTCGCAGGCATCCATGCTGTCGACCTGCTTGATCGGCTGGGTGACCATATCGAAGGAAGGATTGATGGTCAAACCGCTCGGTGGAGTGTAATCGGTCCCGTGTTCAATGAATACGCTGAGCGGTATCGGGATGAGGGGCTTGAATATCTGGTTATAGACCAGGCTCTGATCGTCGGTCGTGCCGGTGGTGAGCACGCGCATGATCTGCCAGACAGTGTCGGTGTCGAAATGAATGACTCCGGCCAGACCGCCGGGCAGCTCGCCGTTCCAGTTGGGACCGACCAGGGCGTAATCGCCGGGGGTGGCGCTGCTGAGCCGCGAGCCGGGCGATTGCTGGTTGACGTTCGTCCAACCGTCCAGCAATTGCACAATGAAAAACCGGTCACTGCTAATCGCCGGAATGTGCAGAATAAGAGGTTCTTTCTGGAGATTGAAAAAACCGGTGGCATACATGGTGGTGGTGCTCGGCAGGACTACGTCTTTAAACTGCGATCCCACAGGCAACGCCATCGCCCGGTAGAGCTGATTGAGTGGCGCTCTGCCCATCTGTTGATTGGCATACTCCACGTTGGTGGAGACGCGTTCGGTGATGGCGATGGATACAAGGGGATAGCCGTATATATAGGCGGCAATTCCGTCGAGGTAGGTTTGGACGCTGTTGGCAGCGAGGCCGTTGGGAAGCTGGCTGCGGGCGGCGGTGAGGATTGCCGCCATATCGGGACTGGTTTCCTGAGCGGTAACGGATGTTGCGCCGCCGATACACACAGCGGTCGCAAGCAGGCCTGCAAGAATGCGGGCTGATTTTTTCACGAGATTATCTCCGGGTATGAAAGCCGATCGATTTTGGGCTTGCCGGAGGAGTGTGCAAGCTGTGGCCAGAACTATATCACAGCATCACAGCGGCATTCACCCTCAATCTATTTCCTTCGTTTCGCGATATGTTTGCGGAGTATCGGCGCACGCGGCGTCTTTCCCACGCAAGCCATATACTGACCTTTCATCGTGAAATCGGCCACGGAACAGATTGAGAAAGGGAAGATTCGCGCGGCGACGGTGGACCGCACTCCGCCGTGGCTGCGTGTTTTTTTCGCGGTTTCTGACCGCGGCTTATGCCTTCCTGCTGATCCGGCAGCCCAGCCCGTTTTTTGCCGACGACAGTTTTTTCTATCTGCAGGTGGGCCGCAATTTCGCGCTTGGCCATGGCAGCACGTTCAATGGGCTGATGCCGACCAACGGCTATCACCCGCTGTGGATGCTGCTCTGCGCCGCTGTCTATCGCGTGTTTCCCGAATCGCATTGTCGGGCTGCACATGATCGCGGCGCTGATTGCTGTGCTGAATGTCATCGTGCTGATTGTTGCCTGCCGGCTTCTGCGCAGGCTGAATGCGCCCGCATGGGTGGCGTGGACGATTCTGATTCCTTTTCTCTTCGGTCTTCAACTGGGGACGGAGTCGTCGTTGAGCGCCGCTCTGCTGGCGGCGATGCTGCTGGCGCTGTATTTTTTTCTGGATCATCCGCACTGGTCGAACGGCTGGGCTTTCAATCTTCTGGCGGCCTTCGCTGTGCTGAGCCGGCTGGATTCCATCTTTGTGGTGGGGTGCGTCTGGATTGCGGTGCTGGTGTGGTGTGTTCGCGAGCGAAAGCAAGCAGACAGATTCGCCCGCGCTGCGAATTCATCTGGCGCTGATTCCGGTTTACGCCGTGCTGTGGGGCGCATACCTGGCGAGCAACCTGATCTGGTTCCACATTCTGATGCCGATCAGCGGATTGTTGAAGTCGCACAATGCGCACGATCATCTGCTGGGGCGCAACCTGCCGCACACGGCTCTGCTTTCGCTCGCCATCTGCGCGATTTCTCTGCTGATTCTCTGGTGGAAGCAGCGGGACCGCTGGTTCCTGTTTGCCGAGCTGCCATTCTTCATCGGCATTGTTCTCCACGCCGCCTATATCACTCTGCGGATGACGAGCGAGACGCGCTGGACCTGGTATTACGTGAGCTGGGCGCTGCTGGCGGCGCTGACGGCCTCGCGCGCCGCGGCATGTATTTTTCGGATGGCAGCGAGCCGGGCGGCGCGCGGCAATTTTTCTATCGCGGCAACGCTTCGGTCTGCGGGGATCGTGCTGGCGGTGATTCTTTCTGTCCTGCTGTGGTACCGGATGGGCTGGCGACACAGTCGCGAGCAGATGGCGGAAGAAACCCGGATTCCCGAAATGCGGCGAGTGCTCCAGGCAGACCATCTCAGCCGATTGCTGGCGTATGACCAGCCCGGAGGAATGGCCTACTTCACGCGGCTTTCCGTGGTTCCGCTGGATGGCCTGATGGCCGACCGCCAATTCCAAACCGAGCTGGCCCAGCGCGGAATTGGCGATTTTATTCGCAAGGATCGCATTGACGCATTCGCCGGGCCGACGGTGCCTTTCGATACGTGGGGCAAGCAGACTTACTGCGGACAGCTATTCCTGGAGAGCACCCGATATACCTGCGAGCCGTGGGCGAAAGGGCCGAATGGCGAGCCGCAGTGGATGATTACCGGGGTCGAGGTATATTCCCGGCTGCCTCTGGGGCCGGCGGGTTACATTCCACTGCCGCCATCGAACATCGTCTGGACGGGGAAAAATTATGTGACGATCTGGCGAATATCCGCCAACGATGCGGGAGCCACGCCGGAAACGCCGCGTACCGAAGCGGGAAACGCGGCCGATTGACCGCGCAACCCAGCCAGCCGCCGAAATCAATTGGCAACCGCCGCCTGTTCACAGAATCTAATTAGCTGAAAGATATCGGAGAGAATGAAGGTTTACCAGGCAAAGAGAGCGCTGGGTGTGTTGCTGGCCGGCTGCTGGCTGTGTGCTGGCTTCTGCGGCCGCACGCCGCGCAGGCCCAGAGCAGTTCCAGTTCGTTTGCGAATGCGGGCTCGTCCGGCAGCGCGAGCAGTGGAAGCGCCGCCAGCGCGCCGCTGCAGCTACCCAGTATTCCAAGTCCGCCCGCCAATGCGCTCTACGGCAGCGTGACGACTGCGCCGCCGTCCTCGGCGGTTCTTCCGCTGTCGCTCGATGATGCGATTCGCCGCGGTCTTCAACACAATCTGCAGATGGCGATCGGAATTCAGAATCAGCGCCTGGCTGCGGGCGAACGGCTGGAGGCGGTCTATTATCTGATGCCCTCCATTACATGGCAGGCCGAGCGCAGTCGCAACCAGATCAACCTGGCGGCGGAAGGATTTCGTCCCAGCATATTCTCCAAGTTCCCCTCGACTCTTTTTCCGCCTTCCGCGCTGGCCAATTTCCCCAACGTCGTGACCGCCAATGTGGTGTCCGCACAAGCGACGCTACGGCAGACGCTGTTCGATCTGAAATCGTTTGAACTGTATCGGGCGGCGAAGCAGGAAATTCTTGCCGTGAATGACAGCGTGCAATCCTCGCGGCAGGATGTGATTCAAACCGTGGCCGATTCGTATCTGGTGGCGCTGGCGGATGCGGCAAACGTAGCCAATGCAAAAAGCCTGCTGGCGACAAACGCGGAGATCCTGCGCGAAACCGCGCTCGAACATCAGGCTGGGACCGTCGCCAAGCTCGACGAATTGCGGGCGCGCGTTCAATATCAGCAGCAACAGCAAGTGGTCATTGCGCAGCAGGACACCCTGGAGAAGGCGAAGGTCGCGCTCAATCGGGAGATTGGCCTGGCGGCCGATCAGCCCATCGAATTGACCGACGAAACTCCTTTCGAGACGCTGGATGTGATGCCGCTCAATGAGGCTTTGCAGGAAGCGTATGCAAACCGGCAGGATTATCGGCAACTGCAGGCGGAGCTGCGGTCCGCGGAATTTCAACGCGGCGCGGCTCGCCTGCGAACGGCTGCCGACGCTCAGTTTCGATGGGAATTATGGCGTGGTTGGGGCAGTCGGAGGTGTCTATCACGGCGCATTCCAGGCCGAGGGGGTGATGAATATTTCCCTTTCGCGGCTTGCGAAATTTCGCGGCGATCGCGACGTTGCCGATGCGGCGGTGACCAATGCCACGTCGCAGCTGGCAAATCTGAGGAGCAGGATCGAAGCGCAGCTGCGAGACAGCATGCTCGATATTTCCGCGGCGCAGCAACTGGTCAGCGTAGCGCCGCAGCAACGTCGGTCTGGCCCACACCGCTCTGAATGACACCAGAGAACGTTTCGACAATGGTATCGATACGAATCTTCCCGTGGTCGAGGCGCAGGCGTCGCTCGCGGCCGCGGAGGCGCAGCTGGTGAACAGCCTGTATCAGTACAACCAGGCCAAGCTCGGGCTCGCGCGCAATATCGGGATCATCGACCGGCAGTATCGGGCGTATCTGGGTACTTCGAACCGGACGGCTGCGTCAGGCGGGCTTCGCGGAACGAACAGTGGCGCGCTGACGCCAGCCGAATACGATCAGGGCAATGGTCAATAGCTGCACGATCCCGGTGAGCGCGACGCATGCGGTCCAGCCGCCGAATCTCCAGGCATAGCCGGGAGCGATTCCCGCAACCGTGCCGCCGATGTAATAACAGGAAAGATAAAGCCCCGCGGCGGAGACACGGGTGCCGGCGGGAGCAGCCTGGCGCAGGTATGTAATCGCCGCCGCCTGCGCAATGAAGACGCCGCTGGAACAAAGCGCCAATCCCACGATGATGAGCCACAACTGCGGAGCCAGTGTCAGCAATACGCCGGCGAGAGACAGCAGAACCGAGCCGAGAATGCCTTTGCGCACACCGATGCGCGTCAGCAGGATACCGCCGACGGGAGTTGCGATCAGGCCGACCAGGTACACGGCAAATAGCAGACTTAAAGCTGAGGTTGAAAACCGGTACGGCGGCGCGGCCAGGTGGAAAGTCACATAGGTAAACATCGATACCAGCGCGAACAGGATGCTGAAGCCGATGCCGAAGGTGACCAGCAGGTCTGAATTTTGAAAGTGCCGCAGCATGCGCAGCAGGTGATGCTCGCCGGCAATGATTCCGACGCCGTCTGGCCCTTGATGTGCCCGCCATGCCGGGCGTGCGGCAGCCATGCGGCGACCATCAATGCTCCGGCGATGGTGGCTACGGCCAGCATCACAAAAGCCCATCGCCAGCCGTAATGGTCCGCAACCATTCCGGCGAGCAGCCTTCCCAGAAATCCGCCCAGAACCGTTCCGCTGACGTAAACCGCCATGACGATCGCCACGGTGCTCTCTGCCCATTCCTCGGTGATGTAGGCAATGGTGGTCGCAAAAATTCCGGGCATCAAAACGCCCTGCAGAAAACGCCAGAACACCAGCGCCGGCAATCCGCGCGAAGTGGCGGCGAACAGGGTTGGCAGCGCCAGGATAAAGATGGAACCGACGATGATGTTCTTGCGGTTGTAACGCTCCGCATAGCTGCCGACGAAGGGCGCGGCGGCGGCCACTCCCAGAGTGGAGGCACTGACGGTCAGCCCCGCCTCAGCTTTCGAAGCATGGAAGAGCTGGACAAACAATGGCAGCAGCGGCTGCGTGCAATACATATCGAGGAACGCGCATACGCCGCAGATCGTGATCGCAAAGATTCCCGCAAACGGGCGAAGAGAATCGGCCCGGGTTGTTCCAGGATCGGCGTCGTCGAAAACTCCTTCGGATGCACCCATGGAAAGATTCAGAGCAAAAGCACAGATACTGTGATGTGGTGAGTTGGAGTTATGTGCAGCCGTTCTTTGGGGAACGGCTGCGCCAAGAGAGATTTCCTACCTTACACCTTCTGTGCTTTCGCTTAGCCTGCGAGGTCCAGAGTACAGGAGCGGACGGCGCAATTTGCGATAGCGAAGCCCGTGCCTGCCGGGGAATATGACAGGATAGAAGGAATGGCGATTCCGCACGACCCCCCTCGATCTGCCGTATTCGGCCCCGCTGCCGCATTTGCTTCCCGCGACTTTCGCAAGTATCAGCTGGGCCGCTTGCTGGTCATTATTGGCGCGGAGGCGCAGGCGGTCGCGGTGGCATGGCAGATTTACGCAATCACTCACCGCGCCATCGACCTGGGCTATACGGGACTGGCCTTATTTCTGCCCGGCATTCTGTTTCTGATCATCAGCGGGCATACAGCGGATCGCTATGACCGCCGCAACGTCATCCTGGTCTGCTACTCACTGCAATGCCTTTGCACCGGGACGCTGTTCTATCTGTCGTGGATTGGAACGCAGCATGTAGCGCCGTTATTCGCGGTGCTGTTTCTGATCGGCACCGGACGCGCATTCAGCGGACCGGCCAGCTCCGCGCTGCTGCCGCATCTTGTGCCGAAGGATGATTTCGTCAACGCCGTATCCTGGGGCGCGTCGATTTTCCAGATGGCGAACTTCGTCGGGCCGGCGGTGGGCGGGCTGCTTTTCACGCTGCCGCTGGAGCGCTGGCTGCCTGCTCCAGTCGGCGGCCACCTGGCCGGGGGCGCGATCGTGTATGGATTTACGCTGGTGATGCTGGCCGGTTTTCTGTTCCTGATCGCCTCGCTTTCCGTGCGCCCCGGACGACAGGAACAGCGCGACATGTCTGTCGAAACGCTGCTGGCCGGCTTTCGGTACATGTGGCATAAGAGATTGCTGCTGGGGGTGACGACGCTCGATTTGTTTGCGGTGCTGCTGGGCGGCGCCGTCGCCCTGCTGCCGATCTTTGCCGAGGACATTCTGCATTCCGGCCCCAGCGGGTTGGGGATTTTGCGCGCAGCTCCGGCCTTCGGCGCGCTTACGATTTCCATTTTGCTGACGGTTCGACCGATCAGGCAGCAGGCCGGAACGCGAATGTTGCTTTGCGTGGCCTTGTTTGGCGTCGCTACGGTGGTGTTCGGGCTGTCGCGCAACATGGCGCTTTCGCTGCTGGCGCTGTTCGTGGTGGGGGCGGCCGATATGGTGAGCGTGATCGTGCGTTCATCCATGCTGCAGCTCGCCACGCCGCAGGGAGTGCGTGGCCGCGTGAGCGCCGTGAATTCGCTGTTCGTGGGAGCGAGCAACGAGTTTGGAAGCTTCGAGAGCGGCGTGACCGCGCAGTGGTGGGGCGCGGTGCCGGCGGTGGTCATCGGCGGAGTTGGCGCGATGATCGTTACCGGAGTGTGGGCGGCAATGTTTCCCTCTCTGCGCCAGGTGAATCGGCTAACCGAGGATGAGCTGATGGGACCCACCGAGCAGGCTGCGGTTACGGACCCACAGTATTGACCAGTTTTCCTGCTCTTCCGCTGGTATACACCTGCAGGAAATTGGTCTTGACGGCTGCGGCGGCGGATTACTGGAAACTTCGTGCGCTGCTAACAGTGATGCTGCTGTGCAGCGGCAGGTCTCTGGAAGATGTTCCGACCAGAATCCCATAGGTGCCGGCGGGAGATTTCCAGGCGTGTGCCGCCGGATCGTAGATGGAAAATGAACGTTGATCGAGCGTCAGCATCACGCGCCTGTTTTGGCCGGGCTGCAAGACCGTTTTCGTAAAAGCACGCAGCTGCCGGGGAGGTTCTCCGTTTTTCGCGGGCTGCGCGACATAGACCTGAACCACTTCAGCGCCGGCGCGTTTGCCGGTGTTGGCGACTTCCAGCGACACCTGAACATTTTCGCCAGGCGTGCTGGCCGACCAGTCCACTCTTTTTCGGCTTACGGAAAGATCGCTCAATTTGAACGTGGTGTAGGACAGGCCATAGCCGAAAGGAAACAGCGGTTCGACATTGTGCGCGTCATACCAGCGATAGCCGACGTCGAGCTTTTCGCTGTAAAGGGAATCTCCGTTCACGCCCGGCCATTGCTTCTGCGTGGATGTCGGAATTTCTGTCGCGGTGCGAGGGAAAGTCAGCGGGAGCTTTCCGGAGGGATTGACGTCGCCATAAAGAATGGCGGCGATGGCGTTTCCGTCCTCCTGGCCGGGATACCAGGCCTGAACGATTCCGCGAACTTTGCCGATCCACGGCATCAGAACCGGGCCGCCGGTATCGAGAACGACGATTGTATTTGGATTGGCGCTCGCCACCGTCGCGATCAGCTCGTCCTGATGATCGGGCAGCGCAAGATTGGGGCGGTCTTTGCCTTCGGTCTCGTTGGTGTTGACGAACACGATGGCGACCTTCGCGGCGCGCGCGACGCTGGCCGCTTTGGTAAGGTCGTTGCCATCTGCGTACGACACCTGCGTTCCGGATGCGCGTTTGCGGAGACCGTCCAGCGGAGTGACGATATAGGGAGCGACGACGCCAGAGCTTCCGCCGCCTTCAGCCTTCGGTTTGGTGCTGCCGGGAGCGCCAATCACCGCGATCGACGTTCCCGAGGCCAGCGGCAGCAGGTTATTTTCATTTTTCAACAGCACGGCGCCCTGCTCCGCCACTTCGCGGGAGAAGGCGGCGTGTTCCGGCGTGCGCACATTGGAATTCCACGTGCCGGGCTGCTGCTTGTCGAACAGGCCGAAGCGGAACATGGTGAGCAGAATGCGGCGCACATGCTCGTCCAGCGTAGCCATGCTGACCTGACCGTTCTCTACGGCTGTTTTCAGCGGCTGACCGTAGTACTTCGCGCCGGGCATTTCCTGGTCGAGTCCGCCCTTGGCGGAAGGAACGGTCGAGTGAGTCGCTCCCCAATCGCTCATAACCCAGCCGCGAAATCCCAATTGTTTTTTCAGCAGGTCGTTGAGCAGGTACTGGCTTTCACACGAATAAACGCCGTTCGTCTTCACGTAAGCGCACATCAGTGTGCCGACATGCCCCTGCTGAACCGCTGCCTCAAACGGAGGCAAATAGATTTCATGCAGAGTTCTTCGATCGACTACGGAATTTTCTTTAAAACGATTGTCTTCCTGATTCATGGTCAGGTACATATTGGCATTCGCGATCGGACCCTGACTTTGAATTGCCTGAATTTCGGCGGTCGCCATTTGGCCGTTGAAGTATGGATCTTCGCCATAGCTCTCGAAGGTGCGTCCCCACTCCGGCACGCGGACAACATCGATCGAAGGAGCCAGCGAAACATTTGTGCCCTTGCCCCATTCCTCATTTCCCAGTACTTCTCCGTAGCGGTGAATCAGTCCCGTGTCCCAGCTTGCGGCAACGGCAATGGGTGCGGGCAGCAAGGTCACATTCGTTGCGTCGTTGCCGACGCCGGCGCGGCCGTCGGCCAGCCGCAGCGCCGGTATCCCAAGCCGCGGATTTGGCGGAACGTATCCGACATAGCCTTTGATTGGACGCGGATCCACCCCATGTACCATCGTGATCTTTTCATCCAGCGTCATCGCGTGGAGAAGCAGATCGGTCCGCTGTTCCGGCGTAAGGGACTTGTTCAGCCAGGGCTTGGAAGGATTGCTCTGGGAATCTCCGAAGCCTGGCGAAGTTCCGGCCAGCGAAGCTACCAGGAACGCGATCAGCACCAAGCGGCGCATGGATACTCTGGAGACATATCGAAACAAAGGACTGTCCGCATTCAGGTTTTTCATCAGCTGCCATTCTCAAGATGAAAAATTTGAAAGTCAATTATTGCTGGATATCGATCAAGATTAGGATCGTATTATCGGCAAGAGCGTATCGATCGACACAAGAAAAACGAATCGGGAATCTCATCTGGCGGAGAGAAGGCGGCAATGAGCGGAATAAAGATGAATTGGCAGAGTGGCATGATTGCCGGTAGTGGGATCGAAATCTCGAGCAAAACTCTGGGGCAACTCCGCTCGCTTTTTCACGATCAGGAGGCTGCCAGCCGGATGCCAGCCAACACGGAGCTGTATCGGGTGCAGGCCTATATGCCTGTTCCGGGCGGCACGGAGGGCGGCCTTTACTGGGGAAACACGGTGCTGCAGCCGGGAAAGGTCGGCGACGAATATTTCATGACCAAAGGACATTTTCATCGCATCCGGAACCGCGCGGAATACTATCTGACCTTCCATGGCGAAGGCGCGTTGCTGCTGATGGATGAAGCGGGAGCGACTCGCTCAGAAGAAATGTCGCCTGGCTCGGTGCATTACATTCCGGGTGCAACCGCGCATCGCGTGGCCAATACGGGTACCGCGCCGCTGGTGTTCGCCGCCTGCTGGCCGAGCGATGCCGGATACGACTATGAAACGATCGAGCGCGAAGGTTTCAGCGCGCGCCTGCTGGAGCGGGACGGGAAACCCGTTATCCGCGGTTTAGTTTCGTAAGGACAAGCTTAGGATGATTGGCGATTCTTTCCTGGACGTTTCACTGCAACCCGATCAGCTCCGGTTTGAATATGGCCCCGGCGTAGTTGGGCCAGCCACTGAATTTCGCAGTCTGGACGCAATTCGCGGCAGCCTGCTCGATCCCAACTGCGCGGGCCCCGATCCGGTCTACGGGATTGCGATGGATGTGGCGCGCGCATCCGACATGGCTCTGCTGAAAGAACGGATGCTTCTGTATGGAATCGTCGCGTATGCGGCCGGACGCCTGGGAGAGGAACCGACCCGCAGCCAGGGCCACGTGCATGCCATCGCCCCGCATAGCGGCTGGTCGCCTCCGGAAATTTTCGAAGTGCTGGAAGGCAGGGCCATCATCTACGCGCAGCAGACCACAGAGGACGACCCGGGCGAATGCATCGCGGTAACTGCCCATCCCGGCGAAAAGGTCGTGGTTCCGCCGGGATGGGCGCATTGCGTGATCAATGCGGACCCGGCGCACCGCATGGTATTCGGCGCGTGGTGCGACCGGCAATATGGCTTCGTTTACGACGGTGTACGGCGGCACGGAGGTCTGGCGTGGTTTCCGGTGCTGACCGCGAACGACGAGATCGAGTGGCGCGCGAATCCCTCATATCAAAAGCCCAATCTGCATGTCCACTCCGCGCGTATGTTATCCGGAGTTGGGCCTGCTCCCGGACCGCAGCTTGTATCAGCAATATCTCGAGGATCCGAATTCCGTGCTGTGGGTTTCCGATCCAGCACGCAAGCAATCCCTATGGAGCGATTTCAAGCCATAGCAGCTAATTGCCAGCGATAATGGAGATAAATGAAAAGCAGCAGAACCTCGCGAGTTCCATTCTGGGTTGAATCGCCGGACGATGCTTACGTCCATGCTTGGCGCCGCGGCGATCAGTACGCTGCCGACCGCCTTTACCGGCTTGGCGAGGGCCGCACGGCCTTGGAACTCCATCAATCCCCGGTGGTATGGCTTTAACTTGCTGGAGTATTTCTCGACCGATCCCGCCTGGATGAAATATTTTCCTTATAAGAATGACGGCCACTTCAGGGAAGACGATTTCCGCTGGATGCGCGATTGGGGTTTCAACTGGGTCCGCCTGCCGATGGACTATCGCTTTTGGACCGATCCTAACGATTCGATGAAGATCAACGACAAGGCGATTGAGCCAATCGATCGAGCGATTCGGCTCGGCGAAAAATATGGCATCCATGTGAACATCTGCCTGCACCGCGCTCCAGGGGAATGTATTAACGACAACGCGGACGAAAAAGTGACCGGCATTCCTGTCGTGAAGGAAAAGACCAGCGTCTATCGAGATTTGGCCACACTGGACGCGTTCGTGTACCAGTGGGTCTACTTCGCGAAGAGATATAAAGGCATTCCCAGCGACCGGCTGAGTTTCAATTTGGTGAATGAGCCGGATGAGATAAAGGCAAAATCGGTAAAGCAAGGTGAAGTGGATTATGTACGCGTCGCCAAGGCGACCATCGCGGCGATCCGCGTGACCGATGCCAAGCGGCTGATCGTCAGCGACGGTTATCCCGTCGCGACCACGCCGATCCCAGAACTGTTCGATACCGGCGTAATGCAAAGTGCTCACGATTATGTGCCAGGACAGGTGACGGCATATGGAAATCCGTGGGTGGTGCATTGGGGCGGCGCCAATGCGCCGGTTCCGACCTGGCCGCTGAAGGATGCGAACGGAAAAATCATTTGGGACAAGCAGATGCTCGAATCAAAATTCCGCCCGTGGGGCGATTTGGCGAAACGTGGCATTCCGATCCATTTCGGCGAGTTGGGCTGTTCCAGGCACACGCCCGCGGCCGTGGCCCACGCCTGGTATAGTGACACCCTGGATATGATCAATGGATTGCATTCTGGTTGGGCATTGTGGACGTTTCGAGGCCCATCCGGGATTCTCGACACGAAACGGCCGGGCGTGCGTTTCAAAAATTGGCACGGGCATCAACTCGATTCAACCCTTCTGCATATATTGCAAAGCAAGATGAATGCCTGACCTAGATCGGATCGTGTTCCTGGAGGCCGCCTATGACTATCGTTCATCGAATTCTTAGTCGCAATTTTAACTATGCATCCCTGCACTGCCTGATTCTATTCTTATATTTGGAGCGGACACACTCTGCCCGGCACAACCCACGACTCAACCAGCTAAGATCGACATAAACTGGAAAAAGATAATCCTCGTTTCCCGATCTACCCCGACCCTCCAGGTGGTAGTCAATCCCATGCTGCGCAGAGGATCGCCGATTCACGATCAGGCATTTGACGCCATTCGGCAACTAGGTGCGGATTATGTCCGGTATGTACCCTGGCTTCCGTACCCACAATTAGGCGTCGCTGAGTTAGAGCCACCGACCGCAGCCAGCACTTCGTGGAATTTCAATCTTATTGATCCTATGACGAAGGACTTTCTGGCTGCTACCAAAGGGCACACAACCGTAATGAATTTCAGCACGATTCCGGCGTGGCTTTTCAAGACAGAAAAGCCGGTAACTTACCCGCGCGATCCCAATCAGGTCGATTGGGACTACACGCAAGGTACGGAGTTACAAGACCCTTCGGGAAAGCAGCTAGGCGATTACTATGCGCGTCTGGTGAGCTGGTATACCCGGGGTAGTTTTACCGATGAAAATGGGAAGGTCCATACCTCTGGCTATCACTACACATTTCCAATATGGGAAGTGCTGAACGAAGTAGATTTTGAGCATAAGACTACGCCGGAACAATATACGAAACGTTATGACGCGATTGTAAGTGCAATTCGAGCAGTATCTCCGGCGACGAAGTTTATGGGTCTGGCATTGGCCAAGCCGGACGATCCCGCCTGGTTCGAATACTTCCTGAATCACAAAAATCATAAGCCGGGTATTCCGCTGGACTATATCTCCTATCATTTCTATGCCAGTCCGGCCGAGGGCCAGAATATCGACGATTGGCAGTACACGTTTTTCGATCAGGCAAACGGCTTTCTTACTACTGTCCGCTACATCAATGCGATCCGCAATCGTCTGTCTCCGGAGACGAAGATAGATACCGATGAACTCGGGGTTATTCTGCCGAACGACAATCAAACGGCTCACGCGCCTTCGATACCTTCCGCATACTGGAATGCCGCCGGCGCGTTATATGCGTACCTATATATAGGTCTGGCCAGAGAAGGAATCGATGTGGTGGGAGAGTCGCAGCTGGTTGGATATCCCTCGCAATTTCCCAGTGTCACGATGATCGATTGGACTACTGGAAAGCCGAACGCACGCTATTGGGTATTGAAGCTGCTGAAGGATAACTTCCATCCGGGGGATAAGATCGTCGATACGAAACTGACCGCGGATGGCATCACCGCCCAAGCTTTTTTGACGCCAACTGGTAAGAAGCTCCTGGTGGTGAATCAACGCAATCGCAGCTTCCAGATAACCCTGCCAGGCGGTGCCCGCGCTGCAAAGATTTTTACGGTAGACGAGTCGACCGGGGAAAATCCGCCAGCCGAGTCGAGTTCTTCCGGGTCAGTGCTCAAACTCAGTCCATTCGCCGTCAGCGTTATCAGCTGGCAGTAAGGATCGCAGGTGATATATGGAACGGATTGCTTTTTGCCTGAGACTGCGGAAGGGCGCAGGAGAAGCTTACGACAATGCTCACCGCGCCGTGTGGCCTGAAATGCTGGCGCTGCTCAAACGAGCCGGCGTCTCCGATTATTCGATCTTTCGCAGGGATGAGCTTCTGGTGCTATCGATGCACGTCGAAAACTTCGATCAGGTTTGGGATCGTATCGAGCAGGACCCGGTGAATACGCGCTGGCAGCAGGCCATGGCGCCGTATTTCGATACCATGGAGCCGCTCCGTCCAGGCGAGCGTTTTCCCATGATGCGCGAGGTTTTCTACATGGAATAGCATGGTGGCCTGGACTGGAAATCACGGCGAACGCATTGCTCTCTTACCATGAAATGAAGGAAACAATGAAGGCGATCTCTCTCGATCTGGGCGGTTCTCATGTCACGCTTGCGGTGGTGGAAGACAAGAACATTTTAATTTCCCGGGAAATTTTCGCGGATTCCGGTGCGGGCCTGAAGCCGCTGCTTCCCGCTTTCCGATCCATCATTTTTGAAATGCTCTCGCAGCTTGGGCTCCGAGCGGAAGATTGCGTGGGCCTTGCCATGGGCATCTGCGCGATGGTCGCCAATCATCGCGTCGTGTCCACCAATGGGAAATTTGAAGACGCTCCACAGCTCGATCTGGAGGCCTGGTGCCGGGCGGAATTCGGAATTCCATTTGCGCTCGACAACGACGCGCGCATGGCGCTGGTGGGAGAGTGGTACGCCGGCGCGGCGCAGGGCGCCGACGATGTTGTGATGATCACGCTGGGAACCGGGATCGGCGGAGCGGCCATGGCCGGCGGAAAACTGTATCGCACGAAGCAGGTGCAGGGCGGCTGCCTGGGCGGGCACATTCCCGCTCAATTCGGCGGCAGGGCATGCACCTGCGGCGGATTCGGCTGCATGGAAGCGGAGGCGTCCGGCTGGTCTCTTCCGCTGATTGCGCGGGAATGGCCCGGTTTTGCGGAGAGCCGACTGGCGAAAGCGGACGGGATCAATTTTCGCAATCTGTTTGCACTGGCGGAAGACGGCGACCGCGTCGCCAGGGAACTTCGAGACCGCTGTCTGCAGGTTTGGGCCTGCGGAACCGTGGGACTGGTCCATGTCTACGGCCCGGAACGGGTCATCATCGGCGGCGGAGTGATGCGGAGTGCCGACGTGATTCTTCCGTACATTCAGGATTATGTTCGGAATTATTCCTGGACACCGAGCGGCACTGTACACGTAATGGCTGCTTCTCTGGGGAATGATGCCGGACTACTGGGCGCAGTGCCCCTGCTGACCGGCATCACCTCGTAATCCACGCGCATGCGCGCTCATCGCTGCGGGTTCGAGGCTTTGAGAACCACGACCGCACCCGCTGGGACATTTACAGTGACCAGGGTCCGTCCATCCTGTTGCGAAGCGGGAACGGAATTTCCCGTGAGGGCATCGGTCACTGTGAAAGCGCCGCGGAAACTCACAACGACTTTCTGCGTCTCGCCCCAGTTGGTAAGGACGGCGCCCAAACCTGCGGGATATACCAGGCCGCGAAAGAGCACGTTGCTTGATCCCTGCACAAAATACACCGGCTCGCTTTTTTCCAGTGACGTTGAGATATCTGTAATCCACTGCTGCACAACTGGATTGAACCTTTTGTCATAGGCCAGCGAAACGGCGGATTCGAAGTAGTACACCTGGCCCTTGCCGAAGGCATGCCGAACTTCAAAGGGCTTTCCATCCCGGGTGCGCAGAACCACTTCGGCACCCTTGAGTTGCAACGGAAGCCGCCACAGCTCGCCGCCCTGTTCATTCTGTGCCGTCACTGAATATGGATGATCCGGCTGCGAGGGATAAATGTCCGACGCTTCGACACCGAAGACGTCCGTCAACCCGCCGGGAACTGTTGGCCGAATCTCGCCGGTGGCATTTTTCCATCCGGTGAGCCCGTCGGCCCACAGCGTTCCGCCATTTCTTACATAATTTTTGAGGGCGGCAATCGCATCCTTGTCGAGCGCGTAGGACTCCGGAATATACAGCACCTGAAATTTCTGCAATGCGCCGCTCTTCAACTGATCGAGATCGACGAATTGCGTCGGGATATGGGCGCGGTGGAGAGCCAGGTAGCAGCCCATCAGCGACTCTGTCACTTCGTCTTCGCGATGCTGCGCGCGCCCATCGAGGCTCATCAGGATTTCGGCCTCGCGGTTGTAGAGGATGGCAACTTTCGCCGGCTGCGGGTGTGCCTTGGCCAGCCACGGATTGCGTTGCAGCGCATCCGCAACGGCCTTCACCGCCGGAACGCGATCGGAGGGCGTTCCGTCGAGGCTCACGAGGCTCCATTCGCCGGCCTCCGTTCCACCTACCCGCGGGTTCCACAGCCAGAAGATCACTGCCCGGCTTCCCGCGCCGTAGGAATCCCACATCCAGCGCGTCAGATCGCCGGGAGTTTCCGTAAGGGCAAATCTGCCCGAATAAAGGACCGGACCGGATTGCAGTTCGGTAACCCAGAATGGCTTCGCGGGCGCGGCTTTGGCGGCGTCGGCAACTACATCGAGCCGATACGCGTAGCGCTCGCCGTAATCGCTCTCCGGAGTGTCGGGGGTCATGGTCCAGTGCATCGAGACGCCCAAAATATCGGGAACTTTCTTTTCCTTCCAGACATCCTGCCCCGCCGCATCGCCGGTTGCGTTCGTCACGTTGAAGTGCGCTGGGTGGTTGGGATCGATGGCCTCTACCTGCTGCTTCACCCATATCAGTTGATTGATGAGGTTATCGACATTGAAATTTCTCCAGTCGATAACCGCGTGGTAGTCGGTCCAGTAGTTTGTCAACTGGGCTGGTGTGATCGTAACGTCGGAAAATTTATTCAGCGGATGGAACCATCGCCGGTTCAATTCGCCGACGCTTCCGTACTTCGCCTGCAGCCAATCGCCGAAAGCGCGGAAGGTCGCCGGTTCAGTGTCGTACTTATTAGGCTCATTCATCAGCAGCCAGATACCCTGGGCAGGATTGTCCTTATAGTGGCCGACTACTTTCCGCAAATACACCACGGCAGCGGCTCGAACCGCGGGATCGTTGAGATTCACACGGCTGTGATAGAACGGCGTCGCATTCCTCCAGCCCGGCGGATCTTCCGGGCACAAGGTAGCCGCGATCTGGATTCCATTCTTCGCCGCCGCGTCATAAATCCAGTCATAGCGGTGAAAGTCCCAGACCCCCTGCACGCGCTCCACATCGTCCCAGATGATGAAGATTCTGACCAGCGTGAGGCCGGTGGCATGCATCTGTTGGAACTGGCTATCGATGGAGGCTTTGGTGTCGGTGCGGTTCAGGAAATATTCGGCGCCGATGCGAAGCTGTCCGGTCAGCTCCGCAAGCCGGGCTTGGCGAGCTGCATTTTTCGGTGTTGGGGTTTGAGCGAGAGCGATTGCATGAGAAAACAAAATTGCAATGAGCGCACAGAGTCCACGCCACTGAAACCGGCGATGCAGAGGCATCTTTGTTGCGGAGAGGATCGTTTTCGGTCGGCGCGGCGACCATTTCTGCAATGCTGGAATTGTATTGACGTATCTGTCCCGCGAATCGTGTCGAATTGCCGGGTCGTCAAATCATTCTCCTTTTCGAGACGCTCTCCATTTCTGCCGAGTTGCGATCGATGGGACAAAGAACAGTTTTAGAATAAGCCTTTCATGCCGATCTCCACGGAACTCGACCGGCTTTGCATTGTGCTGGTGTCGACGCGCAATCCGCTCAACATCGGTGCGGCGGCACGCGCGATGTGCAACTTCGGATGCAGGCAGCTTCGGGTGGTGAATCCTTATGACGCGGCATTTCGCGAAGCGCGCTCGGCGGTGGGCGCAGCGGAGTTGCTGGCGAGCGCGGAAGAATTTACCACAGTCGCCGAAGCAATCGCCGACTGCACGCTGGTGATCGGCACCACCGCCGTCAAACACCGGCAGCTGCAGCATCCGCTGAAAACTCTGGCCGACGCGGCTCCTTTGATTCTGAAGGAATGTCGTGGTGCAGAGAAGGAAATGCGCCGGGCCGCAATTCTGTTTGGCTCGGAAAAGACCGGGCTGTCGAATGAAGATCTGAGCCATTGTCACTGGCTGATGCAGGTGCCGACAAGCCCTGAACAGCCGTCCATGAATCTGGGGCAGGCTGTGGCTGTCTGCCTGTACGAGCTGGCGCGTGTCCGGACGGATTCGCCGCTCGAACAGAGCGCTCCTCCCGCTGCGGCGAGTGAACTGGAGCGGGTCGGTTTCGTGTTGTTGGAAGTGCTCAGAGCCAGCGGGTACCTGGGCACACAGGACTCTCGTGAAAAGGAGCTGGTGGTCCGCCGCATGATTCGACGGCTTCGCCTGTCATCGGAAGACGCGACCGTCTGGCTGGGCATGTTGCGGCAGATTTTATGGAAGCTGCGGAGGAAGGAGCGTCCGTGACGCACCGGATCCAAGTCTGCCAGACTCTGTGATGATTGGACTGCAATGCTGCTCGGGATGACAGTGCGGACGAAAACTTCCATGCGCAGCCGACGATCAGCGTGTCATTTGGTAGAACACTTCCTGCTCGATGCTGGAAATCTGGATGGCGGGAAGGTTGGCTTGTTTTAGTTGTTGATTGAACTGTGACGAGCTGGCCTTGTTTCAGGCTCTGCCATTGGCCGGCGCGTTGAATCATGCTGGCGCGGGCCTGCTGATACAGTTCCGTCGCCTGCGCCGGAACTGTGCGGTCACCACTCTCGACCACGCCCAAGACCGCTGCCAGATTCGTCGTGGCGTCATTCAGGCCGGCGGTTTTGAAATCTCCATTTTCAATCAGAGCGATGGATTTTTTCAGCGCTTCGGCGCTGGCGGACAATGCCGGATTCTGCGTGATCCGGGGTTGCAGGCCGTCCAATTCTTTTTGCACGGACTGTATTTCCGCCATCGCCTGGCGGCCGCGTACGGTATCCGCGTAAACCCGCAGGCCCAGTTCCTGCTGGGCCTGCAATTCGGCGGGCGTGGCGGGGCTGCGTGGATCCATGACCACGGTGAGGGATTGCTTCAGCGCTTTACCGTCGACTGTCAGTGTCGCCTTATATATCCCAGGTGCTATCGAGGGTCCGCGCGGAGCGGCATCGTCCACGCCGCTGTCGCCATCCGGAGCCGGTGCGCCGGAGCTTTCCCAGAACAGGTCCCAGACGAAGCGATGCATTCCCGGCGTCTTCTCCAGATGCGGCGGCGTTGGGAACCAGCGTTCGGCGATGGGAGCCAGGCGCGGCAGCGGCGGGACGCTGTCTTCGCTGGAAAAATGGCGAACAACTTTGCCGTTCGGAGCGGCGATGGTCAGCACAACGGAGTGGGCTGGAGATTTCAGCACGTAATCCAGCACGGCGCCCTGCGGCGGATTTTTTGCGGTCGGCTCTTCCGGCGGCAGCGGCGTGCCCGGAAAAGCATCGTTGTCGATGCGTACGGTTTTTTCCGGCCGATAGAAATAGGCCATCTGGGCCGCCTGTGCGATCGCCGCCTGCCGCAGCGGAGTGATGTCGTCGAGAATCCAGAATGCGCGGCCGTGCGTCGCAACCACCAGGTCATCTCCATGCACCTGCATATCGCGGACAGAAGCGACGGGAAGATTCAATTGCAGCGGCTGCCAGTGGTTTCCATCATCGAAGGAAACATAGATGCCAAACTCCGTCCCGGCATAGAGCAGGTTGGGCTGCTCGGGGTCTTCGCGAATGGCGTGCAGGTAGGAGGAAGATGGAATTCCTTCGACAATGCGCTTCCAGGTCCTGCCGTAATCGTGGGTGGAATAAAGATAGGGCTTGTAGTCATCGAGCCGGTGCCGGTCGACTGCCGCATAGGCCACGGCGGGA
>CAWGLF010000035.1:0-21353 GCA_963823295.1 uncultured Acidobacteriota bacterium
CGGATGAAATCCGCCGCCGGCCGCGTCAGCAATGCGGCATCCGAAGCAGTCGAGGTTTCCGGCGTCAAGGTTCTGGCGCAGCGTGTCGATGCGCTCGATCGCGGCCAGGTTCGCACGCTGGTCGACAATCTGCGGACCAAGCTGGGCTCCGGTGTTGTCGTTCTGGGCAGTGCGCAGGCGGACGGCAAGGTGGCGCTGACGGTCGGCGTGACGAAAGACCTGATCAACCGCGTGCAGGCCGGCAAAATTGTCGCGCAGTTGTCGCAGAAGGTGGGCGGTTCCGGCGGCGGACGCCCGGATATGGCCGAGGCCGGCGGCAAAGATGCCAGCCAGCTCGATGCCGCGCTCCAGAGCGCGCCACACACATCGTGCAGTCGTTGTTGAGCTGAAGAGCAGTCTTACAAGTAAATCGCGCCACCCGTGCAGGCAAACTGCACGTGCCTCGCTTCGCTGCGCTTTCAATCGTGATGACAGCTTATTTTGAGACATCGACATGATAATTCGGTATCAGGGTTCGAGAGATAAATGGCGAAAATTCAAATTTCATTGCCTGACCAGCTCGCGGAAGAAGCTCAGCGTGCCGGACTCCTGTCCTCTGCCAGTCTGGAGCGATGGTTGCGCGAACAGCTCAACGCACAGCACGTCGATGAGTTGTTCCTGGCGATGGATCGGATAGCTGCGGTCCCTGAGCCGGTCGCGATGTCCCCTGACGAAGTAGCACAGGAGATCACCGCAATGCGTGCGGAGCGTCGCGCGCGACCGCTCATTAATGCGGCTGGTACTTGATACTAATTTGGTTGTATCAGCGATGCTCTGGGGCGGGACACCGCGGCTGCTACTCGAGGTTGCGCGGGACCAGCGGATTGAACCTTCACAAGTACGCCATTGCTGGCCGAATTAACCGATATTCTCAATCGGCGCAAGTTTGAAAGAAAATCGCCGCCTCCCTGTTTACCGTCGATCAGATCGTGGATCGCTATGCAGCTCTGGCCCTATTGGTACGGCCAGGACCGACGCCGCGCATCGCGCCGACCCAGACGACGATATAGTGATAGGCACGGCGCAGCCGGCAAATGCGGATTTGATTGTCTCCGGCGATTCCCACCTGATCGATTTGAAGAGCTTTCAGCAGATCCCCATTGTTACCGCAGCCGCTGCAATTGAACGCATCGGCGGGTATGGGCCAGTACGACTCCAGGCGGCAGTCACCGCGTTAACACCGCCCCCTGTTTTTCATTGCCCCCGCCCCCCCAGGAAATCTATACTGGAGAGGCTCTGGCGCGTTGTCTGCTACTTGAGACGCGTGCCTCTTTTCTTCTGCCATCGATTCTTTCTTTCCCTGCGTTCCAGCCGCAGGCGAGCGAAGTTGCTCGGCCTAGCGGCTAGCCTTCTTTTGTCCGGTCCCATGTCGCTGGCCTCGTCCTCGCATCGTGAGAGCGTGGCCAGGTACGCGCGCGCGGAAATTCTTCAGCGCCGTTTGGACGTAAAATCTCTTTCTGTTCGGACGCGCGCGGACTACGAGCGTGTGTTGGATGCTTACCGCGCTGTTTATCACGGTGATCCGGCCTCGCCGGATGCGGCCCGCAGCATTGCCGCCGTCGCTGATCTGCTTGCCAGTGAAGCGCGCTGCTTTCACGACGCCAAGCTCTCCCACGACGCCATCGCGCAATGGGAATTCCTGCGGCGGGAATATCCGGGAAGTTCGCTGCGGCGCAGGGGGCGGATTGAGGAAGCGCGGATCGAACAGCAAGACCTGCACGACCGTGGTCCCACGAGCAGGATGCACCGAAAATTCCTGAGCGGCTATCCGCACGGTCCGGTAGCGGAACAGGCGCGCTCGATCCGCGAAGGCGTTCCGGAAATTTTCAGGCGACGTTCAGAATTCGAGAGCACCTCCGCGAGACCGGGGGAAACCTTACCTGCGGGAGAGCACAAGACCTTGGCTTATCCGTTATCGGAAGCGGTGGCTGAGCCGGTCGCACATACCGCCCACGTGCCGGTTGTGACTGTTAAGGCAGTCCGCCACTGGATCAAGGGCAGCTCTACGCGAGTTGCTGTCGACATGACCGGCCCGGCTCCGTACCACGCATACATCACGAAAAACGGCCAACAGATTACGCTGATCCTCTTCGGTGCGCAGCCATCGGAAGCTTTGATTCACTCAAGCGCCCTTGGGCACGACGGCAATGTGCGTTCGATCCGTGCAAGCGTTTTGACCAGCAATCAAGCGGAGCTGATTCTCGACCTGAATCACGCCGCAAGCTTTTCTTCCTTCGTGTTGTCGAATCCGGACAGGTTGATTCTTGATGTCCACGCTAACCGCCCAGCCGACCCCTCCTCGGCTCTCGCGCAAGCTGAAGTGCGGAAAGATCCACCCGAGAGGCATGCCGCGCAACAGATTCCGGTCGGCTATCCTTCACCTAAACCAGCTTCGACCGACGTGCCTCAGCCGGAAGTCGCTCTGCCGTCGCAAACGGCTTTGTTGCCCAGGGAAACGATCGGGCAGCACTCTATGAGCCGTGTGCTCGGCTTGAGAATCCGCCGTATCGTCATCGATGCCGGACATGGTGGATACGATTCCGGCACGCTGGGCCCTGGAGGCCTAGAAGAAAAGGATATCTCCCTCGATGTCGCCCTGCGCCTGGGACATCTTTTGCACCAAAGGCTCGGCGCGAACGTCATTTACACCCGGCGGACGGACAAGTTTGTTCCGCTCGGGCAACGTACCGCGATTGCCAACCGCGCCCATGCCGATCTATTCATTTCCATCCACGCCAACTCTAGTTCCGACTCGGAGGTGCGAGGCGTTGAAACGTATTTCCTGAACTTCACCGCATCGCCGGACGCGCTCCAGGTAGCGGCGCGGGAAAATGCCATCTCGAACCGCTCCGTGCATGAGCTTTCCAATCTGGTGCGCAAAATTACCCTCAGCGACAAAATCGATGAATCGCGCGTGTTCGCCGGAGACGTGCAGCAGTCGCTTTATGACGGTATGGCATCCGGAAATCCGGGCCTCAAAAATCGCGGAGTCAAGCAGGCTCCGTTCATGGTATTGATTGGCGCGAATATGCCATCGATCCTCGCGGAGATTTCTTTCCTGACAAATCCGGACGATGCCAGCGAACTGGCGCAGCCGGAATATCGCGAGCGGCTGGCGGAGGCACTTTGTCGCGGCGTTGCTCGATACGTGGATGGAATGAGCGGTGTTCGTGTGGCGAAAACCGCTCCGGTGGAAGCGCCCGCGGAGTCTGCCGAATCATCAGCTGAGTGATAGTCTGAGGTCGAAACCATGCTTCGGCCTTCTTTCGTCCTCCGCCCGTTTGTATCGCTGCTTGTCGCTTCCATTGTGGCTTTCCCTTCCTTTGCACGTTCGACCACGCCGGCCAGAAACGCCCATCCCGCGGCTCCCACCGCAACGCCCTTATTCAATTCTCCCGGCAATCTGTTGCCCAAAACATTCGCCGGATGGCAGTTGAGCGGCGCGTCGCAGGAGTCGACAAATCCCCAAGTAGCGGATGAGGGCGATGCCGCCGTACTCAACGAATACGGGTTCACCCGCTACGAGCAGGCGAACTATACTCGCGGCCGCGACACCGTGGCGGTGAAAGCCATGGAGTTCGGTGACGCTACGGGAGCGTATGGGGCCTTCACGTTTTATCGCCGCCCGAACATGGCGCCGGAGCAGATTGGGCAAGGCGGCGCCTTTGACGGCACGCGTGTGCTCTTCTGGAGTGGAATCGTCCTGGTCGATGCGAAATTCGATCACGTGACTCCGATGTCCGCTGCCGAGCTGCGCGATCTGGTGACGCAACTGCCGCAGCCCGTCGGAAATCAGGGCACGATGCCGAACCTGCCGGCATATTTACCCTTGCAGCACCTTCAGGCCAACACAGTGCAGTATTGCATTGGACCGCAGGCGTACCGGCTGAGTGGCGGCGTATTGCCCCCGGAGCTCGTCGGCTTCAATCTCAGCGCCGAGGTTGTGACCGCACGATATTACGCGCTGAACGGTCCGGGTACGCTCACCATCATCAATTACCCGACACCGGAAATCGCCGTCGATCGTGAGCATGCGATTCAGGCCTTCTTCGCCTCGCACGGTGCGTCCCACGGAGCGCAAGGTCAGCCGCAGTATTCCTGGACACCCGCTTTGGCCGACAGCAATCCTGCAGCACTGCAATCGCGCCGGTCGGGTCCGCTGGTCGCGGTTACATCGGGCAGCTTTTCCGGAGAAGTCGCGCGGGAACTTTTACAGCGTGTTCATTATGAAGTGAACTTGACGGCGGGCAATTATTCCCACTACGTTCCAGATACGACGAGAGTTGCCCAGATCATCCTCGGTGTTGCTGCGATTGTTGGAATTTTTGCGCTCATCGCCATCATTGCGGGAATTTCTTTGGGAGGAGGCCGCGTGATGTGGAGAAAAATGCGCGCGAAATCCGGCGCGCCTGAGGATGATTCCGCGGAATTTATTCGCCTGAATCTTAAGTGACAAAAGCTTCACATTTGAATGGTCTTTGTAATTCCAGCCGGGGAATCCACACGACGAATCCCACCAAAGTGAACCTGAACCGGTGCATTCGGGAATAACCTACCCGGAATAAGCCGTTTGCGGCTTGAACCTCGGTTTTTTGGCGAAACTTAGGAGAAGATAGAATCCAGCAGGAGGTTCAAATAAAACCTCGCTAAGTAAATGAAAATAAATGTTTTATTTTCATTCCCAAATTGCCTTGACACTCTCCGGCGTGGCTCATAGTATGACGCCAGAAAGTTCTGATGGCTTTGCCTCCGTTGGAACTATTCTCCCTTGAAGAAAAGGCCGCCCTGTTGCCGGGTGGCCTTTTCGTTTTCTAAATGGCTGTTTTTCGCACCGGCTTATGTTTCTTTTGCTCGCTTTTCCGATTCTCGCCACGCTGTACGCGCTGCCGCTTATCTTTGGATGGGTGAAGCCGAATCCGCTGTATGGTTTTCGCAATCGGCGCACCCGCTGCGATCGCATCCTGTGGTATCGCGCCAATCGCATCGCCGGGATTTCCATTTTGATCGCGATGATCTTCTGCTTGATATTAGAATTTCTTGTTCCCGCATTGCGCAGCACGCAGGCCGGCCATCTTACCTCCGTTATTATTCAGATCAGCGCGTTCATTATCGCGAATGCGTGGACCACGTTCCGCATCCTGATGAAACCCGGTTCCAGCAAGTAGCGCCGCCGCTTTTTGCGGAGAACACGTTGCTTCCACGAAGAGTAATAATCCGGCTGTCCACTATTCGGAGCTTCTTCGGTATTCGCCGCTCTTGCCTCCTGACTTTCGCTCCAGCAGAATGTCTCGAACAACAATTCCTTTGTCGAGCGCCTTGCACATATCGTAGATCGTCAATGCGGCGATCGATGCCGCCGTCATCGCTTCCATCTCGACGCCGGTCTGTCCGGTCGTGGAGACGCTGGCGCGGATTCGCACGCCATTCGACTGCACCTCGGTCGTCACGTCCACAAAGCTGAGCGGCAATGGGTGGCACATGGGGATCAGCTCCGCTGTACGCTTGGCGGCCTGAATGCCCGCAAACCGCGCCACTTCGAGCGGATTGCCTTTGGGATTTTCGGGCAGCGCAGCCAGCACGGCGGCGGAAAGTTCGACGAACGCGGATGCAACGGCTTCGCGGCGAGTGACCGCCTTGTCACTCACGTCAACCATTTGTGCATTTCCTGCGGAATCGTAATGAGAAAGCTTGCTCATGATTCCCAGCCTAGCAGGGAAAGCTAAGGCAGCAACACGCGAACGATCTGCCGCGCGGGAAGGACTTCGCAATCGTCTGGAATGATCAAATAGCAAGTTGCCCGCGCATTCGCTGCCAGGTCGCCGGAACCCTGGCTGTGAACGGGAGTTACTGTTGGGATCACTTGCAATGTATCCAGATGGGCGGGAGGAAAGCGGGTCAGCCCAGGCTTGAAACGCAATTCGGTCGCCAGCGATGCTAACGCGATTCGTGGCTGCCAATGGCGCTCCCCGGCCATTGCCGCCAGCAAAGGCTCGACGAATACGCGGAACGTCACCATGGCGGAAACAGGATTACCCGGCAGGCCGAAAAAGAAGCGGCTGGGGAAATCGTCGCTGACGGGAACGTGGCCAAATACCACCGGTTTCCCCGGCTGCATTTTTACTCCAGTAAAGAAAAACTCCGCGCCAAATCCAGCGAAGACTTCTTCAACCAGGTCATAGCGGCCCATCGAAACTCCGCCAGTAAGAAGCAAGAGGGGTGCGGCTTTCAGGCTCTGCCGAATGCACTCGGTCAGGTCTTTTGTTTGGTCGCGTGCGGCGCGCTGGCGCAGCGGAATGGCATGGGCTTGACGCACCAGCGCGGCGAGCGAATAGCTGTTTGAATCGTAAATCTGGTGGGATGGAATGGAGCTGCCGGCGCCGGTCGTGGCAGAGACGGAAGGCTCCGCCAGTTCATCGCCCGTCGCCAGAATTGCGACCTTCGGTGCTTGATATACCCGGACGGAGCCGAGCCCGCACGAAGCGGTTAAGGCAATTTCCTTCGCCTGCAAGCGCGTTCCAGCTTCAAGTACAATTTGTCCCTGCCGCGCTTCGCTTCCCTGGGGAACGACATTTTCTCCGGCGGTCAGAGTTCGGCCAGAATGCGGTCGAAATAACCGGTACGCTCCGTCGGAAATTTCTTGTGCGTGCTCGATCATCAGCACGGCATCCGCTCCAGCCGGCAGCGCGGCGCCTGTCATGATTTCGACAGCTTCTCCCTCCCGCAACGGCAGCCGGTCAGAAGCCCATGCTTCTCCGGCACGAAGCTGGCCTATCACCCGTAGAGGCGCGCCGCTGGCCAAGTCCTGAGCTCGCAGAGCGAACCCATCCCGGGTGACGCGAGGAAATGGCGGCTGGTCGCGGTCCGCTTTTACCGGGGCGGCAAGGATGCGGCCCAGAGCGTCGGCAACATCACACTCCTGCGTTTCGGGCGGTGGTCCTGTGAGGATCGTCGCTGCTTGAGCAGCAACAATCGAACTCGCCGCCGCAAAAGAGATCGCTGGAGCAGCAGTTTGTGGCCAGGAGCGCTGCTGAGGTGGATCGTGTGCCATTGCACTGTCCTATCGCGGAAGCAACAGCGGCTCCCAACTGGAAGCCGGGAGCCGCTGCTTGTTTCACTATGCTGCATGTACACCTGCGATCAGCGTCCATTCATCACTTCTTGAACGACCCGTGAACCGTCTCTCCAGCCTGCGCCAGGATGTTGCGCGCATCATCCGCCAGCGGGCCGGTCGGTTGCATCGACAGGAATTTGTGATACGCATCCGAGCAGCCCGGCGGCAACACGATTTTGCCCGTCTTTGTATCGACGGTGGCCTTCTGCACCAGCGCCCATCCCTTGATGTAATACGGGATTGGCTTGGAAGGATCGGCGGCGATCGCTTTATCCGCCGCGGCCGCCGCGCCATCCGCCTGCCCGGTTTTGAAAAGCACGATCGCTTCGTTGCCGTAATACTGTGCCGCCTGCGTTGGATTCGCTTTGGCTGCCGCTTCATACGCCGCAACGGCATCGGGGACCTTCCCCGTATGTGCCAGCGCCTCGCCCAGGTTGTTGTTCGCAGCCGCAAGCACTTCCGGTTTTGCACCTTTTTCCGTGCTCATCACCTGCAGTGCCTTCTGATAATTTGTGGCTGCGGCGTCGTATTTCTTAGCGCCAAGATTGCTGTCTCCCAGCTCGTACCAGGTCAGCCCGACATCCGGCTTGGCCTGTGTCGCCTGGGTATCGAGCGCAATCGCCTGGTCAAAATTACCGGCTTTGCGTGCCGTTCGCGCATCGGTGAGGAGCTTGTTAACGTTCTTGATTTTGCTGTTTGCCTGCTGGGCAGCGGCATTTGCTTTGCGGGTTTCGGCGATCTGCTTCTGTATATCAGGGGGCAATTTGGAAATATAATCCTGGCGGCTCAGATCGAAGTTGACGGTAGCGTCCTGACCGGCCGCAAACTTCACATCTTTCTGATAATCGATAATGCCCTGAGCGGTTTTGCCGGTTTTATCCTTGATATCTCCGAATAACATCACTGAATAAGTTCCCGGCTTGATGCCGGAGCCTGTGTAGTCGCCGTTCGCATCGGTCGTGAACGTGTACAGCGCTGTTTTTCCGTCCGTTGTGATCTCGACCTTTGTATTCGTAATCGGCTGATACAGCGGATCCTGCGCATGCCCATGGATCTTTGCCGTATCCGCTGGATTTGCCGCGGCAGCGCCGGGAGCGGCTTGTGCCCGCGCCGGAATTGCAGCCAGCATACCACCGCACGGTATGCACATTGCCGCGCACAATACCGCGGACATCATTGCGGATTTGGGAATTGCCGCGAACCCGAAATTCTTCATTCCTGCTCTCCTTACGGTGATGGTCAGGGCGGCCGTTCCGTTCTCCGTCTGCACCGCAACCAACCTAGAATCAATTCTAAAGCCACAACCGATGCAACGCATCTGGCCGTTCCCTTCCCTGCAGGCCTGCGTTGCAATTGGATGCGCCGGACTTACCTCTGGTGGGCCAGCGATGCAGTCTCGTAGGGCAGGGGGTCGACGATACCGGCCTCCGCAAATGCCCGCAGGCGCAGAGCGCAGCTCTCACACACGCCGCACGCACGATTCTCGCCGGAATAACACGACCACGTTGCCTCAAATGGCGCGTGCAATTCCAGCCCAAGCCGGACGATCTCGCTCTTCTTCAGCCGGATCAATGGTGTAACGATCTCGATATCGGCGTTGCGTGTTCCTGTCCGGATCAGTTGATTGAACGCTGCGTAATACGCTGGCCGGCAGTCTGGATATCCAGAGCTGTCCTGCTCGACGGCTCCGATGAAAATCTTTTTGGCATTCAGCACCTCCGCCCAGCTGACAGCGGCGGATAAAAAATGGGCATTGCGGAAAGGGACGTAGGTGACGGGGATCTCCTTGCCAATGTCATCTACCGGCGGTGCGTTCGGGACAGGCATATTCAGGTCCGTCAGCGCCGACCCGCCGATCTGCCGGAACAGGTCAATGCGCAGCGGAAGAAACTGCCGGACACCAACGATCTCTGCCACCCCCCGAGCGCTGGCGAGTTCGCGCTGTTCTGTCCGCTGGCCGTAGCTGAAGTGCAACGCGTAAACCTCGTAGTCGCGCGCCGCCAGAGCCAGGCAGACCGCCGAGTCCATGCCGCCGGAAAGCGAAATCACGGCCCGCGGGCGACCGTTCGCGTCGCCCGGGATGACAGGTAAGTCAGGGTTCATCGTCCTTCTCTTCCATGTATGGCATGCTGGGGCTTTCATTCAGAATTTCAAGCGCCGCCTCTGCGTCCAGTTGCCGCACCAGGACCCTGATTCCGCCTTTCCCGGGCACCATGCTGCCCAACATGCGGAAATAGTTTTCGGACTCGATCTTTGCCTCAATGCCAAACGACGCCAGCAGACTGACCACCATCTGCGCTTCATTCAACATCGAGCACTGGCATACAACCGCCGGAGAAAAGGCAGCTTCCGTCTCCATGGAAACCGGCGAATTTTTCGGGGGAACAGATTCCGTCATAAACGTACGCTCCTCGTGACCCGTGTTTCTCGGGCCTATACCCCTTTCTTCAGGGGCTCCCAGATGAATTTGTGAATCTGCAGACTGAGCCGCGCCGGCAACTGGTCGGCAAGCATCCATTCCACCAGCAACCGCGGATCGAGTTTGCAATTCTCCGCACTGCGCTCCGAAGTCGGCGTTTTCGTAAATGCGGGCGACAGCAGGATGTGACCGCAGCGCGCCGCCAGATTATTCCGGCGAATGAATTCCCGGGCAAATTCATAGTCCGCGCGATCTGAAATTACGAATTTCACTTCATCCCGCATCGTCAGCGCTTCAAGATTCGGAAGATGAAAGCGTCCGCTTTCGCCGGATGCCGGACACTTCACGTCCATGATCTTATGCACCGTTTTGGGTACAGCATCGAGCGGTCGCTCGCCACTGGTTTCGAGCAGCAGCGTGTATCCCTGCGCCAGCAATCGGTCCATCAGCGGCAGCACTTCGCGGCCCTGCAGCATCGGCTCGCCGCCGGTAAATTCCACCAGCTTGACGGTCGCTTCCGCGGCAATCTTCTGTTCCACCTGTTCGAGCGAATACTTTTCCCCGCCGGCGAACGTATACTCCGAGTCGCACCAGGAACAACGCAGATTGCAGCCCGCCAGCCGCACGAAGACACATGGCATCCCGGCGAAGCTCGATTCCCCCTGCACAGAAATATAGAGTTCGATCAGGACCACAGATCACTCGTAATAGGTCGCGGTGGTGGTATCGGTTTCGTAGATGGTGCAATCCTTCACCCGGACGCGGCCTTCCGTCATCTCGCGCAATTGCAGGTTCGTCTCGTCATAAAAATAATGTGCCAGATTTTCGGCCGAAGGATTCAGCTCCGTAAACGGGGCGATGTCATTGATCATCTGATGGTCGAACCGGTCGATCACCGGCCGCATGACATGCTTCAACTGCTTGAAATCGAGCAGCAGACCTGCCTGGTCCAGCTCCTGACCGCGCAGCGTGATGCGAACTTTGTAGTTGTGGCCATGCGGATTTTCGCACTTGCCCCGGTAATTGCGCAGATAGTGTCCTGCGGAAAACCCCGCTTCCACGGTGACTTCGTACATGCCGCTCCTCAAACACCGCTTGAAATTGCGGCTTTTTTTATTGTATCGGGAGCGGTGCAAGGGTGCCCCGGAGCCTGCCCTAAGCCAGTCGACGAGTTTCGCCTTTGAGGACCGGGTGAGAATGTCGATCAACTGAACAGATTCATCAAAGTGAATCTGCCGCCATCGGTCAGAAGAATCACCAGATTGATGACGACGAATACCAGGTCATAATGCCAGCCTGACGATTTCTCTCCCCAGAAGCCGGTATGCCATTTCGCGGCTTTCATGTAGATGGCGCCAAACATGATCAAAATCAGCCCCAGCGCCGCCAATTGCGTCAGCACCCCAAAGATAATTCCGAGGCTTCCGAGTATCTCCGCACAACCTAGGAAAATGGTGAAGCCAACGCTCAGGCCCAGGCTGCTGGCCCGTTCCTGTGGCGATTTGACGTGGCTGAACCCGCTCCAGAAGAAGACCACTCCGGCAATAATCCGCAGCAGCAGAAAGCCCCAGTCGGCATAATGCATCGATCCAGGAAATACAAGAAACGGCATTGGGACATCCTCCTGAATTGCTGGCTCTAGGATGCGTTATCGGTCAGACACGGGCGGCCTGTTTTTATTTCAGGCGGAGGGTCCGCGTTTCCGCCGCTCACGCTCCTCGTGGCGGCGGCTGGCCTGCTCAAACAGGTTCGTAATGGTGCCGATGAAGGACGAGAGCGCGCCCAGCAGAAACAAAACCAGCGCCATCATGCGCCACATTTGTGCCTCACCGGGAAACGCCGGCTGGTGAGCGCCGGGGGTCCAGGACATGCCGAGACAAGCGATTGCCAGAACAACAAGTGCAGCGCCGAGGATGTAGAGATTGCGGGACATGATCAGCGAGACGACTGCTAACAGTCTAGCGGGAGCGGGAGTCGCGGGAACTATTTCGTGACTTGGATTGCACGGCAGGGAGCTCACCTGGGAGGCCTTGCGATTTCTCTTTAACGAATTCCAACCATTCCGCGTGCGGAATCGATCAGTTTCTGAGAATCGTATCCGACGCCATTTTTGAAGACCGTATCGACATGTTCAACGGCAGAAATATCTTTTGCCGGATCGCCGGTCACGACGACCAGGTCCGCCTGCTTGCCCACTGCAACCGTCCCGATGCGATCCTGCCGCCCCAGATATTTTGCGCCGTTCTCGGTATAGATCTGGATGGCCTGCTCGGGGGTGAATCCGGCTTCTACGAGCAATTCCAGATTGCGCTCGTCGCCGAAGCCGGGCAGCACGGCACCGTAACCTGTGGGATCGCAGCCGGCCATCAGCAAACCGCCCGCAGCAACAAACTCGCGCTCAAACTGCATTTCTTTCTTTAGAAGCACTGGCCACGGGGACTGCCTCGCGTGTTCGGCAATTTGGGCGCGAATACCCAAGACACTCGCCCAGGCCTGCGGCATCATGGAGCTTTCTTCACGCATCAGAAACGCCATCGGCGCGGAGTCTTCAAAAATAGCAAGCGTCGAAGTCACGGCAACATGGTGCCGCACCAGATCATGGATCATGTTTTGAACCTGCGGGCCGGCAACATCAAGGCTTTTTGCCATCTCGGTCTCCGCCGGCCCGATGCCGGGACATACATCGCGCTTCTTCCCGGAGTAAAACTCCGTGTCCACGAACAGGCCGTGCTCAAGATTATCGATACCCATATCCGCGGCTTCGAAAGCCGATCGAGCATAGGTGTCCCGTGATCTTCAATCCATGCGCGTGCGCCGCGCCAATCGCGGCCTTCAGCTCCTCCGGCGTGATGAACATATAGGCCTTGAAGGAGGTGACTCCCTCTCCGGCCCAGTAATTCACCGTCTTGGTCGCGTCTGCGGGGCCGGAGAGCTGATGCAATTGCGGAATCAGACTGCCCTGGCCTTCCAGATACGGGCCGGTGACGTCGAAGTCCGGGCCGGGAATCAGCCCACTGTCCACCGCGTGTTTGACGTTCAGATCGGCATACGGTTCGATGCTGCCCGTTGTACGGGCGGTCGTGACGCCAGCAGCAAGATACAGTCGCGGGCCGGTCTCGAAAATCTCTCCGCCGAAAAATGCATGCAGGGTTGGGCTGCTGGGGTTGATGTAGAACAGATGCTCATGCATTCCGACCAGACCGGGATATACAGTATGGCCCGCCAGGCTAAGAACTTTGGCCCCGGTGGGGATTTGCGCGCTGGTGCTGGGGCCTATCGAGGCGATGCTGCCGCGTTCAATCACCAGCGTCTGATCGGCAATCGGGGTCGAGCCTGCGCCGTCGATAATCTCCACATGAATCAGCGCGATCACTGGATCGGATATCGAGATATAGGGCGCGAGCGGATTCGGCGAAGCGCTCTGGGCGAGGATAAAGGTGGAGAGGAGGAATAAACATGCTGCAGGCAGGCATACTCGAGGCATGATCAACACCATGCGCGCACAAAGAGGGCCAGTCAAGAAAGAAACCTGGATTTTGATGGGAATCCTTGTTTAAGGCGAACACTGGCACCGCCACATTTGAGGAGTGACGAGTGCGTGGGTGCTGCTGATTGAAATTCTGCGTTAGCGGATCCTACTGTAGAGCTAGCGGGCGCAGTCGGGACTGAAGAAGGCGTCAACATCCGCGATCTTCTGCGTAACCCGATATGGCGGTAAGCTCTCCAAAAACACGCGGCCATAGCGCTGGCGCTGCAGCCGCGGATCGAGCAGGACCAGAACCCCGCGATCATGCAAAGAGCGGATCAAGCGGCCGAAGCCCTGTTTCAGCGCGATGACTGCGGTGGGAATCTGATACTCCGCGAAGGGATTTCCGCCATCTGCCTCAATCGCTTTCATGCGCGCGGCCACGACGGGATCGCTTGGCACAGCAAACGGCAGCTTGTCGACGATGACGCAGCTCAACTGCTCGCCCTGCACATCCACGCCCTGCCAGAAGGACGATGTCCCCAGCAGCACCGCATTCGGTGTGATGCGAAACTCCTCCAGCAGCGCGTTGCGCGGAGCCGTTCCCTGCAACAGCAGCGGAAATCCTACGCGAGCGAGCAATTGCTCGTGCACCTGGCGCATCTGGCTGTAGCTGGTGAACAGGCAGAAGGCGCGCCCTTGGGTGATCTGCAAAATTTCGCATATTTTTTCAACCGCCGCGCTGGTAAAGTTGGCCTCGCGCGGGTCCGGCATCTCCGGTGGCAGGTAGAGCAGGGTCTGTTCGCCGTAGCGAAAATGCGACGGCACTACGAGCTCCCGCGCGTCGGTCATTCCCAACCGCCCGCGGATGTGCTCGAAGTTCCCCTGGACAGTCAGGGTTGCCGAGGTGAGCACCACGGACGGCACCGATTCAAACAGATCGCTCGTTAATAGCGAAGCGATTTCGATCGGGGTCGCCTGCAGCCAGGTATTGCTCATGGTCTGTCGTAGCCCCGTGTTGCTGCGCCGCTCGATCCAGAAGACATATCCCCGGTCCGTGGACTCCAGCAGAAAACAAAGGTGGCTGCGTAGCTCGGCGGCACGCTTCTTTAGACCGCTGGTCTCTTCCACGCCGCGTAGCCTCTCCAGTTCTCCGGTCAGGCGTTCGAGTGCATTCAACACGCCGAGGTACACGTCGCCCGACTGTTCCAGAAACTCATCGCGATTTCCGAAGGGCATCCGCCCCTCCGCATTTTTTGGCTCCGGCAGTGCTGCGAAAAGCATGCGCGAGCGTTCCCGGACCAGTTGCGCGGCGGCGCTGAGCGCGGCAGAAAGAGATTGCTTCGCGCGCAGCAGAATTTCCACGTCGCGCGCGAGTTCCTCAAAACGCAGATTGCTGATGCTCACGCCGAAATAGCTGGAGGCAATCTCCTCCAGCTCATGCGCTTCATCGAAAACCACCGCTGCGGCTTCCGGCAGAACACCCGCATCGGGCGCATTCTGCGCCTGCCGGCGTAATGCCAGGTCTGCGAAAAACAGGTGATGATTCACGATGACGATGTCGCTTTCAAGCGCTCGCCGCCGCATCTGCGTAATAAAACAGGGTTCATAATTCGGGCAGGATGACCCCAGGCAGGCCTCCCCACGCGCGTCCAGGCGGCTCCATAAAGGACTGTTCTCGGGCAGCGTGGACAACTCTGTGCGGTCGCCGTGCTCCGAGATTTGTTCCCAGTCGCTGATGGTGCGAAACTGGTCCACCATGTCTATGCCGGTCAGGATCGGTTGGTCGCGCAGCGCATAAAGTTTGTGGCGGCAAAGATAATTGCTGCGACCTTTCATGTAGCTCACATGCAGCGGCCCCACGAGCGATTCAAGAAAAGGAATGTCTTTGAAATAAATCTGTTCCTGCAGATTGCGCGTTCCCGTCGAGATGATCACGCGCTGGCCCAGACGTAACGCGGGCAGCAGATACGCCAGTGTTTTCCCCGTGCCCGTCCCGGCTTCCACAATCAGATGGCGTTTCTCGATGAATGCGCGTTCCATGGCGCGCGCCATCTCCAGCTGTCCCGGCCTGTATTCATAGGGCAGCCCGGAGCGCGACAGTATTCCACCCGGAGAGAAAAATTCTTCGAGTCTCGGCAGCTTGCGCTCGATCGCCTGTGTGGTGGGGGAATGGGATGTCAAGAATGGCGGCGCTCCGGTTTTCGCCTGTTCCTAAATAATAGGGAGGTTTCTACCCCTTTCTATAATAGGGACGTTTCCACTCGTTTCTATAATATGGAAGCACGCGCTTCCCGAATCCTTTATGACTCCCACAAAAAATAAACACGGCGAGGCGCGCACTCGCGGTCGTCGCACGTCTTCTGCGGATGCACGATGGCCGCTGATCGCAATCGTTGGCCGTCCGAATGTGGGCAAGTCGACTCTCTTCAACCGTCTCACCGGGACCCGGCGTTCGATTGTCGGGGATGAGCCGGGGATCACCCGCGACCGGATTTACGGAGTCGTGGAATGGGGCGGGCGGCATGCGCGGATGGTCGATACCGGCGGCGTTCTTCCATCGGAGCAGGAATTTATTCCCGCCGAAATCTTTCGCCAGGCCAAGGTTGCGTTTGACGAAGCGGCGGCCATCGTCATGGTCGTCGATGGCCGCACCGAACTGGTCGCGCCCGACATGGAACTGGCTCGCCTTCTGATACGTCTCGGCAAGCTGGTCTTTCTGGCCGTCAACAAAATAGATGCCGAGTCGCTGCTGGCACAGGCGGAAAACTTCCGCCGCCTGGGTTTTAAGGAAATGCTGCCCATCTCCGCCGAGCATGGCCTCGGCATTGGGGACCTGCTGAATGCGGTGTTCGCGGTCCTGCCGGAAGACGATGTTGCTGCCGAAGAAAATGAGCAGCCGGAAAGCGAGCCGGAATGGAAAGCCAACTCCGGCGACGAAGTGCCCGAAATACCCGCGCATGCTCCGGATGAAGTGAAAGTCGCCATCATCGGCAGGCCGAACGTTGGCAAGAGTACGCTGCTGAATGCGCTGACGGGGACGTCCCGGGCCATCGTCTCCCCCGTCGCCGGAACCACGCGAGATGCTGTCGATGAGCTGGTCGAGCGCGACGGACAAAAATTTCGCTTCATCGATACGGCCGGTATCCGGCGCAAAGGCAAGACCCACGAGATGGCGGAAAAGCTCTCCGTGATCATGGCGCGCAAGCACCTCGAAGCGGCGGATGTGTCGCTGCTGGTGATTGATGCGGCCGCGGGAGTGCTTGCTGGGGACGCTACCATCGGCGGCTACGCGCATGAGAGCGGCCGATCGATGGTCATCGTAGTGAACAAGTGGGACCTGGTCACATCGAAACGAAGCGACGGAAAACCGCCAGCCGACCGCAAAGTCTTCGAGGAGCAATTGCGGCACGCCTTGAAATTCCTCAGCTACGTGCCTGTTGTTTTTGTCTCCGCCGCGGAGGGGCAGAATATTCAGCAGGTCTTCGCCACTGTGGTTCGCGTCGCCGCAGAACGCGAGAAGCGCGTGGGAACGGGGCAGATGAACCGGTTTCTGGAACGCGTCGACTTCGAGCGCGCGCCGGTGCCCATGTCACGAAGAATGCGAATCCTCTACATGACCCAGGCCGGTGTCGCGCCGCCAACATTTGTGCTGTTTACTGATCGCGACGTGAAGCTGCATTTTTCCTACGAGCGCTTCCTGGAAAATCAGATTCGGGAAGCTTTTGGCTTTGAAGGTTCGCCGATCCGCTTCAAATTACGCGCAAGAAAACCGCGCTCACAACGCTAGTGAATTTTCAATGAGGAGTCATTCTGAACGTCAGTGAAGAATCCAGAGAATCTCCCCTTGGGCGTTAATCATCTGAATTCTTCGCAATGCTTAGACCGACGAACCTCGCTTATCCATTCCCCCCGGCGCTCCCACCATCCATCAAATGCCGCCAGCGATCGATCGCACTGCATTTTATGGCGCTCGCGTTTGTCCCGAACCTTGCGGCGAAGGTCCTCTTCCAGCGGCTCCAGCAGGTCGAAGGTAATGTTTGCAGGCTGAAAGTTTTTCGATTCCGTATGCGTGATGTAATGTACCAGCGATCCCAGCCCGGTGGAGCGCGGAATCGGTTCCGGCTGCGTCCCTTGCGCCAACTCTGCCGCGTACATGCCCGCCAGCATCCCCGTCGCAATCGACTCCGTATAACCCTCGACACCCGAAATTTGCCCGGCGAAAAGAACTCTCGGATGATCCCGCAACTGCAGCGTCTCGGTCAACAGACGCGGCGCGTTGATGTATGTATTGCGATGAATCTGCCCATAACGCAGAAATTTTGCATTCTCCAGACCAGGAATCAAGCGCAGCACACGTGCCTGCTCGCTGTATTTCAAATGATTTTGAAACCCGACCAGATTATAAGAGTCAGCCCGAAGGTTTTCGCAGCGTAGCTGCACCACTGCCCACGGCGTTTTTCCCGTGCGCGGGTCGCGCAGCCCTACCGGCTTCATGGGGCCGAAGCGCAGCGTGTCTCGTCCGCGCCGAGCGAGCTCCTCAATCGGCAGGCAGCCTTCGAAATAGGCCAGCTTTTCCCATTCCTTTTCCTGGACCGACTCAGCCGCGAGCAGCGCGTCATAAAAGCGGGTGTAGTCCTCCGGAGTCATCGGGCAGTTGATGTAATCCGCCGTTCCTTTGTCCCATCGCGCGGCAAAGTAGACGCGCTCCATATTTATAGTTTCCGCGTCGACAATCGGGCTGATGGAATCGTAAAAGGCAAGATGCTCGCTGCCGGTCAGTTCGGCAATCGCTTTTGAAAGCGCGGGCGAAGTCAACGGACCCGAGGCAACAATCGTCCAGCCTTCACCCGGATTGAGCGCCGTCACTTCCTCGCGATGCACAGTAATGCGCGGCTCGGAGGCGATCGCCTCGGCAACACGCCGGGAGAACTCCACGCGATCGACAGCCAGCGCATGTCCGGCGGGAACGGCACTCGCATCGGCAGCCTTCAGCAGGACCGATCCTGCGCGGCGCATCTCCTGTTTCAGCAGCCACGGCGCGGTGTACTCGCTCTCAGACTTCAAGGAATTAGAGCAGACCAGCTCGGCAAACTCCGCCGTCTGATGCGCTTCCGTCGAGCGCGCCGGCCGCATCTCGTATAAATCGACAGCACAGCCGCGTCGCGCTGCCTGCAAGGCAGCTTCCGGACCGGCAAGTCCGGCGCCGAGAACACGAATTCGTGGAGCAATATTCGTCATAAGAATGGCTACTATTGAGTCTAACGGCTGCGCGCGTCGGAGCAGTAATCCCTCAGTTCCCGTAAGAGTAAGGTAGAAATAGATTCGTTGAAGCCGCTGGGGTTGTACTGTTGTAAAGATGAAATCTCTCTACCATGCTGCTCTATAGCCTGGGCCTGCTGGCGGCCATCCTTCTCTCTTCACCCTATTGGCTGCTCCGCATGATCTGGAGCGGCCGATACCGCGATGGTCTCAGCCAGCGGCTGGGCGCGGTGCCGCATACTTTACGAGAGTTCGTCGGACAGCGCCGCACCATCTGGGTTCACGCCGTCTCGGTCGGGGAAGTTATCGCCGCGAGCCGGCTTATCCAGCTTCTGGATGACGTCGATCCCGAGCTGCCGGTGGTGATTTCAAACACTACGCGTACCGGGCAGAAACTCGCGCAGGAGCGTTTCTCCAGCTCGCGCGTTTTCTACTATCCGCTCGACTTTGCCTGGATCGTGCGCCGCTATCTACGCGCTCTCCAGCCCCGCATGCTTGTGCTGATGGAGAGCGAACTGTGGCCGCGATTGCTGGTCGAAGCGCATCGCGCAAAAGTTCCTGTGATCGTTGTCAACGGCCGCGTTTCCGATCGTTCATTGCCCCGGTATCGCGCATTGCGATGGCTGTGGCGACCGTTTCTTCGCCGGCTGAGGCTGGTGCTGGCACAAACCGCCCAGGATGAAAAGCGCTTTGTCGAAATCGGCGTTCCATCCCGCGCCGTGCGCACTGCGGGCAATCTTAAATACGATGTGCGCGCGATGGGTGACTCAGAAATCACACAGCAACTCCGCAAGCACCTGCCCGCCAACGCAAAGATTATTGTTGCGGGAAGCACACTCGAGGGCGAGGAAGCCTATCTTCTCCACGCGTTTCGTGAACTGCTTTCTGAATTCCCTCAGCTGGTGATGGTCGTCGCGCCGCGTCATCCGGAGAGATTCCGCGCGGTTGACGAGCTCATTCAACAAGCGCAGTTTTGCTCGGTCCGAAGATCGGCGTGGCTCCCGCAGCCCCAGCCAATTGCGCCCGGCAGTGTGTTTCTGCTGGACTCTGTCGGGGAGCTGGCTTCGGTGTACTCGCTGGCTTCTGTCGCCTTTGTCGGAGGAAGCCTGGTCCCCGCAGGCGGTCATAATCCACTGGAGCCCGCCCAGTTTGGCGTGCCGATTGTCATGGGACCTTACATCGAAAATTTCCGCGGGATGATCGCGATGCTCCTGGAGCATGAAGCCATTCGCGTCACCCCGCCGGAACGGTTAGTCTCTGTTCTGCAGGAATTGCTAGCATCCCCCGCAGCCGCACCAATAGGCGCTCGGGCGCGGCAGGTGTATGCGGAACACGCGGGAGCTTCGGAACAATGCTTCGCCGCGATCGAAAAAATTCTTGCCGCGAACGCTGACCCCGCTCTGCACCCGGTGGACGCATCATGAATCCCCCGCGCGCGAAGCCGGTTCTGGTGCGGATTCTCTCGCCGCTCGTGTCGCCTTTTGTCCTGCTCTACGGCATGGCCATTCGGCTGAAAAATGCGTCGTACGATCTCGGACGATCAAGGCCGAAGCGGTTAGCGTGGCCGGTCCTCAGCGTGGGAAATTTATCCGTCGGTGGAACCGGAAAAACCCCGCTCGTACTGCTGTTGGCCGACCTGCTCGAAGCACGCGGCTGGTCCGTAGACGTGCTCAGCCGTGGTTATGGCAGGACCAGCCGGCACGTCTCGCACGTTAATCCGCACTCAACGCAAGTAAATGCGGCGGAAGAGTTTGGCGATGAACCTTTGTTGATGGCCCGGCGGGGCGTTTCCGTTTACGTCGGCGCATATCGCTATCAAGCGGGGCTGCTCGCTGAAAGCAATACGAGCGCCACAAAACCGCGTAACGTCCATATCCTTGATGATGGTTTTCAGCATCGCAAGCTGGCCCGTGCGGTGGATATCGTTCTGTTGCAGCGCGCAGATCTGGAAGACAAGATGTTGCCGGCCGGACGCCTGCGAGAGCCGCTGTGCGCGCTCGAACGGGCCGATATCTGCGTATTGCGGGCAGAAGATGCCGATCTTCGAGGTTGCGTGTTGCGGCCCATGCGCCAGACCGACCCCGCGCGCGTTTGGATTATCGAGCGCCGGACGGTTCTTTCCGATCTTATTTCGCCGGTAGTGGCATTCTGCGGCGTAGGCGATCCGCATGGATTTTTTCAGGCACTCAACCAGGCCGGGGCCGACCTGAAGAAGAAGATCGCCTTCCGCGATCATCACTCCTACACCGTAAGGGACATCAAGCGCTTGAAGCAGGCAGCCAGAAGCTCCGGCGCGCGCTGCTTTATCACGACCGAAAAAGACAGCATGCGTCTGGCCGCTCCGCTCCGTGCGGAACTCGAAACCGAGTTCCCGATCATCGTCGCCGGATTGGAAATAACTTTGCGTGAGGAAGCCGCTTCGATCGCGCTGCTGGAGTCCCTACTCACAAACCCGCTTCTAACCGGCCCAGCGAACGTGCGATGATAATTGTTTGCCAACCCAATCACAACGCTTGCGCATCCTGATTGTGCGGCTGGGCGCGATGGGAGATGTTCTCCTTGCATTGCCGGCGGTGACCGCGCTGCGTGCGGCGCTTCCCGCTGCGTGGATCGGCTGGGCGATCGAGCCGCAATGGTCGCCGCTGCTGTGTGCTGCCCCGGCGGCGCAGCCTTGTCTTCGCGGTCCGCAAATGCCGGTGGTGGATGTGCTGCATACCGTTCCCGCCAAGCAGTGGGCGCGCAATCCCATCTCCATCTCGACATTGCTCCAGATGAAATCCGTGCGGAATCAATTACGCGCGCAGCATTACGACATCTGTATCGACTTGCAGGGCGCAATTCGTTCCGCCTGGATCGGGCGCATGGCAGCGGCCCCGCGCATGATTGGAGAAGCAAATCCCCGAGAGCCGCTGGCGCGACGGTTTTTTGCTGAACGGGTGGAAACCACTGGTGTGCATGTGGTCGAACAGGCCCGGGAAGTGGTCGCGGCGGCGCTGAAACAAAATCTTGGAAACTGTCGGGCCGCATTACCCATCGATCCCGAGGCCGAGCATTGG
>CAWGLF010000036.1:0-12781 GCA_963823295.1 uncultured Acidobacteriota bacterium
AGCGCGTGACTGAACGATCCGCCCTTCTGAGCCCTTCGAACTCGCTCAGGGTAGACTCCGCGAACATCCAGAGGGTGATCGCAGCGATCATCACGCGAATATTCTCTGGATTCCTCACTCGCTACGCTTCGTTCAGAATGACTCCATTGTCGGCTATATCGATTATGAATCCACTCTATAAGAATTACTGTTGCGGATGCTTTGCCAGCGGCTGCAGTATCTGATCCAGCAAATCCGGCTTTCCGTTCACCCGTTGAAGATGCGGAAAACGCTCGCCGCCGTGATAATCGATCTTTACGGTGCGATAATAGCCGGTATTTTCAACGATGAGCTCGATCGGTGTCTGCGTAGTTTTTGAGTTGCGGATCGCGTCGTGCATCAGACTGTCGGTATACTCGCGCCCATTGACTGCGATGATCTTCATCGCCGGTCCCAGGCCAGCCTTGTATGCGGGTGAATAAAACAGCACATCGCGCAGAGTGCCATCACTTGAAGTATGGAAGCCAAGGGAATACCAGGCATCCACGCCGCCTAAGTCCTGCCGCGCTTTCATATCCGCGTTGGGTGTGTCGGTGTAGACAATCTGATATCCGCCGCGCTCGATTCCGCCGAGCGGCGCATGATCGACCTTGGTCGTCAGTTTTTCCGTCAGGTAGCCGGCCCAGTCATATGGCTGGACCGCGTTCAGGTTGCTGACGATATCGTTAAAGGTGTACGGGACAGTAATTGGGCCGGTATTGCCTCCCAAGCCCAGGAAGCGGGCACAGAAATCATTGAGCGATTTCCGTCCGTGGCTTTGCTGGCGAATCATGGTATCCACACCGAGCCAGACCAATTCGCCTTCGGGATAATAGTCGACGTTGCGGCGCCAGTTGTCCCATTGACGGTTGGCATCGTAAAGAGTCTGCGCCGCGGTGGCGGTATCCTGCAGATCGCGCCAGGTGCGGCCCGGGCGATGATCGAGGTCCGCCGCCGAGTCGGCCAGCGCGTCGCGATACTGCTCGTCCGTCCACAAGCCGCTGCGCGCGGTCAAAACGTCGCCGAGATATTCGGTGAGGCCCTCGTAGACCCATAGCAGATTGCCCTTCATCGGCGTCTGAAAGTCCGGCGAGAGCAGCCCGGCAGGACGGCGGTATTTTCCGTTCCAGGAATGTGTGAATTCGTGCGGCAGCAGGCCGGCTGCAAGCATGTCAATATTCGGATCGAGGAAGGTCTTCTCCGGCACGCGGTCATCGTTGGATTGATGATGCTCGAGGCCGAAGTGCGCTACCTGATCGCTGAGCGTCATCAAAAAGTGATAGCTGTCGTAGTGGTGCGAGCGGTAAAGCGTGCTGGCTTCGCGTATCAGGTTGTTGAAACCGGCCAGCATCTGCGGCGGGACTTCGAGGTCTTCCGGGCCATCAGCGGCGAGATCGAGATAGTGCTTCGGCGAAATCTCCGGGGCAAGAGGAATCTCTCGAAACCAGCGCCCGGAGAGCACTGGCGAATCGACCAGTTCATTGAGCGGAACCGTGGCGAAATGGATTGTGTTCCCGTCGTGACCGGTTGAGGTGAGCGCGGTACCGTAGTGCCATCCTTCGGGCAGCGTGACCGTCGGCGTGACCTGAATCTGCTTCGCCGATGCAACCTGGGGCCACAGCATAAGTTCATTCCAGCTGATCATGGCCAGATTTTCACTGGTCGAGGCGCCGGAGGAAAATCCAACCGGGGCTGCCGTCGCGAGAAAATCATCATGCACGTCGAGCGACGTGACACCCGCCGGCACATGCACATGGAAGGCGTACATATTCACGCTGTCGCGTACCCAAGGAAGCGTCTGTCCATTGGCCTTGATGATGATTCCGGCCAAGCTATCGATGGGGCCGGTCGGACCGTGCTCGCCGGGAATCCATTCTGCGTAGACCAGCGTCAGGTCGCCGGAATGCACCGGTATGACCAGATCGGCGTGCAGCATCTTGCGCGGCGCGTCGGTTGCGTCCACGGTAATGGTGATGGGAGTGGAGCTGGTTTGGGTCATCTCGCTGGATTGTGTTTGCGTGGATTGCGCGCGGCCGGCGAACGGAAGCACGGCAGTCAGGACAAGGCTGGCCAGGGCGAAGGAACATTTGCGCTGCATAGAACTCCTGTAAAGGGACGAAAGACAAGTGTAAACAATACCGATCGCCGGAGGGATAGGAATGCCGGATTGCGTGGGTTTAGCGGCTCAGTTTAAGACAGCATGATCGCTGTTTGCGTCGGATCGGGTGTGCATCAGCATGGCGTATGTCCCTGGCACGGATTGACTGCTATCTCTGGCTAGCTTCGCCGGCCCGAACTTGGCATTGAATTCCGCGGATTTTCCCTTCGGGACGCTAAGCGATTTCCATTGGCGGTGCTGGAAATGCTTGGCCAACAAAACGATCTGCCCACAATGATATGAATAATGCGCGATCTGCCGATTAATAGCCTGTATCACGGAGTGCGCCTCACCGCGGATAGTGACGGTGCGGCCTAATTCCGCGTCTGTTAAAGATTGGAGTGCCGTGAACAGGCAGGTCCATCCTTCTTCCCATATCCGCAAGAGGTCCGGTCGTGTTGCGGGAGGCTGTTCAAATTCACTATCGCGATTGCGCCATGGTTTTTCGCCGTCGGAAGTAAGGAAGTCAGTCCAGCGCGATTTCATGTTGGCCGCCATGTGCTTCATCACAATGGCTATGGAATTTGCGTCTTCGTCCAATAGCGTATAGATCTGTTCATCAGTCACTTGCGCCACTGCACGATCGGCGAGTGTTTTGTAATACCGAAACACGCCAATCGAGTCCTCGATATACGAAGTTGTGAATTGCAATGCCATTGAGTGATTTTCTCAAAAAATGTTCGACACATGGTAGCTAGTCGAAGCCCGTCTTGAAACCCCTTGATACACTCCCACCATGCCGCGCGGATTTTTTATTACTTTTGAAGGGCTGGACGGCTCGGGAAAGTCCACGCAATTGAGATTGCTGGCACGTTCGCTGCGCGCCAGCGGCTACGACGTGATTACGACCCGGCAGCCGGGAGGCACGGAGCTTGGCGATGACATCCGGGCCGTTCTGCTGAATTCGAAAACACAGAATCTGGCGCCGCTGGCGGAGATGGCGCTGATGTTTGCCGACCGCGCGCAGGTTATCCAGCAGGTCATCGAACCGGCATTGGCGGAGGGGCACATCGTCGCTGTGCGATCGCTTTACCGACTCAACGGAAGCCTATCAGGGCGGCGGCCGTGGTCTCGGCAGTGAGCGCGTTCTGGCGCTGCATCGCGCGGTATGCGGCGATCTATGGCCTGATCTGACTCTGCTGCTGCTGCCGAATCCGGATGCGTCGCTCGCCCGGGCGCAGCGGCGCAATCTTCGGCAACTGGCTCTTGGCACAGACGAGAATCGTTTTGAGGCCCAGGAGCGAGCCTTCTATGACCGCGTGTACGAAAAGTATCGCGAGATTGCCATAAGGGAGCAACTTCGAGTGGTCACAATCGAAGATGACGCGCCCATTGACATTATCGAACAGCGCATCCTATCCATCGTAAAGGAACGAATGGTGAAATAGCGTTTGGGCCCGAAGTCTCGCCCGTTGCGGCGAATGAGACCTGGTTCTCCCACTCGAGAACCATTCGTTTGCCGAATCATCGGATTCGCATGGCCGCCTCGTCTACATCTCCGATCAGTTCGCCCTCAGATACGCAGCGGCCCGTCATTCACGAAGGTGAATTTCGATTTCCGCCAGGTTTGCAGCGCAACCTGCCCTTGTATCTTTTCCGGCGCTTCTTTCGGCCGGGGAATCCGATTCTGCTATTTGAGCACCTGGTGCGCAGCTATGGTCCGGTGTCGCATTACAAGCTGGGCGGCAGCCATATTCTGTTTCTCAACGATCCCGAATTGATCCGCGAAATCCTCATCAATCAGGCCTCGTCCTTTATTAAAGAGCGCACGCAGCACCGTATGAAAATTCTGCTGGGAGAGGGCCTCATCACCAGTGAGGGCGAATTTCACAGGCGGCAGCGGCGCATTGCGGCCCCGGCATTTCATCGCCAGCGTATTCAGAATTATGCCGGGATGATGGTGGAGCACGCGGCTGCGATGCGGGACAGCTGGCAGCCGGGGCAGACGTTCGACATGTCGGCTGCCATGATGCAGTTGACGCTCGAAATCGTCGCGCGCACGCTGTTCGCCACGGATGTGACCCAGGAAATCCGCCAGATTAACGATGAGGTCAACGTCATCATGCGGCTTTACAACTACCTGGTCGCATTGCCGCGCGCGGAAGATTACCTGCGCTGGCCGATCCCCGGACTGATTCGCTTTCGCAAAGCGCGCGCCCGGCTGGATGCGGTGGTGTACCGCATGATCGCCGAGCGGCGTGCCACAAACCAGGATCGCGGCGATCTGCTTTCCATGCTGCTTGCCGGACGCGATGAAGGAGAGAAGAACGAGGAAGGAATGAGCGATCGGCAGCTCCGGGATGAAGTCATCACGATTTTTCTGGCCGGATATGAGACGGTCGCGAATGCGCTGACCTGGACCTGGTATCTGCTGTCGGAAAATCCGGCGGCAGCCGAGCGAATGGAGCAGGAGATCGATCATGTGCTCGACGGGCGGCTCCCCACGCTTGAGGATTTGCCGGAGCTGCGCTACACGGAAATGGTGTTCGCGGAATCGATGCGGCTCTATCCTCCAGCCTGGGCGATGGGGCGCCAGTCGACGCAGGTGGTCGAGCTTGGACCGTACCGGCTGCCTGCGGGCACATACTTTTTCTTCAGCCAGTACATTCTGCACCGCAGCCCGGAGTATTACCCGGAACCGCTTCGGTTTGATCCGGAGCGATTTACCCCTGAGCAAAAGGCGGCGCGGCCCCGGTTCGCATATTTTCCCTTTGGCGGCGGATCGCGACAATGCATCGGCGAGGCGTTCGCCTGGATGGAGGGCGTGCTGGTTCTGGCAACGATCGCGCAGCGCTGGCGGTTCCGGATGGTTCCGGGGCAGACGGTGGATGTTCAGCCGAAGATCACGCTGCGGCCGAAGTATCCGATGTGGATGGTTGCAGAGAAACGGCAGTGATGGGCACTGCCAAAGCCACGTGCCCTCGCCCAAACGCGCTCCTCCCAACCTACACCGCGCAGACTGCGATCAGAATGGAGCATCCGCGAACTATTATGGAAGAACCATAAATCGTGGCTAAACTGCGTCGATTGGCGGCATCACGCGCACCCCCGCAACGAACCCTCGATGGAGACTCCATGAACGCTAGAGCGCGAACGGACATAACCGAACCTCATCCCAAGGCCACTGCCGTATTCACCTGCGTGCTTGGGGGCCTGGCAGGCCTGATGTTCGGACTGGATATCGGCGTGATTTCAGGCGCCCAGCATTTTATTCAGCAAGACTTCCGCATCTCCGATACGGTGCTGGAACACATCGTCAGCTGGATGATGCTGGGAGCCGCCGCAGGCGCGATCGGCGCCGGATGGATGTCGGCCAGTCTGGGGCGCAAGCGATCGCTGCTGGTGGGTTCGCTGGTGTTCGTCCTGGCCTCGGTGCTATGCGGCGTGGCCTGGTCTGTAGAGGTTCTGCTGATCGGACGCCTGATCCTGGGCGTGTCTATCGGCATTCTGTCCTTCACCGCGCCGCTTTACCTGGCGGAGATCGCGCCGGAGAACATTCGCGGCGCCATGGTGTCGCTGTATCAGCTGATGATCACCATCGGCATTTTTCTCGCTTTCCTATCCGATACCGCCTTCAGCTACTCGGGCAACTGGCATTGGATGCTCGGCATTATCGCCATCCCGGGCGCGCTGTTTTTTGTGGGTGTCTTCGCGCTGCCGGAAAGCCCACGCTGGCTGATGATGCGCGGGCGCAAGGATCAGGCCACCAAGGTGCTGACCAAGCTGCGCGGCGACCCCGAGGTCATCAAGCGCGAAGAGGAAGAAATTGCCGAACAACTGCGCATCCCGCAACGCGGCTGGCACATGTTCCTGCAAAACAAAAATTTCCGCCGTTCCGTCGGGCTGGGAGTGTTGCTGCAAATTGTGCAACAGTTTACCGGCATGAACGTGGTGATGTATTACGCGCCGCGCATTTTCCAGGAAATGGGCTATCACACCGAAGCACAGCTGTGGTTCACCGCCGTTGTTGGTCTGACCAACGTGCTGGCCACACTGATCGCCATCGGCCTGGTGGACAAATGGGGCCGCAAGCCAATTCTCTACATCGGTTTCACAATCATGGCCGTGGGTCTGGGAATTGTCGGCACCATGATGCACCTGGGCATCGATACCCAGGGCGAGCGGATCTTCACCGTGGCCATGCTGCTGGTATTCATCGTCGGCTTCGCGATGTCGGCAGGCCCGCTGATCTGGATTCTGTGCTCGGAGGTGCAGCCGATCAAGGGCCGCGACTTCGGCATTGCCTGCTCGACCCTGACCAACTGGATTGCCAATTTCGTGGTCGGCTTCACCTTCCTCTCACTGCTCAACAATTTTGGCCACGCGCAGACTTTCTGGCTGTACGCCGGCTTCAACGCGGTATTCCTGCTGATCACGTTTTTCCTCGTGCCGGAAACCAAAAACATCACCCTGGAACACATCGAGCGGAATCTGATGGCCGGCAAACCGCTGCGCAAGATTGGTCAATGACGATGAGCTTTTTCCAAGAATGACGTTGAAAGCCGGATGTGACGATCTGCTAGGCTCGAGAGGTGAACTTCCGCAGCTTTGTTGGGAATGAGGCCACTGTCCGGCAGCTTCAGGAGGCCATTGCGGCGAGGCGCGTGCCTCATGCCATTCTGCTTTCCGGGCCGCGTGGCGCGGGCAAATATTCCCTGGCGCTGGCGCTGGCGCAGACGCTGAACTGCCTTGACCCGCAGGATGACGATGGTCTGCCGGACGCCTGCGATATCTGCCGCAATTGCACCCGGATTGCTGCCGCGCTCGATTTGGACGCACGCGTCGCGGAGGCGGTCGAAGCTCGTGAAGAGCTGCGCGATGCCGATCGCAAGGACACGCGCATCCTTATCCAAACCCATCCGGACGTGATGATTCTTCCGCCGGACCCGCCGCAGATGCTGGTAAAGGTCGGCCAGGTCCGCGCGCTGATCCATAATGTCCAGCGTGCGCCCGCCGAGGGACGGCATAAAATCTACATCTTCTCGAGAGGCGCGTTCATGAACGAGGCGGCAAACGCGCTGCTGAAAGTACTGGAAGAGCCGCCGGAGTACGCGCACCTGATCCTGCTGACGGAAAATATCTCCGACCTGCTGCCGACCATCCGTTCGCGATCCAGCATGATGCGGCTGGAGGCATTGCCGCTCGCCCAGATGGAAGAGATTCTGGCCGAGCGGCACCCGGAGTGGAAGCCGGACCGCCGCGAGCTAGTCGCGCGGCTGGCGGAAGGGGCCGTGGGACGGGCGCTTTCTTTCGATGCGGAAGCCTACACGGCCAGCCGCAAGGATGGTTTGGTTCTGCTGCGGACTGCGGCCGCGGAAGCGGATTATTCCGCGCTTTTCCGCGTGACGGAGAGTTACCGCGCCGGGGCGGAGGGCCAGCAAAAGACCCAGGATCTGCTGCGCGCGCTGTATGTGCTGCTGGAAGACATGATGCTGCTGCAGGCGGGACAGCCGGGGATGGTGCGCAACATCGATCTGCTCGCCGAGTTGCGGCGGTTGGCGGAAAGCGTTTCTTTCGACTGGCTTGAGCGCACCACGCGACGGGTTGCCGAGGTGGAATCGGGCATGCGCCGCAATCTGCTGCGCTCTCTTTCTCTCGACGCGCTGGCCGCCAGCATGCAGCGGCATTGATCCTGCAACATTTTTCCTGCAAACAAAGAAAGTTTTGTTTGGAAAACGCGCCCGCTTCGTCTAGCATCGTAACCAACCAGCTGAATCATTTCATCGCAGACGCGATTTGGTTCCCATTTCATTTGGGCTAAGTGTCTGAAAGTTGCGATCCACACGGACGAATGCCATGTCTCTGCCTCGACCCAAGCCGACCGAGCACCCACACATCACCCCAGTTCCGCCTGTGCGGCCCGAATTAGAAGAAGATTTTTCCGGACAGCGCCGCCTGATCCGTCCCAGTCTTCCGACGGGAGCGGCAAACGGCCGGCAGAGTGCGCTGTACGGCCATCGCCCGGCGCTTACCGCCCGTGTCGAAGATGACGCGCCCATTGACATTATCGAACAGCGCATCCTATCCATCGTAAAGGAACGAATGGTGAAATAGCGTTTGGGCCCGAAGTCTCGCCCGTTGCGGCGAATGAGACCTGGTTCTCCCACTGGAGAACCATTTGTTTGCCGAATTATCGGATTCGCATGGCCGCCTCGTCTACATCTCCGATCAGTTCGCCCTCAGATACGCAGCGGCCCGTCATTCACGAAGGTGAATTTCGATTTCCGCCAGGTTTGCAGCGCAACCTGCCCTTGTATCTTTTCCGGCGCTTCTTTCGGCCGGGGAATCCGATTCTGCTATTTGAGCACCTGGTGCGCAGCTATGGTCCGGTGTCGCATTACAAGCTGGGCGGCAGCCATATTCTATTTCTCAACGACCCCGAATTGATCCGCGAAATCCTGATCAATCAGGCCTCATCCTTTATTAAAGAGCGCACGCAGCACCGTATGAAAATTCTGCTGGGAGAGGGTCTCATCACCAGTGAGGGCGAATTTCACAGGCGGCAGCGGCGCATTGCGGCCCCGGCATTTCATCGCCAGCGTATTCAGAATTATGCCGGGATGATGGTGGAGCACGCGGCTGCGATGCGGGACAGTCTGGCAGCCCGGGCAGACGTTCGACATGTCGGCCGCCATGATGCAGTTGACGCTCGAAATCGTCGCGCGCACGCTGTTCGCCACGGATGTGACCCAGGAAATCCGTCAGATTAACGATGAGGTCAACGTCATCATGCGGCTTTACAACTACCTGGTCGCATTGCCGCGCGCGGAAGATTACCTGCGCTGGCCGATCCCAGGACTGATTCGCTTTCGCAAAGCGCGCGCACGGCTGGATGCGGTGGTGTACCGCATGATCGCCGAGCGGCGTGCCACAAACCAGGATCGCGGCGATCTGCTTTCCATGCTGCTTGCCGGACGCGATGAAGGAGAGAAGAACGAGGAAGGAATGAGCGATCGGCAGCTCCGGGATGAAGTCATCACGATTTTTCTGGCCGGATACGAGACGGTCGCGAATGCGCTGACCTGGACCTGGTATCTGCTGTCGGAAAATCCGGCGGCAGCCGAGCGAATGAAGCAGGAGATCGATCATGTGCTCGACGGGCGGCTCCCCACGCTTGAGGATTTGCCGGAGCTGCGCTACACGGAAATGGTTTTTGCGGAATCGATGCGGCTCTATCCTCCAGCCTGGGCGATGGGGCGCCAGTCGACGCAGGTGGTCGAGCTTGGACCGTACCGGCTGCCTGCGGGCACATACTTTTTCTTCAGCCAGTACATTTTGCACCGCAGCCCGGAGTATTACCCGGACCCGCTTCGGTTTGATCCGGAGCGATTTACCCCTGAGCAAAAGGCGGCGCGGCCGCGGTTCGCATATTTTCCTTTTGGCGGCGGATCGCGACAATGCATCGGCGAGGCGTTCGCCTGGATGGAGGGCGTGCTGGTTCTGGCAACGATCGCGCAGCGCTGGCGGTTCCGGATGGTTCCGGGGCAGACGGTGGATGTTCAGCCGAAGATCACGCTGCGGCCGAAGTACCCGATGTGGATGGTTGCAGAGAAACGGCAGTGATGGGCACTGCCAAAACCACGTGCGCTCGCCAAACGCGCTCCTCCCAACCTACACCGCGCAGACTGCGATCAAAATGGAGCATCCGCGAACTATTATGGAAGAACCATAAATCGTGGCTAAACTGCGTCGATTGGCGGCATCACGCGCACCTCCGCAACGAACCCTCGATGGAGACTCCATGAACGCTAGAGCGCGAACGGACATAACCGAACCTCATCCCAAGGCCACTGCCGTATTCACCTGCGTGCTTGGGGGCCTGGCAGGCCTGATGTTCGGACTGGATATCGGCGTGATTTCAGGCGCCCAGCATTTTATTCAGCAAGACTTCCGCATCTCCGATACGGTGCTGGAACACATCGTCAGCTGGATGATGCTGGGAGCCGCCGCAGGCGCGATCGGCGCCGGATGGATGTCGGCCAGTCTGGGGCGCAAGCGATCGCTGCTGGTGGGTTCGCTGGTGTTCGTCCTGGCCTCGGTGCTATGCGGCGTGGCCTGGTCTGTAGAGGTTCTGCTGATCGGACGCCTGATCCTGGGCGTGTCTATCGGCATTCTGTCCTTCACCGCGCCGCTTTACCTGGCGGAGATCGCGCCGGAGAACATTCGCGGCGCCATGGTGTCGCTGTATCAGCTGATGATCACCATCGGCATTTTTCTCGCTTTCCTATCCGATACCGCCTTCAGCTATTCGGGCAACTGGCATTGGATGCTCGGCGTGATCGCCATCCCGGGCGCGCTGTTTTTTGTGGGTGTCTTCGCGCTGCCGGAAAGCCCACGCTGGCTGATGATGCGCGGGCGCAAGGATCAGGCCACCAAGGTGCTGACCAAGCTGCGCGGCGACCCCGAGGTCATCAAGCGCGAAGAGGAAGAAATTGCCGAACAACTGCGCATCCCGCAACGCGGCTGGCACATGTTCCTGCAAAACAAAAATTTCCGCCGTTCAGTCGGGCTGGGAGTGTTGCTGCAAATTGTGCAACAGTTTACCGGCATGAACGTGGTGATGTATTACGCGCCGCGCATTTTCCAGGAAATGGGCTATCACACCGAAGCACAGCTGTGGTTCACCGCCGTTGTTGGTCTGACCAACGTGCTGGCCACACTGATCGCCATCGGCCTGGTAGACAAATGGGGCCGCAAGCCAATTCTCTACATCGGTTTCACAATCATGGCCGTGGGTCTGGGAATTGTCGGCACCATGATGCACCTGGGCATCGATACCCAGGGCGAGCGGATCTTCACCGTGGCCATGCTGCTGGTATTCATCGTCGGCTTCGCGATGTCGGCAGGCCCGCTGATCTGGATTCTGTGCTCGGAGGTGCAGCCGATCAAGGGCCGCGACTTCGGTATTGCCTGCTCGACCCTGACCAACTGGATTGCCAATTTCGTGGTCGGCTTCACCTTCCTCTCGCTGCTCAACAATTTTGGCCACGCGCAGACTTTCTGGCTGTACGCCGGCTTCAACGCGGTATTCCTGCTGATCACGTTTTTCCTCGTGCCGGAAACCAAAAACATCACCCTGGAACACATCGAGCGGAATCTGATGGCCGGCAAACCGCTGCGCAAAATTGGTCAATGACGATGAGCTTTTTCCAAGAATGACGTTGAAAGCCGGATGTGACGATCTGCTAGGCTCGAGAGGTGAACTTCCGCAGCTTTGTTGGGAATGAGGCCACTGTCCGGCAGCTTCAGGAGGCCATTGCGGCGAGGCGCGTGCCTCATGCCATTCTGCTTTCCGGGCCGCGTGGCGCGGGCAAATATTCCCTGGCCCTGGCGCTTGCGCAGACGCTGAACTGCCTGGACCCGCAGGATGACGATGGTCTGCCGGACGCGTGCGATATCTGCCGCAATTGCACCCGGATTGCTGCCGCGCTCGATTTGGACGCACGCGTCGCGGAGGCGGTCGAAGCTCGTGAAGAGCTGCGCGATGCCGATCGCAAGGACACGCGCATCCTTATCCAAACCCATCCGGACGTGATGATTCTTCCACCGGACCCGCCGCAGATGTTGGTAAAGGTCGGCCAGGTCCGCGCGTTGATCCATAATGTCCAGCGTGCGCCCGCCGAGGGACGGCATAAAATCTACATCTTCTCGAGAGGCGCGTTCATGAACGAGGCGGCAAACGCGCTGCTGAAAGTACTGGAAGAGCCTCCGGAGTACGCGCACCTGATCCTGCTGACGGAGAATATCTCCGACCTGCTGCCGACCATCCGCTCGCGATCCAGCATGATGCGGCTGGAGGCATTGCCGCTCGCCCAGATGGAAGCGATTCTGGCTGAGCGGCACCCGGAGTGGAAGCCGGACCGCCGCGAGCTAGTCGCGCGGCTGGCGGAGGGGGCCGTGGGACGGGCGCTCTCTTTCGACGCGGAAGCCTACACGGCCAGCCGCAAGGATGGTTTGGTTCTGCTGCGGACGGCGGCCGCGGAAGCGGATTATTCCGCGCTTTTCCGCGTGACGGAGAGTTACCGTGCCGGGGCGGAGGGCCAGCAAAAGACCCAGGATCTGCTGCGCGCGGTGTATGTGCTGCTGGAAGACATGATGCTGCTGCAGGCGGGACAGCCGGGAATGGTGCGCAACATCGATCTGCTCCCCGAGTTGCGGCGGTTGGCGGAAAGCGTTTCTTTCGACTGGCTTGAGCGCACCACGCGACGGGTTGCCGAGGTGGAATCGGGCATGCGCCGCAATCTGCTGCGCTCTCTTTCTCTCGACGCGCTGGCCGCCAGCATGCAGCGGCATTGATCCTGCAACATTTTTATTGCAAACAAAGAAAGTTTTGTTTGGAAAACGCGCCCGCTTCGTCTAGCATCGTAACCAACCAGCTGAATCATTTCATCGCAGACGCGATTTGGTTCCCATTTCTTTTGGGCTAAGTGTCTGAAAGTTGCGATCCACACGGACGAATGCCATGTCTCTGCCTCGACCCAAGCCGACCGAGCACCCACACATCACCCCAGTTCCGCCTGTGCGGCCCGAATTAGAAGAAGATTTCTCCGGACAGCGCCGCCTGATCCGTCCCAGTCTTCCGACGGGAGCGGCAAACGGCCGGCA
>CAWGLF010000037.1:0-16491 GCA_963823295.1 uncultured Acidobacteriota bacterium
GGGGATTCTACTGCCTAACAGAGTTCTGTCAGGAGAGAAAGATATAACGGATGGTTAATAATGAATCAATCAATGGAAGTTTCGGTTCAGAGGGCCCTATGATCCACTGTTTCCCATCCTCGCGAGCGCCGCTTTCGCTTGCAGTATGACTTTTCCATAGTCGGGAGTCGCCTTGGCAAGAAACGCCTTCAAGGCAGTCCGGGCGCAAGGGAAATCGTCGGTTTGCGTGCAAACGATTCCGAGGTTCAACTGCGCCTCGACATACGCGGGGTCGAGTTGGACGGCGCGCTCGAAATTTCTGCGGGCGGTGGCCACGTCATTCCGCTTGTCCGCAACCATTCCCAGGCCGTTATAGGCAGGCGCATAGGGCTGAATCGCGAGTACCCATCGAAAGACCCGTTCCGCATCGGCAAGCCGGCCGGTTTGCAGGTATACAGTCGCCAGATTGCTTTGGCCTGCGACATCGAGAGGATCCAGTTGCGCTGCCTGCTGATAATAATTGACGGCTTGTTTCAGATTGCCCTGGCGCAGATAAAGACTGGCCAGTCGCGAGAGCATCCCCTGCTGGATCCCACGATGAAGCGCGTCCAGGCAGGCCTGCGTGGCTTGCGGATATTGACCACTTTTTTCGTAAGCGTCAATCAGCCAGCCATAGAGGGTGGGATTTGCGGGATCGTTCTTGAGCGCCTGCTGGAGCAATTCGATTTCGTGTGCGGCCGAGATGTTGTAAGTGCCGGAAATCGTTTCCAGTGTCTTGAGCGTCGCGATATGGTCCTTCGGGTCATCCCCCTTGCCGTTCATTTCAATATGGCGCGCGGAAAAGTTGGACACATATCCGAGCGATTCAAGTTGTTCCATCGTGCGTTGATCCATGTCGTGGAACGTGACGGCTTCTGTACCGGAACTTCCTAACCGGCTCAACTTCTTCAATTGAGCGTCCAACTGCCGGTACTCCCTGGGATGAGTATCAATGATGTTGTTCAGCTCTCGCGGATCCTGATCCAGATCGTAGAGTTCCGGCCTTGGCGCACGGATGTACATCCAGTGAGCAGTATGAATACCGCGTAGCTCCGACCATCCCATGTTGATTTTGGGGCACAGCGTCTCTTCGTAAGAATAGGTGGTGGGAACGGTTTTGCCGGAGAAGGCCGGCGCCAGGCTGGTTCCCTGAACAGCGGAGGACGCCTTCCCCCCAGCAAATCCAAAACCGTGGGGAGCAAGTCGATTTCCCGTGCTTGCTGCTGAACGCGCACACCGGCGGGGATGCCGGGACCCGCCATGATCCACGCGATGCGCACGGTGGAATCGTAGAGAAAGATGCCGTGCTCATATTCTCCGTGCTCACCCAGACTTTGGCCGTGATCGGAAAGCAGGACGATCAGCGTCTTGCTGGGCGGAGATTTCTGTTTTACTGCGTTCAGAAAACGACCCAGTTGCTGATCGGCAAACGCAATCTCAGCATCGTACGGATCGCCTGGATATTGCTTGCGGAATTGTGGCGGTGGTTTGTAGGGCTGGTGAGCATCGTAAAGATGCAGCCACACGAAAAACGGCTTATTCGATTGCGCATTCAACCAGCTGATCGCGTGATCGACCGTGATGTTGGCCGGGCGCGCCGGGGTTTCCATGCCGCTGCTGGTTTGCGGCATCTGGTCATCATAAGTAGAAAAGCCCTGGTTGAACCCGAACACCTTCTTCAGGACTGTGGCGCTGACGTACCCCGCCGTGTTCCAACCATGCCTTTGCAGGATGGTTGCCAGGGTTATCGAGGAAGGCTGTAGCGCGAATCCGCCGTTGTTGCGAACCTGGTTCACGTTCGGATTTGTGCCGGTGAACATGCTGGCGTGGGAGGGCTGGGTCAGCGGCGCCTGCGCTACCGCCTTTTCGAACAGAACGCCCTGCTGCGCGATGGCATCAATATTCGGGGTCTTGATTTTCTCATAGCCATAACAGTGCAGATGGTCCGCCCGCACCGTATCCAGGGTGATCAGCACCACGTTGATTGGCTTGAGCGCGACTTGAGGATTGTCGCTTTTATGGGACGATCTGCAGCCCGCAACCGTCAATATCGCGAGAGTACACAAGCCGGCAATGGATGCTCGTCCGGTGTTCAATTGCATGGAGAGAGATCCTTCTGCAGTACCAATCTGGCCAACTCTGTGTAGTCGGCTTCTTCTTCCGCCGATTCCAGCCAGCCTGTTATTGCTTCTGAGCAAGCACCGTTCTTAGCGCGTATTGCACCCGCGGAATCATATTGCTATATCGTGCCGCAGGCGCATTCCTCAAAAATGCCTGGAAAGCCGCCCTTCCGCAAGGAACATCGCCGGTCTGCATGCAAAGCACGCCCAGATTCAACTGCGATTCCGTGTCCTTCGGATCCAATTGGACCGCCCGCTCAAAGTTTTTCCGGGCACTCACGAAATCGTGCTGTTTCACCGCCACCAGGCCCAGCCCATTGTATGCAGGAATGTATGGCGCAATTGCGAGCGCCCGCTGAAATTCATTTTCCGCTTGCCCCAGTTGACCGGCGGCGGAATACGCGGAGCCCAGATTGCTTCGGACCTCGGGATCGATCGGATTCAGCGCAACCGCCTGCTCATAATATGAGATCGCGTCGCTCGCATCTCCCTTGGTCAGGTAGATCTGGCCCAGCCGAGATAGAATCATTGCGCCCTTGACGCCATGGTGGAGCGCGTCCAGACACAGTTGCAGGTTTGCGTCCGTCTGGCCAGTTTCCCGATACAGATCGCCAAGTTCGTAATAGATCGCCGGATTCGTAGGGTCTTTGGCGAGCGCCTGCCGCAAAAAGCCAATTCGGCGGGAGGGCGGCGTGGTGCTTGAAAATGCATCCCCGCCCATTTGCAACAGTTTCAAAATCTCCACCCGGTCCTTGGGATCGGCGCCCGAATCGTCCAGATTGACTTCCTGCCGCGACGCTCCACCCACGTATCCCAGCGACTTCAGCCGCTCCAGGGTTTGCTGGTCCATCTGTTGAGAGACAACCGTATCGCTTCCGTTTCCTCCCACCTGGGTGAGAAGTTTCAACTGCTTCTCTAGTTCTCGATATTCCTTCGGATGGGCATCGATCACATTGTTCAGCTCGCCCGGATCGCTTTTCAGATCGTAGAGTTCCGGTTTCGGTGCCCGTACATACATCCAATCCGCGGTATGGATTCCGCGCAGCGCTGCCCAGTTCATGGTGAACTTCGGATACATCGTTTCTTCGTAGGAGTATTCCGTCGCCACTGGCTTGCCGTAAAAAGCGGGCACCAGACTGGTTCCCTGGACCACTGAGGGTCCGTTTCCTCCTACCAGGTCCAGGATCGTCGGCAGGACATCGACGGTCCTCGCCTGCTGCTGCACGCGAACGCCGGCGGGAACGCCCGGCCCATCCATCACCCACGCGATGCGAACGGTCGAGTCATACAGGAAGATTCCGTGCTGGTATTCGCCATGGTCGCCCAGACTTTCGCCATGATCGGCGAGCAGGACGATCAAGGTTTTCTGCGGCGGAGACTTTTGCTTCACCGCCTTCAGAAAACGCCCTAGTTGCTGGTCCATGTACGCAATTTCCGCGTCATAAGTGTCGTGCGGATATTGCCGTTGGAACTCAGCCGGCGGCGGAACATACGGTTGATGCGCATCGTAAAGATGCAGCCACACAAAATATGGCTGCGAGGCCTGGTTATTGAGCCACGCCAGCGCGTGATCGACTGTCACTCCAGCATTGCGGGTCGCGCTTTCCCCACCCGCACCGCCCGGCATCTGGTCGTCGTATACCGAAAAGCCCTGATCGAATCCGATATCGCGTTTGAATACGAAAGCACTCACGAAGGCTGCTGTATTCCAACCATGTTTCTGCAAAATTTTGGCCAGCGTAATGGATGAGGGTTGCAGGGTGAATCCGCCCGTATCCCGCACATGATGGACGTTCGGGTTCGTCCCGGTAAACATGCTGGCGTGGGAGGGAAGGGTCAGCGGCGCTTGGGTCACCGCCTTGTCAAACAGGACGCCGTTTGCGGCCAGGGAGTCGATGGTGGGCGTTTTGATTTTCTTATTTCCGTAACAGTGCAGATGGTCCGCCCGTACGGTGTCCAGCGTGATGAACACCACGTTGAGCGGCTTCCAGGTCCCGGCAGAGTTTTCCGTCGCTTGGGATTCTTCTTTCTTCGGAGAAGATTTGCACGCAACCGCCGCCAGCAGTGCCACAGTGCAGAGGCCGGCGAGGAACGCGCGTCGCGTGCGGGACTGCATGGGATCATCCTCCGAATGGGCTGCACTGGCTGGCTGCATTAAGGATGACAAATCCGGCCGCCCAGCGCAAATGCCAGTTACATGGCCCGACGTGCTTGCGTCCGTGCGCGCTTTTCTGCGGGGGCACGCCTTTTCACCGGACGATGGAATCGCCGTTCAGCGCAGTGGACAGCAAATGATGTTGATCGAGGAGAGTTCTTGACAGCGGAAGGGCATACCTCGAACGATGAGTTATAAGGCCATCTCCGAACTCAATAGCTTTGGAAATATACCTGCGGTAATCGCCCGTTCGCAGGCGGAAAGAGGTTTGCATGAAAATGAATCTGATGCGGGGGAGTTTGGTTTTACTATTTTTGCTTTTGATGATGCCGAGGATTGCACATTCTCAGATGAGTAAGGTGAAAACCGTCTGGATCATCATGATGGAAAATAAAAACTGGACGGGTAACAATGCCGGCGCTTCCTCTGGTAACCCGGATCTCAAAGGCAATCCACTCGCCCCATATATCAACGGGACGCTGCTGAAAACATCGGCGCACGCAGAGCAGTATTACAATCCTCCCGGCAACCATCCCAGCCAGCCGAATTATTTGTGGCTGGAAGCAGGAACGAACTTCGGCGTCCACGCGGATACCCAGCCTGGGCAGCCGCAGCTGTTCGCAACGCAGCATTTGGTAACGCTTTTACAAAAGGCGGGAATTTCGTGGAGAGTTTACGCGGAGCCCGACTTTGGAAGCCCCGTGTTCGATACCTGCCCGCTGGATTTCACCTACGTCGACATTAACCATGTCGCTCCCGACTTCTTCTTCGATATCAACAACGGGTTGAATCCGCATTCGGCCGAATGTATCTCCCACGTCCGGCCTTATTACCAGCTGGCGACCGATCTGGCCGACAATACGACCGCCCGCTACAACCTGATTACCCCGAACGTGTGTCATGACGGTCATGAGCACGTTTCCGCTTGCAGCAGCCAGGAATCGAAAAACAATACATCGCGATCGGACACCTGGCTCAAGCAAAATGTGCCCGTAATTCTCCAGTCGCAGGCCTACAAGGAAGGCGGCGCACTATTCATCATCTGGGATGAAGGGGAGGACTCCGGCAAGTTCAGCGATGGCCCGATCGGCATGTTCCTGCTTTCACCGTTTGCCAAAGGAGGAGGCACGACGGCTTACAGCAATTCCATTCACTACGACCATAGCTCTACACTGAAAACGATACAGGAGATCTTCGGCGTAAAGCCTCTGCTGGGAGCCGCAGCATCCGCGAACAACAAAGGATCTGAGCGACCTGTTTCAGTGAACGATTCGGCGAATCTTTTTTCGACTGAATGCCGTGGGATGGACAGTTTGATCACTCGCCGGAAATTTCTTTGTCAGTCCGCCATTGCTGCCGCGGCTGCGATTGGTCCGCGAGCTTTCTCCCAGGCCATGCGGGGTGACGCGGCACCTGTGATTCCGGTCCTCAATCCAGAAAGCCTGGCTCGCTTCGTTGATCCGCTGCCTCTTCCGCCGATTGCGCGGCCGGTGGATGTTCGTGCGGTTCCGGGTAAACCCGGCGTGCGGGCGCCGTTCTACCGAGTGACCATGCGCCCCGTCGCGAGCAAGCTTCATCGCGATCTGCCGCCGACCAGGCAATGGTCCTACAACGGTTCGGTGCCCGGCGTGATGTTCGAGACGCAAAGCGGTCAGGGGCTGCTTGTCGAGTGGGCGAATGAGTTGCCGCCCCGGCATTTTCTCCCTATCGATTACTCGCTGCATGGCGCTGGACACGATATCCCTGAGGTGCGCAGCATCGTGCATTTGCATGGCGGCAGAACGCCTCCCGAAAGCGACGGATATCCCGAAGACTGGTACGTGCCCGGCCACTCCCGCATCCATTACTATCCCAACCAGCAGGACTCGACCCTGCTCTGGTATCACGATCACGCGATGGCGATCACCCGGCTGAACATCTATGCCGGACTCCTGGGGCTGTATGTGATTCGCGATGAGGCGGAGCGGCAGTTGCGGCTGCCCGAGGGTAAATACGAGGTCCCGCTCGTGCTCTTCGATCGCCATCTGGGTCTCGATGGCCAACTGAACTATCCGACTTCCGGCCATCCCGGTCACCCGTGGATTTCCGAAGTTCGAGGCGAAGTGCCGTTGGTCAACGGCAAGATCTTTCCTTATCTCGATGTGGAGCCGCGCAAGTATCGATTTCGCGTTCTGAACGCCTCGAATAGCCGTACATATCGGCTGTCATTTCCCCAAGGCGTCGACGTTCGCCAGATCGGCACCGACCAGGGACTGCTGCCCGCGCCGGTTACCGTTACGGAAGTGCTGCTGGCGCCGGCTGAGCGCGCCGATCTGATCATCGACTTCGCCCCACACCGCAACACACGGATTGCACTGTCCGACGATGCTTTCCCCACGCTGATGGAGTTTCGCGTGGGCGCATCGCCGGTTTCAGACCCAAGCGAGATGCCGGACCAACTTCGTCCTGTGCCGCGGATTGCGGAGGCCTCAGCAGTAAGAACCCGGCGGCTCACATTAGACGAGCTTTTAAAAGGGGGCAGGGGCCCATCCATGGGGATGCTGCTGAATAACACGCCGTGGCACATGCCCATTACCGAGGAACCGACCCTGGATACAACGGAAATCTGGGAACTCGCGAATATGACCGACGATGTTCACCCCATTCATCTGCACCTGGTGCGCTTTCAAATTCTCGATCGTCGCCCCTTCAGCGCCGCCGATACCATGTCGACCGGCATCCTCCGATACACGGGACCGGCTGAGGCTCCAGACCCGAATGAACGCGGCTGGAAAGACACGGTCCGCGTCAACGCGCAGACGGTCACTCGGATCATTGTCCCGTTCGAGGGCTATCCCGGCAGATATGTCTGGCACTGCCATAACCTGGAGCATGAGGACAACGAAATGATGCGTCCCTACGCGGTGCTTGCGCCCGGGATTGAGCCAGACAACGTCCAAGTGTCTTCTGACAAGCGAGCTTGATCGCTCTCGGTGAGGTATTTCTGGAATTCGCGAACGCCTGAAGCGCCGTGGCTTACGGCTGCGAGACTGTCGGCCCGATGTAGCGTTGCGGCGGCATGAGTCGCAAAGTACCGCGGACGACGATGGAAAAACTCTTCTGCCAGGCCACTCCATCCAGCCCATCCACCGTTAGTCGTACGTTGTAAGTTCCCGTCTTCGTGTAGGTATGGGTCAGGCTTGGTCCATCCGCCATTACGCCATCGCCAAAATCCCAATGATAGGAGAGCGCCGGAACCTGATCCGTGGCCGCCACGCTGGAGAACCGAAGTTGCTCACCGGCTTTTGCGTGCGTGGGAACGCTGGCGGTGATCGAAGGCGGGGCAGCCGGAACGGAGGTGTCGATGATCTTAATTAATCTGACGGAATGCGCTGGCTGGTTGTTTAGTTCGACCGCTCCATGATCAAGTGAAATGGGCTGATCCTGATTGAGCGCGTCATACAACTGGTAGGCATCTTTCGGCTCGAGCTTGAGTTGAGACAACGTAAACGTATGGGATTGAGGTTGCTCGGTCCAGTTAAAAACGGCGAGCATGGATTGGCGCGCGTCCTGATGGAGAAGAAAGATACTCGGCTGCTCATCCTGGGAACGGTAGGTCAGCAAATCGAGAGGCAATGCGGCCCTTCCCAGCTTGGCCATCTGCAATAGATTTGGATTTCTCAGTAATGCGACTCGGTCTGGATCCGCTCCCAGAGTAGGCAGATCGTCGCCAATCTCAAACATTCCTCCAGAAATGGCTGCCAGCACGATGGAAACCTGTGCCTCCGGCAATGTGAGTGGAGTGTGGATGGGTGCATCTAGAATGACCTGCCGTGAGACCGTAAACGCATCGGGGTCAGAGCGGAAAAAATTTCCGTTCATGTAATATCGCGCGGCGATTCCGGGGTCGGCTTCCTTGCTCCGCTCAAAGGAGTGGCCGGTGTCCTGCGATATTCGGCCGTCGTCCACAATTCCGACAGGGTTCAGCATGGGGCTGCCATCTTTATCGAGCAGGACATGTTCCCCGACCGTCTGGCGGATCACCCGCAAGCCGATCCGCTGCGCTTCGAGCGCGGTGGTGTTCGGACGATAGTAGTGGCCTTCAATGGCAGTGTTGTCCATGAAGTCCAGCTTGATGTAGGTTGCTCCCCAATCCTTCACCAAAGTTCTGATAGGTTTGCCGGAGATATTGCTGCGCAGCGGGATTGGTGCTGTCCAGGACGAAGAGGACTTCTTTGCCATCTTCATCATCTGTCCCAATGCTGATTGGTTCTCCCTGGGCATTGTGCACCAGCCAGTCCTTATGATGCTCGTATATCCAGGACCGGTCGCTGACTTCGAAGGGGGCGGTCCAGAATCCCATCTTCAGGCCAAGGCGGCACACTTTTTGCGTCAGCGGCTTCAATCCACGGGGAAACTTCGAAGCGTTTGGCGTTGCATACTCGCCGCGGGCGTAACCATAGCCCAAATCGAGATGAAAATAATCGTATCCCAGGTTCTTCAGGTGCTCAGCCAGCCATTGCGCATTGGTCCAGGTATTTCCCTCGGTAATATGGGAATAAAAGGCCGTCCAACTCCACCAGCCAAGAAGATTGTCCGGGCTAAAACGACTATGGTGCAGAAGGCGAATGGCTGCGCCGTAATGATCGAGCTGGCTGTAATAGTTATTGCCTGCGGAAAACATCAGGCGCTCGGAAGAAATCGTCCCACCCGGTGGAATGGGGAGGCTCAGTTCAATCAGATTTTTTGCCGGACCTGTCCGCAGGCCAGATTCAGGGTCGGATGCCTGAATCTCAGTGGTTCCAGTTGAGTCAACCTGATACGAGGAAATGCTGGCGGCATTCTGCGCGTCCGTTTTCTCCCCCAGATGAAGGATCGTTAGAAACTTGTCGGAGGTCAACGCTCCGAAAAACAAGCTTTCCTTGCTCTGCCGGTTATAGATGAGCTGACTGCCGACGGCTCGAAGCATCCCTCGCTTTGCTTGCGTCAGATCCAGGATTTTCAAGGGCGGCCAGTCTTCGCTGAAGCTGTCCGACAGCACGCGGTCACTGCTCTCGGAATCTCCAAGATAGATAGCGCGCTCTCCGATGGCATCCACGCTGCGAATGTCCTGCACGGTGATAGCGCGGGAGCTATTGTTTTTCACCTGGACTTCGATCGTGCCGAACGGCTGCCGGTCATACATTTCTAGGGTGCAGGAAAGGTCGGGCATGCCAGAGAGTCCGGTGGATCGAACTGTGATCCGGTGACCTGCTCCAAGCGCATCCGCGAAAGTCGACTGAGAAATCTCGTGGCGCGGATAGTCGCTGGACCTCACCCATTTGTGATTAATTTCCGCGGCAGTTTCTGCATGGATCACTGGATGATCGAGGTTCTCTCCCAGAATCTCGTAGGAGCCGTCCTTAGACAAAACGGTCAGCGACATTTGTTGGCTGTGGAGGGTCACGTCGGCAGCCATGGCGAGGTTTGTGGCGCCAAGGGCAAAAACCAGGCTGATCAAGAGCACCCGAAAAGGGTTCAGTCGCGTAACAACAGGGAGCCGCTGGCCCGCTATTTCCATTTTTTCACCGAGAGTTGAATTCGCATTTGTGCCAAGAACGCCGTTTCGAAAAAACGCGAGAGCATCGCGTTGTACACAAACATATTTGTTATAGCGAATCCACTCAACTTTGTATTGCGCCTTTGGCGATAATATCGGTACTAACCAGGAGGTACGCGTAATGACGGAAGAGGAAGATGACGGAATTGATCGCCGCACTTTTGTGAAACAGGAGCGGGAGCGAGCGGTCGCGGCTGGAATGGACGCACGTTCTTACGCCCGGGTTCTGGGAGCCAATGACCGTATCCGGCTAGGTCAACTCGGCTGTGGAGACCGCAGCGAAGGCCATGTCCACATGGTGCAATTGGCGTCGAAGCAGATGCCCGTCGAAACAGTCGCGGTATGCGATATCTGGAGCCTGGCCCGGGAGCGACGCGCGGCTCAGGTAAAGAAGGCCTTCAACCTCGATCCACAATCCTATAAGTACTCTGAAGACATGCTGGCCCGCAAGGATATCGACGGCGTAATGATTGCTACCGGTGACTTTCAGCATGCCAAGCTATGCATTGATGTGGTACAGGCCGGCAAGGATTGCTATGTGGAGAAGCCATTTGCAAACGTATTGTCGGAAGCGAAAGATGCCCGCAATGCAGTAAAGAGGTCCAGGCAGGTTGTTCAAGTGGGCACTCAGCATCGCAGCCAGCCATATCCTTTGGCTGTTCGAGACATCATTCGCTCCGGACGGATCGGGAAAGTCGTACACATTGAGCAGGAGTGGAATACAAATGAGGAGCGCTGGCGGTTTGTGCCGGTGGATACTGGTATTTCGCGCGAAATGCTGATGGATCCCAACATGGAGTGGAAGAAATGGCTGTATGGACGAAAATCGCAGCTCCGGGAACAGGATACGGATTGGCATCGCTGGCTACTTGGCAAGCCATACCAGCCCTTTGATCCTCATGTTTATCTGGAATTTCGACTGTATAAGAACTTCTCCTCCGGGATCATTGATCAGTGGATGAGCCATGGCAGTGACCTGGTGCATCTCTGGACAGATGAGGCGTATCCAGTTAGCGTCGTGGCGAATGGTGGAGTATTTACCTGGAAAGATGAACGCCAAAATCCAGATATTTGTGTTGCAGCGGTCACTTATCCGAAAGGATTTCTCTATACGTATAAAACGATGTTCGGAAATAGCTACCGGAGTTTCTCGCGCATTCAGGGACGTGATGGCACCATCGTGAACTACGGCGGCGAAGGGGCGTCACTCTTCACTGTCAGCAGCGAAGGTGGCAGACACGAATATGATCCCTACGAGTCCGGACCCGTCTATACGAAGGTTCCACCTATAGCACCGGCTGATGACCACGAGGAACTTGTGCATGTTCCAGGTGCTCCTGCCCCTAACTCGCTCGGTCCGGGAGACGACGATGTAACTCACCTGATGAACTGGCTTACTGCAATGCAGGCTCGTAAAGAGCCGAATGCTACTGTGGATAACGGCTTTTCTCACGCTATCGTGTGCATCATGGCCGCACAGTCCTATTGGAGCGGCAAGAAGCTCTATTGGGATCCCACGAATGAGGAGATCGTCGATCAACCGGTCTGATTAACTAAGCTTCTGGACCTTGCCCCGCAATACAGAAACCGAGGCTTTCGGCAGCATAATCGCCATCTCTTGGCCCGCGGTTAAGTTCTCCGTGCGCGGCGGATTGTCGGGATCGGCATGTGCTTGTGCGTTTTGGCCGTGCCAGACGTACTGCTCGCTGCCAAAAGTGACCATACGCACCGGACCCGCAAAACGACTCGTCGTGGCGTCCCCATGGTCAAAGACAACCTGGACGTGGTGGGCATTGTCCTGATCCTTGTTGACGAGCAGCAGCGCCCAATCGCCATCCGGACGGTGCACAGCATAGGCGGTGACCAGGGCGTGCCCTGCGCCGTCCTCGACTCCGCCGTCCACGCGAAAGAGATGATGCACGCCGCTGCCGTGCGTGACCCACTCCTTATTGATCATTTGGCCGACATAATATTCGGCTGTGTACCCGGTGACGTGGAGATTGCGGTCGCAGATGAAATTGCTCCAGGTAGCATAGCCATGGCAACCCTGGTTTGGCGGTTGGGGCTGGATCGGCGAATGGTAATACGCCGCGCCGCCATACAGGAAGAATGATCCCACGCTGTCCGCCAGCCACAATCCCGAAAAAATGTCGGACATATATTCGGTCATGTCCCAGGAGACATTGCTCTCGGTGTTCATCAACGGGATGCCGCTCCGGCAAGCCATCATTACGCAATGCTTCCAGGCAGCTTCTGGTTAATTCCGGCTCCCGATAGAGATCCGACCAGTTCACCGTGCAGGGATCGAACGGGTAGTGCTCAAACGAGACGAAGGCCAGGTCCTGAATGTGGCCGTGAGACTTCAAATAATCCAGAAAGCGTGCAAACCAAGACGTCCGGCCTTGTGCGTCCGGCCAGACCGTGACGTCCTGGTTGATGCCCTGGAACACCGGGCCGCCCAACTTGATCTCCGGATCGACTTTATGAATTGCGTTCGCGAACTGGATGTAAAGCGCGGCGTAGTCCTCGGGCATCATATATTGCCCGTCGCACTCCTCTCCCATCTCCACCCAGGCCACTGGATAGCCGCGTTTTTTCAAATACGCGATTTGGTTGGCGGCGTCCTCCGGCGTGCTGAACAGCACTGCGACCGGAATCATTGCCGGCAGATGGTTCGTGATGCCGCTCGTGAAGAACAGATCGAACCCTGTCTGATCGCCGTGCGCTGCGAGATCGGCGACGGAATGATAGCAATCGTTTGAGGACGCATACGTAGGCGTCTGGTTTTGATCCGGCGAATGCTTCACCAGGTCCACCAACCGGCCATCGTCTTGCAGCATGCCGGCGTATATCTCGTAGATCGCATATCCCACCCGATCCCGCACGTCGTCTGCCCCGTGCGGCCCCGGCCGGTTTGAGGATTGCATCATCACCACTCGAATCCAGCGCGTCGCGACTGGATCGTCGGCCAACTTCAACGTAACGCTGCCGCCTTTGCCATCATGCACGCTGCCGTTTGGAAACTGGTTCCAGCGGCCGTCCGCCTGATGACTGACGCCGCCACCGCCGGAAGCATACTGCGCCTCCCAGGTCATCGGGATCCACGCCGGTCCAATACTGCACCTCGTAGACACGCGCGCTCGGCTCGCACCAGTCAATGCGAACTGCGTTGATTTGCTGCTCGGTCTGCAGATCGAGGATGATCCATTGCGGGTGCAGCGCATCGTCTTCTCCGGTAAACCGCTGCGTCAGGTAGGGATTGCTCTTCCAAAACGTCGTCGGGTCTCCATCGGTCAACCGCGAATATCCGCCCGATGCGCCGCCATTGCGGGTGGTGCCGCGCCGGGGCAAGTCGTAGGCGAAGGAGTCATGGAGGAAATCGGTGGGCTCCGCGCTGCCGACAAAATAGCCGCGCTGGTGAGCAGGGTCGCTCCATGTGCCGTTGTGGTTCCAGTGCCAGGCCTGGATTGCCAGCTCGGTATGGTTGCGATAAGTGATTGGCCCCCAGCCGGTGGAAAGGCATAGCTTCACCATCTCTGGCGTATAAATTTTTTCGATGAGTGCCGGAGATAAACTATCCATCGAGCTGCCGAGACTTTTATCCGGATCGAATGAGTTGACGACTCGGCTCGCGTCCACCCGCAGTATGGCGGGACTTGACGAAGCTTTCCGCCCAGAGCTTTCACCGAAAACGCCGGCCGCGGCATAGCGGGGAATGATGGACAGGGTGGCGAGACTGGCAATCCCGCCGAGGAACTTGCGACGCGGAATTCCTTGCGCGGAAGGTGGCTTGAACCGATCAGGAGGATGCTGCATAACAGCATTTTCTCTCTGGATGGGTGGCCGCAGCGAACAAGTCACTAAAAAAATAGCGCAATCCAGTCCTGACTCTTTCCATCCAAAATTGAATAATCACGAACAGGCGTAGCAAAAATTCAATGTTCAACAGATTGCACGTATTGTCCACAGCTACCGCGCTCTGTTCTTGATTCGCAGCTCCTGCGGTTGTAATAGAGACGTATGTGCCGCAATTGCTTTGACTGGATCGTCACGGGCCACAGGAATAGCGGCAGAACTAGCAGCGGATCTTCACTGTACGGAAGGGCTGGAAATTTGGCCTCTTACAGGTGTTCGGGTAAGTATCGCGCCTGCAGGTCGCTGGCTGCCGCTTCGTGCTTTCTGTTGCTATGCGTCGCTGTGCTCGCGCAGGGTCCGCGAGTCGCTGGCGCCATGACCCCGGCTGCCTTTCACACTAAGCCCTATCGGGTCCTGCTAGTGGTCGATCAATGGAGCGACCCTTCTGGTCTGGTGGTCAATGGCGGAAAAGACGAATTCCAAACTGTTGCCGCCCTCCTCAAAGCGTGGTCGGTTCCCTTTGACATCCTGACATTGGACCAGCAGCACCTCGACGCCACCTATCTGTTTCGCCGATCAGGAAGCATTCGTTACGGCGCTGTTATCTGGCTCGCTGACTCTCCCTCTTATGGCGATCAGGATATTGCCTCTCTGGGTCAGGCAACTCGTGCCGGGACGGGGTTGATCGTACTCAATTCCAGGTTTCTCGACCCTACACTGGATAACCTGCTGGGTCTGAAATTCAAGGAGTTCTACGCGTCTACGGATGCCTTCCGTGTAGCTCGAGAGCACTTCATCACACCCGACATTGCGGCCGGCAAGGATGCTCCACCCGCGCAGGACAATACGCGTTTGTGGGTCCAGCCGACGAGCGCGGAAGTTCTCATTGCTCAGGGCCGGCATCCCGTTCTTACCGATCAATCAACTGGGGCCAGGGGCTTCTGCAGTATGGCTGGAAAACCCTGACCTGTCGGAGTTGTGCGACTCCGCCTTTTGGAGGAACCTTTTCTTCCGTTCGCTGGTTTGGACCCTGGGTTACGTTGTTGTGCCCAACGAGGATTACACCCATCGCATCATTTTCGAGCTCGACGACTGGGGAACGGCGGACAAGGGTTTCCTCTCATATTGGCACTATGTCGAGCCGAGCGAGGAGACCATTCGCAAATCTCTGATTCTGCCTCTGCAACAGCACCATGCCGTCGCCAGCGCCATGGTCGATACCGGGTACGTCGACCGGAAATCGAAGCGGATCGTAAAGCCCTGGACGCAGAAATTCACCGACTCGTATGGACTGCATCAGGATTTTGCCTCTACCCTTGCGGGTCTCAAAGATGGCATCGCTGAAGGTGTGCTGGAAATCGAGAGTCATGGATGGACACATATGCAGCCCAACCTCGGATCGCCGCCGGGCCCGTGGTGGACGGCGGATATGGCGGGAGAAGGCTCGGTGGACGGCTGGTACACGGAATTTCGCGACAGGCGACGCGACAAGGAAATCCCGGCAGTCACTCAGATGTATCACATGAACCGCTCGCTGACGGAAGTGCAGCAGGATTTTGGAGTGCAAGCCCTGGAGTTGAAGCCTGGCGGCGATGCGCGGTCTAAGTCCCAGTTCAACAACACCGCGGCATTAGCGGCGCGCGTAGGCTTCGGCCTATTTCATGGCGATACTTTCACCTACTATCTCGACCACGAACTTGTTTTAGATATGGCGCACGTCGTTCCTGACTTTGACGCCCTCGCGCACGGTGTCCATCCAGAACAATGGCCCGATCATCCGGATGGGCCATTAATTCTGGGATTTCATGACATGGATATTGCTCTGACTCCGGGCTTTATGGACCAGCTCTTCGCTTCTCTGCCGGCCGGCTATCACACCATGGCAACGAACCAGTACATTGGGATCCTCCACACCGACATCCGCTCGTCCACAGACGGCGGCGGCTGGCAACTCACCTTTACTCAAGACAGGCATTACTGCGCCTACTTCGCGAATCATCCTTCTTCCTGGCGACTGTGGCTTTCCGATCGCTGGGGGCGCCATCAGGACTATGCTTCGACTCGAAAGGGCATACTCGCCGCCATCGATGCGGGTGTCGTAAATATCGAGAGCCACGGATGGGATCATATGGATCCCGATCTGGATTCGCCTCCAGGCCCGTGGTGGTCGGCTGATATTAAGGGAGAAGCTTCCGTAGACGGCTGGTACTCGGAGTTTGACGATCATCGACGGGACAAGGAAATCGCAGCGGCCACTCAGATCTATCACATGGAACGCTCGCTCGAATATCTGCAGCAGGACTTCGGCAAGCAAGCATTGGAGCTGAAGCCCGGCAACAATGGATGGTCAAAATCCCAGTTCAACAACACAGCGGCGTTGGCATCAAGGGCGGGCTTTGGCATGTTTCACGGCGACAGCGCTACCTATTACCTTGATCACGAACTCGCTTTAGATATGGCGGATGTCGTTCCCGATTTTAATACCGGCTATGATCGGCTCGACGACCTGCATCCGCAGCAATGGCCGGATCATCCGGACGGACCGGTAATTCTGGGGTTTCATGACCGCGATATCGCGCTGGATCATAACTTCTTGGAGCAGCTCTTCGCCGCTTTGCCAGCCAGCTATCACACAATAGGAACAAATCGCTATATCGCCATTCTCCATACTCAGGTTAGTTCGGAGTCCGGCAGTGATAGCCTGCAACTGACCTTTACTCCAGATAGCCATTACTGCACCTACTTCGCAAATCACCCTTCTTCCT
>CAWGLF010000038.1:0-14765 GCA_963823295.1 uncultured Acidobacteriota bacterium
TCGGCAGCTCCGGCTCCGCGCTCTATACCGTGTAAATGGGACCTATCAGCTCACGGTCGATGCAACCGGAGTGACGGCGTCGACCCAACTCGGTACCGGTACCGGCGGCAACACAATGCAGTATGACAATGGGCGGCTCTATGTTCCGACGGGTCCGGTCTTCAACGCGTCGACCGGCGCCCAGGCTCGGGCAGTTCTCAGTAATCAGCAGCGGCTCCACGACACCGACACCCGCCGCTGGTCCGATTGTTTCCGACTCGACATTGAATCGCGCTTGGGTTGTTCCCTCGGACTACTACCCTGGCATCTCCGGTCAGCTACTGTCATTCAACGAGACAACATTCGATCCTATCGACAGCATTCCCGTCACCGGGATTGGGGCCACCGTTTTCAGCGGGGGCCTGACCAATCCGGCGGACCTGATTCGCTGGGGACAGAATGGCCTGGCGTTCCGCACCGCGAACCAGCTCTACGTTTTGCAGGGGCCGATCGTCAAGGATGTATCCAGCTCTCCCGCGGATCTTTCGGTTACGATACAAGCGCCTGCGACGCAGACGACAGGATCGGCTTTGACCTACACGTTAAACGTGGGAAACTTGGGCCGGATGCGGCCCAGGGTGTCACGCTCACATCCGTCTTTCCAGAGTCGGTAATTTTTGGCGCGATCCAGAGCAGCCAGGGATCGTGCAGCGGGTCGGGCGAGTTCTATTGCGGCCTGGGTTCGATCGCTAGTGGCAGTTCTGCAACTGTTACGGTTACAGTTACCCCTACTGGCTCCGGGACGTTGCAAACTACGGCGTCTGTATCTTCCGTCAGCTACGATCCGGTCTCATCGAATAACCAGGCCTCGGCGAGCACGACTGTTACCGGAAGCCTGTTCAGTGCTCCGCCTGTGGTGACGCAACTTTCGCCGGCACTGGTGCAGGCAGGCGCAAGCACCTTCAACCTTACCGTGGACGGAAGCGGCTTCAGCTCCGCATCCTCCGTGCTTTGGAATGGTCAGGAACTTCCGACTACTCTTGTGAGCAGCGGTCAACTCACTGCCAGCATCGATGCATCGTTAGTCAAGCAGCTTGGCTGGGCGGCGGTTTCGGTTTCGACGGCGTCTCCGGGCGGTGGACAATCAACTGCATTGCCGTTCAGTATCTACCAACTGGTGAACGTACCGGCAAACGCAATGACTTACGATCCGTTCACGCGCAAACTTTACGCGGTGCTTCCCAGCACCTCGACGAGCTTGACCGGCAACAGCATCGTTGCGATCGATCCAACGACAGGCGGCATCGGCACTCCTATCGTGGTTGGCAGCGAGCCGAATTTATTATCGGAAACCAGCGACGGCAACTATCTTTACATCGGACTCAGCGGGGCTAAGTCGCTCGGCCGCTTCAACCTGGGGACGCAAGCACTCGATCTAACAGTTCCGTTGCCGACGAATGCAAGCTATACCTCCGGCGATGCCGCTGCGATGGCGATTGCGACCGTGCCGGGATCGGACACCAGCCTCGCGGTGGAGATCGATTCCTTCGACGGCATCGGAATTTTCGATATCTCCGGAAGCACTGGCGCATTCCGGCCGAAATCCAGTTTCGGCTACTCTGGCGATAATCCAGTCTTCGCCGATCCTACCCACTTCTACGCCTTCGACGCTGCCACAGCGGAGCAGAGTTCTACCGTTACACCGTGGACGCAAATGGAGCGGAGTTGGTCGATGGTACGACGCTTGACGGCATGGGCGGGTTCGGCGGTCAAATTGCAGTCGATGCGCGGCCTAGTCTATGGATCGGGCGGCGGAATCATCAATCCCGCCACCACGCCTCCGTCCCAGGTAGCCGTGCTGCAGCTCGGACCAGGCCCGTACGGGTTAGGTCTCTACGGCGGTGGGGTCGTTCCTTATGCTGCGGAATCAAAATCCTTCAATGTCGCTGTCAATGCGGCGGGAACGGCGCTCAGCTTTCTCGACCGGTTCGACACCCAGCATTTCACTTTGGAGCAGCAGATTCCTTTCCCGACAAGCAGATGTCAGCGCTATTCCCGGCACACGCTGGGGCCAGGATGGGCTGGCCTACATTCTCCCTAGGTTCGTCATCCTCGCCGAGCGCCACCGCGACGGAGATCTTCCTGATCCGCGGGCCATTTGTACTTCCTGCAGAGGCGGCCAGCAATCCAGCGCCATCGCTTAGCAGCACCGACCACAATACCATCGCTGCCGGCAGCGGCAATGTAAACGTCACCGTTACAGGCAGCGGCTTCCTGCCCGGAGCTACCGTGTTCTGGAATGGCTCGCCGCGCACGACGAATTATGTCGATAGCGAGCATGTCAGCGTGGCGATTCCCGCCTCCGACGTTCAGTCCGCGGGAACCGGTACGCTCAGCAGCAAGAATCCAGGGTCTGGAGCCTCCAATACGATCGATATCACCGTCCAATGATCGGCAAGAGCCCATATACCCTGTGCTGACGGTGGCCCATTCTGCAGAACCGGCGGCCTCATCTCGGGAAATAGATATAGGCTCAAAGCGGTATGATGGCTGTAGACCCCTGTGCCCGCCGCGCGCGGTCCCCTGTCGGCCTAATCCATGGACCACAAATGCCGCCGCAACAGTTCCGGTCGCAGCGCCGCCGGGAACGACGTCAGCCGATAAATCCCCCGGTATCGCGCGCCCAGTATCCCCCCGCAGGTGCTACGTGTGGCTGCTGGGGCAAAAACCGGCGGTTTGCGCCTGTTTCGCGGGTAAAAGGCCCTCACGGGTTTCTGCATAATCCTTCAACTATTCAGCACAATCCTTCAACTATCCCGCACAATCATTCAACTATCCAGCATAATCCTTCAACTATTCAGCACAATCCTTCAACTATCTCGCACAATCATTCGAAAATTCGCCCATTTTCATTCGATCCGCGCCCTCTGTAGCAGCTAGCAGGTCGTTCATTCACGCCGTTTATTGGCTGCTTGGGGCTCTCGACAATCTGACAGAATCAGGAGAACCGCTCTACTATCGAATTCATGGATTGCTTATTCTGCAAAATCGTGACCGGCGAGATTCCCGCGAAAAAAATTTACGAGGACGAATGCTGCATCGCTTTCGCGGACATCAACCCGCAAGCGCCGGTTCATCTGCTGGTGATTCCGCGGCGGCATATTGCCTCGTTGGCGCATACCGGTGATGACAAGGAACTGCTGGGCCAGCTCCTGTGGGCCGCCAATGAGCTGGCGCGCCGGCAAAATTTAACGAACGGCTATCGCGTGGTGATGAATACCGGGCCGGACGGCGGGCAGACGGTGGACCATCTGCATCTGCACCTGCTCGGCCGGACGAGCCATGCACTGGCCGCCGGGATAAGGATCTCTCTGTCCAATGCGGGCGGCAGGCCGAGATAAAAGAGGGCGAAAGTAGTTCGGCGGCGAAACTAAATCGGGCAATTGCCGCAAGTTCATTTATGAAACTAACTCGATCGTTCGTTTCATAAACTACTATTTTTGCTCAGGCTTCGAGGATATGCGCCTGGCTGTCTTCCGTCTCCGGCTCGTGTTCCACGCCGTAGCGCCGCAGCAGGTTCGGCAGGCTCTGTGAAAAGGCGGAGCGCGGCATGACGGTATCGCAGCCCGCTTCAATAGCCTTTGCCTTCAACTCGCCCTGCAGATGCGAGAGGAATCCGACGATCGACGTGGCGCGTTTCAGTTTTAGCTTGAGCTTCGGAATCAGCGTAAGCGGCTTGGCATTTGCGTTATTCAGATCGAAGACGATCAGCGTCGGCCGCTCTTCGTCAGGCAAGGAAAGCATCTCCGCCACGGTTTCTTTGTCGTTCTTGACGAAGGCGACTTTGATCCCCAGTTTGCGCGCGGTTTCCTGAATTTTGGCGGTGAAGAACAGGTCGTCGATAAAGCAATAAATACGAACTGGAGCGTTTTCCGCGGCGAAATTGGCTGAAGCTTCCATGCCTTCGACTGGCCGAATATTCGATGCCCCGGCATGCTCCCCGTTGTAGTTTCCGTTGCCATTGCCGTTGTAGTGGACGTTTGCATGTCCACGCTGCAGCTCGATTGTCGAAGGCGGGGCATCCGCATAATTTCCATTGGCCGCGCGATAACTGTGATCCATGGGACCGACGAAAACCTTGGGCGCCCGGCGCTGCTTGCCCCCCCGCCGCGATTGCTGCGGGCCATTGCCGCGGGAATCGCCGCGGGCATTGCGGGAGTTCGGCTGGCCTTGGTTTTGACCCTGCCCCTGCGCCTGATTTCTGTTTTTCTTGAAAAAGCGCTTCTTCTGCTTCCGCGGCTGGTTCTCGTTGCGGGGAGCATTCGCCTGGGCGGTGTTCGAACCCGGCTGGGCCGGATTTTGGGCCGTGGATTGGCCGGGAGTTCCACCGGGACCGCGGCGCTTGCGGCGGCGGCGGAAACTTTGTTTCTGCCGCGGCCCGTTGGGCGCGGCAGCGTTCGGGTTCGCTTGTGGAGAGGAGGGTTGGGTCTCTTCCGGCAGCGCGGAGTCTGTGGTCATTCAGGCACTTCCTTGGTCTTCCATCGACTGATACTTACATTCGCTTTGCTGATTGCCGCTCGAGTGCTTTCGCACAGAGATTACCGGCGAATTCGCCGTAGGAGCAACGATCGAGCATCAGTGTGGAGTTTTTAATCGCAAAACGAATTCGTCTGCCTATCCGGCATTCTGCCCATCCGGTATTCCGTCATTGCAACACGGCAGTTCACGGGTATGACAGCAACTGGAAGCGTTACGCTGTCGGAGCGCACACTCGCAGCGCATCCGAACCCGTGCTTTGTATTCCTATCCGTAACATGGTATCGGCGAGCCACGTATCCCAGAAAAGGCGTGAGGCTACAGCCAAACGATGAGCAAGATTGATGCTACTCCGGGGAGACGAAATCGGCAAGTCCCCGGCAAAAGAATCTTTGTGACGGCATTCGGTCGCGGCAAATCCGGCGGGGTACGAAAATGGGCCAGAATCTCTGGAATCATCGCGGCTGGATTCTTGCCGGATGAAAATGGCGTGTGGCCCGAGGATCAAAGAGAACCCACGCAATCACCACACCAAACAAACAGTGAATGGCGAATTCCTGAAATGAGCGAAAGGCACTCAGGGTCACGTGAAAGACAATCCACGCAACTGCCAGCCAGCGCGCCCAGTTTTGACGGCGCAGCATGAATATTCCGCATACGATTGCCGCCGACTCAGTGAGTTCGACCCAGATTGCGTCGTTCTGAAGGGTTAAAAGCTCGTGGAAGTGGTAAGTAAAGCCAACCACGCCGACCACCAAATACAGGCAGGCGACCAGGATCACGGGAACGGGAAGTTTGCTCGTATTCGTGGCAGCACCTCTACCAAAGCACCGTTTTGTATAAGCAAAAAACTCCCTTAAACGGAAAGGTATGGGAGGAGGAAGATTTCAGGGATTTTGCGGTTCGCGAACTCGAACCCGCCGACCGGAAGACTCGACAGCGCAGCAGTATTAAACGGGTCACTGGCCTCCCGGCTTTCGGGTAGACCCGTCTACTGTGCTTCTGGTTCTTTTCGATTGCTGTTTTGTGCAGCGATGCGGTTCCCTGTTCTTAAGCTGGGAACTCTCGGTGACAACTCATGATGCGGGATTCTGGTCGTATCACTTAGCCAGTCTCTCCGCCGGCCTCGACAACTGTATGTTGCAAATGGGAGACCAAAGGTGTGCCCAGCCAAACAAATGACTTAGTCGAGAACCTCTCCGCATCTTTCTGAAATTCAGTAGAAGGCCCGAGGCATTGATCCGCAAATTCATAGGCGGCACACTCACTGCTGGCATTTCGGACAGTAGTGCGTGCCGCGACCAGCCACAACGATTCTGCGGATCGGTGTCTTGCAAATCAGGCATGGCTGGCCGGTTCGAAGATAGACGCGATGTTCGAGCTGAAAATATCCTCGAGCGCCGTCCGCATCTACGTAATCGGATACGGAGGAGCCACCGAGCGCTATGGCCTCCCGCAGCACTGTTTGAAGCGCGTCGCGCAGACTCGCCAGTTCCCGTGCCGCAAGTCTTCCGGCCTGCCGGCGCGGGCGAATTCCTGCCCGGAACAGGCTTTCATCGGCATAAATGTTGCCGACGCCATGGAGCAGCTTCTGATTCAGCAGCGCGGATTTGATCGGAGTCCGGCGCCCGCGAAACAATGCGCGAAATGCATCCGGAGAGATATCGAGGGGCTCGCGTCCGGTTCCGGTGAATCCGGAATTCGCAGAGGGGGGATTTTTCGGACCCGGCGGTGCGCTGTTCCTGCTCCCTGATAGATCGAGCACGGCCAGGCGACCGAATCGCCGGGGATCGATAAAGCGGATTTCGCGCTCATCGTCGAGCGTTATGATCGCGTGAGTATGCGGCGGCAGCGGTACTTCATTTTGCGAGACGAGGAGGCGGCCAGTCATGCCGAGATGGACGATCCATTGACCGCTTTGCCGGCCTGAGGAGCGGGTGAGATCGACGACGATATGCTTGCCCACGCGGCGCACTCGTTCGATGATGCGGCCCGTCAGCACGGCGGCGATCTGCTCCGGGCTGGAGCGAAAGGGTTCTGGTTTTGACCCTAGCCAGACGGAGACGATTTTGCGTCCGCGGACGCGCCTGTCCACGCCGTTCGCGATGGTTTCGACTTCGGGGAGTTCCGGCATGATCTTGGGGATGATAAATCCAGGCCTCAGAAGCGAGGACCTAAAACACTCGGGCTTTTGCCGCTGAAACCGCAGGTCCCTCTACTCCGCTCAGGTTAGCTTGCCACCCGAACGCAGGAAACCGCGCACATCGGGGATCCCGGCTTCGCGAACCCTTCCGCAGCTCGGGGCAGGCTGTGGGGCACCCGGTTTTTTCTTTACCACTTCGTAGTATAGGATTCTTATTTGCGATCGGTGAAAACGAGTAGAAATGCGAGCTAAGACAGCGGTAGTTCTGGGCGCCCAATGGGGCGATGAAGGCAAGGGCAAGATTGTCGACGTGCTGTCCGGGCGTTTCTCCGTGGTGGCGCGCTACGCCGGCGGCCACAATGCCGGACACACCGTTATCATCGGCGGCAAGAAATTTGTGCTGCAATTGGTGCCCTGCGGGGTATTGCGGCCGGACTGCCGGGCGGTGATTGGCAACGGGGTGGTGCTCGATCCCATGGCCTTTCTACAGGAAGTAGACCGGCTGAAGCTGCTGGGCGTGGATGTGGCGGGGCAGTTATTTGTCTCCAATCGTGCGCATGTCATCCTGCCCTATCACCGCATGATTGAGCTTGCTGCTGAGAACGCCCCCGGGCGGATGAAGATCGGCACGACCAGCCGCGGCATCGGCCCGGCGTATGAGGACAAGATGAAGCGCAGCGGGCTGCGCGTCATCGACCTGCTGAACCCGGCGATTCTGCGCACGCACATCCAGAATGCCTGCCACGAAAAAAACGTAATCGCGCACGCGCTGTTCGGCACTGATCCGCTGGACCCGAACAAGATGTACGAGGAATATGCGCGCGCAGCAGAACGCATAGCCCCGTTTATCGCAGATACCTCGCGCATGCTGAACCAGGCGCTGGACGACGGGCAAAGCATCATGTTCGAAGGCGCGCAGGGTACGCTGCTCGACATCGACCACGGCACATATCCATTTGTGACGTCATCTTCGGCGACCGCGGGCGGAGCTGCGATCGGCACCGGTATCGGACCGACAAAGATCGGCACGGTGATTGGCGTCACCAAGGCCTATGTCACGCGTGTGGGCGAAGGGCCATTTCCGACAGAAATCTTTGGGGAATCCTGCGAACTGCTACGCGCACGCGGCCAGGAGTATGGCGCGGTGACCGGAAGGCCGCGCCGCTGCGGCTGGCTCGATCTTCCCCTGCTGCGCTACTCCACCCAGATCAACGGGACCGAATGGCTGGTGGTGACCAAGCTGGATGTGCTGGATGCGCTGGAAAAGATCCCCGTCTGTACCGGCTACAAGGTGGATGGGAGAACAACCGACACAATACCGGCGGATGTGCGGGGCCTCGAATCCATTGAACCGATTCTTACGACTCTGAAAGGCTGGAATGCTCCCACGGAAAACCTGTCCACCTTCGAGCAGCTTCCGGCTGCTGCCAGAGACTATTTGAAGTTCCTGGAAAAAGAATCCGGGGCAAAGATCGGCATGATTTCGACAGGACCGGATCGCGACCAGACGATTCTTCTGCCCGAGTTCGCCGCGACCCTCGATGGGATGTCGGCCGGACAATCCGGGAGCTAAATCGAGAAAAGTTCCCTTCTATCGCGCTGCCATTATCCTCGGGATCTTTGCTGCGCTCAGGATGACAAACCTTAACCTGGTAAACCTCGCGAAACAAGGAGAATTTCCATGATTTCGTTTGCTGTGCGCATGCGCTTCACGCAGGAAGATCGCGCCAAAGTACTGGATGCCCTCCGCCACCTTGCCGAGGCTTCCCGCAAAGAACCCGGGTGCGTCACCTACATTCCCCATGAAACCGCGGGCGATCCTAGCTTGATCATGATTTATGAGCAGTATCGGGACGAGGCGGCTCTTGAGGCGCATCGGGCTTCCCCACACTTCCAGGAATATGTCATCGGCGGCCTGTATCAGTGGATGAAGGAGCGCAGTGTTGAGCACCTGAATGTACTTGCGTAACCACATCCGCAATAATTTAGCTTTGACTCCTGGGCGCGGGCGAACTACTATCCCGATACGGCCATGCAAGCGCAGCTACGTTCCCCGGCGCCTATCGCTCGACAGGAAGCAATCATCCGAGCGAGCTTCTGGATTGTTTTTGCCATCCTGTGCGTGCCGCATGCAGGCGCAAAGACGATTCCCCATCCCCATCGTCAGCCGAAAGAAATTGTCCGCATTATCGAACAGCTGGAGCAGCAGTGGCAGCAGGCTGAGCTCCATGCCAACACCACCGTCATCGCAAACATGCTGTCGGACGACTATCTGGGAATCTACGGAGATGGCACTCTGGCCACTAAAGCGGACACGCTCGCAGGCCTGAAAGACGGCAGCGTGCGCTTTACGGAAATCGATACTTCGGACCGCAAAATCCGCGTCTACGGGACGACTGCCGTAGTGGTTTCAAAGGCCCAGGTGGCGGGAACGATCGACGGAGAAGACATCAGCGGGCGCTATCGCTATACGCGCGTCTACCACCGCATCAATGGGGCGTGGAAGATTGTCAGCTTCGAGGCCAGCACGCTCCATGAACATCATCATCGGCAGTCGTGACGAACGTCTGATAGTTCCAGCTATGTTGATTTGTTCTCACTGGGTTATCTTCATTCCGGCGATATAGGAAGAAATGCCGAGTGCAGCCGCTCCCAAGTAATCTCCAGGCTCTCGGGCAAAACCCTCGTTTCGCCGATCACAGTCATGAAGTTGGTGTCGCCCAGCCAGCGCGGCAGCATATGCAGGTGCAGATGGCCAGTGACTCCGGCTCCAGCGGCCTTCCCCAGGTTCATGCCAAGATTGATTCCGCTGGGGCGATAGATGCTTCTGAGAACCTGCTCCAGCCGCTGTGCCAGTACCATCATCTCTTGCGCGGCAGATGGGTCCAGCCGCGCCAATTCATCTATGTGGGCGTAGGGCAGAATCATGGCGTGCCCGGAGTTATAAGGAAAGGCGTTCAGGCAGATAAAGCATTGTTCACCTCGATATACGATGTTGGCGGCGCGGTCCGCCTCGTCGGCGGCCATGCCGTTCTGAACCGCGTAAGCCGACGCTGCGAGTAGGTTGCAGAACACACAGCCGGTATCTCCGGGCCAGTCCGCCAGCAGCTCCGGAACACCCTGGCGCTCGGACAAGTCCGTTGTGCTGACGTACTGGAATCGCCATGGTGTCCACAGTGCATCCATAGGGGAGAGTATAGTCGGCGGACGCCGAGTCATTCCGCCGGTTCTCCTGTTGCGGGCGCTCCTCCGAGTTCACCGATGAGCGACTATCGCCTGCAGAAGAATCGCGCGAAAACTCACCGCTTCGACGCCATCTCCAGGAGATCCGAAACCGGCCATGAACTGGTTCTATCACGCCATACGTCACGCGCTGGTGCACTGGGGATATCTGGCAGTGATGGCCGGACTGCTGGGCGAGAGCGCAGGATTGCCGCTCCCGGGCGAAACGGTCCTGATGTTTGCCAGCTTTTTGGCGCACAAAACTCCCCATCTGCAACTGAAATGGGTGATTACAGGCGGCATTGCCGCAGCTATCGTCGGAGACAATATCGGATTTCTTTTCGGCAGGTGGCTTGGCCCGCGCCTGCTTCGCTGGATGGAGAAGAAGTTCGGATTGAAAGACGACATCGAAACCGCTCGCGACCAGATCCAGCACCATGGGCCTGCAACGGTATTCTGGGCAAGATACATCGTTGGGCTTCGCACAGTGGCCGGCCCGGTTGCGGGCGCGCTTGGCATGGAGTGGAAGCAATTTCTTCTCTATAACGCCTTGGGAGGGGCCACCTGGGTTTCAGCGATCGCCTTGTGCGGCTATGTATTCGCAAACGAGTTTCAGACCCTGCTTGGATTTTTCGAAAAAGCCTCATGGATCATCGGTGTCGGCATTTTCGCCGTCGGATATTACTTTTGGCGGCGCAAGAAAAAGCGGGTCCACGAACAGATGGACCACCAGGATGCAGCGTAATCTCTCACGATTTACATTCCTGTTGACAGCTTACTATGTCGGTAGTATTGTCTACTACATCAATAGTAGGCAATGCTGATCGGAGGGAATCGATGATTTACCCGAAATTGACGAAACTCGAACTCCAGATCATGGAAGCGCTTTGGACACAGGGTCATTCGTCTATCCGCGAAATCCAGGAAACCTTTCCAGAGAAAAAACGGCCAGCGTATACCACGATTCAAACCACGATTTACCGACTGGAAAAAAAGGGGGCAGTGCGCCGTGTGAAAAAGATCGGCAACTTTCATGTATTTGAAGCCGCAATGTCCCGGAATACCGCGCAACGCAGGCTTGTCGACGATCTTTTGGCGTTATTTGGAGGACGCACCCAACCTGTAATGGCGCATCTGATCGAATCCGGCAAGCTCACGCTGGAGGATGTGAAGGAAGCCGAAACGCTTCTTCAGAAGCTCGATGAAAAGGACAAATCCAAATGAAGCTGAATCCATCCTTTACAGCGTGGCCGTTTGTTGCGACCACGGTCGCCGATCACGTGTGGCAATCGACGCTGATCCTTATGCTGGCCGGGATTCTGGCGTTGCTTCTGCGGAAGAACCGAGCCGCAACCCGGTATTGGCTGTGGATGTCCGCATCGATAAAATTTCTTTTCCCATTCGCAATCCTTACAAGTCTTGGGAATTACCTAGCGAGATTCCGCGGCAATTCTGCAGGAGGAGATCCCAGCTTTTCCATTTCGATGGAACAGGTTGGTCAGCCCTTTACTCGCGCGGCGATGCCTCTAACGTTTTCCGCCGAACACCACACAACATATTTGAAATTGATTCATCTGCTTCCGGCGATTCTTTTGGGTGTGTGGCTTTCCGGATTGATCGCGATTCTCTTCCTTTGGTATCGGCGATGGCGGCAGATTTCATCGGCAATTCAGGATGCGACGGGTTTACAGGAAGGACGCGAAGTGACAATGCTGCGGAGGCTGGAGCGTATGAACGGGATCCAGAAGCCGATCCGGCTCCTATTGTCGCAATCCTCTCTGGAACCGGGGATCTTCGGCATTTATCGACCCGCTCTGATCTGGCCGGCGGGAATCTCCAAACGCCTGAGCGATGCCCAGCTCCACGCGGTCCTTGCTCACGAGGTCTGGCATGTACGCCGAAGGGACAATCTGACAGCAGCCGTCCATATGGCGGTGGAAGCCATCTTCTGGTTCCATCCTCTGGTCTGGTGGCTGGGGGCGCGCCTGGTTGAGGAGCGGGAACGCGCGTGCGATGAAGAGACATTACGCTACGGCAGTGAACCGCAAGCGTATGCGGAGGGAATTCTCAACGTGTGCAAGTTCTACACGGAGACACCGCTGGCGTGCATCTCCGGAGTAACCGGCGGAAGCCTGAAGAATAGGATAGTTCGAATCATGACAAAATCTTTCGCAAACAATCTCAGCGTAAGCAGAAAAGTCCTATTGGCTGGGATCGGCATAGCCGCCATTGTTGGACCTATTGCGTTTGGGCTGATGAAGGCTCCGCAAGCCGATGCTCAATCGTCACGATCGACGGAAGCGACCACCCCCGCTTTCGAAGTCATCTCCATCAAACCGAATCATTCTGGCGCCGGTGGATGGCATTTTGACGGCCATGAAGGAAATCTGATAATCACCAATGCGACCACAAAATTCATCATCGAATACGCTTACGGGCTAAAGGGGTTTCAACTCTCTGGAGGACCGGACTGGAGCGGCTCCCAGAGATACGACATCGAAATTCAGGAGAAGTCATTGCCGGCTTCCGTGACGAAGAGTCCGTATGGACGTCGAGGCGGACAGCGTCGAGTTACTCAATCCCTATTGGCGGACTATTTCAAACTGAAACTGAAGGAAGAAGCAAAAACGATGCCCATTTATGCGCTGGTCCGCGGCCCAGGCGATCTCAAAATGGCGCGGGAGACGATTCCAGCTGGGACGAAACCCATCCACTACAATGTTGATAAGCAGAATGGAATGCTGAAGATGCAAGGCGTATCGAGCGCCGATCTGGCGGACTCCCTTACTGAGCAGCTAAATCGCGTAGTCGTAAACAGGACCGGACTGCAAGGCTTCTATGATCTGACTCTTGAGTGGACACCGCATAACAATGACTCGCTTGTCACGGCGGTTCGAGACCAACTCGGCTTGCAATTGGAGCCGGGAACCGGGCCGGTTCCGACTTTCGTCATAGATCATGTCGAGAAGCCTGTGGAGAAGTGAGGAGGATCCCAGGTCTCAGATCCTTGGACAACCTCATGGCAAACTCTGGGGCACCCCGATATTTTGAGTGTAAGCAAAATCGCAGCTTCCTCCACTGCGCCACGCTCCGGTCGGGATAACAATTTAATCTGTCGGATGGCTGATCTCAGGTTAGTTTCGCGCACCTGAGATGCCCCAATATCAGACGCGGATTACCAGCTTACCAATATGCGAATCCCCGGACTGCAGCAGCGAAATGAAAGCCTCGGGGGCCCGTTCGATTCCATGAACCACGGTTTCCTGATGGAGCAGCTTCCCGGCACGCAGCGCCGGAACCATCTCCGCCAGGAATATCGGCATCCGGTGCAGGTGATCGACGACAATAAAGCCTTCCATCCGCAGCCGCCGAATGATGGTGAGCGCCAGATTTCGGGGCCCGGGCACGGGAGTGTTGTAGCCGGAGATCGCGCCGCACATGACAAGCCGTCCGTGGTTGCGCATGGAGTAAAGCGCCGCTTCGAGCTGCGGACCGGCAGTGTTGTCGAAGTACACATGCAGACCATCCGGTGCAGCCGCCTGCAACTGCTCCAGCGGACTGGATTCGCGATAGTTGAAGGCATGATCGACGTTCAGCTGGTTTTTCAGAAATGCTATTTTGTTGGCCGATCCAGCACTGGCGATCACGCGGCAGCCGCGCAGTTTTGCCAGTTGGCAGGCCACGCTACCCACTGCACCGGCTCCCCCGGAGATGAATACCGTCTCGCCTTCTTTGAGATTTGCAATGTCATTCAGCCCGACCCAGGCCGTCAGGCCGGTAGGGCCGAGGACGCCGAGATAAGCCGAGGCGGGGGCCTGAGCGGCGTCGATAGCACGCAGCTGCTGTGCTGGAGCGATGTAATAGTCCCGCCAGCCGAAGAGGCTCAGGACCCAGGTACTGACGGGAAATGCAGCGTCGCGGGATTGCACCACCTGACCGACGGCTGCTCCTTCCAGGGCCTTGCCCAGGGCGAACGGCGCGACATAGGACTTGGCTTCGCTCATGCGGCCGCGCATGTAAGGATCGACCGAGAAGAATGCGTTTCGAACGAGAACCTCTCCCGGATTGAGTTCCGGCAGCTCCGTGGTGACAAAGGCGAAGTTCTCCATCGAAGGTTCGCCCTGCGGGCGGGAGGCCAAACGGATTTCTGTTGCCTGAACTTTGCTCATTGCCGCTCTTCCGATGAGATGCGCGCCCGCCAAGCTATTTGAAGACTTACCTGACCAGGCGCTGCTTCAGTAGAATCGACTTTATCGGGTTGTTTTTCGATTCTGCCGCTTTCCAAAGCCACAAAACATGGGCTAATTTCCCTGGGTTAGCCTCCCCTTCGATGCCCCCAACCGCCGGCCTGAACGCCACTTTGGAGGCGTCTCTTTGGCATCACCGGCCCCCAGGGTTTGAGAAAGAACATCATTTAGCACCCAATCGATTCTGTCGCAGGCGTCTCTCATCTGGGCGTTCAGTTCCGGATCTTGAAGGAGTGCGGATGAGAGGGTGATCACTGTGAGCGCGTTTTGAACGTGATGATTGACATCTTCTATGATCTGCATGCGCATGAGCAACTCGCGGCGGCGCGACTGCATTCGCACCAGAACGGCTCCGCTCAAGACCACCGCGACAACGCCTTCAAGGATATCCGAGGCGTAGATGCGGCGTACGATATCGTGGATCGCCCAATCGAGGAACATGCTCGTGGCCAAGCTGAGCACTCCTATCGAGAGTGCAATCAGGGCAATGACCCAGTAGGAGTCCCTCCAGGACATTCGTGCGTGGGTACGGGGATACTCTTCGTACTTCTCCTGCGTGTTGGTCGCGGCTTGATCACTCATGTTTCCCTCTAAAAGCCGAACGGTCGATCAAATGCGACCCCCTGCGGGAGCATCGG
>CAWGLF010000039.1:0-17529 GCA_963823295.1 uncultured Acidobacteriota bacterium
GTGGTGTCGATCACCGCGATCGCCACTGCGCACGCCAGCGGTCCGCCGCCGAACGTAGTTCCATGCATCCCCGGTGTAAATGCCCGCGCCGCTTCATCCGTGCACAGCATCGCGCCAATCGGGATTCCGCCACCCAGCGGCTTCGCCAGCGTGGTCACATCCGGCAGGATGTCATAGTGCTGGTACGCACACCACTCGCCGGTACGTCCCATGCCGCACTGGATTTCATCCGCAATGAGGAGTGCTCCGGTCTGGCTGGTCAGCCGCCGCGCGGCGGCAAAAAATTCTTTTGAGATCGGATGGATGCCGCCTTCACCCTGCACCGCTTCAATGCAAACCGCGCAGACCTCTTCGGAAAACTTCGCTTCCAGATCCGCAACATCATCGAAGCGTACAAACTCCACGCCGGGAACCAGCGGTTCAAAGGGCTCGCGATATTTCCCTTTATGCGTGGTGGAGACCGCGCCCATGGTGCGCCCGTGAAAGCTGTGCTCCAGTACGAGAATCTTGGTCCCCACGCGATGACCTTCGGACCGGCGCAAGGTTGCGTGTGCGCGCGCCAGCTTCAGCGCTGCTTCCCATGCTTCCGTGCCGCTGTTGCAGAAAAACGCGCGATCCAGGCCGGTCATTTCCGTAAGCCGCAGCGCCAGTTCCGCCTGGCCATCATGCAAAAACAGATTCGAAATGTGCAGCACCTTTCGGCTCTGCTCGTCGATGGCCGCCTGGATCGCGGGATGACCATATCCAAGCGCGCTAACTCCGATGCCGCTCAATAAATCGAGGTAGGCTGTACCGTTCTCATCGAACAGATGCATGCCTTCCCCACGCACAAATACAATTGGATTGCGCTCGTAGGTGTTCACCAGCAACCGTGCCTCAGCGGCACGGATTTCTTTGAATTTCATGCGACCATTACCTCCGTTCCCTGGGGTGTCCGGGCCGAGCAGATGTCCGGTAGCTGAGCCGCCGCATCGGCGGGTAGAATTCTTACTCGCTGCACGCCGCCGAGCAACGCCTCGCGGCAGGCACTCAGCTTTGGCAGCATGCCGCCCGAGACAACGGCGTTGCGAGTCAACTCCGGAATCTGCTTCAGCGTCAGCCAGCGCATCACTTCGCCGTCAGCGCCGCGCACGCCCGGAACGTCGGTTAGAAAAACAAGAACATCGGCATGACAGGTCATCGCGCAGGCGGCAGCCATCTCGTCCGCGTTGATGTTGTAGTATTCGCCGTCAAAACCAAGCGCGAGACTCGAGATAACCGGCACCGCCCCCATCTGCCACACAGCCTTCAGCCAGCGCGGATCAGACGCGGCAATCTCACCGACGAAACCCAGATCGGGCGCGGTCCGCTTCTTGCGCGCGCGGAATACCAGGCCGTCGCCGCCGGAAAGCCCGACCGCCGCCTGGCCATGTCTGCCAAAAGTGGCGACCAATTCTTTATTCAGCCGCCCGGCCAATACCATCAGCGCGGCGTCGCGCGTTTGCGCATCGGTAATCCGCAATCCCGCAACAAATTCGCTCTGCTTGCCGAGTTGCGCCAGGGTGCGGGTCAACGCCGCTCCGCCGCCATGCACCAGCGCGACCTGATGGCCGTCGCGGACAAGGTCTACAATCGCCTGGGTCGCTCCGTGCAATGTCGACGGATTTTCCAGCGATGCGCCGCCGAGTTTCACCACAAATTTCATGCGAGTCCCTCCTGCTCCGGCCAGCCAAAAAGAAGATTCATATTTTGTACTGCCTGGCCCGATGCGCCCTTCAGCAGGTTATCCAGACACGACACCACGATGAGCCGATGTTTATCCGGCGCCAGCGCAAAGCCGAGATCGCAGTAGTTCGTGCGCACGCTATGCTGAATCTCCGGCAGCCGCGATCCCGACCAGCGCACCATCGGCGACTCAGCGTAAAAGGTTCTGAAGCACGCGTCGATTCCTTTCGGCTCCGCCGGCTTTTCCAGAGTCACATAGATCGTGGAAAAAATTCCGCGCGGAATAGGCAGCAAATGCGGAGTGAAAACAATCTCACTCGACCTCAATCCAAGTTGCTCCAGCATCTCCCCAGTGTGGCGATGGCCAAAGACCGAATAGGCCGAAAGATTGTCCGCCGCATGCATGAAGTGCGTCTTCGCGGTGGGTGCCTTGCCCGCGCCTGAAACGCCGGATTTGGCATCGCAGACGATTCCGCGCTGCCGGTCAATCATGTTTTCGCGCATCAGCGGCGCCAGCGCCAGAATGATCGAAGTCGCATAGCAGCCCGGATTCGCGACCAGCTGCGCCGAAGCAATTTCGGCGCGGTGCAGTTCCGGCAGTCCATAAACGGCGGCTTGCTGCACCACCGCGGCGGAACCCCGGTCGGCATCGGTCAATTTATAGATGGCGCGATTTGCTTCCTCGTCCAGCCGCCACGCTCCGCTCAGGTCGATGACGCGCACGCCGTGCTCCAGCAGTTGCGGTGCCCAGGCGCGCGACTGCTCGTGCGGCGTCGCCAGAAAAATTACGTCAATGCCGCGCTCCTTCAGCGCCTTCCATTCAAACGGCTCGACCACTAAATGACCCGCCCCGTTGTTGTCCGCCAGGTGTGGATGCAGGTCCGTCAACGGCACGCGCGCATCGCCCTCTTCTCGCGCCGCGTGCACATCTTTCATCCGCCCGAAAAAAACCGGCGCACGCCCACGCAGCCGCGGATGCGCTAGCAGCAGCCGCGCAAGCTCCGCCCCGGCGTAGCCGCCAACACCAATTACCGCGGTTTGGGGAGCAGTGGATGTCATGCTTCGAGCAGCCCTTCCAGCCGTTGCCGTAACCGGCTGGCGTGTTTCTGGTCCTGGCAGATCACCAGAATCGTGTCGTCCCCGGCGATCGTGCCCAGGACTTCCGGCAGGTGTTCATGGTCAAGCGACGCTGCCACCGACTGCGCTCCTCCGGTCGTCGTCCGAACCACCAGTTGATTCATCGCCTGCCGCACCGTCAGTCCAAAATCCGCAAACACCGTGTCCAGCGAAGGCATCTCGTCTTCGGCATCGACCCCGTTGGGCAGCGCATACCCACGCGGCCCTTTGAATAACTGTAGATCGTGAATATCCCGCGAGAGCGTAGCCTGCGTCACGTCGAACCCGCGCCGCACAAGCTTGCGGCGCAGCTCATCCTGGCTGATGACAGGCCCATCGCTCAACAGAGTCCGTATCGCATTGTGACGCTCGGTTTTCATGTTGATATGTCATGTATAAGAATACAGATGTGTGCATAAATATGCAACATGAAACAGACCTGCTGCCGTCGAGCTGTAGACCTGCATTTCTTTACGTTCTGTGTTTACCGGCGAGCTGGGATCTCAATATTTAATTCGCATTGACGGGTATATGCCCTTTTAGGCATTATGCTTTATATGACATAATGCTTGCATGAGATGGGCTGCGTACTTCCATCCAGGATTCAGGGCTGAATTCGATGAGATGCCCGCGGCGGTCCAGGATGAACTGCTCGCCTCGCTCGTTCCTTTGCGAGAGTATGGGCCGTCGTTGGGAAGCCCCGACGTAGATACGCTCAACGGCTCGAAGTACCCAAATATGAAGGAACTCCGGTTCAGGGCTGATGCCGGAGTGTGGCGCCTCGCCTTTGCATTCGATCCGCGGAGAAACGCAATTCTGCTGGTCGCGGGAGACAAATCGGGCGGAAGCGAAAAGAAGTTCTACAAACGGCTGATCGATAAAGCTGACAAAAGGTACAAAGAACATCTCGAGAACCTCTAGTGCAAGGGAGTAACTTACGATGCGTGGAATGGTTGCAGTGGATGATGTGATTGCCTCCTTACCCAAGGCGCGACAGAAGAAAATTGCAGCTCGGGGAGACGAGCTGTTGTCAAAGGTTCAGCGGCGGATGACCCTGAGTGAGATGAGAAAGGGTCGAAAGATCAGTCAAACAAAAATGGCAAAAGCGCTTGGCATCGGCCAGATGCAGATATCGCGTCTGGAGAAGCGGAAAGATCCCCGCCTGTCGACTATGGAGCGCACGGTCGCTGCGATGGGGGGCCGTCTGACGATGATTGCGACGTTTCCAGATCAGGAGCCGGTTGTCCTCGTCACCTCGCAGTTTGTGGAAAAAACAGCGACGGCCTCGAAAAAGAAACGGCCGGCGTGAAGGGCCGAAGTCAACGATAAGGTTTCAAAACATACGGAGTCGGATCCACGATCTTGCTTTGAGACTTGAAGAAGGCACGATGTAATCTCTACCTGTGAAAACCTTCATCTTGATTGTCTTCTTATCTAATTGCTTCCATCCGGCTTTCTGCACTCCAAAAGCAAAGCCGTTTCAAGCGATCGACTTGTCGACGCTACGAAAGGAATGCCAGATTGTGACCAGAAGTTAATGACCAACGTGATGTGGATGGGTTGGATTAATGATCAACAACTTGCAGCTTGGCTGTTAAACACTTGCAATCCGGTCAACAAAAATCAAAAGGTTGAAGAAGAACTCCTCGTACTCGGAGTAAACTCGCATACGCATTCTGTAATGCATAACCCAGTCAACAGTCTGGGACCGAATATTTGGAGGATTTTGGCGAATCGAGGGGATTTGCTCGTTGGACGCGGAAATGAAATCGAGGTTGTTGATTCCTCGCTCCACACCAAACAGGCGATTCAGTGCCCGATAAAGTCTAGCCATTGCACAGTATTTCCTGCCACGTCGCACGCGGATGAATCTAATTTTGCGATATGTTCGAGAATGGGCTCGAACGAAACGTGCGAATTTTATAAAGATGAATCCGGCGTGAAAATCCTGGCGAGGTCTACAGGCTATCGTATATCTGAGAAAACCCCGCAAAATCCTTATAAAACAACAACTGTTCCGCTTACAGCCCATTCTCAAACTTTTCAACGAACTGCCTGGAAGGTTAGTCAATCTCAAACCTGGTATTTCGACTATGATGGAGTTCTTAAAAGCCTGAACTCAGATGGATTGACGAGTCCCGTATCAAAAAGAACAATGGACTCCGAAACACTCGAATTGCACAGGTGAATTATCCGCTTCTTCACCCCATCATTTTCTTGCTGCTTGTTCGGGTACCCATTTTTACACTGATGGCGACCTTGATTTTATCTTTGGCTACAGCAGGATTGTGCTTTTGGATGTGGCGTCACGGCACATTCTTATTCGTATAAACGGGCCCGCCTATACATATGCCACTTTATCGCCGGACGGAAGATCCATCATCGTTGAGCATGACAACAAGCTAAGCTTTTATCGCGCGGAATAATTTGCAAGCCGATCCACGTGGATGCCGTGTAATTCTTGCGCAATCTTCCTCTGATATAACCACTTTTAATGAAATTCGACCTCAAAACCATAAACGATGTCTTCTACCGCGCCAGCGGAGCCGGCTCCGAACGCGCCCTCCAATGGCGCGATCCCCAGGGCAAGTGGCAGCCCATCACCGGCCACCAGCTCTACAGCCGCGTTCGCGCCTTCGCCAACGCGCTCGCCGGATGGCAGATCAACAAGGGCGATCGAGTCGCTATTCTCGCCGAAAATCGCTGGGAGTGGGCCGTCACCGACTTCACTATCCTCGCCCTCGGTGCGGTCGGTGTCCCCCTCTACTCCACCCTCACCGCCCAGCAGGTGGCCGGAATGCTGGCTGACTCCGGCGCGCGCATCGTCATCGTCTCGACAGCTCGCCAGTACGAGAAAGTCGCCGCCATCCGCGATCAAACCCAGATCGAAAAAATTGTCCTCATGGACCGCGTCCCGGAGATCACCCAGGCCATCTGGTTCGGCGATCTCATGCCCGCGGAACAAACCCCAGCCCGCGATTCGGCCTTCGACCGCCGCGCCTACGACGTCCAGCCCGACGATCTCGCCACCATAATCTACACCTCCGGCACCACAGGCGAATCCAAGGGCGTCATGCTTACCCACGGAAATCTCGCCGCCAACCTGAACGTTTCCACCGCGGCCTTCTCCTGGGATCGCCGCGACTCCGCCATCTCCTTTCTGCCGCTCTCCCACATCACCGCTCGTCACGTGGACTACGCCCTCTTCTGCCATGGCGCGGTCGTTGCCTACTGCCCACAGTTCGAGCTACTCCCGCAAGCCATGCGTGAAGTCAAGCCGACCATCTTCGTCGGAGTCCCCCGCGTCTACGAAAAAGTCAGGCATGAAATCCTTCGCCGCGCAGGCCAATCACCCGTGCGCTCGCACCTGCTCGAGTGGGCCCTCCGCCGCGGACAAGCGCAGCGCGAAACCCTGCTCGCCGGCCACAGCCCGAACAGCGCCGCATGGAAGCTCGCCAACCGCCTGGTCTTCCACAAAATCCAGCAGGGCTTCGGCGGCCGCGTCAGCACCTTCATCTCCGGCGGCGCACCTCTCGGCCTCGACACCGCCGGCTGGTTCCTCGACGCCGGCATCCGCATTCAGGAGGGCTACGGCCTGACCGAAACATCGCCGGTGATTTCGCTCAATACCGACGCGCCTTCGCCCCTCGGCACCGTCGGCCGCAAGCTCGAAAATATAGAAGTGAAACTCGCCGCCGATTCGGAACTGCTGGTCCGCGGCCCGTCAATTTTTCGTGGCTACTGGAACAAACCCCAGGCCACCGCCGAAAGCTTCGACGCCGAAGGCTGGTTCCACACTGGCGACATCGCCCAAATCGATGAACAGGGTTTCCTCTTCATCACCGACCGCAAAAAGGACCTGCTCAAAACCTCCGGCGGCAAACTGATCGCCCCGCAGCCCATCGAAAATCACCTAAAGTCGGACCCACTCATCGCCAACGCCGCCGTAGTCGGCGACCGTCACAAATTCGCCTGCGTCCTCATCTCGCCAAATTTCCAAATGCTCGAAGCGTGGGCGCAGGAGAAGGGAATCGCCGTCGCCGACCGCAGCCAGCTCGTCGCTCACCCGCATGTTGAAACCACCTATGCGCAGATCGTAGAGCGCGTGAACGCAACCTTAGCCAGCTTCGAAACGCTGAAACGCTTCCACATCGTCCCCGAAGAGTGGACGCAGGAAACCGGCGACCTGACGCCCAGCATGAAGCTGAAACGCCGCGTCGTAGAACAGAAATACGCCGCAGCAATCGCCCGCTTCTACGAAGACGAAGCCACTTCCCATCGCTAGAAATTTACCTGTCTTGCGTCATTCTGAGTTGAGCTTGCCCGAGGGGAAGACCTCTGCATTTCCTTCTGCGTGTCCTACGATCGGCGTTTCGCATTCGTGATTATGTGCCTCATCATGGGTTGACATACGTCACATGGCGCATTACGCTGCTGTATGATCCGTTCGTTTCGCCACAAAGGTTTGAAACGCCTCTTTGAGGAGGACGACGCGCGCGGCCTGAATGTTGAGCATACGGACAAGATTCGCCGCATCCTGGCGCGCTTGGATGCGGCCCAGACTATCGCCGACATGGATTTACCTGGTTACAGGCTGCATGCACTCAAGAACGATTTGCAGGGCTTCTATTCCGTGACGGTACGGGCAAACTGGAGGATTGTCTTCCAGTTCGCGCAAGGCGAAGCGTTAAACGTGGACTATACCGATTATCACTGAAGGAGATTGCGCCATGCCGATGAAGAATCCACCCCATCCTGGCCGTATCGTGCTACACGACTGCATTGAGCCTTTAGGATTGACCATCACGGATACGGCTGCCGCCTTGGGCGTGTCGCGTTTTACCCTTTCGGAACTCGTCAACGCGAAACGAGGCATTTCGCCGGAAATGGCCGTTCGACTGTCGAAGGCATTCGGCGGCAGCGCCGAAACCTGGCTGACCCAGCAAGCGCATTACGATCTCGCACAGGTACGCGCCGACCGCATCCGGGTCAAGCGGCTCGAATCCGCGTAGCTCCATCCTGTAAGGCCTGCCCCGTGTGCAATGCCGCGTGTGGACTGAATCAACGCAACGCTGGCTCCGTACATCTCACTGGTAGAGCGTCACGCCCGTCATTCCCGTTAAAGAAGGATGAAATGTTTTTTCCGTACCACAACTGCTTCCTCATGCGGCAGAAAATGAGGCGGCAGCTTGAGTAAACAGCAGTTGCCCAACGCGGACCGGCTCGCGCTACGATGGACGATCGGCAATGTACACGAGCGTGGCTTTGAGATGCTCCGGCTTTCCATTGCGTGCGCCTTCCGGCTGTTCGGCCCACTGGCTAACTATCTGGTCTGTGTCAATTCGATTCCGCCAGCGGAGGCAAAAAACCGGACAGGCCCCCTTCCCGTCGACGTTGAGTGGCGCGGGGTCACCGGGGCAGATGTTCCGAAGGTGCTGCAGCCGCACTTTGATGAAAGCCTTATTGAAGGGATGGGCTGGAAGCTGGTCCCGCTGCGCACGCGTCCGGATCGTTACGAGCTTGCCCTCGACAATGATTGCATTCTCTGGGATGTGCCTGAAGGCATGCGGCAGTGGCTGCGGTCGGAAGATGCATCGCTCTTTGCAGAGGACGTAGAGCGTTGTCTGGGGAGCTTCGATGCGATCTGCCCGCCCGGAGCTCTCAATGCGGGTATTCGAGGCTTGCCTCCCGGAACCGACCTCGGAGCTGCTCTGGAACAAGTACTGAACGATGCCGGCAAATTCTCCGGCGAACGGCCCCGGCTGGTCGCCGAAATCGAGGAACAGGGCCTGCAGGCCGCCGCCATTTGCCGCCTGCATCCCTTGTTTCTCGTGAAGACCAGCGAGGTGAGCATCTGTTCGCCGTTCTGGCCGCGCTCGCCGGAACTCGGCACATGCGGAGCCCATTTCGTGGGCATGAACGCGCCTCACCTACCATGGGATTACTTCGATCGCCCGGCAGATATCTGGCGCGAAGAACATTGGCAGCGTCATCGCCCCACGCTCTACGAAAAAGCCGGTCTGCCTCTGCCGTAAGACAATCCGTCACTCCGGGTTTCTGCCAGGCGATGATCCTTACTTCAACGATTTCAGATATGCCACCACCGCGGCCGCGTCGGCGCGGTTCATGTGATATTGCGGCATTGGTGGACGTGCTGGTTGTCCCTTTGGATCAAGTCCTGTCATCAGCAGTTTCATCGCATCCTTTGTGTCCCACCCATGCAGACCGGCAATGCTAGGCGAGACAGCGGCCCATCCCGGGAACGGCATCAGCGGGCCAAAAGAAAGCTTCGATCCCTTCAGCCACTGTCCTTGTAGAGGTTCGCCTTTGTTGTTCATCGGGCTATGGCAGTCTCCGCATCCGGCCACGCCTTTCACCAGGTACTCGCCATGGGCGATCTGGGCCGGGTTCGCGGCCTTGATCGCGCGCTTCGTTGTTTGGGAAGACCCAGGAAGAGCAGTGGTCAGGCACAAGAGTCCAGCCGCGATAATTCTGAACGCAAATTTCATAATTTTTATCCCTCGTACAAACGGAGAAATGTTTTCCCAATTCTACAAAAATAGTTTTGTAAAGCACCTTATTTCGGTGCGAACTGGATAGCGCCTGAATACGCTCGGGGAAGCTCTGCGTTCATGCAGTAAATTTAGGATGTTGGTCCAAGCGCATCACAGATCTTCATGTCATGGCACACACACACGCATGTCGGGCGGTTCTTAGCAGAAGAATTTTAATCTTCTTGCTGGCCGTTCCCATCATCACCTGGGCACAAACTCAACCACCGCAAGCTTCCGCACAGAATCATGCTGCCATCACCCATGCATTGCCGTTGCTAGGCAACAGCGATGCAACCAGCGAAATCGACAGCTGCCGTGTTCGTCGCGTGACCAGCCTGCCTGGAAGTCACCAGTTCGCCAGCGATTTTATTGAAGCCATCGCCACCGATCCAACCCGCAACGATGCGGATCTCATCTGGGCCCTTACGGCAGACCTGAGTACCGCAGTCCCGTACTACGATCGAGCGATGTACATCTCGAAATCGAGCGATGGTGGCGCGACGTGGCATCAGGTCGCACGCATTGATTCCAGATATTTCAATGCCGGAATCGGCGAGGGCCTGAGGAACGGCTTCATCGTAGCTCCCGGCGCAACCTACTTTGTGATCACCACCCAGCGCGGAGCCTTCCAGGTTTTTCCTCAGCGGAGCGGGCAGACCCTCGTGAAACCGATTGCCGGGCCGCATGTTCCGGATTCGCCTCCGAAGGTACCGATTCCGAAAAAGCCGGGCGATCCTATTCGGGCAAACGCCGTCGGAATGACGGCGGACGGAAAGCATCTCATGATCGGCTACGGCTACTTCGATCTCAACCCGCAAATTTTCACGTATCGCAAAGCCGCAGATGGCGCGTGGATCGAAGATGGTCCAATCCCTGGTCTTCCTACCGAAATGGACATTCTCTCCATGCAGTTTGACGATCCCCAAAAGCCGGATCCAGCCTATCTCTACGTCGGAACCGGCGATCAGGCCTACCGGCTCGACCTCCACGCAATGAAATGGAGTCGCATCGATGGCGTGGGGCCGGATTCCGCCATCCATGCCATGAATGTCGTGGGAGGTCTGCATCTCGCGGCATGTTGGGGAGTGTATGAGCCTGTAGGCCCAGGCGCCGTAAAGAGAGTGACCGACGCAAGCTTCCTCTTGCATCCAGGCAAAGACGATGCCGGCCCCAACCTGCGAGCCTATGGAGTAGAGGTCGACCCATCCAACCCAAACCGGGAGGTCGTGACCTCGATCACCGGCGTGTACATAAGCGCGGACGGCGGAGAAACCTGGAGAAGGCTCAATAATCTTCCGGAAGAGGAGTTCCGCTCCGCCCACTTCAACTCCAACGGAACCGTCCTGGTCTCCGGAATCACAGGCACGTTCCTGGTCAATCCATTTTCAGACGCATGCTCCCCGCACCTGAGAATTCGCGCTCAATAATTGCTATCGTGAACTTGTCATCCCGACCGGAGCGGAGGGACCTGCTTTTTCTTTTTCCTCCAGCAAACAGTCCGTCACCCCGGCCGGCCTTCCGCGTTTTCTCCGTTCCAAATCTGCGGCTGAACCTCAGGAGTAATATCCCGGCTCAAGCCAGATCGGCCACACAGACCCGTCGCCTCCCCGGACGAACAGATCCAGATGGTTCGGTGCGATATCGCTGGGCCGCCACAGCGCCGCAACGCTCGCCCTGGCATCACGTTCGAATTTGGATCGATCTGCCAGGTGATCAGGATCGAACCATTGTTCAAAACTGCCGTAAGCTTCTGGGGTGGCAATAACATCGGAGTTCTCCTTTCACGCTCCGAGTGTGCCCTCGACAACTCGATCGATCCGTTCCGTTACCGCACAAACCCGCCGGACACAGAACCCGCCGAAGCGAGAACGCGAGATCGTCCACGCCCAAGCAACGGCCGCCGCCACGCTGGGCAACCTGCTACGCACCGGAATCTAGCCTCGCTGGTTAACTTCAACTGCGAGCGCCTACGACCACTCCAGCGTATGCACCAAGTTCCCCGGCAGATCCATCGTCAGTGCGTTCGATCCAAGTACTCCTGTTATGTAAAATTTAGCTCTAACATGTTGATATTCTACATAACGCTGTCGCAAAATCATGTAGAGAGGCAACGGATGCGATGGCGGTAGAGAACAAATCCGAAGTACTGCAAGGAACTTTGGACCTGATGGTGCTGAAGACGCTCCAGTCCATGGAGCCACTCCACGGTTACGGCATTGCCCGAAGGATCGAACAGGTCAGCGGCCACGAATTGAACATGAACCAGGGCACGATCTATCCCGCGCTTCTGCGTCTCCAGCAACGCGGATGGATCAAGGCCGAGTGGGGCACATCTGAAGCCGGGCGTCACGCGAAGTTCTATTCCCTTACCCGGATCGGTCGAAAACAAATGGAGCGGGAAACCAAAAACTGGGAACGCATCGCCGAAACAATGGCGCGCTTTCTCGCCCATTCCAAATAGGTGGCAGAGATGGAACCGATATGGATTATGCTCAGCCGCCTAGTGGCCCTCGTACATGGAAAACGACTGGATGAGGACCTCGATGAAGAGCTGCGAACCCATATTGACCTCGCCATTGAAGAGAACATAGCCCGTGGAATGTCCGCACTTGAGGCGAGAACTGCCGCGTTACGAAGCTTCGGCGGAGTGACACAGACAAAAGAACGGTTTCGAGTACAGCGCGGAATGCCATTTCTCGAAAAATTTGCGCGGAACATCCGATATGCACTGCGGCAGTTGCGCAAATCACCCGGCTTCGCGATCACGGCGGTCCTCATTCTCGCCGCAGGAATTGGCGTAACGATAGCCATGTACAGCATCCTGTACGCAGTGGTTCTTCAGCCTCTCCCGTTTTTGCAACCGGAACAGTTGGTAGCTGTCTCCGCTACGCTATGGGATTCGCTATCCATTCCAACCATTCAGGATTGGCAGAGGGGCAGTCACGCATTTCAATCGATTGCGGCATATGGAGGCTGGTCGCCTCGCATCAAGTCCTCGGCTGGCGTGGGCCACGGCAACGCTGTCCTTGTATCGCAGAACTTCGCGGGAACGCTGGGTTTCGCTTTCGCGCTGGGCCATAACTTTACCCAAACCGGAAACGAAGCCGACTGCTTCGGTCAGGCAATCGTCAGCGACAATTACTGGCGGCGAATGGGTGGTGGCAACACGCTGGCGAATCGCACGGTCCGGCTCGATTACAAGACATATGCCATTGTCGGCGTGCTTGCTCCCAGCGCTGCTCTGGAGGAAATGGATGCTTTGGGTAGACCGTCGATCTTGACACCAATAGGGTGCGATCCGGCTAAATCTGCGGAAAGCCGCGGCGAGTTCGCCTTCCGGGCGATCGGACGACTTTATCCTGGCGTGTCGCTTCACCACGCCCTAACAGAGTTAGAAACGAAGCAGCGGAACCTTTTGCGGGATTATCCCAACTACTATCCGCCCTCGCTGACCCCGGTGCTGACCCCTCTATCTGACTACATCAGCGGTACCGAGACCCGTTCCGCTCTTTTGGCCACCCTTGCCGCTTGCGGCATGCTGCTGCTCATCTCGTGCGCGAATCTGACCAATCTTCTGCTAGCGCGCAACATGCGACGGCGTTCGGAGTTCGCTCTGCGAGCCACATTGGGCGCAACGCCGCAACACCTGATCGGGCAGATGCTGGCAGAAAACTCCACGCTGTCAATGCTGGGAACCGCGATTGGGATCGCCCTGTCGGCGGTAATGGTGCGGATCGTCAGTCGCATTTCCGTCGTCCACCTGTCTCGCCTGGCAGAGACCAGGCTGAACCTACCCGCGCTTCTATTTGCGGGGTCTGTCGCAATCCTGATTGCGCTCTTGCTCACTCTGCTGCCCGCGGCGCGAAGCCTCCGGTCCCCTCTGCTGGCCGATCTCGGATACGGCAACTCTCCCGGCAATTCCGCCTCATTTGGGTTGCGGCGCGCTGGGCGTCTCCTCGTGGCCGCGCAACTCGCCATGGCTTTTGTGCTTGTGGCATGCTCAGGGTGGATGGTGTCATCGGTTCTAATCCTGCTGCATCAGCCGCTGGGTTTTGAACCCAATCACCTGCTCATCGCCAGCACGGATCTGCGCGGCTCGGTGCGACAAGCCCCCATCAATCCCGCGAAAACTTTGGCTGTCCTGAATCGGGCCCTCGCCGACGTGCGTGCCGTCCCAGGCGTGGTGGACGTGGTCGCCGCCAATGACAAGCCGCTGGGGGGAAGGGTCAATCGTTACGGCTTCTGCGCCGACTTGCACCCCGACGATTGCAAGCGGCCCAGCTTTCGAGCACCCGATGTCTTTCTGGTGACTCCTGGATATTTTCACACGGTCGGGCAGCAGTTCTATCGCGGGCGCCCGTTCAACGATGCCGATGACACCCGGAACCACGTGGCGATCGTAAATCGCGCGCTCGCCATGCAGCAGTGGCCCGGCCAAAATCCAATCGGCCATCGTGTTTATACCGGCGATCTCCACGCCTGGGCGACCGTCGTGGGCGAAGTTGGCGATGTTCACAGCTATTCGCTCGAACGCGCGCCCGTGCCGAACCTCTACTTGCCGGAGGCCGATGGACCGGCCGCATCGATGACGATCTTTGTTCGTACCCACGGCGACCCAACTCAGATGGACGAGACGGTCCGTCGAGTCTTGCGCCGCGATGGCCAGATCACGGTCAGATACGTCGAGAGCATGCCGGAACTGATGGCGCACCAGGTAGCTGTTCGCAGGTTCTCGATGTGGATTATTGCAGCATTCGGCGGTTTGGCTCTATGCCTTGCAATCCTGGGTACATATGCTCTGCTCGCCTACGAGGTCTCCATACGAGAGCGCGAAATTGGAATTCGCCTGGTGCTGGGATCGTCCCGATCGGGAATCGTCCGGCTGCTGGTGCGGCAGGAGGCGGTGTGGATCGCCACCGGGATGGCCCTGGGTCTGTGCGGAGCGATGTTGGCGGGCTTTCTGTTGCGGACGAAGTTTTTCCATCCGGGCGCGGCTGCAGTGCCCGTCCTGCTTGCATCGGCGCTCCTGCTCGCGGCGCCGGCGGTAATTGCGGTGGCGATCCCTGGACGCCGCGCCAGCCTGCTCGACCCCAGCGTTACACTGCGTCGGGACTAGCCGGATTCCCGCCTGCCTTCACGCCGCTCCAATCCGCCCAGCAGATCGCGTCAGGCTTCCACCCCGCCAGCCGTACCCGGGTAGCCGAAATTCTCGAAACCCTGACCGCTCTCGGCCAAACCACGCGCCTCGACGACCGCTATCGTCTGTAACAGCAAACCGGGTGACTGAACCCCTGCACCCATGCCCTCTCCGGAAATGAATTTCGGCCCAAAATGGTACGATTATCGCAAGACCCGCTCTACCCATCGGGCACGGTTCATCCAATCTGCTTCTGGAATCCAGTGCCTCCCGCACAATCCTTCAACTTCACTGCACAATCCTTCAACTTTTCCGCATAATCCTTCAACTTTCTCGCACAATCCTTCAATAAATCTCGACCTTTTGTGTCGAAACCCGCCCGCTTCTCGCTGGCGCGCTCGCCTCGCGATATCATACTTTCAGCGCCGAAAAAGAATCAGAAGTAGCATATTTATTCACGGCCCTGTATCTTTATGCAATTTCACAGGAGACAAACACCATGCGGGTAGGGATTTTGACGGGAGGTGGGGACTGCCCCGGCCTGAATGCGGTTATTCGCGCGGCGGTTCGCACGGGCATCTTTCATCACGGAGATGAGTTTGTCGGCTTTCTCGAAGGCTGGCGCGGCGTGCTCGAAGACAAAACCATGCCGCTGACCATTGACACCGTTTCCGGCATTCTGCAGCTCGGCGGCACCATTCTGCGCACCTCGCGCACCAACGCCCGCAAGAAGGAAGGCGGCCTCGAGCAGTGCATCGCCACCATCCAGCGCAACAGGCTTGACGCCATGATCACCATCGGCGGCGACGACACCCAGGGCGTGGCCAATGCGCTCGTAGAAAAGGGGGTCAAGTGTGTCGGTGTCCCCAAGACCATCGACAACGATCTGAGCGGCACCGATGTCTGCTTCGGCTTCGATACTGCCGTCAGCATTGCCACCGAAGCCGTCGACCGGCTGCACTCGACCGCCGAGTCCCACAACCGCGTCATGGTGTGCGAAGTGATGGGCCGCGATGCCGGCTGGATTGCCGTCTACAGTGGTATCGCCGGAGGAGCGGACGCGATTCTTGTGCCCGAGGTGCCGATCGATTTGGATATGGTGATCGCCAGCATTAAAGAGCGCCGCGCCCGTGGAAAGAATTTCAGCATCATCGTCGTTGCCGAAGGAGCCAAAATGCCGGCCACGGATACCAAAGCAACCCACGGCAGCAAGGTGGACGAGTTTGGTCACGAACGACTGCTCGGCATCGGCCAGTTTGTGGCCGACGAAATCGAGAAGCGCACCGGCTTCGAAACTCGCGCCGTCAATCTGGGTCACACGCAGCGCGGCGGCACGCCCACCGCGTACGACCGAATGCTTGCGACCCGCTACGGCGCCGCCGCCATCAACCTGGTGCACCAGGGCAAGTTCGGACGTCTGGTTGTGCTGCGCGGCACGGAAATCACCGACATTCCGCTTCAGGACGCCGTCGCAAAAACCCGCACCGTCGATGAAAAGCTGCTGGAGCTCGCCAAAGGCCTCCAGCCGGTACTCAAGAAGTAGTACCGTGGTTTTCGAGTTTCACATGCGCGGTCAGCCCGCTGGGGGCTGGCCGTTCGTGTATGTAGTATTTCCTCCACGTCTTTTCCGTAGGCCAATAGAGCCAGAACCCGCTTTAATGCTTGACCAGCTCAAGCGTCCATCCGTGTGGATTTTCCGGAATGACGATGATCGATTTGGGAGTTGCAGCCGCCGTCTGGCGCGCATAGGCGGCGTAGTGGAGATCGGCGAAGGCAGCATATCGGAAGTCGCGGGCCACGCCAAAAATCATCAAAAAGAGAAGACCGGCTGAGGCGATCTGAAGCAACTGGTTCCTGCTGCGAATGCAGTAGGCGAGCGACCAGGCGAAAGTTAAGCATGGAAGAAACCAATAGTGAGCGCTGGGCGCTCTCGCGAGGAGCTGCCAGGCGGTCGCGCCCGGGGGCGGATAGATGACGGGACTTCCGAGCGACACGAAAAATAGACAGGTAGAAAAGATCAGGAGCGCCCGCATTTCAGTCCCGGAGGTGCGCGCGCATATCAGAAGAATTGCGGTTCCGGCGATCACAATCGAGATGAGAGCGCCCAGGGATAGTTGTACCGAGAGCGTGTTCGTGCCAATCAGCGTACCGGCATAAATTTGGCTGCCGAGAATCCGGACAAAGCCCTCGATATTCGCCCCCAGCACCGGATGGGTGCGAGTCGATTCGTGGGTAAGGATAGAAATTCCTTGAATCAGGGAGCCGATAAAGAAGATTGCGGTGCCGACTCGCAGCCAGGGATCGTTTCGTCTTCGCCACAGCAGAATGAGCGCGATCGGAAAAAGAAAGATACAGAACGGTCCTGTAAGGCTGCAAAGCAGCAGGATGGAGAAATCGAAGACTCGTGCGCTTGCGGAACGCGGGGGTTCGCCGAGAAGCAGAAGCAGAAGCAGCGCACAGAGTGCGAGTATCCATTGTGACTCGGTGATGGTGCCCAGGATTTCGCCGGCGTTGGGAAGTATCAGATAAAGAATTGCCAGACCAGCCCGGAACCTAAATGATCCCCAATTCCGGGACCGCGAGGAAAGCAACAGGCATACCGGTAGGGCCTGGACAGCAATGGCGATCAGGTTTTCCATCAAAGGCGCATCGGAGAGCGGAACCAGCAATGCGGCCGCGCCGGCCAGCCTTGGAAGAAGGTGGAAGTATCCCTCATAGGTATGGAAGAGGACCCGCCACCACCCCTGATTGTAGGCATTGGCAAACCACATGCGTCCGCCTTCGGCATAAAACTGCGCGTGGAAGATGGCATCTGGGCGGCGGCAGATCAAGACCGCGCAGGCTGCGAGGAACGCGAGTAGTTGCCACGGGAATACAAGCCCATCGCTCTCTATGTGTTGGACCCGAGTGGCGCGAATCCGTGGTGCAAGCACGCTCATTAAGATCTCCACGGCGCGGCCGGACTCATGGGCAGCGCCTTCTGTTTTCCGCCATGTCCCGGAAGTATACCGTCAACCG
>CAWGLF010000040.1:0-149049 GCA_963823295.1 uncultured Acidobacteriota bacterium
AGGCCATCCAGCAACTCCGCTGAACCGTAACCTCCACGGTTACATATAATAGCGCGAACCGCGGGATCAGCAAACGCGGCATGGAGATCGTCCAAACGCTGCGCCGGAGTTCCAGCGGAGTACTGCCCAGATCGCGCCAGAGCATTTCCGGAAAACTGCGGGCGATAGCCGAGTCTCCGCAGAGCATCCATTCCCGCCTCCGCTTTTTGCGGATCGAACCAGCTCGCAGGAGAAACGAGGCGCACCGAGTCTCCCACTTGCAGCGATGCCGGACGGAGAAGGTGTGGAGCAATCGTTCTGCCGGAGTTTGCGACTCTCATAAGAGCAGGCATCCCCCTTGCGCAATGATCTCCGCAGGCCCGGTCAGCAGCAGTTGCGCGGTGTTGTTCGGCCACTCTACTTTTTGCTCTCCACCTTCCGAAATGACAGCCAGGGTCCGCGCTGTGCCTCGCATTTCCATGCTTGCCGCAGCCGACGCAGCGCTTCCCGTACCGGAGGATAATGTTGGGCCTGCTCCGCGTTCATAAATGCGAAACTCAATTCTGTTTGTATCTATTACACGTACAAATTCAACATTTGTACCTTTCGGGAAATTTTTATGGGTACAGATTTCCTCGCCGATCTGTTGCCAGGAGCGCCCAAAGCAGCTGAAGTCGTCCGTCTCGACAAAAACAACGAAATGCGGGTTCCCGATCGACACAATAAAACCGGCAACATCGGTTCCATTTTTTAGCTGAACAGTTGCAGCTTCCATGCTGGGAACACCCATCTCTGTCGCGATCTCGAACCGGGGAGGGTCACGCTTGATAATTCGGCATCGTCGCACACCGGCATGGGTGCGGATGGAAATCTCATCTGTATCTTCCTGCTGGGCTAAATAGGCCGCTACGCATCGCGTGCCATTGCCCGAAATTTCGGCCTCAGAGCCGTCGGCGTTGAAAAGTCGAATTTCGTAACTTCCACTGTTACCAAGCGAGAGATATTCAACACCATCGGCGCCGATACCGGTATTGCGGGCGCAGAGCTTGCGCGCGATTTCCGCATAACGGGATTCTTCCAACGGCTCGTCGATAATCAGGAAATCGTTGCCGCACGCGTGCGCTTTCACAAACTGAATCACCGCATGTCCTTATCCAACGTAGTCTCTTGGGATGCAAGTAAAAGATATCTCCGGCCGATGATGGCATATTTCTGGCTCAACACCCGTGAAATTGCTTCAGGGTACGCGAGATGCTCTTGTTCCAGAATTCGCGCCGAGAGGGAAATCTCATCGTCCCTATCGAGGACCGGGACAGCGCGTTGCAAAATGATCGGCCCGTGATCAAGCTCGTCATCGACAAAATGCACAGTGCATCCGGAAATGGCTACTCCGTAGTCCAGTGCCTGCCTCTGCGCGTCGAGACCAGGGAACGATGGCAATAGCGAAGGATGAATATTCAGGATGGCGCGGGGAAAGCAGCCACAAACCCGGGCGACAACAGCCGCATATAGCCAGCCAGACAAACCAGCTCGACCCCGTGTTCCCGGAGGCATGCGACGATCTCCATATCGTGTTCCGTACGGCTGCGCCCACGGGCCTCAATGATCCGTGCCGGCAGCCTGCGTAAACGCGCAGCATCGATCCCAGCCGCGTTCGTGCGATTTGAGATCACGACGGCGATTTCCGCGTTTTCAAGTCTGTCTTGTTCGATGGCATCGGCGATGGCCAGAAAATTGATCCGCGGCCGGAGAGGAGAATGCCAAGATGCGTCATCATGCGATCAGTTGTAGAGGACCCGGCGGTCGCCCTTGGTGATCTTGCCGATTACGGAGTGGGGTTCACTGGCGCGGTCGAGGAGAGATTTCAGGCGCTTGTATTTGTCCGGCTGCACTACGCAGATCAGGCCAATTCCCATGTTGAAGGTGCGCAGCATTTCTTCCTGCTCCACATTGCCCAGCCTCTGTAGATGTTCAAAGATCGGCAGCACAGTCCAGGAGCCCAGCTGAATCGCGGCCGAAACGTTCTTCGGCAGAATACGGGGCAGATTTTCCGTGAGGCCTCCGCCGGTGATATGCGCCATGCCAACAACTAAATCCGCGGCCGTCAGCTTGCGAATGATATTGAGATAGCTGCGGTGGGTTTTCATGAGCGCGACGCCTGCCTTGTCCCGCAGTTCGTTCACGTATTGGTCCGGAGTGTAGCGGGCGACCTCAAAAAAGAGCTTGCGAGCCAGCGAATAGCCGTTGGTATGCAGTCCCGTTGAAGGCAGACCGATGATCAAATCTCCGGCTCGAATGGTCGCGCCGGTAATAATTTTGTCTCGTTGCACGACCCCAACGATGAATCCCGCGAGATCGTATTCTCCATCCCTGTAAAAGCCGGGCATCTGTGCGGTTTCGCCGCCGATCAGCGCACAGCCATTGGCGCGGCAAGCATCCGCCAGGCCAGAGACCACCTTCTCAGCAACTTCGCCGTCGAGTTTGCCGGTCGCCAGATAATCCAGAAAAAACAGCGGAGTCGCAGCCTGGACGGCAATATCGTTGACGCAATGGTTCACCAGGTCGGCACCCACTGTATGGTGCATATTCAGGTCGAAGGCAATCTTCAACTTGGTGCCGACGCCATCGGCGCTCGACACCAGCACAGGGTTTTCATAGCGGGCTGTATCGAGCTTGAAAAGACCGCCAAAGCCGCCGATTTCGCCCAACACTTGCTTGTTGAAGGTCCGCTGGGCCAGGTATTTGATTCGCTGCTTCGTGCGCTCACCGCTTGAAACGTCTACGCCTGCGTCGGCATAGGTGATGGCGGAAACTGGACTGGGCGAAGGCTTGCTGGGCACGGATATCGGGTTCCAAACTTGCAGGATGCCGGTATGTGGATGTTCCTAATCACTGAACCATGTTGAAGGAAACATGCGGAGCGGAAGAAACAAGGATGCACACCGGGAAGCATCAGTGTAGCACTGCCCGATTTGGGCACGAAAAGAGGTATCGCCAATCCGACGACGGTAATGCGGTTTCCTTCCGGATCGGTGAACCACCCGAACCGGCCATAGGAGTATTCATCGCGCCTCGGATGAGGGAACTCCGGCGGATGACAATCTGTCCAGAATCCCGTCAAGATCGTCCACCTGAAAATTCAGCATCGACGGTTGCGAGACTGGGAAGTAGTCGGAATCCCGGGGAAAGAATGCAACCGCAACGACGGCCCGCTGCGTGTCCGTCGGGAATACGAACGATCCATCGCGGCAGGCGATCCCGATGTTCCTCGTACCACGCGTACAAAGCCGCCGGGTCGCTCACCCGCAGAAATGCTCCGCCAATCCCTGTAATCTTCGCCATCACTCGGTCTCACTGGACGCGAATTCAATATATACCCGGGCGCATTGGCGCTCCTTATACTGAATACTGAGGGCCAATGTCCAGAACACTGGAAAAATCACGTCAGTTGCAGCAGCGTGCGGAAGCGGTTTTGCCCGGCGGAGTAGACTCTCCCGTCCGCGCTTTCCGTGCCGTGAGCGGCGACCCGCCTTTTGTCGTTCGCGGCGAAGGCGCGTACCTATGGGACATCGACGGCAATCGTTATGTGGATTATTTCGGCTCCTGGGGGCCGATGATCCTGGGCCATGCCGCGCCCCATGTGGTGCGCGCGGTGCAGGAGGCTGCCGCTCGCGGAACCAGCTTCGGCGCTTCCACGCCGACGGAAGTCGATCTGGCGGAGATGGTGCGACACGCATTTCCCGCAGTTGAAATGCTGCGTTTCGTCAGCTCCGGGACAGAGGCAACTATGTCCGCTATCCGTCTGGCGAGGGCATATACCAAACGCAAATTTTTCATCAAGTTTGAAGGCTGTTATCACGGCCATGCCGATGCGCTGCTGGTGAAGGCTGGCTCCGGGATCGCGACGCTTGGTATTCCCGGTTCCGCGGGCGTGCCGGAAGAGACCGTGCAGCACACGCTGGCGCTGCCCTACAACGACGTGACAGCAGTGGAGGAAGCTTTCGCGCGGTACAAGGGCCAAATCGCCTGCGTTATCGTCGAGCCAGTTGTCGGTAATGCCGGGTGTATTCCGCCCGCTCCCGGATATCTCCAGGCCTTGCGGGAGATTACGCGGCGCGAGGGCACACTGCTCATTTTCGACGAGGTGATGACGGGATTTCGTGTTGCTCTAGGCGGCGCACAGGAGCTTTACGGCATTCAGCCCGACATGACCTGCCTCGGAAAAATTGTGGGCGGCGGTCTGCCCTGCGGCGTCTTCGGCGGCCGTGCCGAGATTATGCGGTTGCTTGCTCCGCTGGGGCCGGTCTATCAGGCGGGCACGCTTAGCGGAAATCCGCTGGCCATGGCTGCAGGTGTCGCAACCGTCGGCCATTTGACCGAGCATCGCGGAACGATTTATCCGCAGTTGGAGAAAGCTTCGCAAGCGGTCACCGAAGGTGTCGCCGCAATTGCGCGAGAAGCGGGTGTTTCTCTCACGACGAACCGCGTCGGTTCCATGTGGACATGGTTTTTCAACGCGGGCCCGGTCACGGATTATGCCGGCGCCTGCGGATCGAACACCACACAATTTGCCGCGTTTCACTGCTCCATGCTCGACGCTGGCGTCTGGCTGCCACCGTCCCAGTTTGAAGCGGCGTTTCTAGGCAGCGCACACGGGGACCAGGAGATTGCCTTCACCCTCACCGCTGCGAAGCAAGCCATCGCGAGCGTTCGGCGACGTGATCAGCCCGCGATCCGAGCGCCCTCTCGTGGACCCCAAAACGGATAAGGCACACCGGCCAGTCGGTTGATCGCCAGCGCCTGAAGTGTCAGCAGCACCACTGCGATTTCGATAATGAACAAATCTCTGACTTGCGGAACCAATCCTAGCGACACAATCAGCGTGGTTGCACCCGCCGGTGGATGGCTGACCCGCAGCAGGATCATGAGGGCCCCGGTAGCAGACAGCGAAAATGCCGCCGAAAGAATCATCGGCCAATAAATGCCTGTATGCGTGGCAACGGGCGAAGCCGACGCGCCCGTGATCACCAGAGCCGCATAGCCGCAAACTAGCCCGATCCCGTGGCCAAGGATGGCATTGCGCGGACTCGCGGATCTTGCCAGGGGAGTGAAGAAGAAAAGATAGGCGGTCGGCCCAACGGAGGGAAAGACAAAGGGGTTCTTGGTAGCAAACGCCAGCAGCGAGAGGATCGCCACGGTGATGAAGCCGCTGATCATTACATAAACCGCGTGAACGACACGCGGCGGAAAATGGTGCAGCAGCCAGTTCAGCCGCAGATGCTCCAGCAGGATGATGACGTGTTCAAATTCACCGTGTTCGACGTGAAGCGACCGATCACGTGTCAAAGCTGGGGATGAGCCGCGGGGCTGCATTCAAGCGGTTCTCCTGCGATTGCGGACTGCCGAAAGGTTCACAGTAGTAGCGCTCGTCCAGAGAGAAGCGCGTCAGACCCAGACCTCGGGAGTGACGAATTCGCAGGTTTCACCACGCTGGGCGAAGGCGTTCTTCCAGTAGGAGATCAGCCGGTCGGTAGCGGCAACCGTGTGGCTGCGATCCTGTCCATGATCCGCCTGTCCGCCATCGTGGAGCAACACATTGGTGGCGTGGCCGCGCTTCTGGTTCTTGCGGAATCCGCGGAGGATATGGTGCCGTACCGCTTCGGGTGTCGTCGGTCTCCAATCGTATCCCATGGCGTTCCACATCACTGTCGTCAAACCGAGCTCGCGGGCAGAACGCAATATGTCCGGCCGCCGGCTCCCATGCGGCGGACGGAACCATCGTACCGGCATTCCCAAAGCGTCCTCCAGTGCCGCATTGCAGTCTCGCAACTGCTGCCGGACCACTTCTGGCGAGCGGAAGAGAAGCAGCGGATGTGTCATGGTGTGGTTGCCGATCAGGTGTCCGGCTGCGGCGACGGCGCGCGCAATCTGCGCGCGTTGCCGGACGAACTGGCCAATCATGAAGAAGGTCGCGCGGACGCCATGTTTCGCCAGAACGTCAAGCAATTCAAAGGTGTCCGGATCCGACGGGCCATCATCGTAGGTCAAGGCAATCTGGGTCGGGCATTTCGCGTCGACGACGCAGGGGCCAAAGATCTGTGATCCCGGCCACATACCGGCATAAGCGTAGCTGCCTGCCGCAAGCACGGTGGCCGCTCGCATCCCCAGCCCCATCGTGAAGCCCGGAAGCCAACTGGCAGTAAGGCCCGAATTCACGCTGGGCGCGAAATGGGAAGAAAAGTCGATTCTAGGTAACGTAAATACCATTTGTCGAGTGTAACTGATTGGATGGAATGGAGATGTACCCATCTGGCAGTTCAATACCCTTTCTCAGGCTTACTAAATCCCCGGGGCTGGGGTACGTACATTTGATTCTATTCGATCGCTCTAGGTTCAAGAGCGGACTTCTATTCACGTTGCTAAAAGAAAAACGGTTGAATTCCCTCCCTGGGAGCCAAGGTCAGGTAAAGCCGCCGCTGGAGAAATTAGCTGTTCATCTTCCTCCAGATTGCAAAGCCGATCCCGGCTCCCGCGAGACTGGCCACTACCAGGGTCGCCAGCGGATTCACGATACCCCGCGGTATAGAGGCTGCGCCGGATGAAGCCCTGGCCGCCGCGCACATCGCCGTCGTCGCCGGGCTGCCAAAGGCTATCCCGCGGCTGCTTGGGTTGTTTTCGTATTGCGACTTCGACATTGGCCGGAGGCGCGGTCCAACAGGCCGGCATAACCGCGCTGAACGCGCTCATCAGCAGACCTGCACCGCCCACGTGGAGATTGCGGCGAGCGTGTTCCGCGGCGTAGAGGATCGTTCGCGACATCCTCTGCCGGTACAGCGGGGGCGGGATGGCTTCATCCTGCCCATAGTTCTTGGCGTGCTCTGCGAAGGGCGTCGCGATGCCCGCAGGTTGGATGAGGGTGACGGAAACCGGCGCCTTTCGTTGTGCAACTCCCGACGAAATGCGTCTGTGAAACCCTTGATAGCAAACTTGCTGGTCGCATACATGCCCTGGACGGGGAAGGCAAGATCCGAGGCCACGCTGCCCAGGTTGATGATGGCGCCGCCGCGCTGCTTCAGGTGCTTCACCGCTGTTGTGGAGCCGTAGTAGACGCCCCAGAAGTTGATCTCGAAGAGCTGACGGTGGTCCGTCATCCGAGACCTCGTCGAGGTGCCCAAAGGGCTAGCCCGGCGTCGTTTACCCAGGTGTCGTACCCGCCAAACGCGTTGATAGCCTCCTGCGAGAGGCGCTCGATGTCCGCACGGTGACTGACGTCCGTCGGTACGCCTATCGCCTTTGCGCCGACTCGCTTCAGGTCGCGCACAACCTGCTCAAGAACTTCCTCGTTCCGTGCTGCGAGGACCACGTTAGCGCCGCGCCGTGCGGCCTCCTTCGCCGTAGTCAATCCGATTCCGCTGGTCGCGCCGGTAATCACGATGGTCTGTTGTGAGAGGGGTTTCAGGCGGATTGTCATTGCGTATTGAGAGCACCGCCGGCGGTAAAAGGGTGTCTTGCAGCCCGGCGGGTCCAGACAAGCTTTCGCGGACGTCCAGCAGCGATTGATTAGATGTGGCAGCTTACGGCGCCGCGCTTTTCGAGATACTTCTGGTGGTATTCCTTCGGCCGGCCAGAATGTCTGCGCGGGAACAACCTGGGTCATGATGGGTCTGGGGAATTTTTGCGACTCGGCCAGCCGCGCGATGGTGGTTTCGGCGGCCTGCTGCTGCTCCGGGGAATGATAGAAGATTACGGACCGGTACTGGGTTCCGTGGTCCGGACCTTGGCGGTTCAGCTGGGTTGGATTGTGGACGCTGAAAAAAGTGTCGAGCAGTTGCTGATAGCTCACCCTGGCCGGATCAAAGGCGATTTCGAGGAGTTCCGCGTGCCCGGTCCGGTCGGTGCAGACATCGCGATAGGTGGGTTTTTCCATCGAGTTCCGCCCTCGTATCCGACGGCTGTTTCGAGCACGCCGGGAATCTGGTCGAAGGCCGCCTGAACCCCCCAGAAACATCCCGCTCCAAATGTCGCTTTCTCCATGATTTTCTCCCGTCTGGTTGTATCAACGGGAAGGGGGGATGGAGTTTGCCGCTGCAGTAACAACATGCACTCAGCAGTTTCCTGTTGTGGAAAGTAGACCGTTTTCGTGTCATTTTTTCATTAACACTTCAACCAGTAATTCGCGATGATAGCGAAAAATAAACAGATTCCCGGAATTTGTAGAAATGTGGAGGTCCTTTCCTGTCAATCAAACTGAAAGTGAGGGTCTCCGCTCGGTGATCGAGAAGCGGGCTGTCAACAATTTGCGCGCCGGCGTGCGACAGGACCATACCGAGCACTACTTACGATGGCTCGGTGAGTCGAGCTATCTTGCTTATCATCACGGAGACTCTTCCCATTCGAAGACTGAGGTAATTCGATTGCAACAGCTCAGAATCAATTCCCTGCTGCTACATTATCTGCCGGCGAGAAATTACCCCTTGGCACACGTTCACAATAGTTTTCTGAAGATTAAGATTCTGAAACTTCATCGCTCTGCCAGCCGTTTCAATGAACTCGCCACAGATGAAGGAGGGTCGCCTTGGCCAATAAATACGATTTAAGCCGCCGAGGTTTTCTTCGCAGCGCTGTAACTTCAGCAATGTTTGCTCCCGCACTGATGGGGTTAGGTAGGCCGCCGATGTTCGCGGCAGCCAATTGCGGGTGGGGCGGAAGCGATGGTGCTCGGGCGAATAACGCTTGATCGCGAAATCGCCGATCAGGACGGAGTGTTGAACGGAACGCTCAGTTTCCTTCGCGCTGCTTCGGGGCCAGTCGAGGTTCGCTGGATGGACAGCTTCGGCCGAGTGGCGGGAGAACAAAAGCTGTCGCTGAACGGCCCATCTGTCGCAGCGTCGTTCTCCTTCAATATGAGAGCTGGCCTGACGTATGTGAACTGGATCCGGGTGACGGTGAATGGAGTTCCGCAGGTGGCGACAGCAAAGTTTATGCTCTCGCCCACGTATACCCCCTGGGACGATTACCACACCATCAGCTGGGCGCATTATCCCGACGGATTTTACGATCAATTGCGCGCTGCCGGCCTGGACGCAATCATCGCCTATACCAAGGAGGATAATGACCCTGTTCTGGACAACAATTTCAAATTCTATGTCGAGCAAATGGCCTGGGAAGTGTTCGCGATTTATCACAAGGATCAGGCGGAGTGGAGAGCGCTGCTCACCAAGGTCAGCCGGGATCGGGAGAACATGGAGCTATGGGTCCGAAGCCCCTGTCTCAACGATCCGGAAACCACCGAATATCTCCGCGAAAACCTAACGGGTTACGTTCGTAAACACCGTCCTTTCCGCCCGCTGTTCTACAACATCGCCGACGAACTGGGACAAGGCGATCAAATCCAGCCAAACGATTTCTGTCACTCCAAATACTGCACGGAAAAGTTTGCCTCATTCCTTCGCCGGGAACACGGTCTGCCGTCCGGTGTCGCTCGAGACTGGTCGGTCGGAGAGCTTACGCATTGGGATGATGCCCATCTTCATGCCACTCCCAGTTGGGTAAAGACTGGAACCATGATCGGATACACCACCACCGACAGAGCATTTGAATCCATTGCACTGGCGGGTATCCGCGAAAGATACAAAACCCTCGGACAATTTAACCGGGAATGGGGAACCGGCTTTGCTGTGCCCAAAGGGGACCGTCCTCCCACTGGTGAGCAGATGGGCGCCTGGCAGCCCATCCTGGGGATAGCGCGGGAATCTCTCTCGATTCCCGTCCTCGACGAGGCGTCTCTAAAGAAAGCCATGGGTCCGCTTGATCAGGCGAACGTGCGCTGGGGCAGCCTCACCGGCCGTGGCATGCAGAACGAGCCGACAAAATTTCAGAATTGGGCCCAGGTGGTCGCCTTCATCAAGCGCTTCTATAAGGAGCTGGGTGAAATTGCCTCAACCCGAGGATGGAATGTAAGTGCCTGGTGCGATTTTCGCAATTTCATGGACGAGACGTTCGCCGACGGCGTAAAGCGAGCAGCAGACATCTGCAAGGCGGAAGATCCCCATGCACTCTGTGGAACCGAAGGCGCACAGGTGCCTGCTGCATTTGGCTGGTACAACTACGAGCAGGTCGTTCGCGCAGTGGATGTGATCGAGGTTTACAACCGCGGCAACAACGTGGAAGTTATTCGCTCGTTGAAGCCGTCGGTCATCATGTTTTCAACGCATCGCTTCAGTGCCCTGCCGGGACAGCCGCTAACCGCGCAGCAGCGCATCGGGCAACGGTGGGCGATTCGTCCCATCTGGTGGGGAGTCTTTCACTCCCATAATGCAGCGCTGATCTGGGACGCGAACGAGACGGTGAACCGGTTCGTCGATCCGAGCACCGGGAAACTTACGGTTTCGGCGGATACTTTTTCCGATCTGTTCCATGAACTGCGTGGAGGGATCGGCAAGCTGATCATCAACTCCGAGCGAAAGCAGGACGGGATTGCAATCCATTACTCCCAGGCTTCCATCCAGGTCCACTGGCTGCTGGAGAATCTGAAAAACGCGCGTGAGTGGATGCTGCAAAACGGCGGGAGAAGCGATAGCCTGTGCAGCGCGGTTCGAAATAGCTGGACCAAGCTGATTGAGGACCTGGCGCTGCAATATAACTTCGTCGGGAGAAGCCAGATAGAATCCGGCGATCTCAACTCCGGAGAATACAAGGTCTTCATCATGCCGCAATCGATTGCAGTCAGCCCGGAAGAAGCGAAACAGATTCGGGCTTTCGTGCGGTCTGGCGGAACGCTGGTAGCGGATTACCGTGCGGCCGACTTGAATGCGCATGGACGCGACCTGGGCAAAGGGCAACTGGATGATGTTTTTGGAATCAGCCATGGACCGGCTCGAACCGTTGCCAGTTCCATCCAAGGCGTGGGCGATGAGGATGCTTTACGCCTCGCAGGCAAGGAATTGAGAGGCATGAGTCCTGGAGATGCGACGGTTGTCACAAATTCCGGAAAAGCTCTTGCTCGCAGCGGAGAGGTACCGCTGGTCATCGTAAATCAGTTCGGTTCCGGACATGCCGTCTTTCTGAATCTGGAAGTTGCCGATTATGGCTATTTGCGTCTGAAGTCGAACTCTGAGTCCAGTCTTCCCGAAATTATGGAGGGCGTTTTCGAACTGGCTCAAATCAAACCCCAAGTACGCGTGCTAGGTTCGGATGGAAAACGCCTGCCAGGAACCGAAGTTGTCCGATTCGCCAATGGAAGCTGCGAGCAAGTTGCAATATTCAGAAATCCTCAATTCGATAATGCCGGATGGGATGTCAATCCCAAACTGGCGGCGGAGCTCAAGCCCAATATCGTCCCGGGATTCGATGACGTGGAAGATTTGATCGATAATTCGCTGCTCGAAAAAGAGGAGGCGGTTACGATCGAGTGGACGGAAGTGAATCAAACTTACGACGTTCGAGGCCGTAAGGATCTGGGTAAGGTTCGCAGCCTGAAGGCTAGCCCTGAATCCATGGGAGCCGCTGGTCTACACTCGCTGTTCGCAACCGCTGTCTCCATTGAAGGTAATGATCTCTCCCGGCGCACGGGCCGGAGACATGGTGGAAACGGTCCTGGCGGATGACGGCTCCGCGCCTGCCGGCAGTTTCCGGGTGGTGCACCTCGAATTTCAAAAGCCATCGGGTGAACTTTACGACCTGTATGCCCGCAACGCGCTGGTCAAAACGACGCCGCATACCGAACGCGTTCCATTTGCCGTGAATGACCCAAAAGGCAGTTGGAAAGTTGTCGCGCACGATCTGATGACAGGACAGGTGATCGAATCCTCTTTCGAACTCGGATGACCTGGAATGCTTCGTCCCGGGTATCATCCGGACTTGCTTGAGATGGGAAAGCCAGAGCGGTTCCACGGTTACAGTACCGGACAACGATCGTGTAGTGCAGTTTTCTAAGGGAAAGCTGCGCAAAAAATCCAATCCCGCGGGATACACCTACCGTGGAATCGCTCTAGCCTGGGGGTAGCTTTTTTTAACGGAGCGGTAGAGCGATTGCACTTCCCGGTCCGTCAGCTCGCGATATTCGCCCGGCGGTACATCGAGCACCAGCGGGCCGTAGCCGACGCGGCGGATTTTTTCGACGTGATGGCCGATCTCTTCAAACATTTTGCGCAACTGCCGGTTGCGGCCTTCGGTGATGGTGATTTCATACCAAGGATTGTCGCCGCGGCGGAACAGACGAATCTTCGCGGGCGCGGTGCGGACGCGTCCTTTGCCAAATCCTGCATCATCGAGCGGAATGGAAATGCCGCGCCGCAGTTTCTCGATCGATTCTTCAGGGGGAATGCCGCTGATCTTGACCAGATAAGTTTTTTCGACGTGAGAGGCGGCGCGGGTGAGCTCATTCGCCAGCTCGCCATCATTTGTGACCAGCAGCAGCCCTTCGCTGTAATAATCCAGCCGGCCAACGGGAAACATTCGCAGCCGAACGCGCGAGAAGAATTGCATTACCGTAGGACGGCCCTGGGGATCGCTGGCAGTGGTGACATACTCCTTCGGCTTGTTCAGCATGTAATAGCGATGCTCGCCGGCTGCATGGATGAGCTTGCCGTCTACGCGGATGTGATCGCGAGCAGGGTCTGCTTTGGTGCCTAGTTCGGTGACGATCTGGCCGTTGACCTGAACGCGACCCTGCACGATGAATTCCTCGGCCTTGCGCCGGGAGGCGATGCCGGCGCCGGCGAGGATTTTTTGCAGCCGTTCGGGTGTTGCAGCGGCGCGGGAATTTTGATGATCCGAGTTTTTCATAATAGAGAGATCCTTAACTCCGCTCAGGATGACGGTTCCTGAGAAGAGAGGTCTTCGGACGACGGCTCACGGGAGGAGAAATTTTCTGTTGCGGGAGCGGCTCCTGGAACGGTTCCGGTTTCCGAGGCCGTGGAATCCTCCAGGTTGGCGGATGAGGTTTGCATTCCCTCGGCGTCGGATTCGGCCATTTCGGCGGCCATCTTTTCGAATTCCTCGATGCTGGGCAGCTCGCTGACGTCTTTCAGTCCGAAGCGCAGGAGAAATTCCTTCGTGGTCTTGTAGAGGATGGGGCGACCGATGACCTGTTTGCGGCCGGCGGTCGTGATGAGCTTGCGAGCCATCAGGCCGCCGAGCACGCCGGTGGTATCGACACCGCGAATTTCGCTAATTTCGGGCGCGGTGACGGGCTGCTTATAGGCGACCACGGCCAGCGTTTCGAGCGCCTGCAGGGAGAGCTTCATCTGCGGCTTCAGACTTTTGACAAACGAGCGCACCGCATCGTGATATTCGGCCTTCGTTGCGACGCGATAGCCGCCGGCGATCTCGCGAATCTCCATGCCGCGGTCGCCGTTGGCGTATTCCGCGATCAGCTCGTCGACGATTTTCTGGATGGCTGCGCGGGCTTCGCGGTCGCGAAGGCGAGCTTGCCTTTTTGTCTCCGCGTCTTCAATGGGGAGCTCGGGTTGGCCGGTCGTCTCGGTGATGTCGGCCTCGGCCGGATCCTCGCTTTCCGGGGTTACGGAATCGAATGGCAGCCCGGGTGCGAGAGCTTCGCCGGCAAATATCTGGGCGAGTTGCGCGAGCGTCACCGGTTCATCGGCGGCGTAGATCACGGCTTCAATTTTTGCTTTCAGGCTCATGGGGTTGCCAGGAATCTAGCATACCGGCTGCAGCGGATTTCGTATAATTCGCTCGGTGGCTTCCATGACGCTTCGCATCCTGGCGGCTTTCGTTTCGATCGTCTGTTCGGGCAGTCTACCGTGTTTGTCCGCGCAGACGGATGGGAAACAACCTGTTTCCAGGCATCCGTCGAACTACGTGCCGACATATACGTTCCAATTAGACAGAGATCATCGAACGGAATACCCGATGCCTTTCTCTCTGTACGATGGGGCGCCGCTGCAATGCAGCGAGGATGGGACCGTTTTCATGAACCTCTTTATGGATCCCGATTCCAGCACGGAGGTCCTGTTCGCTTTCGGTCCGGACGGAAAAAAGACGGCCTACCCGCTTGAAGAAATTCACGATCTATACGGCGTAGAAGATACGCTCAGCGTGGATGCGACCGATGCAGGCGTCTCGCTTCTTGTCCGCGCTACTCGCGATTCAGCAACGGAGTTTCCAGCAGCAGGGAAAACGCCCCGATATACCGGACAGTATGGCTGGTACATCGCACAATTCGATAGAAATGGAAGTTATAAAGACTCATTTGCGGTCGACATTCCGCACTTTAATCCGGCCAGGATTGCGCAATTCGATACAGGGCAATATCTTGTGCTCGGCATCGACGCCCTGGAAACTGTCCCGAAACTGGCGATGGTGGATTCCGACGGGACATTGCGGCGATTCCTGAACCCTGCGAAACCTCTACCCCTCAACTCGCCGAGTCTGGAGTCCGGACTGAATCCCTCCGCGCCGAAGGAACAGCGTCGCTCTCTTGAAGGAGCAATAGCGGTGCTCTCCTACCAGCTCACCCATCACGGAAGCGCCATCGATCTTCTGGAGCCAGGGTCCGAAGGACCGATCTATGAAGTGTTCGCCGACGGGAGCATGAACGCCATCCCGGTCCGGAGGCATCCAGGCTACGAACTCGATTCACTGATCCCGTCCAACGGGAAAACCTTATTTCTTCGTTTTCGGCCAGATGGAAATGAAGCTGTCAAGGCAGGTCAAGGAATTATTGAGGAAATCGACGTCACAGATGGAACACCGTTGAAACAAATCAGTTTTCCCGGATTGTCTTTCTGGGATATTCTGTGCATCCACGATGACTAGGTCCGACATCCTTCGCACACGCCAAACATCGAGCGGATCGACGATTTTCGATATTTATAAGGCTGACTTGGTTCCAGCCCCGGCCAACGCCGCCCAATGAGGCAGGAGATTCGGCGCCCCGATTTCGCTTTGGTCGGGATGACACAGTGGTTGCTTAGCTCCAGTCGTCGCGGCCTTCCATCATGGTGGACTCGAAACTTTCGTGTTTCTTGATGATGATTTCGCCAAAGGCTCCGGTCTGCCTCAATAAAATTGCCTGCAATCGCACCAGTTCCAGCAGCGCGAGGAAAGTGCAGATGAGAGCGCGCTCCGACTGCACATGCTGCAGCAGGCGGCGGAGGCCGATGGGGCGGTCTTCCATCACGAGGCGGCGGCGGACGTAATCGATCATCTGGGCGACGGTGACGGCGTCGTCACTTACGTTCAGCACCGGCCGCTGCCGGGCGCGATCTAGAATTTCGCGGAATACGCGCACCAGATCGACGGTGTCGGCGGCGATCTCGGGCTCGGTGCCGGGATCTTCGCGGAATTCGCGGATGATGGGATTGCTCCACGACGATTCTTCGAGCATCTGCTTCTGGAGCAGCATCTGGGCGGCGCTTTTGAAACGCTGATGCTCGAGCAGCCGCTCCACCAGTTCACGGCGCGGATCTTCCTCCTGCGCATCGGTGGTTCCGTCTGTGCTGCGCGGCAGCAGCATGCGGCTTTTGATGTGAATCAGCAGAGAGGCCATGTAGATGAATTCGCCCGCGCCATCCACGTCCGACTGCTTCAAATTTTCGACATAGGCCAGAAACTGCGCCGTGATGCGCGCGATGGGGATGTCGTAGATGTCTATGTCCTGCTTGCGGATGAGGTCGAGCAGCAGATCGAGCGGGCCGTCGTAGACCTGGCCGACGGTTACCGCAAAGGGGAAGGTGTTGGCCTCTTCCCTGGCCGCTTTGCGCTCGGCGGCGCGCTCCTCGGCTCTGGCGGCCGCGGTTTCCGCGGCGCTCTTTTTCGGTTCGGGCGCGAAGGGCGGGTTGGCAGGCAGATTGAGCTGCTGTGGCTCGGATTGCGGATTCGTAGCCGCTTCTCCTTCGGGCTGGGGGAATTCGATCATTGATGCCCAGTGTAACAAGCGCAGTATTCCCGGCGCCTACTCGAGAAATTGGACTACGACACCACCGATTGCAGGAAATCTGCGGTCGAGTGTGACGACCGTTGCGTTTGCCTGTAGCGCGAATACCCCCAGATACGCATCCATCCAGACGCTCGAATCTCCAGCAATCCGCTCTCCCAATTGCCGCCAATGTTTGCTGAATTCCGCGACTTCTGCAAGGAATACCACCCGGTCGTCAGTTCTCCATTGATCATAGACATGCCATGCCTGGGCAGGAGACAGAACATCTCTACCCGTCACATGTGCGTTTGTCAGAAGGCGGAGAAAACCCAATTCACTGATACGGCAAAAGGCGATCTGGTCCTCTTCTATGCTTTGCAGCCAGCCTTTAGCAACGGAGTGGTGAACATGCCGGTTTGAAGTAAGTGCGATCCAGATGTTGACGTCAGGCAAGTAGATCATCGAAATCGAAGTCTTTCAAATCCAAGGCGCCCGGATCCTTGGAAGGGATCAGAGGCAGAGTTACCCGTTTGCCACAGGAGGCAATCTCCGGCTCGGTTTTCATTTCACGCTCAAAGGCGCGAACAATCGAGCTCCTCAACCGTAAGGCCCTGTGTGCGCGCAATCTTTTCCGCTTTGCGGTATTCGGAATCGGGCAGTTCGATGGTCGTTTGCATTTTTTTTCTCGTTCTGGCTTATGATATCGCTCGAAACCCCGTTCAGGCCAAAGCGGCTGAAATGGGGTACCCTGCTGACTCCGGCTCGCCGTTCTGTGCGGTGTCGATCATCTTGCCGCGCCTACTTTTGCCGTTTCGATTTGGACGAGGTGCATGGCTTCGCGCACCTGTCGCATGGTTTGCTCGGCGCGGGTTCTGGCGCACGCGGAGCCTTCATTCAGAATCTCCCAGACCTGCTGTGGCTGGGCTTCGTACTGGCGGCGGCGTTCCTGAATGGGAGCGAGTTCGGCGACCACGCCGTCGGCCAGCCAGCGCTTGCATTCGATGCAGCCGATGCCAGCGGTGCGGCAGCCTCGGGCGGCTTTCTGCTGGGTTTCTGTCGAGGAGAAAATTTTATGTAGATCAAAGACCGGGCATAGCTCAGGATTGCCGGGATCGCTGCGGCGAATCCGCGCCGGATCGGTAACCATGGTCTTGAGCTTCTGCCGAATCTCCGGCTCCGGGTCGGTCAGCAGGATGGTATTGCCGTAGCTCTTCGACATTTTGCGGCCATCGGTACCCGGCAGCTTGGGAGACGGCGTGAGGAGGACCTGCGGTTCGGGCAATACCTCAATTGGAGCAGGCGAGCTTGCCGAGGCGGAATTTTCTCCGCCTACCGCCTTCTCGCCGGAGTGTGCAGGCGCGCTGCCAGGATAGAAAAAGTTGAAGCGCCGCGCCACTTCGCGGGTCAATTCGACGTGCGCCACCTGGTCCTGGCCCACGGGAACGAAATCGGCCTGATAGATGAGGATGTCCGCGGACTGCAGCAGCGGATAGCCGAGAAAACCATAGGTGCTGAGATCCTTGCCGGTGATATTTTCCTGCTGCTCCTTGTATGTCGGAACGCGCTCCAGCCAGCCCAGCGGGGTGATCATCGAGAAGAGCAGATGCAGTTCCGCGTGCTGCGGCACCCAGGATTGCACGAACATGGTCGAGCGTTTGGGCTCGAGGCCGGCGCCCAGCCAATCGAGCGCCACGTCGAGAATGTTTTCGCGGATGCTCGAGGTGTCCGCGTAATCGGTGGTGAGCGCGTGCCAGTCGGCGATAAAGAAGAAGCATTCGTAGTGGTGCTGCAGCCGCACCCAGTTATAGAGCGCGCCCATATAGTTGCCGAGGTGCAGCTTGCCCGTAGGCCTCATGCCGCTTAAAACGCGTTTGTGCGCGGCCGTAGATTGGGTGGATTCCGTCATTTTCAACAGGTACTTTCCAGGATGGTTATGTAATGAGCTTACAGCCAGTTTCATTCATATTGAGCGGCAAAGTCACGGCATTCCGGAGACTCTCCGCTGATCTCAAGGGTGAGCCGCGGAAGCTGATGCCGGCGAGCTGATTACACGGCTGCGCCTTGTGAAGCGATTGCGGATCATGTTTCCCAGGCGCATGAGATCGGCTGGATCGATAAAGAGGACGTAGGCCGTCAAGACATCCCACTCGAACATGGGAAGGTTAAACGCATATTCAAGGCACAAATGGAAGAACAGACCCAGAATGAGAAGCGGATACCGGAATGGCTTGAACCAGATCAGGATCGCCAATGCAAGCTCAAGAATGAGAGTGGACCAGCTTCCCATTTTCAGTACGAATGAATATTGAATCCATCCGGGAAGTGGAAAGCGCTGAATCTCATGAAGGTGGGTCACGTAGTAGAGAGCCGTTCCATTGCGCCACGCATCGCCCTTCAGCTTCCAAAGAAAGGAGCAGAAATACAGCAGCGCCAGTTCAAACTGGATCATTCGTTGAGCCCAGGGGGCTCTCGGCAAAATCTGAGAACCTTCGCGGCCTCTGCGAATTCGTATCAGACGGTCTACAGAGAGAGCCGCGCCGGCGGGCGCAAAGATAAGGAAGAAACCGGCGACACGCAAAAACGTGTCACCCCCATGAGTGATGAAGAGATTTCTCTGCTGCATGGAGGTGAGGCAAAGAAACACGACGGCGCTGCTGAGGCGAGTCCAAAAGCCGATCGTGAGCAGCACAGTGAAAGCCAAAAACACCCAGAAAAATGCGGTGATCCAATGATTATTCTGCGGCATGACCGTGAACAGATTCAGGCGGACACCTGGCTCCATTGTGGTCATGGTCGATAGAGAGACCCAGCCGTTGACACCGAACCACTCCAGCCAGTCGGAATGCAGCAGAAGCAGTGTCGCTGAAACGCAGATGCCGTAAAGAATGCGGAAGAGCGCGATTGGAACAGGCGATTGCGGGGTGAAGAAGAATTTCTCCCAGGAGTTAAGGAATTTTTGCGCAGATCATTTCAGATCCTGGGAGGAAACATCCGGGGGAGGAACGTAATTTACATATTCATAGAAGATGTTCGGCTTCGGAACCGGAGCCGATGTTTTGGGCGCTCCCGGTGCAATGGGAGCTTGAAACTGGATCAATAGAACCATGGCGGGAGGATCGGTCGGGCTGTCGAATTTCTGCGCAATATGCCTGGCAACATCCGGCCATAGGGATGCGTTCTGCCGCAGGGGCAGGACCTCGGCGAATTTGCGGTATCTCTCTTTACGATAGCGTTGAGTAAAGCTGAGCTGCTCCATCCTGGGGAATGCCCAGACTTTCTGATGGCGATCCTGCGTAATCACAACGGCGGTGACATACGAATTGATCGTTTTTGGATTGGGAGCGAAGAAGTCCCACGATTGAAAAAGGCCAGACCAAAGCATGTAGGGGCGGACAAAGTTTTTGATATCCCTGACGGGAGAAAAATTTACCGGCAATGCCCAACAGGTGATAGCGATCAGATGGAACAGGATAAAAACACTGATCGCACCGCGCAGAAAACTCTGGGTATCCGTGTTTCGAGCGTCAACTTTCCGGGACGACGATTTCTCACCGGTTCCTTCGTCCTGGTATTGACTGCTCTCCGTCACGTCAAAACATCCTCTCTATTAGCGGATGAGACTGCTTACAAGTTTTGATGGTATCGGAAGCGCGTTCTACATGCTGAGCAGGATGTGATTGAAAACTCCCAGCATCGGGCTGACGATCATGCCAATGAAACGTCCTCCGAAGAAGAAAACCAGAATCAGGCCGATCATGCCGATCGAGTCATAGGCGCGGAGCCAGTTGTACGGCAGCATATGGCGAAGCACGTGGCTGCCGTCGAGCGGCGGCAGGGGAATCAGGTTGAAAGCCATCAAAATAAGATTCAGCAGCACCGCATAGTAAAGCAGCAGTGTGAGCGGGAACAATACCGGGCTGCCGTTCATTCCAACCTGGCTGATCGTATTCATCTGCGCGGACATGACAGCGGTCAGCACGGTGGGAGCGTCGAAGATTTTGAGGATCAGCAGAATGATGAGCGCGACAATTGCGGTGAGCAGATTGCTGACCGGCCCGGCGAGCGTCGTCAAAATGTCATCGCGGCGAATGTTTTTGAAATTGCGTGTGGTCACCGGCGTCGGCTTCGCCCAGCCGATTAACGGGAACCCGGCGTAGACGCAGAGCAGGGGAATCAGCAAGGTGCCGAAGAGATCGATGTGCTTGACGGGATTGAGGGTGACCCGGCCCAGCATGCGGGCTGTGGGGTCGCCCAGCCGCCATGCCATCCACCCATGCGCTGCTTCATGCAGGCTGATGGCAAACAACAGTACGACGATTTGAAAAATAATAAGAACAACATGCAAATTCATGGGTCTTTGGCGATGGTAGCACGCGTACTCAGAAGAACGACCGATGCAGGCCGCAACCGGGACCGGTAACGCTTTTTGGTTACGTGACCAAAGGATGCTGCGTTGTACCCCCTTGGTCACTATCATTGATGCGGCGAAGTGGGTATTCTCAGATCAGGTAGTGATGCGTAAATCCCCGTTCAATTTTCGTTCGATGTGGCTCGGCGTGCGTCTCGCCGGGTCTTTCTGGCTTGCGATATTTCTGCTGGCGCCTGTTCCCGGGCGGGCAAGTTCGAAGCGGTTCAAAATGCATCGCTTCCACACCCACATGGCGCATTCGCATCCGCAGCCGAAACATGCGCATCGGACTGCTCAACTGCACCGATCGTCATCTCACCCTCATCGCGTGCAACCGTCCGCGAATCGGAAAATGGCGAGGCGGCATTCCCGGACGCATGGAAGCTCGCCCTATATTCACGGTGTCGCGTACCGGCGGAGAGGACCTCGCGCCCGCGCTCAGCGATATCGCATGCAGGCAGCGCTCGAAGAGATCAGCACCCACACCACTCCGGCAGAAACGGCGAGCAGCGCGGAAACGGCCGCACCGATCGGCGATTCGCCCGAAGTGCCCAGCCAGGCCTGCTCTGACCAATTCAGACAGCGAGCCGCCCACAGAACAGGCGCCGCTCGGTTCCGCTCACGCCCGCAAGCGATCCCGGCGCACCCGCAACCGAGGCCAGCGCGCGTCTGCGTGACATTCCGGCATTCAATATTTCCGTGCCTCGTTATATGCCCGTCGCGTTGCGCGGTTCGCATGAAGTGCTGGTTCACCAGAACATCATCGCGGATGTGGAAGGGTTGAGGCGGATTCAGAACGATGAGCAACTCAGCTCCATGATTCATTCCGGCGATCTGGTGGCGTTACCGGCTTCCGGCGGCCTGGTGATCGATTCCCGGCTTCCGCTGAACCGCCGCTACTGCCGCCCGTGGACGGCCCGGTTTTTAACCGATCTTTCCCGCGCGCATGAAAAGGCTTTTGGCAGTCCCCTGCAGCTCACCTCGGCGGTCCGCACGGTGGAGTTCCAGCGGCACCTGGCGCGCTATAACGGCAATGCGGCGCCGGCGTACGGCGACACGGCCTCCCCGCATTTGACCGGAGAGGCCATCGATCTGGGCAAGAAAGGGATGTCGCGGCACGAGATTGCCTGGATGCGCAGCGTTCTCGGAAAGCTCCAGGCCAACGGCAAACTCGATGTAGAAGAAGAGTTCGAGCAGGCCTGCTTTCACATCTCGGTGTATAAGACTTACGGTCCTCAACGCAGCCTCCCGGCATCTCTGGTCGCCGGCAACGAAGCGGAACCGGCGGACGTGACACCGGCGCCCGATGCAGCCGCGGACGGCGTTATCGGCGGTCTTGCCCGGCCGGTCAGCGAGCCGGTTGCGCGCAGCACATGGACTCGGCATCGCCGCAGCTACCCTGTGCGTACGACCCGGCACGCTGTTGTTCGTCGCCGCCGTCACCATCGCCGCTCTATGTCTCTGCTTGCCGTACGCATGCGCTGAATGTGACACTCGAACGGTTCGCGGAGTGCCGGAGATGCGCACCAGCCCGCGGCAAGCCATCCGTTCGCGCAGGCTCTCCACTCCGCTCCATTCCAACGCGCAAACAATTGCGCGCCGGCGACCCCGGTTGCGCTCCGGTCGGGGATGACAATTCCTGCCTGATTTCTCTATACCATCGGGTGAAATGCTCTAGAATGCCGAGAATGCGATGAGAGACTCCATCACCATTTCGAAGGAAGATTATCTAAAAGCGGTTCTGGAGGCTGAGTCGGAGGGGCAGACCGTCATCTCTTCCACCCTGGCCCACTGGCTTTCCGTTTCTCCTCCGGCGGTCACGATGGCTCTGAAGCGGCTGAAACGCGACGGCTACGTTGAAGTGAAGGCGGATGGCATCGTAAGGCTGACGAAAAAGGGAAAAAAAACGGCCTATCGTACCGCACGTCGTCATCATCTGATCGAGCGCATGTTGTCGGAGATGTTCGGCATGGACTGGTATCGCGTTCATGATGAAGCGGAGCGCCTGGAGCACGCCGTTTCCCCGGAATTTGAAGCCAAGCTCATCCAGAAGCTGGGCGAAAAGGGAACCTGTCCGCATGGCAACGCTGTGTTGCCGGAAAGCCCGGCGCAGCTAAAAAAACGCGGGCTGCTGCCGCTGTATGAAGCCGCCGAGGACGTCGATTACGACGTAGCCAGCCTGTATGAGCGAGATCCGAAACTGCTTTTGTTTCTGCATGGGCTGGGTATCGGGCCGGAGGCGCGTGTCAGGGTCATTGCCCGGAATTACGATCAGACGGTTGCTGTTGAAACGCCTTCTGGAACCGCGACCCTGGGCCGGCCGGCGGCGGAAAGGGTCTGGGTACGGCGCGGGTCCAGGAAGGTGGATGGGGCTGGGGGCACCCTGCCCCACTCAAGCCAAAAGAGGGCTTCCACCCCAGCGCACAAAGATCGTGCGCCGGGGACCCCGGGTTGAATGGGCCACCATCCGGCCGGAAAAATACAGAGGTCCTTCGCTTCGCTCAGGATGACGACGTTTTGTTTCATGTGGCTATCCGATTTTTTGCTCCATCGAAACGATGAGCGTAAATTAACAGGCATAGTTAACCGCAATTAACCTTCTATGGCATACTACGGTGAGGAGCTCTCCCCGTATGCCTCGCAGCGCAGCCGAATCTGAACTGGAGACGACGATACGGCGGCCATCGTTGCCGGACGTATTTTCGAGCGTTCGCATCTCAACTTCTCCTCAGCTTTGGCGGCGCGCGCTGGGCTTCATTGGCCCCGGCTTCATCATTTCGGTCGGCTACATGGACCCGGGCAACTGGGCGACCGATTTAGCGGCTGGCTCGCGGTACGGCTACACGCTGCTTTTTGCCATCATGGTTTCAAACCTGCTGGCGATTCTGCTGCAGGGTCTGGCGGTGAAACTTGGCGTAGCAACCGAGATGGACCTGGCGCAGGCCTGCCGCGAGCATTACAGCAAGCCGGTGACGATTGGATTATGGATTTTCGCTGAGATCGCCATTGCGGCCTGCGATCTGGCTGAAGTCATCGGCTCGGCAATTGCGCTGCAGTTACTGTTCGGAATTCCGCTACTGGTCGGAGTGCTGATCACCAGCCTGGATGTGCTGCTGATTCTGCTCCTGCAGAATCGCGGATTCCGCTACTTTGAGTCGGTGGTGATCGTGCTGATCGGCACCATTGCGGCAATGTTCGCCATCGAAATCATGCTTGTCCCGCCCGGAGTGGAGCGCCATCGCGGTCAACTTGTTTGTGCCATCGCGAGAAATCCTTGCGAATGGCGACATGCTGTACATCGCCATCGGAATTCTGGGTGCGACGGTGATGCCGCACAATCTGTACCTGCATTCTTCGATCGTGCAGACGCGCGATTATTCGCGCACTCCCGCAGGCAAACGGGAGGCGATATGGCTGTCCAGCCTGGATTCCGCCGCCGCGCTTACCATGGCGCTGTTTGTGAATGGCGCCATCCTGGTGGTGGCCGCCGCGGTGTTTCACCGGTCCGGGCATAACGAGGTGGCAGAGATCAGCGATGCCTATAAGCTGCTGACTCCGCTGCTGGGCGTCACCGGCGCGAGCACCATGTTCGCGATTGCGTTGCTCGCTTCGGGGCAAAACTCCACGCTGACGGGCACACTCGCGGGACAGGTGGTGATGGAAGGTTTTCTGAACCTGCGCCTTCCGCCCTGGCAGCGGAGGCTGATCACCCGGCTTCTCGCCATTGTTCCAACGATTATTGTGACCGCGCTGTGGGGAAGGTCCGGCACCTCGCGATTGTTGCTGCTGAGCCAGGTGGTGCTGAGCATGCAACTGAGCTTCGCTGTTTTCCCGCTGGTGGCGTTTACCAGCGATCGCCGCAAAATGGGTCAATTTGTCAATCGCGGGTGGCTTCGAGTGCTTGGCTGGAGCGCGGCCATTCTGATCGCGGTGCTGAATGGCTGGCTGCTGGTCCAGATATGCCGGGGGCGTTAGAGAACCCTGGGGCACCCGAGTTTCTTTTGGGAGCATCCACATATCAGCACGCTTAAAATCGCCGCGGAAGGGAAACACATGGGCAACGACGAAAAAGATAAAGTTGAAAATCGCGGAGATATGCAGAAAAATGCCGTTCAGCCTTCCGGGTTATGACGGTCAGAATCCAGCGACAGCGGGTCCGGGAAAAAATGCCGGCGTTCGGAGTCCCACGCCGGAGACGGAGAAGGGCCAGATCAATCCTTCCGCGCCGAATGACGTCAACCGGACGCCCGATCGGAAGTAAATCGGGCGAGAACGTCTGCATCGATCGACTGATGCTTGCTCAGCATTTTTTTCCAGGGATCGTGGCGCAGGCGGTCCTTCCACTCGGCGAAATCCGCAACCAGGAAGCGCGGGACTTTGGGCGCGTCCAGCTCTTTCCAATCGAGCGTCGCAGCCACCGGGGCGCCATGCCGCGCTCGCGGAGAGTAGGGCGCGATCGAGGTTGCGCCGCGCTCATTCCGCAGATAATCGATATAGATTTTTCCCTTCCGCGCCGCCTTGGTCATCTTCGTAAGGTATAGCTGCCGGTTCTCCGATTCCATGCGGCTGGCGAAGGCGAGTGCGAAATTCTTGATGACCGGCCAGTCATGTTCGGGCTCGATGGGAGCGACGATATGAAGGCCCTTTCCTCCGGTCGTCTTGAGAAAACTTTCGAGCTTGATCTTTTTAAGACGGGCGCGGACTTCGCGGGCGCTTTCGGCGAGGGTGGGCCACGGGATGGCTTCATCCGGATCAAGATCAAAGATCAGCATGTTGGGCTTTTCGATGTCGCTGTTGCTGGAACCCCAGGGGTGAATTTCGAGCACTCCCATTTGCGCCAGCCCGGCCAACCCCAGGGCCGTGGAAAGCGTGATGTATTTTTCAATCACACCGCTGCGGCGCCCGCGAATGTCGATTCCTTCAATACCTTCAGGGAGATTTTCCGTGACGTGCTTCTGAAAAAAACATGGCTTGGTGCTTCCCTGCGGGCAACGAACAATGCTGAGCGGCCGCTCTTCAATAAAGGGCAGCATATGCTCGCGAACGGCCCAGAAATAGTCCGCCAGCTCGCGTTTTGTCAGCTTCGTTTCTGAATCCACCTGCTTGTCTGGATGGGATAAAGCGATGGGAAAAGGCTCGTCTTTGGAGACGGTCTTTTTCGAGCTGCGGGATCTATCTTCGGAGTGTGCGGCGGCGGCCGATTTGTTAGCTGGAGATTTTCGGGTGCGGGCCGGCTTCTTCGGTTCGCTTTCTGCGTCGCCTGAACCGTTGCCGTCTTCATTCGAGTCGACGGGAATTTCGCGTTTCACTTCTTTCGGGGACTTATCCTCGCGCAGGCCTTGGAACGATGCCTGCCGGACGAGGTTGTCGGCGGTCCAGGTGGCGAAGGCCACTTCGCATACGAACTTCGGCTCAACCCATTTTGCCTGGTGCGCCGCGCCGGGGGGCAAGGATGCGAAGGCCGGTCGAGGCTGTGTGATCGCGTCCAGCCTTTTGCGCATATCCTTCCGCATCTTCTGCGTGAATCCTGTGCCGGTGCGTCCGGCATAGACCAACTCACCATCGCGGTAATAGCCGAGCAGAAGCGCGCCGATTCCGACGCCGCTTTTCGATGGCGGGGTAAATCCGCCGATCACAAATTCCTGCTGCCGAACGCACTTGATTTTGAGCCATGCGCCGTTTCTGCCGGAGCGATAAGGCGAGGATATTTTCTTGGAGAGGATGCCTTCAGCCCCTAGCTGACAGGCCTTTTCGAAGATCTCGCGGCCGCGCATGCCGAGATGATCACTGTAGCGAATCGTGTCCTCGTCCTCCAAGCCGGCGAGCAAATCCTGAAGGATTTTCTTTCTACGCTCGAGCGGCAGTTTGCGCAGGTTATGACCGTTGAGATGAAGGAGATCGAAGATGACGTAGGTTAGCGGCTGCTTTTTTGCTTCCTGAAACGCTGCCTGCAGCAGGGCAAAGCTGGTGCCGCCCTTTTCATCGAACACCACCACTTCGCCATCCAGCAGCGCAGTCTCAACGGATAAGTCGGCGAGAGCGCGGGCGACGTCGGGCATACGATGGGTCCAGTCGAGACCGCCGCGGGTGATCAGCGCGACGGGTGAGGATGCCTTCTGCGACCGGTCGATACGTGCCTGCATGCGGTAGCCGTCGAGCTTTAATTCGTGGATCCAGTCGGCGCCTTCGGGAGCTTCGCTGACCTGCAGCGCAAGCTCTGGCTCAATGAATGCGGGAAGGGGCTCTTTGGGTGCATCATGCAGCGCGCTATCCGAAACCGTTTTCTTCGGGGCACGGCTTGTTTTCCGGCTATTCGCGGCGGCAGATTTTTTCGTCGCGGCCGGCTCTTTTTTCTCTTCCTGTCTGCGGCTGCCTTGCGAACCCCAGACGTGATCCTGATTTGCCGCGATTGCATCGAGGTCGCGTCCAGTGACGACGCTATTCGGCTCCTCTTCGGTGACGCAGGGGTCGTCCGGGCCGCGTTCGTTTCCGTCATGTTCTTTGATCAGCAGCCAGTTGGGCTTTTTTTCGTCCGCGGCTTTGCCGCCCATACGGATCAGCGCCCAATCGCCGTGCAGCTTTTTGCCGTACAGAGTAAATTTCAGCCGGCCTTTTTCCAGGCCCTCATCCGCGTCTCCGTGCGGAACCCAGGTTCCTTCATCCCACAGCATCACGGTGCCGCCGCCGTATTGTCCCTTGGGGATGATGCCTTCAAAGCCGCCGTATTCGATGGGGTGATCCTCAACCTGCACGGCCAGCCGCTTGTCGCCGGGATAATAGCTGGGGCCTTTGGTGACGGCCCAACTTTTCAGAACTCCGCGCCAGCCAAGGCGGAAGTCGTAATGTAGCCGAGTGGCGGCGTGTTTCTGGATGACGAAGGGGAGGTGCCCATCTTTATCTGCAGTGCTGCGTTTTTGAAGTTCGGCCGGAACCGCCTTTCGGCTCCGCAGTCACATCGAAGTTGCGCATCCCGCGGTAGCGGGCGAGCTGTTCATCGATGGCATCGGCATGGCTCGCGGCGGATTTGCGGCGGCTTGTCCTTTTTTTTGGCAGTCGGCATCGTTAAGCTGTCCGTTTGCGGCGCGCGGGAGGTTTCACCAGTTTCAGGCCGCTCTTGGCTTTGGACTTGCTTTCAGAGGTTTTATGCGGGTGGCGGCTGCCCGTTTCCTGCTCCTGGCCCACGCTTTTCCGCAACGCATCCATCAGGTTGATCACCTTGGCGCGTTTCGGAGCTGCCTCTTCCCGCGGCACAGGCTTATGCTCAATCTTTGCGTCGATCAGCTGACGGAGCGCCACTTCATAATCATCGACGAATTTCGTGGGGTCGAACTTTCGCGAGTTGCGCTGGATCAACTCCTTCGCCAATGAAAGCTGGTCCTTGTCGATATCCACCTCTTTTATGTCCGAGAAATAATCGGCGGCGTCGCGAAGTTCCTCCGCATAGCGCATCGAGTAAGCCATCAGACCTCGCGATTTAGGATCGGCGGGCGGCATCACCGCGATCAAGTGCTCCCGCCCGGCAAAGGCGGCTTCTCCAAGCCCGGCCTTCCCGGTATCGCGCAGTGCTTTCTGGATCACAGCGAAGGCCTGGGCCTGGGAGCCGCTCTCTGGAACCACAAAGTACGGCTTTTCGAAAAAGGCGGGATCGATTTCACTGACGTCGATGAACTGCACAATCTCGAGTGTCTTTTTGCTGGGGATACGCAGATGGGCAATCTCGTCGGGCTCGACGGTGACATATTCCCCTTTGCGGAATTCGTATCCTTTGACAATGTCGGCGCGATCGACGGGCCCGCGATCCTCGGAGACATTTTTATGCCGGATGCGTTCTCCGGTTTTGCGGTCAATTTGATGAAATGCAATTTCGCTCGCCGCCTCTGTCGCGGTGAAGAACGAAACACCAAAAGAAACCAAAGAAATCTGAATATGTCCGGACCAATATGGGCGCGCCATCGACGCCTCCTTATGTATTACAGCACTGACTGAGATTCTGAAGTGAGCCTATGGGCTGCCAGCGCGGATCGTTCCACGAGAGAAAAACTGCTTTCGAGCCGGCGGCTACAGCGTCCGCTTTCTAATAGACGCCGGAATGCATCGTATGGAATACCCGGTGAATATCATGAGCGATTCCGAACAGATACAGTCCTGCATCCCGGCCCGCATGGACCGCTTACCGTGGGCACGGTGGCATTGGCTGATCGTGTGTGGTCTGGGAGTTACCTGGATCCTGGACGGGCTGGAGGTCACGCTGGCGGGCGCGGTTGGCGGCGTGTTGAAGGAGAGCTTCCATATCAACGACACGCAGGTGGGCGCAACCGCGACGGCGTACCTGATTGGCGCCGTCGTGGGAGCGCTGGGGTTTGGCTATGCCACCGACCGGCTGGGCCGCAAGAAGCTTTTCATTATTACGCTTTGCGTGTATCTGGTGGCGACGCTGCTGTCGGCGTGCAGCTGGAATTATGGCAGTTATCTGGTTTTCCGGGCGATTACAGGGATGGGTATCGGCGGCGAATATGCCGCTATCAATTCCGCCATCGACGAGCTGATTCCGGCGCGGGTACGCGGCAGAGTGGACCTGATCATCAATTCCACATACTGGCTGGGGGCTGCGCTGGGCGCCGGCGCGACCGTGGTCCTTCTCAGCGGTCACCTGTTGCCGGCTACCGAAGGCTGGCGATTTGCATTCGGCATCGGGGCATTTCTGGGACTGATTATTCTGATCATCCGGCATTGGGTTCCGGAAAGCCCACGCTGGTTGATGACGCATGGCAGAAATGCGCAAGCCGACCAGGTGGTCACTGAAATCGAACAAACCATCGCCCTTGAAACGGGAAAAGAACTGCCGGAACCGGAAGGCGATCCCTTGACCATTCACGTGCGCGACCATACGCCGTGGAAGGAAATCTGGCACGCCATGTTCCGGCGGAACGCGAAACACTCAGTACTGGGACTGACGCTGATGATTGCCCAGGCATTTTTCTACAACGCTATTTTCTTCACGTACGCTCTTCTGTTGATCCGTTTCTATCATGTGCCGGCGGGGCGCGTGGGTATGTACCTGCTGCCATTTTCACTCGGTAATCTTCTAGGCCCTATTTTGCTCGGCCACCTGTTTGACACGATTGGCAGAAAGCCGATGATCGTCCTGACCTACTCCATTTCCGGCATTCTGCTGGCAATTACCGGCTGGCTGTTCGTTCGGGGTGTGCTGACCGCGACTACGCAGTCGATTGCCTGGACGGTGATTTTCTTCATCGCTTCCTGTGCCGCCAGCTCCGCTTACCTTACCGTCAGCGAAATTTTTCCGCTGGAAATCCGGGGGATGGCGATTTCCTTGTTTTACGCCATCGGCACGCTGGTTGGCGGGGTCGGGGCGCCGCTGCTTTTCGGCTATCTGATCGGAACCGGCTCTCGCGCGGCTGTGTGCGGCGGCTATCTCGCGAGCGCCGCGCTGATGATTGCCGCGGCGGCAGTCGAGCTTGCGATAGGAGTGAAAGCCGAAGGACGATCACTGGAGAGCATCAATGCTCCGCTCACTTCGGTGCAGGGATAGCTCAAGATTTTTCAGTGCTGCTTTATTGGATGAGCTGCCGGCGGCTCATCCATAAACTCGCGAGTGTAATGCCGAGGGCGGATGCAGCCACGGTGACGAAGATGCCGGAGCGCAGGGGGGATGTGCCGGTGTCGGAGGCTGCAGGGCCTTCTCCGGTTTCCTGACCGCCGGGATTGCCCCCATAGCTGAGTGCGCTGCCGAGGCTATTGGTTAGTTCCGCAATTGTAGCCAGCGTTCGACGGCTCTCTTTGCTGGTGAGCCGCCGGAATGTGTGCAGCAGGGAAGGCGGCCCGGAGTGTTTCGACTGGGTTTTTTCACGCTGGCCGGCAGTGAATGCCTTCGCCAGGGCATCAAGAACCCCCGTGTCGAGTTCGCCGCGGATTCGCAGCATCGCCAGCAGATTGCGGACCAAGCGTATGACTTCCGGCGTATTGGCATACTCGCTCATTTTGCCGATAATTGCGTCGCCGGCGCCGATCACGCCCCGCAGCGTGTCGAGCACGCCGTGGTCCTGCGCCTCCTGCAGCAGCTTATATGCGCCCAGCAGCGCTTCGGCGTGTTCGATCGGCGCATTTTCAATTTCGCGCCGCATTTCTTCCCGCACATTCCGCTGCGGGGTGTAGGTGCGAATCGGCTCTGCCACACAGGCCTCCTATAGACGAGTATTTGCGATCTGGACCAGCTTGTCGTCCGGCGCGGTGCCCGGCAGACGATAGTCGGGGCGCTGCCATTTGCGTTCGACCTCGACGCCATTCTGCGGCGTCGGATGGCCGAAGCGGAAATTCGATCGCGGCAACGGACTTTGACCCTGCTCCGGCAGAGGGATCATCTGCACCGCCGTTTCCTTATAGGCAGGCGTGTGGGTGGCGCGGTCGGTGCCGCTGCCGGTCAGCCGGTTCACTGGCTCGGCGACGGAATTGAGCGGCAGATAGAGCTGCTTGCCCTGCACGCGGTCCGATACCAGCACCTGTACTTTGGTCTGGCCGTAGCGGGAGCGCAGCCGCACCCAACGGCCTGTGGTGATGCCACGCTCAGCGGCCAGCTCAGGAGAAACTTCCAGGAACTGATGCGGGGTTTCCTGCATGATCCCTTTCGAACGGAAGGTCATATTGCCGGCTTCGAAGTGCTCGAGCAGTCGCCCGTTGTTCAAATGCAGATCGAATTCGTCATCCTTTTTCTCGCAGGGTTCCTCCCACTCGACGCCGTGCAGCTTGGCCTTGCCGTCGGGGAAGGGAAATTCTTTGGTAAAGAGAAGCGGCTGATCGGAGCCGTCGGCGGCCACAGGCCATTGCAGAGATTTATAGCCTTCGAGCCGCTCGTAATTGACACCGGCAAACATCGGCGTCAGCGAGGCAACCTCATCCATAATCTGCGAGGGATGATCGTATTTCCAATTTGCGCCAAGCGCGTTTGCGATGTCCTGAATGATGCGCCAATCCGGTTTGCTCTCGCCGAGCGGTTTCAGCACTTCATACAGCCTTTGAATGCGGCGTTCGGTGCTGGTAAACGTTCCTTCTTTTTCAAGACTGGGGCAGGCCGGAAGAACAACGTCGGCGTAGCGGGCGGTCTCGCTCATGATGATGTCCTGCACAATAAAGAAATCGAGCTTCCTGAGCGCCTCTGAAACGTCATTCTCGTTGGCGTCGGAGGTGATCGTGTCCTCGCCCTTTACATACATCGCCTTCAACTTGCCCTGATGGATGGCGTCGATCATGTCATGGTTATCGAGGCCTTTGGTGGTGGGGAGCTTGACGTTCCAGCCCTGCTCGAAACGCGCGATCGCTTCGGGATCGTCCACCTTTTGGTAACCGGAAAAGACGTCGGGCATGGAGCCGAAATCGCTCGCGCCCTGAACGTTGTTATGGCCGCGCAATGGATACGCTCCCGTGCCGGGGCGCATGTAGTTGCCGGTGATCAGGAGCAGGTTGGAGATGGCGGTGGATGTGTCGGAGCCGCCGCAATGCTGGGTGACGCCCATGGCCCAGAGAATGCAGACAGCTTTTGGCTTCGACAATTTCATGCGCGATCTGCTGAATGGTTGCGGCGGGAATGCCCGTTACCTGTTCGGCGAATTCCAGGGTGAAAGGCGCGAGGCTGGCTTTGTATTCCTCGAACCCATTGACCCAGCGGTCGATGAAATCCTTCTTCTCCAGATTGTTGTCGATGATGTATTTCGCGACGGCGGAAAGCCAGACCATGTCCGTGCTGGGCCGGGGGCGGATGAGAAGATCGGCGCGGCGAGCCATTTCATGCTCGCGCAGGTCGGCGACAATCATGCGCTGGCCGTGCAGCTTGTGGGCCCTCTTGATGCGGGTGGCGAGCACGGGATGGCTTTCCGAGGTGTTGCTGCCGATAATGACGACCAGGGCGGCCTGTTCAATATCGGAGATGGAGCCGGAATCGCCGCCGTACTTCACCGTGCGCGCGAGGCCCTTGGTGGCGGGCGTCTGGCAATAGCGCGAACAGTTATCGATATTGTTCGTGCCGATCACCGCGCGAGCCAGCTTCTGCATGAGATAGCTTTCCTCGTTTGTGCATTTCGACGAGGCGATGAGACCGATGGCATCCGGTCCGTAAGTATTTTTGATGGCGGTTAGTTTTTCCGCAATCAATCGAAGCGCCTCTTCCCAGGTTGCTTCCCGGAAAGTGCCTCCGCTGCGGATGAGCGGGCGCGTCAGACGGTCTTCCGCATTGATGTAATCCCAGCCAAACTTCCCCTTCACGCAGGTGGAGATGCCGTTCGCAGGGCCCTCGCCGGGCTCAATCTTCAGGATGTAGCGGTCCTTTGTCCAGACATCGAACGCGCAGCCGACCCCGCAGTAAGTGCAGACGGTTTTGGTTTTGCGAATCCTGTCTTCGCGCATTCGAGCTTCCACCTGCGAAATCGCGAGGATGGGGTTGTAACCGGTTTCCGGCTCGACCCCTTTCACCACGTCGATCATGGTGTCGAGCGTTGCCGTGGGAAGACCGGTGAAGTACCCCGCATGGCCGATCATGGATTTCTCCATCAGCGCATTGCAAGGGCAAACCGTGATGCAATGCCCGCAGGAAACGCAACTGGAGCCGGCAATGACCTCGCCGCCATCCCATAGCACGCGCGGATGCCTGGATTCCCAGTTGATCGAGAGCGTTTCATTCACCTGCACGTTCTGGCAGGCCTCGACGCAGCGGCCGCAGAGAATGCACTGGTCCGGATCGTAGCGGTAGAAGGGATTGCTGTTGTCGATGGGATAAGGCTTCGGCCGATACGGTCGCTGCTGATGAATAATGCCAAGCTGGGCTGTAGTGTTATGCACGGTACAGTTTTCGTTGTTGTTATCGCAGACCGTGCAATACAGCAGGTGATTGCCGAGAATTCGATCGAATGCCTCGCGCTGCGCCACATCGACGCGCTCGCCTTGGGTGAGGACAACCATTTCGCTGGCCACAGGAGTTCCGCAGGCACGGACCAGCTTCCCATTCACTTCCACCATGCAGGTATCGCACGTCTCGATTGGACCCAGCTGCGGGTGGTAACACACCTGGGGAATGGCTCTGCCTATACGGTTCAGCACTTCGATCAGCGGTTCGCCGATCCGCGCGGCCTGGTCCACGCCGTCGATTCGTAATGTGCAGGAGGCAGGCTGGCCACCGTTGGAGTTCGACGCAAATCCGTTCTTCCTCATTGGCAACTTCCCCGGCGTGAATGTCGCAATCTGGCCCATAAATATTTGAGATGCGAACGTGCCTGGGAGAGCGTGCCGGGGTGACCTGGAATTTCAATCCTGACCATAGCTTCTATTATGCTGATTCGAGCATTTAGCGAAGTGAATTGCGAATCTCGAGGAGCGGTCTCGCCGATGGGATCCATCTTGCAATCGACTTTCAGGCGGGCTCGGCTGCAGGGAAGCGTTTGAGCAAGCCTCCCATGGTGAGTCCCTGGACCATAATCGAGAAGACTACGACGACGTAGGTGATGGCCAGCAATTCGTCACGCTGCGGAGTCGGTGGAATGGCGAGCGCAAGTGCGATGGCAAGGCCGCCGCGCAGACCTCCCCAGGTAAGGATGGAAATGGTTCCGCGGACGGGCCGCTGCACGACGCGGAGCAGTCCGAACGAGGCGCCCACGCTGACGAAGCGAGCGAGCAGCACGGCGGGAATCGCAAGCAGGCCGGCATAAAGATAGTTGCGGTTCCACGAGAGCACGAGCAGCTCCAAACCCATCAGCAGGAATAAAACGACATTCAGGATGTCGTCCGCCAGCTCCCAGAATTTGTCGACATTGTCGCGAGTGAGCGGGGACATGGCGAGCCTGCGGGCGCGTCCTCCAACAATCAAACCGGAAGCGACTGCTTCGAGCGGCGCGGAAAGGCGCAGCACGTCGGCCAGCGCATACCCGCCCATTGCCAGCGCGATAGTCAGCAGAACTTCGACGCGATAACTATCAACTACCAGCAGCATTCTGTACACGACATATCCCAGAGCGAGGCCGAGTGCGATTCCTCCGCCGGCTTTCACGGCCAGCAGGCCAGGAAGCTGCCGACCGGCGGAAGGCTGCCTTTGGAAGAAGCTTCGACCAGAGTGAGGAAGAGAACCGCGCCGACGCCGTCATTGAAGAGGGATTCCCCGGCGAGTTGCGTTTCCAGGCTGGCGGCCGACGCCAACTCTGCGGAGCATTTCGAGAACGGCGATGGGATCTGTGGGGGAGATCAGCGCGCCGAAAAGAAGGCAAGCGATGGTTGGCGCGCTCAGGCCCACGGCATAGAGGATCAGCTTCAACAGAGCGGCGACAATGGCGGTTGAGAGCAGGGTTCCAAGAACCGAAAGGACGAAGACCGGCAGCTTTTCCAGCGAGAGCTGGTGCACGTCGAGACTGAGCGCACCGGCAAAAAGCAGGAACGCGAGCATACCGTGAAGAACTACCTGATTGAAATCGATTCTGGCCATCGCTGTGGATACGATCGCGTGCAGGCCAGGAACATTTTGGCCAAGGATGATAAGCACGATCGAGCAGCACAGGGAGAGCAGCATGACTCCGACTGTGGTAGGCAGACGAAGGACGCGAAAGCTGATGAAACTGAAGATCGCCGCCAGGGAGACCAGCACGCTGAGCAGGATGAACAGTGTCATTTCGGCTGTACTCGCAAGGTCGGTTCACTCCGGGGAATTAGATGTGAAAAAGATAGCATCTATTCTGGCGAGAACAGGATTTCCCTCGTGTTGCTGCGCGGAGCACCATAAGGATTTTGAGAGACTTACTTCTCAAGCGCGGGTGCCGGGCGAGATCATATTGAGCGCATAGGTTGGCATCGGCTCTGCGCCCCAGAACTTCTTGTAGGCTTCCTGACCGCGCAGCAGATCGACAGCCATCGCGCCTTCCGCTGTGGCCTCGTTCACCACGCCCGCGAGTAGAAGAGTTCCAGGGCTGAGGGAGTGAAACTCGGGGTTGAAGCCGCTCAGGTAATAGTAGAAGCTGCGATTCCTCCGGCCGGGCGGATCGGTAAGGACGTAAATGACCCCGATCGTTTTGCCGTTCAGCTGGAGAGCGTAGATGCGTAATATTTCGCTTGCGCATAGCTGGGGAATAGCCGCGCGATGGTGGGCCAGAACGCAGGGGTCGGTAAGAACGCCGAGCTCGCCGAGGGTCCGCCATCGCCGGCTGTGGAGCTCTACGAGCAACTCGAAAAAATCGAGAGCCATGGCGGACGAGGAAGCGCGAACGAATTTCAACGGGCCAATTGCCTCCGCGCGGCGGCGATAATAGGCAATGCTGTGCCGCAGCTTCGCGGGCAAGCTATGGGGGGATTGCAGCAGGATTCGCGTGCAGGTTTCGGCATCGGAAACAGACACGCGAGGGTCCATGATGGGCAAGCGGAGCAATGGTGAGCCGCTTCGCAGCTGATTGAAGTGAGCTATGTCCCAACTGTTTTGTGAGAGAAGTTCGCGCAGCATTTCTTTCAGCACGTCCTCGCCGATCTTTTTATCGGTGACGCAGCCGAGATAATCACTCGTGCCCGCACCGAGCAGAAGCAGTTGGCGTTGATGGCTTTGCGGACAGGTATAGATATAGAGCGGCACCAGAGCAACGAGCTTTTCGTCACGATAGATTGCGATCGAAATCAATTGGTTCGCACCGAAACATTGCGCCCAGGGGATGAGCCATTGCGGGGACTGGAACGGGGTGGCCTGGATATCCTGCGACCATAGCGTGGCCCACTCTTCTTCAATCGACTGCAATTCAGCAACGCTACGAAGCACTTTTATCTGGAGTGCCTCAGCCGGCTGCATTGCAACTTTCCATGATTTGCGCAGGATCGGAGGCGATGCGTTCATAGAGCGCCAGGTACTCCTGAACCATGCGGGATTGAGAGAATCTCTCCTCAGCTCGCTCGCGGCAGATGCGCGGGTCGATTTGATCGCAGCGATCGATAGCAGCAGCCATTTGTTTTTCGTTGTGGACGAGGAATCCGGTAATGCCGTCTTCGACGATCTCCGGAATCGCGCCGGAGGGAAATGCGACCACCGGCGTTCCGGCAGCCAGGGCCTCCATGGCAACCAGACTGCTGGTTTCGGGGGCGAGAGTTGGAAGGAGCAGGCAGCGAGCAAGCGCGAGCAGCCGCTGCTTTCGCGCAAAACCGATGCGACCGATAAAGCGGTGATATTCGTTCAGCCGAGGAACGATTTCTTCCTGAAAATATTCTTCATGTTCCGGGTAGGGAAACACCTCGCCAGCGAGTACGACAGGCGTTTTGGCCAGCGTGCCGGCATCAAGCGCGGTATGAAAATTCTTTTCCGGGCAAATGCGGCCGAGGGCGAGGGCGAAACCGCGAGGCCGACGGCGACGAAATAGCGCCGCAGGTACTCCATTGCGAATGACCGGCAAAGACTGGTGGCCGAGCGCAGGGCAGGCCTTTCGCTGCGATTCGGACACGCACTGCAATTGCACGCGGGGATTTTCCCAAATATCAGCCGGGTACCAGGAAGGCGGCAGATGCAGCGTGGCGAGCGCGGGTGTGTCCCTCGGGATGCGATAGGCGTGAAAATCGAGGCCGTGGAAGTGCACCAGATCGATGGGAAATGCGGCGAAGGCGCGGTCGATGTTCTGCTGGTGACAGGCAGTGACCCATGCGCGAACCTCGCCTGTAATCGGCCCCGATGGAGGAGCGGTTGCGATCAGCACCCCTGTGGTTTCAGAGCCGGCTTGGGCAACCACGATAGAACGATGGCCCGCATGCACGATGCCGCGATCCAATGCCGCGACGATCTGCTCGGCTCCTCCGGCGGTACCGGCCGAAACCGGCGCGAACGGATACGCGACGCTCAGGATCGTCAAAGGCACAGTGCATGCTCCGCTGCCGACGCAAGCGCGGCCAGCTGGCGGAATCTGCTGCCAGTCATTCCCCACGGGAAACGCTCGTAGAAAAGTTCTCCCTGGTGCGGCGGCTGGGTAAAGTCGTAGCTGGGTGCGACCCTGTACGTCTCAACGGACAAGTCGAAGTACTGGAGCGTCTCGCGCTGGGTGGGAAAGCAGTCCAGCAGCGCTTGCTTTGCGGCTTGTTCCTGAGCATTCAGCCGGCGTGTGACTTCGATCATCGGAGCGGGCGCGGGAAGAAAGCAATTCGTTTCGATGCCTCCCGGGCCAGCATGATAGAAAGCCGCTTCGAGGATGACCGGCCGGTTTTCGGGCGCGATGCGCCGGACGGCGGTATGCACCGCAAAAGCGCAGGCATCGTGGTCCGGATGGCCGCCTTCATACGGATGTGTCAGGACGGCCTCTGTGCCGGTCTCGACGATGAGACTTTCTAAAAAAGCGGAGAGATGATCCAGAACCATGCAGGCGCGCTGGTCGGAGATGTCCAGATGAAGATCGGTGGCGTCGGGAATCTGCGCAAGGCGAAAAGCATGGCGCAGCTCCTGACGGCGCGCTGCTCGATACAGGTTAACTGAGTCAAAGCCATGCAGGGCTGCGTCGGCGCCATCCAGCGGAGCTCCGTCGGTGACGTGAACAAAAACGGACTCCCGGTGACGGGGCAAGCGCCCGCCGAGAGCCAGCACTTCGTCATCCGGGTGGGCGACGACGAACAAGGGTTCGGGGCAGGCGCACGTTTTCCGTAACCGACGAAGTAACAGATCGGAGCATGGATTCCGAGTGGCACATGGCCTACGTTTGAAGATGGGAGAAGCAGACCGGCAGTTGTATGTCTCTGGCAGGCAATCCGTGGGAAATCGCAGACTGACAACCTGGGTTAAGTCGAATCATCGCGGGCAAGGTGGTTTGCTGCCAAAGAGAAAAAGGCCGAATCCACTTCTCGGATTCGGCCTTTTCTCTGCGGCGCGACGTTAAGTTATTACTGAGCGGCGCCCACCGTTTCTGGCTTGCCGGCTCCAAGCTCGGTCAGGCGCTTGGCCAGAAGTTTCTCCAGATTCTCGAGAGCTTCGCTGAAGTTTTCGATGCCTTCTTTCAGCTTATCGCTGGCCATGCGATCGGCGGCGTGCATTTTGTCGAAGGTCGCCTTATCGATGGAGAGCTTCTCGATCTGCATGTCACGAGCTTTCGCGGGGTCCAGCTTGCGCGGAAGTTCCGCTTGCGTGGAATTCAGCTCTTCGATCAGCTTGGGAGAGATGGTTAGCAGATCGCATCCGGCGAGTTCCTGAATTTCGCCGATGTTGCGGAAGCTGGCGCCCATGACGACGGTTTTATAGCCGAATTTTTTGAAGTAGTTGTAGATCTTCGTGACCGACTGCACCCCGGGATCGTCGGCACCCTTGTAATCCTTGCCGGTATCTTTCTTGTACCAATCGAGAATGCGTCCGACAAAAGGCGAAATCAATGTGGCGCCAGCTTCGGCGGAGGCAACCGCCTGATGGATGCCGAACAACAGGGTCATATTGCAGTGGATACCCTCTTTTTCGAGTATTTCGGCGGCCCGAATCCCTTCCCAGGTGGAGGCAAGCTTGATCAGCACGCGTTCGCGGGAGACGCCAGCCTGCTCATACTGCTGAATAATTTCTCGCGCCTGGTTCACGGACGCTTGAGTATCGTAGGACAGGCGGGCATCGACTTCCGTGGAAACACGGCCGGGAATGATCTTGAGAATCCGCTCTCCGAATGCGACCGCCAGGTGTTTGAACGCGAGGTTGGCGACATCTTTATCCTTCGCATTGTCGCCCAGCTTTTTCTTAGCTTCGAGCAGAACCCCATCCATGATGGGCTGATATTGCGGTAACTGGGTTGCCGCCCCGATCAGCGAGGGGTTGGTCGTGGCATCCTGCGGCTTGACCTTTTCTATCGCCTGGATATCGCCCGTATCGGACACGATCACCGTCATTTCGCGAAGCTGTTCCAATTGTGTCTTTGCCATAATTCCTCCGGGCGAATGTTTTCGGTCGCTTTACATACTTTAGATGCGCGGGGATGGGCGAAGGAGTCAAACGGCTCACCTCACAACAGATTATTCCATATCGTTTTCGACCGGGTTCGACAACGTTCCCAAGCCTTCGATTTCGACCTCCACCACATCGCCGGCGTGCATCGGACCGACTCCGGCAGGAGTTCCGGTGGCGATTAAATCGCCGGGATTCAATGTCATGACGGCGGAGATATACCGCAGCAGAGCAGCGATATCGAAGATGAGATCTTTGGTTGAGCCGTGTTGCTTTTCCTGGCCATTCAGACGAGTGGTAACGGTCACGCCGGCATTGGGATCGATCGCGTCGGAGACCAATGGGCCAACAGGGCAGAAGGTGTCGAATCCCTTGGCGCGCGACCACTGGCCATCGCTTTTTTGCAGATCGCGGGCGGTCACGTCATTCACGTTGACATAGCCGCGAATGTAGGGCCGGACATCTTCTTCGGCCTTCAACTTGCGGCAGGTGTGCGCGATGAGTATGCCCAGCTCGCCTTCAAAGTCAACGCGATGGGAAACTGCCGGAATGCGAATTGCCGCTCCTGGCGCGAGAATTGCTGAGGGCGCCTTGAGGAAGATCAGCGGCTCCTTCGGAACTTCATTGCCCAGCTCCGCAGCGTGATCACGATAATTGCGGCCGATGCAGACGATCTTTGACGGCAGGACGGGCGCGAGCAGAGTGAGGCTGGATGCCGGGCGCGCGGAGAATTCCTTCATGAGCCGGACTACGGACCAGTCTTCCGGCGGCGGAGCGATCACCCGCGTCATCCACAGCTCTCCTTCGCGCATTGCCAGTTCGCCGTATTGAGGCCCGTCTTCGGTTTGAAAGCGGCAATATTGCATGATGAATCTCCTTTCTTTCGGCTGGAAAGCCTTGGGCTGGCTGTCAGTCAGCTACCCACTCGCCGGGCAGGATGGGGCGCGTTCGCGGGAGCATTCCGCGATACGCGGCCAGGCCCATCAGCAGCAATGCCGCGGCAAAGACAACTAGCTTCACCACGGCCGCCGCGCGTGTCTGCGGCAATAATCTTCCACATCACCAGCAAGAGTGTTTGCGCCACAGTCACGGCCCAGACCGAACCGTAGAAGAATCGGCGCTCGATGCCCTCGCCTCTGGTCGAGCGTTTCACACGCGGCAGGGCCGCCGCCGCGCCGAGCAGCAGAATCGCTACGCATAGCGGCGGGTAGGCATAGCGATAGATCTGCTTCATGTACCAGACACCGGTAACCGCCGCGATGAGCAACGCGCTCAGGTTCAGCAGCGCAAAGCTCAGCACTGCGTTCCACCCGAAGGTGTAGCACACCCGCCGATAGAGCGGATTCGGCTTGTCTTCATCAAAGCGCAGGATGTAAGGGCGCGGTTCCACGCCCGGCAAGCGTCCGCGCAGGCCGGCCAGACCCGTCCCAGCCAGCACAACCGCCAGCCATGCCAGATTGCCGCGGCCGAAGCCGTGGGCAAACAATTTGAACGTCAGCGGCCCGGGCGCGAGAAAAAATACCCAGATCCATATGGGCCAGTGCGCCAGCCGGTAGAGGCGCGTATTGCGCTCCCGCATTTTTCGCGCCCGGGCATACTCCACCTTGCCGCTGTATCGCATAGGCGTGAGTCTCGCAAAATCGCCGTGCGCGGTCAATCGGTTAGGACGGGATAGCTATAGGCAGGGGAAATTTCACCCCTTCCAAAAATGGAAATAAAAAGAAAAAACAAATGACTTAATTGCGTGACCGGTCAAAACACCAGAGCGCAACCTGGTCGTGCCCTGAACGCCCGAAAAATTCATGCGCTTCCAGCGCCTGCATCGAGGCGCGCCAGCCGCTCGGTCGCGCTCCGGTTCGCCCGGCGCGCTTGACAAGCAACCTGGAGGCCGAATACGCTTGCTGCGATCCGAAATAAACAGAAATAAACAGATGTAAAAAAGAAGTAAAGGCTACGTTGTTTCATCTACCTTCAGACTTTTAAGGATTCGGAGTTGCGACGTCGTCGGGTTGGAATTGTCATCGGCCAGCTGAGCGCCGTGTTCCGCGCCTGGTTCCGATTGCTTCTTGAGCGATGCGTCAGGAAACAGAAAATCTTCCGCGGAGGTCCAGTAAAATGCGAAACATACTGAAAGCCCTGGCATGTGTGCTTCTGCCATTTGTCTGCATTGGATTGGGATTCGCCCAGGCCCGGAGCGGTGAGCCAGCGCCTCGCGTCCTGACTCCGCAGATCGCCGCTCACCTGCCCGCTCCGGTTCCCTGCGACGCAAAGAAGGGCAGTTGCTGGAAGCCAACCATTGGGATGGACTGGCTGTGGCAGTTGAGCTGCGATACGGCAAAGACCTGCACCAACCTTAAGGTTCGCGTGCCGTTTTACGTGATTGACGCGTTCGGGAATCCCGCTTCCACTGTGGCCGCGATTCACAAGCGGGGTGAGCATGCGTATTGCTACGTAGATATCGGCTCGTGGGAGGATAAACGTTCTGACGCCTCCAAATTCCCTTCGAGCGTACTCGGCAAACGCTATATAGGATGGCCTCATGAGCGCTGGCTGGATATCCGCCAGATGGGCATTCTGGCGCCGATCATGATCGCGCGCATGCAGGTCTGCGTTCAGAAGGGCTTCGACGGCGTCGAGTTCGATAACGTCCAGGACTGGGATAATCCCACCGGCATTCCGATCACGCAGCAGGAATCCGCTTATTACACCGCGTGGATGGCGAACCAGGCGCATAAGATGGGACTTTCCGCCTCATGGGAAAACGCGCCAACCAATGTTGCGGTGCTCGAGCCTTATATGGAGGCTTTGATCTTCGAATCGTGCTATAACTACCACTTTTGCCGGCAGTCCGCGCCCATGATCGATGCGGGCAAATGGGTGGGAGGGGTGGAATACAAGGCGGAGTTCAAAGACATGCGTTTCTGCCCGACCTACGCGAAGTACCGGATGGTGGGCGCATTCAGGAAGCTCGCGCTCAAGTCATGGCGAATTCCATGCGGCACGGTAAAGTGAAAGCGGAGAGCGAGGGCGCTTAACCAAGTGAATTGCCGGAGTCGCCCCACTCAAGCCAACTGAAGGCTTGAATGGGCCACCCGGGTACCGGCAGGGAGAGATAATTCGGAGATTGAGCGCGACGCGGGAAACAAATCATCCGAATGTGGAAGACATTGCGGAACTGTCGTTCGGACGTTACAGAATAATGTTGACGTGCCCCGTCCCTCCGGCTCCTAGAAGTTTAGCTCTCTTCAATAGCGGCTGAAGTCATGTCCCTTTCCGTCTGAGCCGGGGATTGTGAGAACGCCGTCTTTGATCTGGAACTTGCCGAAACACGGCGCCTGATTTGGCAGTTCCATGCGTATGTTTCCGCCTTCAATCGTGTATTTCAGCGTCTTTTACAAAGGGAATCAATAGCAGGCACTTGCCGTTGGGATAAAAGATGTAATGCACTTCTACCTGATGACCGCCCATATCTCTCTTTCCTTCCCACTCTCCGAGGATCGGAACTTTCGGATTGGGCGCTGTACCCTTGCGTGTAAGCTGTTCCCCAGGGTCACCCAGCAGTCTTAGCCGACCCTGCCCAGTAAATTGCAGTTTCAATCGCTGTTCAGGACCGTCTGTCGTAGCTGGAGGGAATACAATTTTATCGCTCTCGATTCGATATGGCATTTCGACTACAGCGCCAGGGCTGAAATCGAACGTACCATCGGCACGAAAGTGGAGTATAAAACCGATACCGCCCTTGGAAGTCTGCGTAGATCGCCATCTGCCGAGCAATTCTTGTGGCGGGGAGTCAGCCCCAAGGAGCGGTAAGACCGCCAAGGCCATCAGGACAATCAGGAAATAAAAGGAGTTTCTCTTGCGAGCGTTCGCGCACTGTGCCGAACTCTCAGCGTACGCTGAATTCCGCATCAATCTACCTCCCGATCTGAGTTCGAGAATGTGAGTCAAGTCCCACACGCAACTCGCTCAGGCTAATTTGCGGAACGGCAACACTTTCCCACCGCGCTGAGTTTGGCGGGTGGCCCATTCAAGCCTTCTGTTGGCTTGAGTGGGGGAGCTGCAAAGCCGGCACGAGCCTCCCCGCTGCCCGTTCCCGCTCTCGCCGTCCATTCCGATTCGATCTCCACTCGGCCTGTCTGCCCCGTTGCGTAGCGGAGAAAGCTGCTCCGCTCCCAGTCTTCCGCCCGTTCACCTAGTCCTCGCTTCACCGGGTTGCGATGAATATACCTTAGTTTCTCTACAAATTGCCGATAATTGCGAACATTGAAGTCGTCAATAACGCTTGTGCCAGAAATGTTCCGCTTCCCCGATCAGCCGCCGCGACACACCCTGCTTGGCGATTGGATCGCATCGGCCAGCGTGTCTCGCTCCGATTCGCTGACCAGAAGATGCACATGCTCCGGCATGACGACATAGCCATACACGCAAAGACGAAAACGAAGCCGCACGCGCTCCAGCGCCGCTTCGAAGACTCGCCTCGGCTCGATCGTCGAGAAATGTGGGCGGCGGCGATAGCAGCAAAACGTAATGAAATGACTTTGCGAAACCGTTTCAGACGAGACGGCATGGGAGTCAGCTTACCTGTACCCCACTCAAGCCAAAAGAGGGCTTGGGTGGGCCACCAACCAATGTTGCGGTGCTCGAGCCTTATATGGAGGCTCTGATCTTCGAATCGTGCTATCACTACCACTTTTGCCGGCAGTCCGCGCTCATGATCGATGCGGGCAAATGGGTGGGAGGGGTGGAATACAAGGCGGAGTTCAAAGACATGCGTTTCTGCCCGACCTACGCGAAGTACCGGATGGTGGGCGCATTCAGGAAGCTTGCGCTCAAGTCATGGCGAATTCCATGCGGCACGGCGAAGTGAAACCGGAGAGCCACGGCATGCCATGATGGATCCAGCGGTATTCATGATTCCGGGACAGTGACAACGACTTCCGCGGAACCGGGACTTTTGTTTCCGGCGTTGTCTACCGCGGCAACGGAGTATGCGTACGTATGGCCAGGCTGGACATGCGTGATCTTGAAACGCAGGGGCGACCACGGGCGCAGCGGCATCTTCCGGGGCAATCTGTTGGGCGGGTTCGTGGGACGCTACATCGCGACGATAGACGAAATACTGGGCCAGATCGGGCTCGGTATTTGCCGACCAGGAAAGGTCCACTTCCGGCGTTCCGTTGTTGAGGGACGCTGGAACCGGCACAGCCGCCAGGCCTGATGGCGAGGCGGGCGGAAATGTGTCTCGCGTGACGATGACGATTGGGTTGCTGGGAGCGCTGGCCACCTGAATCGATTGCGTTCCGATCTTCCGCTGAGTCGTCCGCGTGGCCACGTATTGATATTTACGATTGAAGATGACACTGGTGTCGAGGGCTATGCCCGGATCGGTGCGGCCGGACACAGGCGGCACTTGCAGCGTCTGCTGTTCTGGCTCGGAGATGGGTGGCAGGGCACCGGCGGCGCGATTGTTCGCGGCGGCGGCTGGCGGGGTGAGCAGCTTGCGCTGCAACTGAATGGATGTGCCCGGCGGCAGATCGGGAATCGCGTGCCAGCGGAGGATGACTCCACGTTCGGCCATGGCGGCGGAAAAATCCTGAATGGGCGGCGGCGCTTCGCCGGCCAGCGTTTCGGCGGCATTGGACGGGCCGGCGCTTCGACCGTGCTTATTGATGGCGAGGATCTGGTATGTCATCGCATGAAGCGCGCCAGTGGTGAGAGTTGCCGGTAAAGTGTCGGTATATTCGGCGGGTTTGCCGGGCGCGGCAAAAATTGTGGCGACGCTTTGGCATGCCGCACCTTCCAACTCACGGCAGATTCGCATCTGCACAGGTTTGCGGATTCTGCAGCCGGTCCGTGGTTTCATCCGGGGTATTCCAGTGGAGATCCACCCGGTTGCCCGATCGGGAGGCTGTCAGATCGCGAACGGGTCTGGGTAGCTGGAGCGATGGGGGTTGCGGGCTGGCGGCCATTCCACAGCCAATCGTGACGGCAGGGATGGAAACGGCGCCGATCATGGCCAGCGCGATTGCCAAGTGTAGCTGGCGGGATAAGGTGGTTGAAAATTGCGTGCCAACCGCCCCGTCTGCAAAGTGCTTCATGCCGTTTCAGGCTAGCAGAACGGTCATCGAGTAGCATCCATCAGAGGAGCTTCGGGTTGAGATTCCATGCGATAGCGAAACCGCTGTTGCTTCCAGCGTGCGATCGGCCCTTCAAAGTAACGCCATGACAGGGAGGAAATTGCCAGTGAAATTGCCAGCGCGATCACCAAAGCCACGCTATGCGCTACATAATTCCGCAGTGCGAGATAGATGGGGTAGTGCACCACGTACAGACAATAACTGATGCGGCCCAGCCAGCGGAGAATGGGGTGACGCAGCAGGCGCGGCATCCAGCCCATGGTTCCCGCGACTGCCAGCGTGACCAGCAACCACAGCGACCATGCCATCCAGAGCACCGTGTAATCGGTGGCATTGAAGATTCGCAGGTTGAGAACATTTCGTTTCGTAATTCCGGTGGCGAAATCGATCCAGATGGCCAGGGCGAGCAGTCCGGCCGTGTATCCATAGAACCATCCTGCGCGGCGCTGGATGCGGGAACGCCAGATTCGACCGTGGTCCTGCCACAAAATCGCAACCAGGCAACCGGCGGCAAGAGAATCCATCTGGGCGATGAAAAGCTCCTGTCCGCCTTTGGGATCGGGGTAGAAAAAACGAATCCACGGAGTAAGGAAAAGAATTGACCCAAGAATTGCGAAGAGAGTGCGCCGGTGAGCGCGGGTGAAGGCGACAATCGGTGCCCAAAGGACGTAGAAATATTCTTCTACAGACAGGGACCAGAGCACGGAGAAGCCCATGACGACCCAGTCCGGATGTGGGATCACCTTCAAATGCGTGATCAGGGGCGGCACGAAGGCTTGTAAGAAGGTGACGTAAAGGAAGACCGTCTTCGCCGGCTGAGGTGTTCCGGCGCCTGCCGATGCAGCGAAATACACCAGCAGCGCCAGGAAATAGAGCGGGAAAATCCTCAATGTCCGTCGCGCGTAGAACACCTTCAACGCGCGCGGCTGGGACGCGAGCCGCAGCAGAATGGACGTAATCAGGAATCCTGAAAGGACGAAGAACAGGTTGACACCCATCCAACCCCATTGCGGCCCGAGCAACAGCAACTGGGGGTGATGGATGTAGTGACGCAGGAGCACCAGCACGATTGCGATACCACGTAATCCATCGAGTTCCGGGATTCGCTGCGCCGTGCTGGGAGTGGTGAACGAGATTGGATGATCCCCTGGCGCGCCGATTCCTGGTAATGGCCATTCGGCAGAATAGCATTTCCAGGCAAGTCAGATGGCAGGCCGAACGGCGTGTTACAGCCTTTGCCTTCGTTTAGCAGGTTTGCGGGCAGATTGCATCTTAAAGATTGTTCAGCAGGTTAAACTTAAGGATAAACAAAGGGACAATGGAGTTCATCTTCGGCTGAACGTTCCATGAATTTGCATGCCAAGAAACGCAATTATTATCGGCGCCGGGCCTGCTGGTTTGACGGCGGCACTGGAACTGCAGCGGCATTCCGATGTTCATCCGATCGTGCTGGAGGCCAGCAACGAGGTCGGGGGCATTTCGCGCACGATCCGTTATAAGGGCAACCGGATGGATATCGGCGGCCATCGATTTTTTTCGAAATCCGACCGAGTGATGGAATGGTGGCTGGGCATTATGCCGGCCGTGGGCGCCGCGGGCGAGACCGGCGCGGTTCCGATCAGCTACCAGAACAAGCAGCGGACGCTTCAGACCGAGCAGCCGGAGCTTGACCCGGAACGCGACGATCTGGTGATGCTGGTTCGGCCGCGCAAGAGCAGAATTTATTTTCTTCGAAAATTTTTCGATTATCCGATCAAGCTGACTCCGGAGACTCTCCGAGGACTGGGGCTGCCACGCACCATGAACGTGGGCTTGAGTTATCTGCGCGCGCGGGGTATTCCGCGCAAACCGGAAACATCGCTGGAAGACTTTATCGTCAACCGTTTCGGCAAGAAGCTGTACCAGCTTTTCTTCGAGTCGTATACCGAGAAGGTGTGGGGCATTCATCCTCGCCACATCAGCGCGGAATGGGGCGCGCAGCGTATCAAAGGCTTATCGCTGACAAGTGCGGTAAAGCACTTTGTGAAACAGGCATTCTCCGGTCCGAAGAAAAATACGGGGGATCTTAGCCAGAAAAATGTTGAGACTTCTCTGATCGAACGCTTTCTCTATCCCAAATTTGGCCCGGGACAGTTGTGGGAGCACGTCGCCTCCATGGTCCAGCAGAATGGCGGCGAGCTGCACATGCAGACTCGCGTGACCGAGCTGCGGGTGCAGGGAAATCGTATTTCCGAGGTAATTGCGGTCGATGCGGAAGGAAAGACCCACACATATCCGGCGGATTATGTCATCTCCACCATGCCCATCCAGCATTTAATTCGCAGTCTGAAATGCCCGGTGCCGCAGGAAGTAAAAGAGGTGAGCGAGGGATTGATCTATCGCGACTTCATTACCGTTGGCCTGCTGGTGAATAAGCTGCTGGTGACGGAGCCGGACGGAAGTCCGCTGAAAGATACGTGGATCTATATCCAGGAGCCGGACGTTACCGTGGGCCGTTTGCAGATCTTTAACAACTGGAGTCCATGGATGGTCGCCGATCCGACGAAGATGTGGATCGGTCTTGAGTATTTCTGCAACGATACCGATCCACTCTGGAAAATGCCGGATGAAGAGATCAAGCAATTTGCTGTAGCGGAGATGGAGAAGATTGGAATCCTGAAAAAGTCTGACGTGCTGGACGGTCATGTGGTGCGTGTCCCGAAGACCTATCCAGCCTATTTCGGCACTTATGACCGGTTCGACGTGATTCAGAAATTTACCGATAGCTTTGAAAACCTTTTCCTGGTGGGACGCAACGGAATGCATAAGTACAACAACCAGGACCACTCCATGTTGACCGCCATGGCAGCCGCGGAAAACATTATGAACAACGTGCGAGATAAGTCGAACCTGTGGGCGGTAAATACCGAGCAGGAATATCACGAGGAAAAACGCGCGTGATGGCGCGGGCTGGCATTACGCAGTGAGAAGTATCGGCGCGAGCGCGGCAAGCTTCGCCGATGGCACCGTCCTCTATGGCCCCTCCTATTCATGTTCATGAGCCAGCGGTACCCGGGATAACTCCGGCGCGCGCGCATGCTGCTTCGATGCGGAGCAGGGCGCTGGTCGTGCTGCTGGTGGTTACTGCAATTCTTCTGGTATTGCGGCTGTGGCACATCCGCGCGGATTTCACCGCAAGCAACTTTTACAGCCAGGATGGCGCGAGATATTCCGATGAGGGCTTTTACACGAGCGCCGCGATTCACTACTTCACGCTCGGTCATGCATACATTCCCGGAGGTTGGAACCCCGGAGTGTTTATGCCGGTCTGGCCGTTCATGGTCGGGCTGTTATTTCACTTCACGGGAGTTAGTGTAGCGGCGGCACGTTCGCTGGCAGTGGTATGTACGTGGCTGAGCGTGCTGCTGGCCTACGCGGTCGCACGCCAGTACCGTTCTCGAACCTTCGCCTGTTGGACGGCATTGCTCGCTGCTGCCAACGCACTCGGATTTTTCTTCGGACGTCTCGCCCTGCTTGAACCGGCATTCGTGCTGTTTCTTCTGCTGACGATCTACCTGGCTGGCCGGGTTCGTCCCGGAAATTATGCGCTCGCTGTGGCCGTCGGAATCGCTTTCACAGTCACCAGCCTGACGAAGACCACGGGGCCGTTCGTACTGGCGGCAGTGCTGTATCCCATCTGGGCAAACAACCGGACGTGCGATGGAGCACGTCGATTCGCCGCATGGAAGCTGATCGGAACCGTGATGGTTACGGTTGTGATTCTGCTGGGTTGCGCGAAGCTGATCTGGTTCCACTATTACCAGGCGGACGCAAAAATCATTTTGGGAATGGCTCCTGTCTGGCAGGTGGAACATTCGCCAGGGCGTCTGCTGAGATTTTTCTTTCGCGGAACATGGATCGATCCGGTGTTATTCCCTCTGGCGGTCGTATCGTTTGCAGGCGCAATATTCTGGCTGCGATTCTTCTGGCGGGATACGCTCTTTACCACCGCCTTCCTCTGGGAGGCAGGATACGCGGCTTTTATCGTCTTCCACTATGACGGGCCGCCGCGCTATTTCGTGACGATGATCGTGCCGACGATCTGGCTCGCCCTGATTTTCGCTGAATGGTTATGGCGGCAGCACCGGCGGGCCGGGGTGGCCGTGGCGGCGTGCATTGCGATCTCGGTCGCGTGGAACATCGCATCGATCGGAAACTATCTAATACATCCGCGTTATACATTGTTCGACGCAAGCCAGGGCATCCGACGGCTGATCCTGGCGCAGCAGACGATTCATCCTGACTCGAACGCGCTGCTGATCGGGCGGGATGCGGATGAAGTTTCGCTGCTGAGTGATGGGTTGCAAGCCATGGACAGTGACGGAGCGATGCCGCTGTCACAAAAACTGGACGTCTATCATCCGGGTTGGTTCATGAATTGGACAGATGACTCGCCCTTGCGGCCGGAGGCCGTGGCGGAAAATCGCCGGATGGTCGAGCGGGCGAAATATCCGGGGCTTAATCCTTACAATGGCGCTGGAATCGTTCTCTATCAGCTATTCCCGAAAATTAGAGCAGTTCCACGGTAGGTCTACTCGGCGGATGGGATTCTCGCGCAGCTTTTCCGTTAAGAAAAGCTGCACATCGCGGTTCTGGGCCGGGGGATAGTAACCGTGGAACTGCTCTAATCCGTAGGAAGCTTTCCCGACTGGCAGGCTTTCTAGGGTTCTCCGCAAGTTGGATTTCCGTATGCAACTAGGTCGTGTGCAGTGGAATCGGCTTATACCAGTTGTGAAATGCGCGCATCAGAGGCCGTTCTATGAGGAGATAGCAGACAACGCCAGCCGCTGCGCAAAACATGGCCCCGAAGAGTACCCCGATGTCGGCCCCGAATCTGCCGAAACTTCGCCAGAGATGTTCTACTACGCTGCGTGACGGAATGGTGCAGAGGTAGATCGAATAGGAAGCATCTCCGAGGAAGACCAGCAGGCGAGCAGGTAGCGAACGCATCGCTGGATTCCACAAGACGATACCGGCCACGAGCAGCGCTGACGGAATTCCCCACAAGCCTAACCGTTGCCAGCAATAGTATCCGGTCATAATCCAATCGGCCTCGCTTGCGTTGCCGTACCCGGTGAATATGGTTGCCGTCAGCAGCACAGTTCCAAGAATGCTAAGCAAGACGCCGGCACCTGTCAGGTTGCCGGTGCGGCTGCGAGCATATGAGAAGACCCATCCGATGATGCAGCCCAGGACAAACTCCATAATGATGGGATTCAGCCAGAGGACAAGCAGTGGGCGATGAATGCCGATGAGCATTCCTAACCCCACTAAGCCGCACAGGAGTATTACCGTGTTGCGCACGATAGCACGGGGCGTCCAGCCCATGAAGGCCGTCAAAATAAGATAGAAATAAATCTCAAACATCAGCGTCCAGCCGAGGGGAAGAAGGGGCGCATTCACGGGATGATACTTGGAGGGGAACGACGGAAGCAGCAGAAGGGTAGGCAGCCAGTAGACCGAAGGCCAGTCGATGCTGTGTCTCCCGAATTGCTGCTCCAGGACAATTATCAGCGTCAAGATCCAATACAGCGGAAAAATGCGAGTGATTCGCCGTGAGAGAAAACCACCTGCCGCCGAGAACGGGCGAGCCGTGTGCTGATTTGCAGAGCGTACAGCTACCCGCGAAACGATGAAGCCGCTGATAACGAAAAAGATATCAACACCGCAATCCCCGAAACTTCGCCAGTGGAAAAAATTGATCTGTCGCGGCGCTGAAGAAAGTTGTGCGGCATCGATAGAATGTACCCAGACCACGAGCAGCGCAGCAATCGCGCGAAGTGCCTGAATCCCGAGTAGACGGGAGCCCAGAATACTGGGCCCGGGCACTCTTTCGATATTCACCGGCGTGTCGCGCATTGGATATAGAGGAATCGAAGCAGGGTCGGTAGCCATCGCGGGTGGGGTAGATATTAAACGCTTGGCGCTATAGGAAGAGCGAATTCATAAATGGTGGAATGCGTTTTCCGGCTCGATGATTATGATGCTGATTGCGGCAGCAATGATCAGAGCGCTCCAAGACGAATGGCATTTTCGAACATAGGCCTCGATCACCCAATGGATTCGCTGCTAGATTTCCACAAACACCTCGTCACCATTTACGCGGAGTGCATAGGAAACGGCGTGGAGGCCCGAGTTATCCGTCGATGCTCCGGTGGCCAGGTCGAACTCAAACTGGTGCCAAGGGCACACCACCTTGCCACATTCAATCGTGCCTTCCCCCAGCGGGCCGCCACGATGCGGGCAAACGTTGTCGAGCGCCAGAGGTTTGCCGTCAATCATCGCCACACAAAGGGTTTTATCTCGCACCGTAAACTCTTTTGCGATGCCTTCGCCGGGCAGGTCCGCTCGATTGGCCAGTTTCAACCACTCACTCATGAACGCTCTACTTTCCGTTCGAACTTTATGCAGGCCGTCAGCCCTGTACGGCAGCGACAACAGTACTGCCGAGAATGATCAGCACCCACCATCCGACCACGATGACGGCTGCGCTGCTGCGCTTCACGCGGGCGACGGTTGCGCATCCCAGAACCAGCAGAACCACCACCCAGATTGTAAATACATCCACCGACGAAAGCGCGGTGCGCAGCCAAAGAGGAGTATCGGAGCTTAGATACCATCCGATATTGCTGCCGACAGGATTGCGCATGTCGAACTGCTCGGCACTTGCGCCGGCGAAGATGGCAATGGCTGCGAGGATGTATTTGATGAGAAACGGCAGACCGGCATAGAACCAGACGGCGAGATACTGCTTATAGCTCGACTGCGCTCCCAGACCGAAATTGAAACTTATCATCAGAATGCCGGCGGCAATGAGAGCAATGATCAGCGCGATGACCGGGGTGGCATAGCTGATGGATTTGGTTACTACCGCGGCAGTGTGAACCGCATGGTCCCGCTGTGCATCGGTAAGGGAACTCATTCTCTGCTGCGTCTGTGCATTCCGGTTGATTTCAGTCTGCGCTACCTGATCGAACCCAATCTGGCGATCGACCGAGAAGATAAATACAAGGCTGACAATGATGCCCAAAACGAAGGGCAGCCACCAGGTCGCATTTCTACGGATATCCGCAAAGGTCTTCGTGGGCGCGACGTAGATGTCGACCACCCGCTCGATCTGGCTGAGGCCGACCGCTTCCGGCTGCTCTCCAAGCCGACCTGGTGGCTGTGTTCTCGCGTTCGCTGGTTCGAATTGCGATGGTTCTGTCATCACACACCTCTTTCACGGGAGACACCGAACATTGGCCACTAGTCTAGCTGCTATTCAGCGCGGAAGCCGAGAAAAAAATCGGATGCGGTATCTGTGAACAATTCCTGGCCTACCTTACCGATCGAATCCTTCGCCGATGAATTGGGGCATGGCGACCAGGTGTGAGTAGAGTAGTACTATTGCAGCACACGCGGAAGGTCCCTATAATTCCTGAAATTCATTTCCAATGACCGAGGAGGAACATTGCGTCAAGCCGCCATTTTTCTGTCTGCGCTTTGCCTTTTGCCGGCTGTCTCCGTCCTCTCCGCCCAGCAGCGCGACAGCTCGACTTTGATGGGATTTTCATCCGCAAGTGCGAGAACGGAGCTCGATCTTGAAAAGCGGTTCGCCTCGATCCCCGACCCGGAGCGAATGCGTGCCAATATGAAGCTGCTCAGCGCACGGCCACACAATGTCGGTTCGCCGTACGACAAGCAGAATGCGGAATGGATTCTTGCGCAATACAAGAAGTGGGGCTGGGACGCCCATATCGAGGTTTTCCAGGTACTCTTTCCTACCCCAAAAAGCAGACTTCTGGAGATGGGCAGCTTTCATGCCAGGCTTGAAGAACCGGCAATCGCTGTCGATCCGACGAGCAATCAAAAAGACGAGCAATTGCCGACTTACAACGCCTACTCTCCTGATGGTGACGTGACTGCGCCGATTATTTATGTGAACTATGGCACGGTCGAGGATTATGAGGAGCTGGCCCGATACGGCATCTCGGTACAAGGGTGCGATCGTCATTGCGCGGTATGGCAAGGTGTGGCGAGGTATCAAGCCGAAGGTGGCGGCCGAACATGGAGCGATTGGATGCATCATTTACTCCGATCCCGCAGATGATGGCTATGCGGAGAATGCGGTGTTTCCTCAGGGACCGATGCGGCCCGCACAGGGAGTACAACGGGGAAGCGTGCTCGATGCGCCGTTGTATCCGGGGGATCCACTGACTCCTGGAGTGGGTGCGACTGCGAACGCGAAACGGTTGAAGGTCTCAGATGCACCTTCGCTGCCGAAAATTCCCGTGCTGCCAATTTCGTACGGGGATGCTCAACCACTGATGGCTGCTCTTGCAGGACCGCCGGCTCCGGCGAGCTGGCGTGGCGCCCTTCCGCTGACCTATCGTATTGGACCGTCCAGGTCCGCGGTCCACCTGAAGCTTGCTTTCAACTGGAATTTGAAACCTGTCTACGATGTAGTCGCGACCATGCGCGGCTCCGAAGAGCCTGACATCTGGGTTCTGCGCGGCAACCATCATGACGCGTGGGTGAATGGGGCTGACGATCCTACGTCTGGACAGGTGGCGCTGCTGGAAGAAGCTCGTGCTCTAGGCCAGCTCGCGGCGGCGGGCTGGAAGCCGAAGCGGACAATTATTTATCTGTCGTGGGATGGAGAAGAGCCGATGTTGCTTGGCTCGACGGAGTGGGCGGAGCAGCACGCTGCAGAGCTTCGCAAACACGCGGCTATCTATATCAACAGCGACAGCAACGAGCGCGGTTACCTGTTTGCCGACGGTTCTCATTCGCTGGAGCCACTGGTGAACGAGGTCGCCCGGTCGATCGAGGACCCGGAGACGAAGGCGTCCGCATGGCAACGAATGCAAGCGTGGCAGTTGCTGTATGGAACCCCCGAGCAACGCAAAGAAGCAGGCAGCCGCAGCGATCTGCGGATTGGTCCGCTCGGCACAGGCTCCGATTTCACCGCGTTTCTGGACCATCTTGGCATCGCTTCGCTCGACGTGAGCTATAGGGGCGAAGACACAGGAATGGGTGTGTACCATTCCGTGTACGACGACTTTTACTGGTACACACATTTTTCCGATACCACTTTTGTGTACGGGCGCGCGATGTCCCAGACGGACGGGAAACTGGTAATGCGTATGGCCGACGCCGATCTGCTGCCTTATAACTTCGCCGCGCTGGCTGACACGCTGCATTTGTACACGCGCCAGGTGAAGGCTCTCCTCGAAGTCCGGCAAAAAGAAGCTAAGCAGCGCAGGGCCGCGCTGGATCTGAAAGCTTATGCGCTGACCAGCGATCCAAAGCAACCGATGGTGGCGCCCGAGCCTGCTGGAGATGCCGCCCTTCCTTAATTTCGCGCCGCTGGATAATGCGCTGGCAGCGCTCGATAGATCCGCTGACCATTACAGTAAGGCGCGTGCGCAGGCTCTCAGCGGAACTCTTTCGGAGGAGAGATTGAAGTCGGTGAATGAGGAGCTAACGCAGGCAGCAAGAAAGCTGACCAGCGAACAGGGCCTGCCGCGCCGTCCGTGGATGAAGAATCTGATCTACGCGCCCGGCTGGTACACCGGCTATGATGCGAAGACACTGCCAGGAGTTCGCGAGGCAATTGAGCAGCGCCGGTATCCGGAGGCCAATGCCCAGATCGTACTTTTAGGTCACGCCATCGCGGACGAAGCGGCGTATGTCGAACACCTGGCAAGCGAGCTTGACAGCGCGTCGGGCGGTTCAGGTCTCTCCTCGGGAATTGAGATTTCTCGTAGCGCGGGAAGATAGAAACCGATTTGTTCTTATCGAAGGATAGCTACCGCATAGGTATCAAGGTTCTTCAGAGTAAAGCTGAACTCGTGACCGGAGCGCCGGATATTTCCTTCGCTGCTAGTGGATGCGTCGGGGGATAGAACCTGCAGTTTGCCCTGAATCGTCTTTCTGCAATCCGGTCCCAGTACGATTCCGATCCGGACATTCGACGCAGGGACCTGGGAATAGTTGAGCACGTGAATGGCAAGAGCATTGCCCTGGTCGATGCGCGTTACGTTCCCAAGTATGTTCTGGCCAGTGCCCATCAGCAGAGAGGCGCAGGCCGGCGGCTGCTTCAACATGGTATCGATCAGCGCGCCGGCGATCCATGGGCCACATATACCTGGCCACCCTGGTTCTTATATTGTGTAAGCTTGCTCGGCCAGGGAACGCCTTCCGGAATGACCACAGCGTTATAGCCTGCGAGGGGTGCTTGATCTACTTGATCGACTAAGCGAAAGTTATAAAGGACACTTCTTTTTGCCAGCAGATCATAGAGATCATTCTTCTCCTTCTGCCAGGAAAATGACATTCCAGTGCCGGGCAGAACTACCAGATAGTTCGCCACTTGCTTCGCATCGTGATAGATGTCTTTGTGCTGGGAAAGAAATCTGTTGTAAGTCCCGATCGCATCCAGAGATGCCAGTGCGGTCTTCTCACCATGAATCAACGCATCATCGAACGGCCCTTCCATATTCCATGCATAACTGCCGCCGAAGGTCGCAGCTTCGGCAACCGACAGGTGTTCGGAACGAGGTGAAAGAAACATTGTGGAACGATTGCCATTCCGAAACTGGGAGTATTCGGTAATCATCGGCTTCCATGGCGGGACCATGCTTCTAAGATATTTATCGCGGCGGATATTTCGGACATTCCAGTCATTTCCCCAGGCGCCGGGTTCCTCAAAATACTCGGCAAAGAATACGTCCATATTCCTGTTCAGGATGGTTCTTTTCGGCGCCAGACCGTAATTTGATAGCAGAAGAATTTTAGAGTGCTTGTCCTGGTGGATAAAACGGCGTAATTCGCGCATAAAGCTATCCATCGTCTTTGCATCTGCCAAATCCGCATCGGATGTGTTATCGAGGAAAATTGCATCGAAGCCGGCGTCGATTGCCGCACCGATCCGCTTCTCTTCCAGCGCAACCCAGCCTGGCTTACTCACATCTGCCATAAACCGGAACGGGTCTGCCCCGCCCGAGTAACGATAAGGAACTCCGTTTGGGTCGAGCTTGACCCAGGTGACAGAATGCGGATCATCGCGGAACATACTTTGCCAGAAAATACTCGATGCGCACATATACGCGGTCACATGGATTCCGCGGCGGTGTAATCGATCGAGCATTTCTTTCGCCTGTTCCCGCTGGGTTGCTTCCTCCTGCCACGAGTATCCGACACTCCACGTGAGCCACACCCAGTTGACGTCCGCCTGCGTGATCAGATCGGCTGCACGATCGCCATATTTGCCATATAGATTTCCCAGGACTTCCCTGTCGGATTCGGTAAAGGTTTTTCCCCAATGCGAGTTCGATGTCTTTTTCGGTTCGATGGGGCCGCCATCCAGCCGGGCGAAATGAAAATTTCCTTGCTGCGCCCAGGTGGGAATCCATTCGGGTCGCGGATGGTAGGGATCATCAGTTGTGTTGCTGGAGGACTGGGCTGCATCCGCACCTTGACCACTGACGTTTGCCACGCCAGGTATGACATGGACGCGAGTGAATTGATTTTGCGATCTCGCGGCAGCGCAGATCAAACTGAACAGGATAAGAAGAGTACAAGCTCGTCGCACGAAGTATCCTCTGAAGCAAAAATGATATTCCATAACATGTATCATTCGCTATCAGATTGATCCATTCCAGCGGAATGGGTTCAGAAAGTATGCCGAAGACTGGGGCGGTCTTATTCCTCGTTGCGGCGGTGACCTTGTCGGTACTTTCTTCCTGTGAGGGCACCAACGATATAGCTTGGAGATTGATCGCATTCGACAGGCTGGCATCTTATAAGGCGTACCGGGCGCGGCTAAGCACAAATCCGCAAGCGCGTGAAATTTTGAAATGGCACCGGCTATATGTCTTATCCTCCGGGAGGAAAGAAACTTCGTAGAAGTCATCGATGAAACCTTCGGCCTTCCTTCGAGGCTGAGGAGAGAAAAGTGAGTGGCACATGACCCAGACACAAAAGGGACGGGCATTTCGGTCTCTCCATGAACAGGACAGCGCATTTATTATTCCCAATCCCTGGGACATCGGCACAGCACGGCTGCTGGCACAACTGGGTTTTGAAGCGCTGGCCACCACCAGTGCCGGTTACGCATTCTCGATCGGGCAGCAGGATAATACGGTTGGTCGTGACGCAATGATGGCCCACGTTGCCGCGATTGCATCGGCGACTGACCTGCCGGTTAGCGGCGATCTGGAAAACGGATTTGGAGATGCTGCCGAAACTGTCGCGGAGACGATTCGGCTTGCTGCTGCTGCGGGTCTTGTCGGCGGCTCGATCGAGGATGCCACCGGACGCCTCGAACGCCCGATTTATGAAAGAGCCCATGCGGCAGAGCGGATCCGAGCCGCCGCGGAGGCGGCACATGCGCTTCCCTTTGCCTTCACCCTTACCGCGCGAGCAGAGAATTATCTGCACGGCCGGCCCGATCTGACCGACACGATTCAGCGCCTGCAGGCCTATCAGGAAGCAGGCGCAGATGTGCTGTATGCTCCGGGAATCACTACTAGGGAAGATATCGCCGCTGTGGTCAGCTCCGTGGATCGCCCGGTGAATGTGCTGATGGGGATGCAAGGTGTACGACTGAGTCTCGCCTCCCTTTCTGAGCTTGGAGTGAAGCGAATCAGTGTTGGCAGCGCTCTCTCCCGCGCCGCCCTGGGAGCCTTCCTTCGCGCTGCTCGCGAAATGCGCACACACGGAACCTTTTCCTTTGCGGAGGAGGCAGTCAGTTATCGGGAGATCAGCGAGCTATTCAAACCATGATAGGTTCGTGACGCGCAATCGCGTAAAATCCGCTATGTTCCATGCGCCGAGCGTGGGAGTGCATCTTGGCGGGCCGGCCAAGTTGATCACCTGGAACGCGCATGTTGGGATGTATCCCTCTGGAGAAGGCTGTGAGTATTGTTGCGGGTGTTGACTTCGGGACATTGAGCGTTCGAGTCTCGCTATTTGATAAGCGCGAAGGACGGCTGGCCTCGGGCAATGCGGAATATCCGCTGAACCGCTCATCCCTCGATCGAAATTTCGCAACCCAGAGCCATGCCGCACAAATGGATGCGCTGGAGAGCGCAACGGGGCAGGCGCTGCAATCATGCAACCTGAATGGCGACGAGGTGAAAGCGCTGGCGATCGATACCACCGGCTCCAGTGTGATTCCGGTTGGAGAAGATTTGCAGCCGCTCGATGACTATTACCTGTGGTGCGATCACAGAGCATGGCGGGAAGCGCAGGAAATTACAGCTGCCGCGCATGCACAGGACCTGGAAGTGATCAAGTGGTATGGAGATGTCTATTCTTCGGAATGGGGATTTTCCAAGCTCCTTCACTGGTTGCGGCATAATCCGGAGAAGCGGGATCACTTTGCCACGGCCCTCGAGAACTGTGACATGGTCGTCGCGACGCTTTGCGGCATCACTTCCGTGGCGGATCTGCCGCGCAGTATCTGCGCCATGGGTCATAAGTGGATGTGGAACGAAAAGTGGGGCGGACTGCCTTCACAGGAGTTTCTCACCTCTATCGACCCGCTCTTCACGGGGATTCGACAGAAGCTGGCCGGGCATTATCAAACGTCGGATCGAATCGCCGGCAAACTCAGTCCGGTTTGGGCGAAGCGGCTCGGGCTGCAAGCGGGCATCCCGATTCCCATCGCGGCGTTCGATGCGCACTGGGACGCGGTTGGCGCCAACATTCGGCTGGGCGATGTGGTAAACGTGATCGGCACGTCGACTTGTATCATCGGCGTGAGCGAACGACAGGTGTTGGTGCCGGGAGTGTGCGGCGTCGTGCCTGGCTCGGTAATTCCTGAATATGTCGGCATCGAAGCGGGATTGTCCGCGGTCGGCGATCTGTTCGATGGCATCGCCCGCAGGGCGGGATCCAGTGTTTCGATGCTCAGCAAGGGTCTGGAACGTTATCGTGCGGGACAAACCGGACTGCTGCGCATGACCTGGGATAACGGGGACAGAACTGTCCTGGTAAACCCAAATCTCGGCGGTGTGACGTTCGGATGGAATGTAATGAGCAGCGCGCAGGATGAGTTATTCGCGGCCATCGAGGGAACGGCGCTCCACACCCGCATCATCCTTCAGCGGATGGAAGAAAGAGGCGCCCCGGTGAAGCGCATCATCAACGGCGGCGGCGTTCCGCAGAGGAACGACGTACTGAATCGTGTGTATGCAAACGCGCTCAACAAGACGGTGCTGGTACCGTCCGGCGATGTCACCAGTCTTGGTTCGGCGATCTTCGCCTTTGTGGCCAGCGGGGACTTTGCATCTGTGGAAGAAGCCCAGGATGCGTTGTGTCCTCCTTTCAAAACGTACTTGCCCGATGAAGGCGAAGCAGCGGTGTACGACAGGCTCTATTCGATGTTCCGGGAACTATACTTTTCACTTGGGGCGCCGAATGCTCCCCCTGCACAGATAGGACATATTTTGCCCGCATTGCGTGAGATTGCAGCCGAGGCACAGGCGATGGCCGAATGACCATAAACTCTCACGTAATTAAAGGCACTGTGGTCGGCGCGCTTGGTGGTCTGCTGTTCGGCTTCGACACGGCGGTCATCTCTGGAACCACCCATGCTTTGACAGAGACCTATCATCTCTCGCCGGCGCTCCTCGGGATCACGGTTTCCAGTGCATTGATAGGCACTGTTTTGGCGGCTATGACAGCAGGCTTTCCCGGGCAAAAATTTGGCCGTCGCGACAGCCTTCGCGCCATGGCTATTTTCTACGTGATTTCCGCATTGGGATGCGCGTTCGCCTGGAACTGGCCTGCGCTGATCGTCTTTCGATTTATCGGGGGCGTGGGTATCGGAGGGTCATCCGTTCTGGGCCCCATGTACATTGCCGAAATCGCACCCACCGAGTGGCGCGGGCGTCTGGTGGGATTTTTTCAGGTCAATATTGTTGTCGGTATTCTCCTTGCCTACGTGTCGAATTTTGTGATCGGCAGCTTGCATCTCGGCGCCCACGAGTGGCGCTGGCAACTGGGGATCTCCGGAGTGCCAGCGCTTCTTTTTTTAATCGCGCTGTTTGGTATTCCACGCAGTCCGCGATGGCTGGCCACGCAGGCAAAGTTGGACGAAGCCCTGGGTGTGCTTCGCCTGACCGGTATTCCGCACCCGAAAAGAGAACTGGATGAGATTGTCGCCTCCATTCATCTGGAGCGGTCCGCGTTGTCGGAGCCGCTTTTTTCCCGGAAGTACCGCCGGCCAGTTTTCCTCGCCATTACTGTGGGGATGTTCTGCCAGTTATCTGGGATCAACGCGGTTCTCTATTATCTAAACGACATCTTCGCTCTTGCGGGGGCGTCCAAGATTTCCGGAGATTTGCAGGCAGTTGCTGTTGGAGCGACGAATCTGGTAGCGACATTGCTGGCCATGGCAGTCATCGATCGGATGGGCCGCAGGAAGCTACTGTTGATCGGGACCGTTGGACTGACGGCGTGCCTGACGGCAATCTCGGTGGTTTTCTTCACTCACCGTCATCTTGGCTGGCTGGTATGGCTGCTGATGGCCTATATTGCCTGCTTTGCTGTTTCGCAAGGCGCAGTCGTCTGGGTCTATATCAGCGAGGTGTTTCCTACCAGCGTCCGGGCCAAAGGTCAAAGCCTGGGAAGCTCCTCGCATTGGATAACAAACGCTATCATCTCCCTGATATTTCCTATGATGGCAATGTCGTCCGGCGCTTATCCATTTATATTTTTTGCTGTGATGATGGTGCTCGATTTTTTCATTGTCTTCTTCTACTACCCGGAAACCAGCGGCATATCGCTGGAGCAGATGCAACAGCGGCTGGAAGCTGTCTCATAAACCCGAATTGCTCGATACGTCTGGTGTGAGACCGCTATCAAAGCGGGTCTCAGGTCGTGCGCCGAAGCCGCGATGTCATATATGAGACAGCTTCTGGCGCCGAGCAGCACGAATTTTGTTTAGAAGGGAATTCGTTTATGAAGCGACTCGCTGGCCTCTTTTTTATACTCTGCGGTTTCACAGTGGCAGTTATCGCCCAGAGCCCGAACTGGCAGCCCGATCTAACTCGACAGCAGACATACAAGCCTCATCGCGCATCGAGCGCCGATCCAACGGGTGCTAATGCGGATTTCCGCGTAGTTGCACCGGGCGCAACGCTGACCGTTCTCGATGCGGAAGGTCCGGGCACGATCTCTCATCTATGGTTCACCATCAATGACGGAGAACCTTACAATCTTAAGCGGATCGTTTTGCGTATGTATTGGGATGGCGAAGCGAATCCCAGTGTCGAGACTCCCATTGGGGACTTCTTCGGACTGGGTCTGGGTTATTACTACAGTTGGCATTCAGAATTGCTCTCGGTCGGGAGCGTCAAGGCGCTGAACTGCTTCTTCCCTATGCCCTTTCGGCATCATGCACGTATCACGGTCACCAACGAAGGAAAGCAGCCGATCGGCAGTCTCTACTACAACATCGATTATCGTACCTACTCCCATCCGCTCCCGGACGACACGTTGTATTTTCATGCTGAGTATCGCCAGGCGCAGCCCAATCATGGATGGACGAACAGATGGATAAGAAATGGCGATCCGCTGGTAAACGATAAAACGAACCTGGACGGGAAGGACAACTATGTCTGGCTGGATGCGACAGGGCATGGACAATATGTCGGCGTGACTATGTCGGTGTTGCAGAACCAGGATGGATGGTGGGGCGAAGGCGATGACATGTTCTTTATCGATGGAGCACGCACACCATCGATTGCCGGCACCGGCACTGAGGATTATTTCTTAGGGGCCTGGGATTTCGGTGGCGTGCCATTTTCCTATGCTCTCTACGGTGCGCCCGTTGTCGGGGCGGAGTTGGCGGGCGGCCGATCCAGTGTCTATCGTTTTCATCTCGATTCCCCGATTCCATTCGAGAAGTCCATCAAAGCGACAATTGAGCATGGAAATGCGAACGACCGCTCCGATAACTATTCTTCCGTCGCGTATTGGTATCAGGCCGAGCCCCACGCCGCGTTTCCACCTTTGCCGCCGGTTGACCAAAGAATACCCGCCCTGCAACCGGTGGGCGGCCCAGGAAATGCTTCCGACGTTGATAGCTCTGATCCTCGCGTAAGTACCTCCGCGCATCCGTAAGAAAGTCTTGCGAATATTCTCGAATGAATGAATTGAGATAATTTCCTCTAAGCTATAACTATTACTTTTGCATGGGGCGAGAAACAGGACGGCTCATTCGCATGAGGCGTTCGACGCATACTGATTGGGTTTGCGCTAACTACGATTGGAGTATTCATTGAAACGAATCTGTATAACGACGGCGTTCATGCTGGCTGCTCTGGTGGCCTCGGCCTGGGGACAGGCCCCCCGCTTCGATTCCTGGAAAGTTATTGGTCCAGGTGGAGGCGGAACGATGATCTCCCCAACCATCAGCCCGCACGATCCGCACACAGTGGTCGAGCATTGCGACATGACCGGTGCCTACATCACACATGACGACGGCAATTCCTGGCGCATGTTCAACCTGCTTACGGGTACTGACACGTTCGCCTTTGATCCCACGCGCAATAACGTAATCTACGCGGGAAATGTGGCGCTGTGGCGTAGCGAAAATCATGGAAGATCGTGGAGCATGATCTTTCCCAACCCGCATGACAATACGGTTGAACACCAGGTCGGCGACCATGCGGACGTCTTTCTCACTTCGGACGATGCTGCTTATCCGGGAGCAGGGGGTATCTCGGCAATTGCCATTGATCCGACTGACTCCAGGCACCTTTACATAGCATTCACGAAAGACAAATCCACTGCTGCGGCTCATGTCTCACGTTCACTTTTCAGCGTCCCTTCTTCTACCCCGGCCACGAAAGAACCTCCCGCTTCTGCCATCTATGTCTCGACAGACGATGGGGTCTCCTGGAAACGATTGGCTCCGATCCCGCAACGCGCGCTTCTGCTGACCTTCGATCAGGGTAAGTTAATCGTCGTTGCCGGAAATGGAGCTTACCAAGTGAGTAGCTCAGGCAATGTGGCGGAACTTGGGCAGCTGCGCAGTAGCATCTTTGCCGCCAGCGCAGCGCACACAGGCAATGCCACGTGGATTTACGCCACCACGCAAGCAAGGCAAGGTATTTGTTTCCGACGATGGTGGCCGCAACTGGCGCGAGATTACGCCTTCTCTTGGTCAAAGTGCCGGAAAATTTGAAGCGATTGCGACCAGCGAGCAACATGCAAAGATTGCATATGTTGGATTTCGCGGATTGCAGATTGGTGCGGGCAAGGAGAATTTGTTCAACGGAATCGCAAAGACAGAAGACGCCGGCAAGACCTGGAGTATCGTGTTTAAAGCATCGAGCAAGCCCGCGGCGAATCTCCAAGGGACGTGGATCGAGCAGCGCGCCACACAGAACGGAGAATCGATCTTTTTTGATGCTCCGCGTACCCTGGGTGTGGCTCCCACAGATCCGAATATCTGCTACGCCACTGATCTTTTTCGAACCTATCGAACGCTCGATGGCGGCAAGACCTGGAAAGAGGTGAACTCCAGGCGTGTCGATGGAGACCAATGGACGACCACGGGACTGGACGTGACGACAAATTATGGAGTCCAGTTCGATCCTTTCAATCTGAAGCATGTCTACATCGACTACACGGACATTGGTCTTTTCCAGAGCAACAATGGTGGGGCTTCCTGGAAGAGCAGCAGCAGCGGCGTCCCGGAAGACTGGCGCAACACAAGCTATTGGCTTGCTTTCGATCCCGCTGTGAAGGGCCTGCTGTGGGGTGCTTTCAGTGGAGTGCATGACCTGCCCCGGGCAAAGGACTGGAGGAGGCGGAGCCCGCTGACTTTCACCGGAGGCGTAGCGGTCTCGACCGATGGCGGATGGCACTGGACGCCAAGCAATCAGGGAATGCCGTCCACATCCGTGACTGATATTTTGATGGATCCCAGCAGCCCGGCTGGGAAGCGAACGCTCTATGCTACCGGGTTTGGTCACGGGGTCTATAAGTCAGTGGACAATGGGAAGACCTGGAATCTCAAGAACGACGGCATCACCGAGGCACAGCCGTTTGCATGGCGACTTACCCAGACTAGGGAAGGAACGCTGTATCTGGTTATCGCGCGCAGCTTCGGAAGGAAGAAATCCGCCAGTTCCCGGGCCTGGAGCGCTCTACCGCTCGACAGACAAAGCAGAGCACTGGGTCAAAATGGATCTTCCAAAAGGAGTGGACGGACCCACCGGGCTCACCGTCGATCCGCGAAACTCGCACCGGTTGTATCTCACGGCGTGGGGACATGAGGGAATCGAGGTAGACAGGGGCGGCGGAGTTTTTCTTTCCACGGACGCCGGCCTGACGTGGAAGCCGATCTTTCAAAACTCGCAGCATGTTTACGATTTGACGGTGGACCAGCGGCATCCTGAGGTGCTCTATATCTCGGGGTTCGATTCGGCGGCCTATCGTTCCGCTGACGGGGGCGCACATTGGAACCGGATCAAAGGTTATAACTTCAAGTGGGGTCATCGCGTCATCCTCGACCCGAATGATCCGGCAAAAATCTACATCACCACCTACGGGGGCAGCGTCTGGCACGGCCCGGCTATTGGCGATCCGACAGCGCAAGAAGATATTCTGACGCCGATTCCGGTCGCGCATTGAGCGGGATTGGCGTACTCATTCGGCGTGAAGGGATTCCCGGGGCTGGGTGCGTCAGTTTACTAGAATTAGCTTGCATCGGTTCAATGCGCGCAAGGAGGATTGGAGATGCTAAAGCGAAATGCTGTATGCACGGCGATCGCGATGATTTTTGCTTCTACTTATACTTTGTTGGCGTCGAACACAGCCCCACAGAGTGCCTCACCCATTCCACAAACGAACACCAGCTATATCGATGCCGTGGGTACGGCGCACATCACCCGCGTCGTTCCAGTGCCGCCTACGGTCAGTCCAGAGGCGCAGAAATTTCTAGCCTATCCCCTCCAGGATATTCCGGGCCAGTCCAGTCCGCTGAATAAATGGGAAGACCGCGCCGCGAAATGGGCAGACACTATCTACCCTGTACACCTTGCGGAAAGAAAAATAGCCGGCGTGCCGGTCAGGATCGTGACTCCATTGACGATGCCGAAGCAAAATCGAGACCGCGTCCTGATCGATCTGCATGGCGGCGGTTTTGTGGGAGATGGAGGCTCGCTGGTGGAGTCGATTCCGATCGCCAATCTGGCGCAGACCAAAGTTGTGGCCGTACTCTATCGGATTGCGCCGGAACATCCTTTTCCCGCCGCCGTCGACGACACGGTGGCTGTTTACAAAGAGTTGTTGAAAGCCTACAAGCCGTCCAACATTGGCATGTATGGAACTTCAGCGGGCGCCATGCTGACTCCGGAAGTTTGCGTACGATTGCGTCAACTGGGTCTGCCGCTTCCCGGTGCTTTGGGAATCTTTGCCGGTCAGGGTGATTTCGCCCATGCGGCGGATGCGGATTCTCGATCGCTGTATACGATGGACGGCTTGTCCAACCATCTGAATACGCCGCCTACAGACAATGCTCTGAAAGAGTATGTGGGTTCGGCGGATCTGAAAAATCCTGTCCTGTCGCCGATCTATGCAGACCTGCACGGCTTTCCGCCAACGCTTTTCATCACCAGCACGCGAGACATGATGCTGAGTGGAACCACGATTCTACATCGGGCATTCCTGCGGGCCGGGGTGGACGCACGCCTGGTCGTATTCGAAGGACTGCCCCATGCTTTCTGGTACGATCCTTATTTACCGGAATCGAAAGAAGCCTACGGAATCATGGTTTCTTTTTTCGGGAAGGAGCTTGGCCGTTAGACTTGCTCAACGCTCTACATAGACGAGAACCGCTGAGGGCTCTAAGTCAGAGGAAATTGAACGGCGCGGTGGTCAGTGTTGGATCGATAGATTCCGGTGAACATCTCCACGACCTTTCTTCCCTCCTCGCCAGTAACCGAAGGAAGCCGGCCTGCGCTAATTGCCTCCAAAAAATCCTTGATTTGAAGTTCGTGATAGTAGAACGTGCTGTTTACGTTGCAAAAACTAGCCCGATCCTTCCGTTGAAATTCATCGAGCAAATGTTCTTCCCCTGGAATTGTCCATAAGTCGTTAAATGGCGGCTCATTGATTTCCGTCATTCCAGCAACAAATGTTGCTCCGGTGTCGGTCTGTACTCCTACGGAGGCGCCGTTCGATCCATGAATATGTACTTTCGTGTAAATCCCAGGTTTTTGCGAGAGGCTGGCAACAATTGCGCCCAATCCACCGCTGCGAAAGCGGATCGTAGCCACAGCCGTATCTTCTACTTCAATGTATGGATGATTCAGATTGCCGGTAAATCCACTGATCGCCTCAATTGGTCCCATAAACCACTGGAGTAAGTCCAATTGATGGGCTGACTGATTAACCAAAACTCCTCCACCCTCAGTACTCCATTTGCCTCTCCAGGGATCGGACTGATAATAGGATCTGTCCCGCCAACTTAACATTGTGAAGGTGCCGAGCATGGGAGCACCGATCTTGCCGTCATCAATCGCAGCCTTCATCCGTAACACGGGAGGAAAAAAGCGCCGCTGACTCACTACGCCGAGTTGGACATGGTTCTTCCTTGCAGCTTCGATCATGGCGTCGCAATCGCTCAGGCTGGCGGCCATTGGCTTTTCAACCAGTACATGCGCTCCAGCCTCAGCCGCCTGGACGGTCGCTTCGGCGTGCATCGGGTGCGGCGTGCATAGACACACCACCTGCACATTCGCGCGCGAAATCATTTCCTGGATTCTGGTATAGGCCGTCACGCCGAAATCGGCCGCAAATGCCTGGGCACGCTCAGCATTGCTATCGCAAACAGCCACAAATTCCGACTGGGGTAAGGAACGCAATGCCGCCGCATGTATTTGTCCAACTTTCCCGCAGCCGATCAGGGCGGTCCTCACTTTCTTCATGCATCCTTCTCCGGGAAATAAAGCTGACTCATTCTACGCAGAAATTTTAAAGATTCCTGCATTTCACCCATCCCATTCATTCCATCCTCGATACTGACCCATCCTGTATAGCTATGAGTAGAAAGAATCTGGAAGATACTGTGATAATCGTTAAGTCCCTTGCCAGTAACTCCATGCCGGAGGGAGGAAGCGTATCCAAGTGTTCCATCGGATTGCCGTAAATCATCGATGGTCGTGTTCCCCTCCAGGTAGCGATCGCTGGCGTGCATGCTAACCACGCAGTCGGCAACGAGATTCAGGAGCACCAGAGGATCTTCGCCGGCCACGATTGCATTTGACGGATCATATTGCACTCCAAAATTCTCCCTGCCACGGAAGGTGTTGACGATCTCGAGAAACAGATCCATTCTCTGCGCGAATTCCGGGTACTTCCAGTTCCCATCCTTGTAGTGGTTCTCCAGACCCAGGATCACACCGCTTTGCTGGGCAACCGGCAGCAGTTCCGCAATTGCTTCGATCACCCACCGGAGTCCCTGTTCGCGGTTCAGGCCTGGGTAGCGCTGACCACTCAGCACGCGGCAGACAGTTCCTAGGCCACCGAGGCGGCGCGCGACATGAATCATGGTAATTGCCTTTTCGATCGCGGCCTTTCTGCCGCTGGGAGACGGATTGGTAAAATCCGGGGAGCAACAGAGCATCGGCATCGCGAATCCGGCCGCGTGAATAGCCTCTCCAACAGAATCCAGATATGCGGCATCGATTCCAGTCAAAAAGTCTTCATAGATTTCCAGCCCATCGGCATCGAGGGATCGGGCGAGTTCGATCCACTCAAAAATGGTCATTGTCCGCCGCACGGCAATGTCATCGATATAACATTTCGGAAAAGCGGAGATCTTCAACGGCATTGGCGACCACCCTCGCTGGAATCGGGGAACACTTTACATATATAAACAGCAGGTCATCAGTCCCTTCCCTGCTCACGAGGAGATTCTTCCTTCTGCTTTCAGTTCACATTTTTGCGCCGAGTGGACCTTTACAAGCGGAGCGACGTTCACCGTCTCCCCTTGCCGAGGATGAATCTTCATCAGCACGTTATCGACCCAGCCCTCATTTGGGTTATCCGTGGCAAATGTAGTAAGCACCATCGTAGCATCGGCCCACTCCAGCGTAGTATGCACGATAGGTGTTGTAGGCGACTCCAGCCTCTGTTCTGTAACTTTCGCCTACTGCATTCCATCAGGGCAAAGCTGAACTTCCGTGGAAAATAGAAAATCCGGTCGTCCTTGTCATGGCCGTCGTAAATGCATGCGCCAAGCAGGTCCCGATGCTTCTTGACAGAACGAGCCGCTAAGATAACATCCAAACATCGGCAGGAGTTAGTTCAATGAAAAAAATTACGATAGCAATGAAGTATCTATTGTGCTTTTCGATTTTGGTGTCCTGTGCCGCTTCCGGACGATGGGTTCTCGCACAAGGCGCGACTGTGGCGAGCACTAGACAAAAGATCATTCTCGATACCGACATCGGGGACGATATTGACGATGCCTTTGCTTTGGCACTTGCGGTTTCCAGCCCAAAGCTTCAGGTGATCGGTGTGACAACAGCCTGGGGAGACACCGATCTGCGTGCCCAGCTCGCCGCACGGTTGCTTACCGAAACGAATCACAGCGATGTGCCCGTTGCTGCGGGTCCGAAGACTGTGGCGAAATTCACATTCACGCAGGCACGTTGGGCGTCGCAATTTCCTGAGCCGCAGAAGGGCTGGGCCGATGCAATCGATTTCATTCTCAATGCGATCCGCCGAAATCCGGGACAGGTCACGTTGATTTCAATTGCCCCGTTCAGTAATGTGGAAGCATTGATTGACAGAGATCCTGCGACTTTCCGCAAACTCAAGAAAGTTGTCATCATGGGCGGATCGATTCATCGCGGGTACGGTGATCTTGGCTACACTCCCAATCAGGGACCAAGTCCGGAGTACAACGTCCTGATGGATATTTCCGGCGCCAGGAAACTTTTCGCCTCAGGTGTCCCGCTTTATGTCATGCCGCTCGATTCCACACAGCTCAAACTCGACCTAACTGAGCGAAACTCTCTTTTCAGCCAAGGCACGCCACTGACTGACGCTTTGACACTTCTCTATCATCAGTGGGCGGCGTCTACGAACAATCCTACCCCCACTTTATTCGACGCAATGGCGGTTGCTTTTGCCATCGATCCCAGGCTCTGTCCCACTCAGGCGATGCGTATTGCAATCGACGATAAAGGCTACACGCGAGTCGTGCCGGGCGAGCCCAACGCGAACGTCTGCCTGCGATCGGACTCAGACCGCTTTTTTCATTTTTATATCCCCACGGTCCTGGGTTCTCCCACCGGCGTGCTGCCGGAGACATAATTGCGTCGCCTTTTACTTAGTAAGCGACGATTCTGTGTACGCTTGCGATGGGGTCAACAGCGCGGCCGCCATGCGATGGCGTGGGCTTCGATCCGGGAAGGATGGCTCAAACTCTTTCAGCCATATCAGCGGGCTGCGCGGCAAGAACGAATTCTCCGGCACGGGCATTGGGGGCGGACAACTGTGCAGCGAATTCTCCCCCGACCAGGCGGAAGGATCTGGGCTGAAGGCACGGTGGAAAAGGGGAGCAACGTTCTACCTCGTTTCTAAACCATTCAGCGGAATTCATATTTCCAATATTTGTCTGGCCGCCCGCAGTCCGCTGCGCAAAGCCGCATGCACTGTTCCCCACTGTGCGGTGGTATCCGTGTGCTCGCCCGCAAAATATAAAGTGTTGTTCACCGGCACGGACATTTTTTCCGGAAGTGAAATAGCGCCGGCTGGAAGATAGCTATACGCGCCCATGGACCACGGATCGCGTTGCCAGTCATGCGAGTAGCACTGCACCAGTAATTTCTCTAGGTGGCCGAAATCGAGACCGAAGAAATGGGACAAAAGGAGGCAAGCTCTTCTACCCAGCTCCGTTTCACTCATGTTCGCCAGATGATCGGCACACGGTCCTCCGACCCATCCTGTTAAGCGTCCGTTCCGGGTAGGAAATTGTGTCCACCACGTTGGAGGGATCTCGCGAAACGCGAACAGAAAGCTCAGATCATCCATTTGCGCCGGTAATGTAGAGCGTTTCCATTCGGCCCAGAAGCGTTCCCTAAATAATAGATCGACGCGTCTGACATTTCCCATGCGGCAGGATCCTGCATCGGCAAGAATCGCAGCGGGCTCTGGGTCGAATTTCACCGAGTTCTGCTGCAAGACTCCCAGCGGCAATGTAACCACAGCGCAATCAGCAGAAAATATTCTTGATTTGCCGTCCACTGAGCAGCGAGCTTTAACACTGCCCGGTTGCCAGGCAATCGATTCAACCTGACTATTTAAGAATATTTGTCCTCCCGCGAGGAGAAGCTTGTTCGCGACAAATTCCGGAATTTGCGAGTAGCCATCGCATATACGAAAGGCCCGATCGCCTTCAATGGCATCTTCCGCAGCCTGCTGCTTGCCGAGCGAGGCGATGCCGATGATGCGATGGTCGGCGGCGTTAAAACCTTCAACGTACGATATTAAATGTTCCCGGCGCTCCGGCTTGATATTCTGGCTTGCCAAATATTCCGCAAAGGAACAATCTGGTCTCTGCCATTCCTTCAGCTTTTCCATGGGATCGAAGTCCTGCTCCCATTGCGAGCTGCAATCCTTCAACTCACCGTTCTCATAACAAATCTGGCTCCCTTGAACCTCTTCCGCGCGCAGATTCGCCTCATGAATGATGTGCCATAACTCCCGCGGCAGGCCGTGGACAAACTCAGCGCCTAACTCGAATACCTCATTACGATAGCGTAGTGTGTAAATCCGTCCACCGACACGGTTCCGCGATTCCAGAATTGTGACACTCTCGCCAGCTTCAGCGAGAGCGCGGGCCGCGGCCAAGCCTGCTATACCGGCTCCGATGACAATCACATTTTTTCTCTTCATCAATATGCTTCCCATTTTGAACAATCCAGCTACCGTAACCAGGTCCATCAACAAACTTTCTAGCTATGGTGATAGATTCACAATCTGCTCCGTTGAGTTCCATGCGCGCGTGATTTATTTGAAGCTTTCGCAAAACAAGGGAAGCAAGCGACAATCTTAATCACTCTGAGACCGCAATATGGCTATCACGACGCAATCACTCCCGGGTGTCTTGATCTCCCGCCCGCGCTACTTGCGTATTTTCACCCGCGACAGTCGTGTTTAACGGGAACAACCAGCCGATGACTTCCCACCTGACTCAAATACCTGGGGATCGATGCAAAACCAGGTCGCCGTGAATCGGCTGCCGAAACGGCCTTCGGAGCTTCCGGCAAGTGGATGGCCGGCAATTTCTGGTTGCCGGGGATGCTCCTCGGCGGCTTTCTCGGTTCGGAGCGCAAGAAATTGAGGCCGGAATGCAACCCATGTTAGCCATCGTTGCCGTGGTGCTCGCGATAAATGGGTTGCTGGGTGGCCTGACCGAATGCGCCAACCTGACGCCCGACGTAGCTGTCGGCTCATATCAAGTGATCGTTGTAGCGACAAGCCCGAATGGTCAGACGCAAAGGATCGAGCTACAGCTGAAGGTCGTGAAGTAGAGCCGGGCGAAACCGCCCCAAGACCATCCGCTATATGGCCGGGGCGAATTGGGGCTGCTGAATATTTTTTTAAAGAGCAAATTTGATGGATATTAACGGGAATCGGAGATTCAGCCGCAGAAGCTCGGATCTCCTGCCGTTCCAGCGGCACTAAAGTGCGATAAAGCTTCGCTCTATCACCACGCCTGCCCATATAACTGCATCTAGTTAAAGATACGCCTGGCGGCTGACTCAATCAGCCGGCAACGTGGCATTCAGGAGAAATTTCCATGAGCGATCCACTGGAAACCTATCTACAGGACCATTTGGGCGGCGCGAGAGTTGCGATCGAGCTGCTGCAGGCGATGCGCGATAGAGACGATCCGCCGTTGAAGAGACTCGCGGAGCATCTCCTGCCGGAAATCGAGGCCGACCGGGACTTGCTCCACGGTATCGCCAAGAAGGTTGGCGGTGGCACAAATATGCTCAAAGAAGTCACCGGATGGGTCAGCGAAAAGGCAACGCGCGTGAAGCTCGGACAAAACTCAGGTGATGAATTCAGCACGTTTCAGACACTCGAGTTTCTCGCCCTCGGAGTACTCGGTAAAGTTGCCCTTTGGCAGGCGCTGGATGTGGCGGCCGTATCGGATGAACGGCTGAGCGGATATGACTTCCAGCACTTGATAACCCGTGCGGGGGAGCAGCATGCGGAAATTGAACACCGGAGGCTTGACTCCGCCGGGAAGGCCTTGAAACCTGCCAATTGAATCCGTACAGATCGTACAGTTTCCACGGCAGCTTAAAAAAAGGAGCCGGGTTCGGCCAAGGGGCAGTACTATCGAAGTACGACAAATCCGTACCTCAGCCGGACAGGTGAATCCATGCACGGAACTACATTAGGATCAGTTCTTGAACCTCGTTTTGAAAGAAGCGGTGGCAGCAAAATAGTCGGCGTTCTGCTCATCATTGCCGGCCTGCTTGCTATTTTTCTGCCATTCATCGCAGGAATTGCAATAACAGCAATTGTCGGCTGGCTGCTGCTGGTTGCCGGCGGAGCTCACCTTCTCTACGCCTGGCATTCGCGGAATCATGGCGCAGTAATCTGGCAAATCGTTATCGGGCTGCTATATCTGTTCGTGGGCTTCTATCTCATTTTCCATCCCGCGCGTGGATTGGTTACGCTGACGTTATTGCTAGCTTCCTATTTCGTTATTGAAGGCATTATTGAACTGGTGATGTACTTCCGCCTGCGCCGGTCCCACCGGGCCAGCTGGTTTCTTTGGGACGGAATTATCACACTATTTCTGGGCGTACTGATATGGGCGCACTGGCCATTCAGTTCCGTTTGGGTTTTGGGAACCCTGGTCGGCATCAGCCTTTTGTTCAGCGGGATTGCGCGACTGTCTTTCCGGGCATCACAGCCGCTGCTCGGAATACCTGGGACGGCCTGAAGGGTCGGATCGGGATTAGGGCATACTCATCATCGGATAGGGAAGAAAGAAGCTTACTACTGTTCCCGCCTTCCGGCCTTGTCTGCTGCGGAACCGCAGATAGCCACCTTGCTTCTCGATCAACGTCTTGGTTACCCATAGTCCAATGCCGGTGCCTACATCCGATTTCGTTGTAAAGAATGGGATGCAAAGCCTCCGCTGGACTTCCGGGGACATCCCACTGCCGCTGTCCGCAACGGTGATTCGTACTCCCTCTTCCATCCCGTGCGTCCAGTTCTTTGTCCTCTGGGCGCGCAGCCAAAGTTTTCCGCCTTCTCCTGATGCATCAATTGAATTTGCAATCAGGTTCGATAGTGCCTGCTTGAGTTCGCCCTGTTTAGCGTATAGTTTCAATTCCGCGTCGGCGGAAACTTCCATCTCCAACCGCTTGTGGTGGAGCTTACGGTCGAAAATCATTGCTACGTCACGGATCACTTCAGAGACGCTAAACCATTTATGCTTTGCATTGTCTCTGTAGAAACCGAGTGTCTGCTGGGCAATCTGCGCCACACGGGCTAGTTCCTGATCGGCAATCTCCAAGGTCCGGCAGACACCTTCCGGGACGCCCTCGCTTGTTTTTGCCAGGTAAATGAAATTCGTGACCGCTTCCAATGGGTTGTTGATTTCATGAGCGATCGTAGCTGCCAACCGTCCAGTGGTTGCGAGTTTTTCTGCCTGTATGACCGCCGCCTGTGCACACTTTAGCTCGGTGATGTCCCGGGAGACGGCGATCAGCCGTTCGATCTTCCCCTCGCTGTCCAGTGCCGGCGTAATCTTCACATCCCAAGTTTTAGGCAGTCCGCTCAGCGTGAGACAGTCTCCCTGGAAATTTCCGACACCACCGGCCCTCGCGGCTGTGAGTGCTGCTTCTGCTCGGGGGCGGTCCTTCTCGTGCCAGAATTCCAACCAAGGACGGCCAAGAAACTGGTTTATGTCACCAATTTCAAGCGCTTTCTGGCCAGGCGGGCTCATGTACTCCAAGCGGCCATCGAGGTCGAGCACTTTTAGGCAATCGATGCCATTCTCGACAACTTTCGTCGAAAATTGTTCACTTTTCCGAAGTTTCTCTTCAACATCCTTGCGTTGCGCAATCTCCCGTTCCCGCTCCGCTACCGCCGCCTGCAGTGTCTGGGCCTTCTGTTGCAAAGAGCTGACCATGCGAAGCCGTTCATCTTCATTGTCAAGCGATGTATAGCTTTCGGCCGGAATAACATGACTGTGCTCGGTGCATATCTGGCGAAAGCGCTCCTGGTGTGCTTCTTCCGCAAAGTATTCCATAGGATAGGCGCACCGCAACGAGAAGGAGTGACGGAGCGCAAGCCCGTTCCATAGTTGCTCCAATCGGATGGCTGCTTCGCATTTGCCTGCAGACCATAGCAGCGCGACCATCTCCCCGAACGCGAAGATCGGGTCCGTATTGCGCTGAAGGGCAATTCTCGCCTGCAAGAGGGCGGGCTCGATCACGCTGCAAAAGAGCGTCTCGTCCGGCCAGCCATTAACCATAAATTTTGTAAGGGTTTCTTCGGCATCTAGACCGACATAGCGACCGCTCCGAATGGCGAAGGGCACGTCAATGCCCCAACCTTTCAGCCTGTCGTCAAGCTTTTCCAGGTGTATTTTGGTTGCGATCACCAGACAAACGCCGCCCGTACCCAACGCCGAACCTGCGAACTCGCTCAGTCCGTCCAGGAGCACGGCGTCATCTTCATAGAACTGGACTGTGTGGACGCGCGCGCGAGGAGGGCCACCTGCATGCCCGCTCGAACCTTCCAAGGTCCCGATTGCGCCATCATAAGATCGAGTTTGGGGATCCAAGTCGCCTCCCAACACGCCGCTATGGCGGGTTGTTTCGAATTCTTACAGCTTGTTAGCCATCCGGTTGGATGACGCCAGAGCGGCTATCGGTTGCCGGACCCAATGGTTATACCAATCTGGGACTTGCGTGGTACATGCATTGCGACAGCTCGACGCACTTTATCCGAGCGTGCTGGACCAGCCCAGCACGGCAATGGCGGCGAGTGTCACCAGCAGACCCAAACCCATCCATTGACGATCTCTGAGGCGGGTGAGCTGCCATTCGCCGGCAAGAAATCCGCAGGTGTTGACGGTGATTAATCCTGCCATCAGAGTGAGCGGCCAGCCAATGGCGGGGCCCAGTTTGCCGAGTTTTGGCGAGGCAAATCCGTAAAGGTAAGTGTGGCCGCCCCACATTAAACCCATAGCTATGACTAAGATATAAAGCCGTGTTGAACCGGGGGCTGCATATTTTTTCCAGGTGCCGTTCTTTCTTAATAGATATCCGCAAAAGACCAGGCTAGGCAAAGAACCGCAAGTCAGCATCAGCAGCCAAATGATGTTCGTTCCAGCGAATGTGCTATAACCCATGCGAACAGCGGTGTGCATTATGGGCTGGCCCAGGCTATAACCAATGTTGAAGACCGCGGAGAGAAGGCCCGATCCCGTGCAGAGCAACAAACCGATGGCGAAAGGTCGGGCGCTGCCCACCATGTCGCCACGTGTTTTCTCTATGTTGCCCCGTTGACTCCTTTCTCTTCGGAAGCCCGCGTAACCAAAACACACAATGCCAGCCACGCCAATCAGCATCCCAAAAACGATTGCATGGCCTTGCGGCAGATACAGCCGCGCGGGAGCGAGGACCAATATCGGGAGCACCGATCCGAAAGACGCGCTGATTGCGAGCGCCAAAGTATTGCCCATCGAAATGCCAATGGCCGACACGCCCTGGCCAAACATAATGGCGCCGAAACCCCAGGCAAAACCGAGCAAGCAAGCAAACACGACCGCGCCGGGCGGTGAGGTTTCCAGCACGCGCATGAAGCCTGGAACTGCAATCAGAACGACTGCAATCGGCATGATGACGCACGGCACCAGCATGACGAGCGCCCAAACGTTTTCCCATGACCACTGACCGAGATATCGCATAGGCAGAGTGAAAACCCCATTCATGATGCCCGAGATAATGGCGCACGCGATTCCCAGAACCAACACAGAGATAGTAAGGTGCATGAATTCCTATTCGAATGGGGATGGGTAAATTTTATCTGGCTGTCTAGGTCAATGTACTCCCGGCGAGTACGCCGGCGCCGGCAAAGGAAGCAATCATACCGTATTGTGTTTCGATCCGCACTCCTTCGTTCCATTTCGCCATGCGTTCTGAACGCGCAAACGCACCTACCTTCAATTGTCCGGCGTTGAGGCCTGTTGCCAGATGCATGATGGTAGTGTCCTCGCTCTCACCCGAGCGAGCCGAAATGATAGTTGAGTAGCCTGCCAGCCGGGCGCTTTCGAGCGCGGCACGCATCTCGGTAATAGTTCCGGCCTGATTTGGTTTGAGCAGCGCCGCATTGCAGGCGCCCGCAACAGCGGCAGCAGAAATTTTACCGGCGTTGGTCACCAGGTAATCGTCGCCCACAATTTGTACGCGCGAGCCTGCCGCGCGCGTAAACGCGACTAACCCGGCCTCATCATCCTCCGCCAGCGGGTCCTCGATCGACACGATTGGATAGCGATCGAGCCAACCCAATAAGAGTTCGCACATCCCGTCCGTGTCCAGTTCCACCTTGTCGAGAGCCATGCGGTAGCGGCCCTGCGCGCCAAACTCGGATGCGGCGACGTCGAGCGCAATCGAAACATCGCTCCCCGGGGTGTAACCGGCGGTTTCAATCGCCTGCACCAGCGTGTCCAGCGCTTGCTCGTTGCTATCAAATACAGGCCACCAACCGCCCTCATCCGCAACACCCGCCAGCAAACCCCGTTTGCGCATCAGCTCACCGCCGCACCGGTAGACTTCGGCAGTCATGACCAGAGCCTCCTGGAACGAACGGGCGGCGGTGGCGATCACCATCAAATCCTGAATATCGATACGGCGTCCTGCGTGTGCTCCGCCCCCAAAAATCTGGATCTGCGGCAAGGGTAAACTGGTTGGATTATCGCCGGCGAGATAGCGCCAGAGCGGCAGTCCTGCGGAAGCGGCGGCGGCATTCAGTACGGCCATCGAGGTGGCCACCAAAGCGTTTCCACCAAGCCGGAATTTGTTCGGCGTGCCGTCAAGATCAATCAAGCTCCGATCGATAGCCGACTGGTCGCAAGCGTCCTGTCCAATCAGCAGAGGACGTATTTCCCGCTCGATCCCCGACAGCGCCTTTTGTACATCGAGGCCAGCCAAGCATCGGCGTTCCGTCGCGCAATTCACGGGCCTCGTGCAAACCGCGCGAGGCCCCAGTCGGCGCTATACCACGTCCATGCGCGCCACACGCCAGCGTCACTTCAACCTCTACTGTGGGCCGCCCGCGCGAATCCCAAATGCGCCGTGCTTCAAGGGTGGTAATGTCACTCATAACATGAACTGTTTCTTCCAGGCGTTTTTAAGTTCCTCCAACCTGCCGGGCGGATTTGCGACAAGTACCATCGCAATCTTCGCAACAGCGTAGCGCATAGGCTGGTCAAGATATTCGACAGGAGACTTGCCGCAGATACGTGCCAGCATCAATGCGGGCAGCAAACTTGTAACCCGGCTCTCGATATTCCGCCTCGGTTCCCAGTTGACCACCGACAGATACGCCTCGGCGAATCCATCAAATGCCGCAAGTAGGGATGCCGAGGTGTCCGGATTTTTCACACTCTTGAGCAACAAATGATTCAGGCAAAATGCGGCATCAAACGCCGGATCACCGTAGCATGCACATTCAGCATCCAGAAAAACTGGACCAGCAGGACCGACGAGAATGTTTTTGGGGCTTATGTCTCCATGCATCAGTGCGAGCTTTTGCGTCTGAGTGCGGAGAACCAAGGCACGCAACGTTGTCGCTAGATTTGGATAGTGCTTCGCCGTCTCCAGCAGATAGGGATCTAGACGTAATGCAAAAAAATTGTCGTCATTGGAAAATTTACGCCTGACCTCTTCCCGATCGGCGGTTGCCTCGTGGATGCGGGCAAGTGTCGTCCCGACCGCTGCAGCAAAGGAGAGATCGACTTGCCCCGCCAACAACTGGGGTTTCCAGTTTTGAAAAACGTCCGGAGACAGGAATGACATTACGAAACTATTCGTCGGCTTGTCCACCCCAAGGACCTGCGGAACACAACCAGGTACAATTTGCATCGCGAGTTGCAGCCACGCAATTTCAGCGTACACGCGATCGACTGGAGCGTTCCAAAGCTGGGCGACCTTAAGTACAGGGAGAGCCTGCTTGAGACAATATGTTTCGTGTCTTGTCTCAATCTTGAGGACCGTCGAGGACACGCCGCCGGTCAGTGGCTCTACCCTGATTGGCTCATCGGGCGGGATCAGACTCAGTCGATCCATTACTTCCCGCAAAGTAGCCCGGTCACTCATCAAATCACAAAAATTAGATGTCATAGGCTCGGCGCACAGGGCTTCTGGGCTGTTCGGCGCTACTGACATTCCTCACCTTGAAGCAGCACAGTTTGGATTTCGAATTTCGTTGAGCCGGGTTCCCAATGGAAGCGGACCAGGTCGGCGTCCGCTCCGACGCGCAGTCTGCCTCGATGGCCGACAAACCGACCAGGATTTTCAGTCGCCATCTGAACCGCATCTTTGAGCGAGAACCCGTCCATGGTCGCAACGTGCGCGACACCATCGATTAAAGGACGATAGGCTCCCGCAAGAAACCGTCCGCCCGAAGCGCTCATCACGCGCCCATCGGCTGTTACTTCCACCGCGCCGCCGACTGGTGTTTCATAGATGCCCACGGGCATGCCGCCCAAAGCGACGGCGTCTGAGACCAAAAAACTTCGATCTATTCCCTTGGCTCGCAACATCACTTTCAGGGTGTCGGTGGGGAGATGGTGGCCATCGGCAATAAAGCCTGCATTCAGGCGATCATCCGCAAGTTGTGCCCACAGCAGGTTCGGATGCCGAGGAATCGGACTTCCGAGTCCATTGCCAAGATGCGTCGACAATGTTGCACCCGCATACGACCGCGGCATGGATCTGAGCCGGGGTGGCGTTGCTGTGGCCGATCGACATCAAAACTCCTCGGTTGGCAAGCACTGAGATGTATTCCAACGAGTCCTCCTGATGCGGAGAAATCGTAACCATCCCGACGAGACCGTTGCAAGCACTCTGCCATCGGTCGAACTCGGCAAGATTTGGCGGGCGGACCTGCTCCCGCGGGTGCGCACCTCTCGGGCCATCTTCCGGTGAAATATATGGGCCTTCAACATGCGCATATGGAACCGCGTGGGCCACCATCGGACTGATCCGGCGTGCTTCCGCAATTGCGTGGAGGGCGGTGTTGATCCTCTCCTCGGAAGCGGTAATAACCGTTGGGAGATAGGTGGTAACACCGGTGGAGATCATCTTACGAGTCAGTTCGATCACAACATCGGGATCGACCGTGCCGGAATTCAGATCGCTTCCAAGATAACCGTTCACCTGAAGATCGATGAAGCCTGGCGACAGCCATGTATTCTCGGCTGCGGCAGCCCGGGAAATCTTTCGGATGCGGCCGTCCTCAATGGTGATCTCGAGAGGCTCTCCAGTCGATGGATCTCGTCCGGTGATGGTCTTGGATCTCATAATCACCTCATCCGACAAAGATATTCCCTACCGGCAAGTTTAAATTTCCTGTGGAGCCTGATCAATCGATGTGAACGGTCCATAGAAAGCTGGAGCGACTGTGATTATCGTTTTCCGCGAGGTAAATCCGGTGCTCATCATCAACGTCGAGATCATGGATGCGCGCGGGCCGCTCATTGACCTCCGAATCGACGAGCTCGGAAAAGCTTTCGATCCGATCGGTGCGGATATCCCAACGAATCAATTGCGTGTGGCTGTGCATGCCGCCACCTCCATAAAGGATCCCGTCGCGAATGGTCAATGCCGGCAACCGGCTCGCGGCCATAACATTCGCGACCTTCTCTACGCCGCCAGTCTGTGTGTCGATCCGGCTTAGCACTCCCGCTACTGTACCTGCATAAATGTAGCGGTCGCCATCGTAGGCCATCGAATCGCAGAAGCCGAAGTCCTCCTTATGGCGAGTTTCATTGAGTGTGCCGGTGACACCTGGTGGCATGTGCGGATCGACGAGCAGTTGCTTCTGTTCGTGACGGAGGGACAGACCATGATCGAACCACTCGAACTCATCACTGTCCGGGTGATACTTGAAGAGCCGTATCGGAGCTTTACTAGTGGTCTCGTCCCACGCGCGCGTCTCTGCGTAGGTTCCCCACAGCCAGCCGTCACGATCCACAACGCTGTTATGCGGCTGAGCGAACATGATTGCATTACCAATGTAGGCCAGAATCTCAGAGCGGGTTCCCTGAAGATCTGCCCTGAACACAGCTTCAGCCGGATAGGTAAAGCCGTAAACAATTCCGCGCTGCCAGTCCGCGGCGATGGATTGGATATAGAGATGAGATACGGGCACGCTCAGAATCTCGTACTTCCGCGTTTTCGGATCGAAACGGACGAGCTTTCCACCTCTCGCTTCGCGCTGCTGATCAATATCGTGCAGCAAAGATGTTCCGAAATACAGGCAACCGTCATTTGGATTCAAAAGCAGGGTGCGATGAATTTTGACATCGAACTCGTCGGTCCACTCTTTCGTATTCAGGCACTCAAACTCTCTGCAGCGAGGATCGAAGGCGTACAGTAAATCTCCGTCAATCGAATTTAAACCGCAGTAGAGTTTCCGGTCATTCCTGTTCCACCGTACAGTGTCAAAGCTGATCCAACCTTGGGACCAGGATGGATCAGCGGCGAGATCCCGATAACTCCAGCGGCCGGCAATATCTTCCTTCCAGCCCGCCAATTTGTAATTGCGTAGGATATTTGCCTTCACCGTCAAACTTGCCATCTACTCTTTCGACCTTTGCGCGTTTTGCGAGCTTTCCATCAACTGCATGATGAGAATCACGGCGCGCGGTAAATGGAACGGATCTTTCACCGGAAGCGCGATGACCTCTGTGCTAGGTTTTCCCTCCCGCGTGAGGCGCTGATACCACTCTCCAAATTCCGGCGCTGGAAAATGAGACCATGCCCAATCCGACACGCGCTGAAACCATTCGAGGCACCAGGGTTCTCCAGTGAGTTCGTGGGCGAGAAGCGTAGCATAAATGGCTTCTACGTGAGGCCACCATAGCTTCTTGTCGGAATGCGGCAAATACGGCTCGTGCCCTTCGATATCCCGCGATAAAAAAATTCCGCCGTATTCCGCATCCCAGCCTAACTCGAGATGCCATCGTATAACTTCGGCCGCCCGGCGGATCAGATCTTTATCCCCGCGCCGACGCGCCACATGCATGACAAACCACATCGATTCTATGGCATGGCCAGGCATCACAAACGTTCCCGCAGGTGGTGGAACTTCCCCGTAGTCCTTTGTGAGGAACTCCAACAACACCTTCCGGTCTGGACGAACGAAATGATCCATGATTCGGCTGATATAGTCCGCGATCAGCGGCTCAAGTGCAGGATCACCCGTGGTCAACGCCAGTTCGCCGGTCACTTCCGTCATAATCATTGGGATGCCGTGATTCTTCCAGCCAAGCGGCAACGGATACGGCGCGGTCTCCTGAAAATCCTGCTCTTCGATGCGGCGGCGGACGCGATCGAAGGTTTCCTGAGCGATTGAAAGAATGCGGTCATCGCGAACCGCGCGGTAATATTCGCTGAAACCATAAACAACGAAGCAATCGGAATAGATGCTTGTTGCACCTTCGATCACGTGGCCCTGCTGGTCAGTGTGGTAAATCCACTTGCCTTCCTTATCTCTCCCGTGCTCGACCAGGAATCGGATTGAGTTTTTTGCGGCTGCCAGAAATTCCGGCCGTTGCTCGACACGATTGTAAAGCGCAGAAAACGTCCATACCGAGCGCGCCTGCGACCAGATAAATTTGTCGCCGCTCGCAATCGATCCATCGTCCCTCATGCAGGACAGCACGCCACCATATTTCCAATCGATTCCGTGTTTCAGCCAGAAAGGAACGACGTTTTCGAGCAGCAGATTTCGATATTGGTCGTAGAGGGTCTTGCGATCCATAGTTCTCGATTCCACCGGAATGAATGCTCAAGTCGTAAAAAGGAACACAAAGAGAAGCAATCCATAGCTGAGCGAATTGCCTTCTCTTCACGATTCCCTTTCGGCTCTAGAAACGAGACCTTATAAGCTTTCTCCAGCATTTTCGATCACATTTCGCATCCACGTCCTGCGATTAGAATATCCGCAGTGCGCGTCTGGAAGTTGCGTCCGCAGCTGAAATTCAATGTTGGGCCGGACCGCCTTTTCGATCCATGATTCCCAGGCTGGATTGCCACAGTAGAGATCAAAGGAAATAACACCTTCCCCCACGTACGCCGAGGTTCCGTACGTCATCTTCTTCCAGAGATTGTAGTCGGTCTTTGAATCGCCGTGCTTGAACATTTTTCTCCGAGTTTGAGTACGTCCAGTCAATTGCACGGTGATTCACAGTCAACATTAGGTCGGATGTAGGTGTCCAAAGTTCTATATCGTTTTGCATCGAAACCATGCCAGCATTAATCGCGGCCCAGGACAAGTCTGTCCACTCGTCGGCTCACATCCTTCAGATAAGCCTCGTCGCCGGGTTCGAGCTCCACGATGGCGCTGCCGGAGTAACCTGTCTCCGACAGAGCATCACGTACCGCAGCCCAGTCCACGTCTCCATCACCCAGATTCACCCACGCATACCCATCGTGTTTGCGCTTGAAATCTTTCAGGTGAATCTTCGAGATCCGGTGATTGAGCGTGTGAATCCAATCTTGTGGATAGCCATAAAGCATGACGTTTCCCACGTCAAACCAAGCCTTAATCCAAGGACTGTGAAACTCATCAATGTATTTCGCCATTTCCAGTGGGCTCAAAAGGAAATCGTTCCATACCTCTTCGATCGCAATTACAACATTCAGTTCCTCAGCAGTCGCGATCAGCGTGCGAATCTGCGTTTGCGAGCGCGTCCAGGCCTGAAGGTACGAGGTCTGTGGATTCACAATTGCTGGAACCAGCAGCACGGCATCCGCTCCCCAGAGCTTCGCATTATGCAGCGACGTGCGCATACCGGCCAGGCCTTTTTCCACCACAGCAGGATCGCTGGACGAGAGAGGATGCTTCCAATGGTCCATGTTCATGACCGAGTCAATGCGGATGTTCGCTTCCTCGGCCGCTTTCTTGATTTCTTCAGCATTGCGCACATCCGGCGCAGTGGGCGCCTGCACGACATCAAAGCCGACGTCGCGTGCCATCTTGAAACGCTCGGGATAACTCAACTCTTTCGGCAGCATATCGAGCAGGACACCCTTTTTGATTGGAAGGGGCGACCGTTCAATGCCGGCTGTACCGGCCAGCTTTGGCGACGACTGGCCCAATACTTCACCAGTAAAACCTGCTGTGCAGATGGCAGTGAGCGAAGACTTCAAAAACTCTCGACGCGATGCTTGGCGCATATGCAAACCCAGTGAACCTGTTTCAGATTATTTCATCATAAGCTCGCGCCGGCGTCCGACAAAGTGGCCAGAGCTGAGAGTCGAGTCCACACTTCAGATTCGGCAACGAATATGAAGATGATAAGCGGCGCGGAGAAACCCAGATCGTATAGTAAGATTGGCCGGGAATTAAACGGTATTGGGAATTGGAGAACGAATTCAATGAACATGCGCGGAGTGGTTCCACCTAGTCCTGAATATTCTTCCAAAGCCCGGCCTTATACTGGGCCGTTTGGGTTCCAGAAGTGGCTTCTCGCTGCTGTTCTGGTTGTGGCGACAATGGTAACGTGCGGCTGTTTTCTGGTAGCTCAGGAGAAGGTGAAGCTGCCGGGGGAGGACTGGATTTCTCTCTTTAACGGGGCCGATCTGACTGGTTGGGCCAAAGTCGGCCATGAGAGCTGGACTGTGGAAGACGGGGTTATTCACGGCAAGGGACTCACAAAAGCTTATGGGTACTTAGAAACTGATAAAAGTTATAAGAACTTTCAGCTCTCTCTGCGTTTTAAATGTGTGGGTGATGGAAACAGTGGCGTATTTTTTCATACCGGCTTCAAACCCGGATCGGTGGATACGACGCAAGGCATGCAGTTCGAAATTGATTGTAAGATGATGCATCATACGGGCGGTGTTTATGGCGAAGACGGACGCGGTTGGGTGGTTTGGCCTTCTCCCGAAAATGAAGGTGTGGTACGAATGGGCGATTGGAATGACTATCTTGTCGAAGTGGTCGGAAACCGCTACCGATCGCGTCTGAATGGCGTGCAAATGGTAGATTTTACTGATCCAAAACAAAGCTCGTTCGATGGCAAAATAGCATTACAACTTCATTCAGGGGGCCATGGCAACATGGAATTCAAAGATCTCTGGATACGAGATCTTTCAACCCAATAAGCATTGCGGCTGTGCAGTTCCTTAAGCCATGACGGAGTCCGAACAAGTGATGAGGATAGGCATCATTGGCCTGGGTTTCATGGGTGGTGTTCATCTATCGGCTATTGAGCGTATAGATGGTGCAATTGTTACAGCTGCATCATCGCGTACAAGACCGGCGGCACATCGGCGACCGAAAGGTAATTTACCCTACCTGGAGAGCAGCGCTTTACCTTCTGATGCCAAATGGTACTCTGACTGGCGGCAGCTACTGCTAAATCCCGATGTCGATGCCGTCGACATATGCCTGCCAACTTATTTACACAAAGAGGTAATTTTGGCCTCGCTTGAGAGAGGCAAACATGTGCTCTGCGAGAAACCAATGGCGCTTACCCCTTCCGATTGCGATCAAATCCTCGAAGCAGCGGAAAGCAGTGGCCGAATCTTTATGGTGGGGCAGGTACTACGCTTTATGTTCCCATATAAGTATGCCGCGCTATTTATCCGTTCAATGGGTAGTGGCTCTGTGACGGCCTGCGCGATGACACGTAAAACGGGTTATCCACAGTGGAGTGAGTGGCTTGCAAAGGAGGAGTACAGCGGCGGAGCGATTCTCGATCTTCTTATCCATGACATTGATCAGGCGCTCAGCCTATTTGGACAACCGGGAACCATCAGTGCTGAAAGCGATGGAGAAGTTGACACTATCAACGGCAAGCTGCACTACACGAACGGACTAACTGTTCAGATTAATGGTGGCTGGTACACACCGGAGATTCCATTTTCCGCAGGCTTCCAAATCACAGGTGAGAATGCAGTTCTTTCTTTTGAAGACGGAAGGCTCCAGCTCAACATATCCGGCGAAGAACAATCCGTTGATCTACCAGAGCACCTGGAATATGCCGAGCAGATTGATTATTTTGTCGAATGCTGCAGGAAGAATGTGACTCCTGAACTGTGTCTTCCCGCAGAGTCTGCCCGAGCAGTAAGACTAGCGACTCTTCTCAGGGCATCGAGAGACCAGAATGGAGCGGAGCTGCCATGCACCAGATAAAACTCAGGTATTTGATTAGTTTCTTTCGCAGAGCAGGATCGGTCTTAGATGGCGGCCGATAGCGCCAGCGTCAGCCCAAGCGCGATCACAGAGATCAAGGTTTCGCAGACGGTCCAGGTTTCGAAGGTCTGAACCACGCTCATATTGAAGTACTCCTTTACCAGCCAGAATGCCCCATCATTGACATGGGAAAAGACGAGCGATCCCGCGCCGGTGGCAACCGCCAGCAGTTCCGGATTCACGCCATGTGCGTGGAGGGCGATAGGCGCCATAATTCCTGCTGCAGTCGTCATTGCGACGGTGGCGGAGCCAGTGGCGACGCGCACCAACGCTGATACCAGCCATGCCATAAGAAGCATCGGGATATGCGCGTGGAGGGCTACATTTACGATCGCTTGAGCGACTCCGCTGTCCTGAAGGATGCTTCCGAATCCTCCACCGGCACCGACTAATAACGTAATGGTTGCGGTCGGGGCCAGGCATTCATTGGAAAATTTTAAAATTGTCTCTCGGCTAAAGCCGCGCATTTTCCCCAAACTGATATAGCTGGCGATCACACCGAGCAGCAGCGCAATATCGGCATTGCCGAGGAACCGTAACACCTGATTTGCTGTTGTCTTGGATGGGAAAAAAGTATCGGACCAGCTGCCGAGCATCATAAAAACCAAAGGAAGAAGGATCGTTGCCACAGTCAGACTGAAACTGGGCAGTTTGGTATTGGGGTCCCTCTCGAGAAATTGTTCTGCAATCGGATTTTCCGTGCCCAGATGAATGTGGGGAGCGATCAGTTTCGCGTACAACGGACCTGCGATGATCACGGTTGGAATTCCGACCACCAATGCGTAGAGAATTGTTCGTCCGATATCTGCGTTATAAGCGGCCACGGCCAATAATGCCGCTGGATGAGGGGGAACCAGCCCGTGCACAACAGAGAGCCCGGCCACCATGGGCAAGCCGACAAGGACCATCGATGTACGCGTTCGTTTCGCGACAGTAAATGCAATGGGAATAAGAAGAACAAAGCCGACTTCAAAGAAGACCGGCAATCCCACAAGAAAACCGATGACTACCATGGCCCACGACACATGCTTTTCGCCAAATAGATCAATCAGCGTGTGCGCAATACGATCCGTACCGCCGGATTCCGCCATCATTTTGCCAAGCATGGTTCCCAGCCCAATCACAATGGCGATGTGACCCAGGATGCCGCCCACGCCATTCTCAAAAGAACGGACGGTACTCCGGAGCGGCATGCCTGTGACTATGGCCAGCCCCAAGGAAACTGTCATCAATGCAATAAATGGATTGAGTTTAATGACCGCGATCAGAACGATCAGGACAATGACAGCAAGAAGCGCCGAAAGCAAAAGAAATGTGCCATGATTAAGCATAAAGAGAGTATGCATGCTTCTTCTTTTACCGAATGTGACCTAAACAACGAATTGCGAACCATTGCGCGGGAAGCTTCCGATTCTTGGCTCGCAGTTGCTTGTGCGCTACAGCTTGAATCGTAACCTGTTTGTGCAGAATCTAGTAATTTTCGCTTCGCCGTGTGACTCTGCGCGACGATATGCCCCTGAAGAATTTCACCTACCGTAATAATGCATCGCGACAGCTTCGGTAGCATTTCCGGGGCGCGAATCACAAAAGGATCGTGGGTATGCACATCGAGAAAGCCATAAGCCGGAACTTTCTCTTCAGTTTCGATGATCTCTGCTGCCTGATCATCCAGCAGTCTACTTATTGCGAGGATACATTCGTATCGCGGGCTACCTCTGGAGCTGCGGTGTTTCTCCGCCACCAACTGCCAACAGTGCATCACGGACTAGCGTGGTACAGTTCGGCATCTCGAACCTGTGCAGAGGGGCACTGGCCTGCGGATATTTCGTACCAGAGAGACAGTTCGTTTAGGACAACATAATCGGTCCCGGTATTTAAATCAATATAACTATCGCCTGTTATGGGACATGCAAGCTGGCCTGAAACGCATTCGATGAACTTGCGGAATCAGCCACTCAGTTCTGTTGTGTGCGCGTCTGAGTCCCTTTCCAATCGAGTTTGCTGCTGCGAATCGGCAGATTATGAGCTTGCGCGTACTGGTTCCGCACCCTTTGCACCTGATCGAACCATTCGCCGAGCGGTAGTATCATTTCGCGATATACAAGATAGCTCATGTCCACCGTCCGATCTGGAAGGTGGTCTTTAACGTCATCGAATTCATGGAGGAAATGGCGCCCATTAGCTTGTTCTATCCGCGGATACCAGCTCTTATCCCAAGTATCCACGGCGATGTGTAGGGCTTCGTTGCGCTGATTTCGGATTTGTTCCGCATATATCCAGCGCCCGGTCCAGAGCCGCTACCGCCCGCTCAAATTGCATGTGCGCCGCCGCCGTTTGCGCCGCTTTCAGCGCGCTGTCAATCTCTCCCATTTCCTGCAGCATCAGCAGATTCTGCCGGTACAGCCCCGCAATCGACAAAAAAACTTCCAGGTTATATCTCTGAAATTGAACCGAACTCAAGTTGGTATGCAGCAGGTCAAGCAATTCATCATTCAAAGGCATATTGTCTTGCGCCATCTTCACCCGCCGCGCATTCTCCAGGCTCCAGTCGAAGGGCAAACGCAAGTATTCGCCCTGCGGAACAGGGGGCAAGGGCAAGGTTTGGTCGTGCGCTGGACGACGAAGCTTATAAATTTGATTGGAGTTGCCGAAAATCGGCGGCCGCTCCGTCGAAGGTTGCTCATCCCAACTGCTGTTCCAGAACTCCGCCTGGGTGCTCATCAGTTGATATAAACGACCCATTCCGATAGCGCCTTGTCCATAAAACAGTTTGAAGAAGGTGCTTGCCGCCTCGTCCGGACCGGGAAAACCCGGTCGCCATGCCCAACCGCATCCAGTTATGTATCCCAGCCAAAATGTTTCCGGGTGTAGCCCCTGGTCGCCCCAAGCCATGTCAAGAACGCCGATCAAATCCGCCTCCTTTCGCGCCCATGTAAATGAAACCTCTTGATAGGTCTTGTCCAACTCCGATATCGTGCCGACCTGATCGCCACTCCGGAGAGGGTTGAACAGTTTAGAGGCAGGCAGAAGATAATAACCGGGGAAAAACATTTCCGAACCTTCCGGAGCGGTACGGATCATTCCCCGAATACCACGACCTTTGAGCGCCCGCGCGAAAACGGGGTCGGCGTTGTAATTGGCCCCTCGAGTGATTAGATATGATGGCAGCGATGATATGTCGTCGGAAACCATCGGATAACCGGCCCAGAAAATTACCTTCCTTCCTCGATCATGTAAATAGCCGCCAGTCGCCGTTAAATACTCCCCTAGCAATTTTCCGACACTGCCCAGATCGTTCGCTCGTCGTGCTTCATTGCATTGCGCGTTGTGGGCAAAGCCTACATAATAAGGCTCGTCGGTAGAAAGAATAAAGTAATTTACTCCCCTATTTGCATCCAATAAGTCCTGATACATGCCTTCAAGTAGCTTGTACGACGCTGGGTTTGTGGCGCAGATCTCATAATTGCTATCAGGAAACTCACGCAATTTTGCATATTCTGGGTGCTTCAGGACAAATGAGATATGCCCGGGGCCATCCAGATAGGGTATAAGCTGTATGTGATAACGTGACCCGTAGTTCGTGAGCTCCTGTAGTTGGGCAGGACTGAGAGCATAAGGCTCGATCACGGCCGGCGCGCTTTTGTATTGAAAATGCCCGTCCAGCTTAATTGCAAATCCATTAATCTTGTAGAATGCAGCCTGCCGTAACGCCTTTTTCAGAACATCCATGCGCTCCAAATGATGGCTGTCGTCCCAGTAGATATCCCGCTGTTCCAGATCCGGCCAATCAATGATCACTCCTCGCGGCAGCCACAGCTTGCCTAACGTTGGCTTTACCAACTGCACCAGCGTCTCGACACCATAAAATAAACCCGTGCGGGCGTTCGCGGTAATCCGAATCCGATCACTGCTTAGTTCCAACTTATACGCTTGTTCTTCCAGCGCAGCCTTGTTCTTGTCCGTCGCCTCGCCAATTACTACAGAGCCGGGCCGAACGGAGAGCGAAATGAGGCCATGGCGCTCTTGTTTAGCGTCTCCCAGCGTCACACCGTAGCGGCTTAATAGGCCTTCCTTCAAGGCTCTCCACCGCCACACTACCGACTTTCACGCCAGAGCCTAACGCCAGCAGCCAGTTGTTACCGAACTCAAAATCTCCCCCTTTGAGTTCCACCTGCTGCGGCTGTGGAAGGACCGCATAGCCGTGACTGGAGAGTGCAGAAATCCCAGCGCAGTAAGCATTTTGAATCGTGAATGCCGCCAGAGCCAGGTGCACCCACAATCTTCTCCATCTATTCATTGCAGCTCATCGTGCGCGGCCAAATCAATATAGTTCATTTCGTCGGGCTTACCCGGTGCCGTGACTTCGATGGAAATCTGCGCCGTCCTGAGGCCGGGAGAATAAGCTGAGATAACTGTACGTCCGGAGCGCGGAGTAGATTGAAACGCAACTCGAGTCCTGCCATCGATTGCGTTCCAGGTCAGACCCGTTCCATGCCCAAGCCATGTTTGCTTTAAAAGTTTACCCGGCCCGTACCAGGTGAATGAAATTGCCGGATGCGCGCCAGGAACAATTTCTCCCCACCGGTCCACAACTGAAGCAGTTATATAGGCGAGGCTATCCGGATCTCCCGATGTCACTTGCGGAGTATCCGATTTCAGAAGAATCCTATAGGCTGGACCTGCGGTCCTTTGCTCATCGCTAACCTGATTACCACCGGTCCTTGCTACAGCTTTCAGAGTCCCCGGCTCATACGGCACCTGCCAAATGCGAGGGGGATATCGTAGGCCTGTGCCTGTAATGTTTGTTTTCGTCCCCAACGATTTTCCGTTCAGAAATAGCTCAACTTCTTCCTGGTTACTATATACTTTTACCAATTTGGTTTGGCCTTGATCTCCCGGCCACGTCCAGTGGCCAACAATGTGCACCATCGGTTTTTCGGTCCACTGACTCTGGTAAAAGTAATAGACCTCCTTTGGGATCCTCCATATGTCGGTCATGCCGAATGAAACAATATGCGGAATAACTGGATCGTAGGTTTCACCCGCGTAGTCAAACTCATTCCAGATACATCCTCCCGCCATCCACGGGCGTTGGTTCAACTCGCTCAAGTACTTTTCGTGACGCTCTAGCCCAACGTCTTCGCTATACTTTCCCATACCATATAATCCGCGTCCGATGAGAGCCGCGCTATATTCCGCCGTCATGTAAGCACGCCCTGGATGTTTGAGATGATCCTGATCTGTTTCTGGGCTGACGTCAGCGCCAACGACATCGACCAGAGAGGCGATTTCTTCTCCACGGGGAGCGTGCATCGCGGTTGGCCTTGTCGGATCAAGCTCACGATAGAGGCGGGAAATTGCCCCAACCACCTGCCGCGATACTCTCATTGGAGCGTTAATCTCCCCGGCGATTCCCCAAACCACAACAGATGGGTGATTGCGGTCCCGGTGAATCATTTCGCGAGCCATATTTGAAACATTCTCAATATATTCGTCAGTATTTCCTATTTCCTTGTTGATGGGCAGCTCTTCCCAAACCATCAGTCCTAAGTGATCCGAAGCATCCATGGTCGCTTCATCATGAGGATAATGAGATGTCCGCCAGAAATTTCCTCCCATATCGTGAACGACTTCCATGTCTTTTATCGCCCGCGATTTTGGAACCGCGTTGCCCATTCCCGGATATGTCTGGTGCAAGTTAGTTCCCCGAATCTGGACCCGCTTCCCATTCAGAAAAAATCCCCGCTGCGGATCAAATCGATACCAGCGGTAACCCAACGGAGTGTTGAGAACATCCAGAAGGCGGGACCCATTAGTGAGCGAGGTGCGGATATGGTATAGGTTGGGTGTTCTTGGAGACCAGAGCTGGGGGTTCTTAAGTGGGCTGCCGTGCTGAATCGCTGATTTCGTCTGGCCAGCGCCAATTGTAATGGGTGTAATTGCCGAGCCAACCTCGCCGCCCATTGGATCAAGAATTTGCTGGGTTAGGGTGAGGTGCATGACTTGACGGCTACGATTCGTAACCTGAGTGTGAAAATCCGTCTGTGCTGTCTCTGCACTGACCTGCGGCGTAACCCAATGCATATCGGAGACATAAGTAGTTCCGGTAATGAGAAGCCAGACACTTCGGTAGATGCCGCCATAGAAGTCGTAATCCGTTTTCACGGTTGGTGGTACAGTGGCATCAAAAAGGTTGTCCACCTTGACGACGATGACGTTGTCTGCATTGAATCGCGGAGTGATCTCGAACGAAAAACCTGTATAGCCTCCCCGATGCCGGCCCAAATACTTTCCATTCAGCCAGACTTCTGCCATTTGGTTCGCCCCTTCGAATTCAAGAACAATTCTTTTGCCGGCGTATCTCGAATTTATTCGAAAGTGCTTGCGATACCATCCGATACCTCTCCAATAGCCCGACTGCGGATCACTTACGTCATAGGCGTTCCATGTGTGGGGTAAATCGATGCGACTCCACCACGAATCGTCGTATGCAGGCATATTTGCACGCTGAAACCGCGGCTCGATTCTGTTTGCACCGGCAGTTTCGCGATCGAAAGACCCCAATTCTCCCGTGCCATGGACCTGGCGCTCAAATAACCATCCTGCATTTAAGTTTTGACGGATTCTGACTTGCGAGCTATTAACTGGGGCGGCTTCAGCCTTGCCGCCACTCAGGATACCTACCGCAATCACAAGCAGCCATAAAGTCACAGGCTTAGCGATGCTCCTAGACATCCGATTGAACGACCCGTGTGGGATTGCAGACGTATAGCCGAAAGCGAAAATGTCTCCAAACCATTTATTTTGACTCTTCAAACCTTTCCCCTTTACGTATCCTCCTGCCTCCAAAGGTGGCTTTGTCAATTCGCTCCGAATTCGTCTGCAGGCTTTAGAGAATTCGCGCTGAAATCGTGCCATGCAAGTCTATATTCTCTAGAAGGAAGATGGTGTGCCGCAGCAAATTGGTTCCTGGCTTCGACAATTGAATTCACCCAGTCCCCGAATGGAAGGATGCTTTCCCGGTATACAAGAAAGCTCATATCCACTGTCCTGTCGGCTAGGTGGTCCTTAACGTCATCTAACTCATGAAGAAAGTGGCGGCCATTGGCGTCTGCAACACGCGGAAACCAGCTCTTATCCCAAGTTTCTACAGAATTTTGCAGCGCTTCATTTCGACTCTGCCATATCGATGTGGCAATATCAAGCGCGTTATCTACTTTTTCGATAGCATCTTTAGGATCTTTGTCCCTGAGTTGAGATGCTGACGCGAGATCCTACATCCATGTCATGGATACCGGCTATCATTTCGAAATTCTGTCGGCAGAGATTGGCGATCGTTACATAAACTTCGAGATTGTACCGATTGAACTGCGCCCGCTGGATATTTTCATGAAGCAGGCCCAGTAAAATGTCGTTGGCCTGTTTTGCCTGCGAGGCCAGCGCAATTCGTCTGGCATTTTCCTCCGACCATGTTGACGTATACGAGAGGTCCCTGTCGGGGCTTGGCGGCAGCGGGAGCGTCTGATCGCGTGCCGGCATCGGTGTCTGAAAATATTTGGTGGTAACCTCCCCAGATCGGCTTACGTGTCTTCGATGGCGTCCAATCCCAACTATCTGTCCAAGCTTGAGCTTGCTCACTCATGAGTTGATAAATGCGATCCATATTGACTACCTTTAGCGCCGTAAAACAAAGAATAAAAGGTACTCGACAACTCCGCGGCACTGGGTGACCCCGGATGCCATCCAGCGGCGTCGCTTGCAATGTAAGCCAGCCAGATGGTCTCAGGATTGACACCCTGATCTCCCCACCCGGCACTGACTTCACCGATAACACTTGTAAACACCCGGGAAGGATCGAGCGAAATTTTATCCATGAGAGTGCTTACCTTTGCAACGTTTGGTTTATGATCTGGTTTAGCTGGATGTAGGCGCTCACTTTGAGGCAAGATGGCATAATCGGGGAAGAGGTATTCTTCACCGGCGGCGTAGGTAATAATCATTTGCTGAATTCCACGCTGATGAAAAGCCTTATCCATCTCCGGACCGTAAACAAAGGCATTGATGAGATCGGGCGGAAGCGATTGGATGTCGTTAGGGTGCAGCGGATCCAATCCCCAGAACATCACGGTTCTTCCGCGATCGTGCAGATAACCGCCCGCCTTATCAAGGAAGTGGACGTAGACCTGACCTACCGATCCTAATTGCTTTGCCATGCTTGTCTCATCGCATTGGGAGTTGTGCGCAAGCCCGACAAAGTAAGGTTCATCGGTTGGTAGAAAGAAATACTTCACTCCCTTATTCGCATTCAGTAAATCCTGATACATGCCTTCGAGGAGATTGTATGATGCGGGGTTGGTAGCACACATCTCATAATTGCTTTCTGGAAACTCTCGCAGTTTTGCGTATTCAGGATGCTTCAAGATAAAAGCGACGTGCCCAGGCCCATCCAGGTACGGTATCAATTGGACATGATAATGCAAGCCATAATTTGTAAGTTCCTGCAACTGAGCAGAAGTGAGAGCATACGGTTCGACCACAGCTGGAGCGCTCTTGAATTGAAAATGACCATCCAGCTTTAATACAAATCCGTTGACCTTATAGAATGCGGCTTGCCTGATAGCATGCTTCAGGGCATCCATTCGATCAAGATGATGGATGTCATCCCAGTAGATATTGCGCAGTTGCAGGTCAGGCCAGTCTTTGATACTTCCTTCCGGCAGCCATAATGTACCCATGTCCGGTCGTAACAATTGAACCAATGTCTCAACGCCGTAGAAAAGACCCGTGGGCGCATTCGCGGTGATTGTTACGGAGCCGGCGCGCAGGTCAATCTTGTATGCCTGCTGCGCCAACACGCTCTTGTGAACGTCCAACGCCTGGCCAACTTGTACGCTTCCCGGCGCGATGCGTAACGACAGAATACCGCCTGACCCATCGGACGCGCCCAGCTTTACGTTGAACCTGGTGGAGAGATCGTCACGCAATGCTTCTAACGCGACATCGTCCGCGGCGACGCTTTTGTCCACTTTGAGCTGCCAGCTCCGCCCGAAGGTAAAATCGTGGGCGCCCAGGATGACATCTTGCGGTTCCGGGATTACAGTATAGCCACGAGCAAAGAGTGGAGATACAGCCTGAGCCGTTCCGATAGTGCAAAACCATCCGCAAATGGCGGCGATTAAGAAAATCCGCATTTGTTCCTCTTTTTTCATCGAAGACTCGTGAGGCACGCCACCGTGCAGCTTGAAAATGCGGTCGTACTGATTCAAGCCAACTAAATAGACCCAGTCAAATGTTACGTCTAAGTTACTAAACTGACGCTAATTTGGATGGGAATGAAGAGTGCAAAGACTTCCCACTCCTGTACGTCTCACCAAAGAAGCTTCAATGCCAGTTGAAGTTGTCGTCCAGTTTGGGAAAAGGTGGATGTAATCTTTCCAAAGGAACCTGAGATAGCAGTTGAATTCGGGTTGGCGAAATTTACCTGGTTGAACGTATTGAATGACTCCAACCTGAATTGCAGCCTGAAAGATTGCGGCAAGGTGAAAGTCTTTAACATCGCCGCGTCTGTATCGGCATAGGCAGGCCCACTGATCATTCCTTTACCGGAATTACCGTACGTTCCAAGCGGCACTAGATTTGGCGCCACAAAGGCTTGCGTGTTGAAGAATTTGCTAACCTCCGACGCCCGGTTTGGATGACTTAGCCGGATCGTGCTGGCGTTTGCACCCGGCTGAAGTTCCGCATATTGTAGACCGCCTGTTCCATCGACTGCCACATCCTGGCCCATATAAAACGTGATAGGAAGTCCGCTCTGAACAGTCTGGATTGCCGACAATGTCCAGCCGCTCAGCAGGCTATTTGCCACGCTGTTTGAGAAGTGAATGGGAAGGGTGTAAAGCCACGACACCACGAACGAATTCAGCCGGTCATTCGAATCTCGTCCATAGCCCGCATAGATATTGAAAGGATCGGGAAGCTGCGGGTTGAAGTTATTACTAGAATCCATATCAAGCGATTTTGCTCGTGTGTAGTTGGCAAGAATGGTCGCGCCGTTACCGAAACGTTTCGTCCCTTGAATTTGGAGAGCATTATAGGTGCTATGCGCGTAGTTCCTCATCGTAATATTCGTGGGGCCAAGGATACCAGGCTCGTATAGCACGCGATCATTGACATTATCTTCGGAGGGCGGCGCACCAGTAATTGGATCGGTGATAAACCGTGCTGGATTGTTCGGAACACGTCCGTGTATATCACTTCCTGCATTCCCAACGTAAGATATTTCGATCATCGTGCTTGGAGTAATTTGACGCTGGACCGAAAGGTCATATTCTTGATAGTATGGCAAACGTAGTTTTGTGCTGATACTAAGCATCCCTTCAACCGGTAGAGGGAAAAGTGAACAGCTATAAAACGGATATGTTGGAATCTTTGTGCATCCAAATTTGCCAGTCAGAGTGGTGGGCGGGTTTACTTGTCCTGTAGAAACGATAGGGTTAGCGATGTCACCGTGGTATGCGTTCAGCGTGCCGGAGTACGGCGGGTTTTCCTGCGCAACCTCGTTGGCATTGATAGAGTTGTAGAAAACTCCGAAACCACCTCGAACGCTTGTTCTTCCATCTCCGAGGACATCCCACGCGAAGCCGACGCGGGGAGCAAAGTTGTTAAGATTTGCTGGTGCGATTCCTTTACTGATGCCAGGATCGCCGGGGAATACGATGCCGGGGGGCGCGGTTGGATCGACCCTCGATTGAGATCCGGGCACAAAAGTGTCGAGTTCGTTATTTGCAGCCTTCCATTGTAAAAACGGCTCGTAACGTAATCCGTAAGTGAGGATAAAGCGTGGATTTATCCGGAATTGATCCTGCGCGTAAAAGGAATTGTAGGCCGTGCGATCGTCGTTCACGCGAAGCCCGAAGTCGATAACGGCTGTATCATACGCACCCAGCATGAAATCGGCCACCGGATCTCCGCTGCGAACTCCGCTGAAGGTAAAACCGGGTGGAGCAATGAAGGACTGATAAAAGTGGAGCTTCAATGTCTGGAAGCCGAACCGAAAACTATGTCTTCCCTTCATCCATGATAGATTGTCGGCGATCTGATAGTTAATTCCTGAAAAGTTTACAGGACTGCCCGTGCTGAGGGTAAAGTTGCTAGCAATATTTACTGATACTGCCTGTTGAGTATATTGTGGCAGATTGATCCCTAGCGAAGAATTCGCAAGTACCGGTTCCGTTTCTGCAGAGGTACTATTTAAGACAGAAAAGATCGCCTGGTTGATTAAGGTAGGCGTGATGGTATAGATGTCGTTGATGACACCGTTCTGTGTTTTCACCGCGTAGTCTTGTCCACCATATCCGGCAATGTTGCCATTGCCAAACGGAGCAGAATAGCTGGTCTGATCCTGATAGTAGTGACCAAAAATCAAATTTTTGGAGCTTTGGTTCCAATCCACGCGGATGTTACCCATATTATCTAAGACAGGACTCGATGCCAGAGCAACCACCGTTCCTGAAGGAGACTGTGGAACATACTTCAGCAGGTTGACCGCAACGGGGCTGATGCAGCCCGGGTTAATGACGTTTCCTGCCACGCAGGGAGCACCATTGGGCGCCGTTAAAGGAAGTCCAGTGATTGGGTCCGTAGGATCAAACAGCGTTGGCGTACCTGACCCAGTGAAATTGCCGCTTCTTTCCGCCGCACTGGGAACCAGCGCCTGAACGCTTTCCGCCTGCCCATGGTCCGTTAGCCCCTGATAAGAGCCAAAAAAGAATGCTTTACGTCTGATGATGGGACCGCCAATCGCTGCGCCGAACTGATTTTGCTTTTCAGACGGAACATTCGGTGCGAAGTAATCTCTCGCGTTAAAGGCGTTATTTCGTAGAAATTCCCAGGCTGCTCCATGAAACGAATCAGTTCCTGCCTTGGAGACCACTTCTACTTGAGCTCCTGCACTATGCCCGTATTCCGCTGAAAAGTTTGAAGTCAGCATCCGGAATTGCGCGATCGCATCTGGCGGCGGAAGGTTCAGACCGGTATTACGTGAGGGATTATTAAAATATGCTCCATCAAAGCTGTAGAGAGTGGAGTTGGGCAAACTTCCATTTACATTCATCTCGGGACCGCTGCGTGCATCGCTCAGTGTTTGTGGGGCGCTGACATGGGTGACACCAGGGAGAATCGCAGCCAGGCTCATGATATTGCGACCATTCAGGGGCAGATCCACGACCCGTCGATCATCCACCAAGCCAGATAAGGTATTGGAAGTGGTGTCTACCAGGGGCACCGTACTCGTCACTTGAACCTTGCTTTGAACAGCACCTACGGTCAGCTGCGCATCTACTCTTGCATTCTGCGATACCGTCAATTCGACATCCGACCGCACTTCCGTTTGAAAGCCTTTGGCCACAAACGTGATCACGTAATGTCCTGCGCGCATAGCAACGAAGTTGTAGAATCCCTGCCCGTTCGTTTGTGCTGTACGCGTCGTCTGCTGTTCGCTCATCACCGCCGTAACGGTAGCGCCTGGTAATGCTGCTCCGGAGGGATCTCTTACATATCCAGAGATATTGCCGGTACCCTGCGCAAAGACCGTTGGAACAATTGTCAGGAACAGCAGAAGTAGCCAGGCAACCGGAAGTAATGAGGGCCGCTGCATTGATCGCGCTGAGATTAAAGCTCGCGTAACGGATTGGGAAAAAATTCTACAACTCATCATGCCTTTTCTCCGTATTGCGGAAGTGTGAGAGAGATGTGAGAATGGATCTCGGCGACCGCCGCACGGAATGCTCGAGTCTCTACCAAACTGCTTATGTTCCATTTCGTTTGCTTACTTGTGGTTCCTATATATACTGAGGGCCCAAATTATGTCAAGAAACGCTCATGAAATGACAATCCAGCCACGCCGGAGAACTGTGCCGAGATCAAGACCCGCCCAAAGGGATTGCCGTCGTTTTCAGTTTGGGAACGACCAAGATGAACAGCGGTCTGATAAAGCCTGTGGACCACAGGATGGTATAGCTTCGTCCAGATGCTCAGATTTGAGCCGAAGCGAGCGCAGGAAGGTTGGCGGGTTAGTTTATCTGGTACCAGCGATATTCATCTGGCTCAATTCGCTTGAATTCACACGCGGGGCAGTGGCGCGGGAGGACAGGAAGTGCCGACATCAGCAATCGATCATCAATTATTGAACTACGTCGAGCAGAACTCCGGACGTCTTGTTGAGATTCTCCAGGATCTCATACGTATCCCTTCGGAAAACACGCCGCCGGTTGGGAATGAGGGAGAATGTCAGAAGTACATCGCTCGATTCTTGAGCCACCTCGGAGGGGAGCCGGTGGTCTATTCGATGGAGGACGTACCGGGCTTGACAGAGCATCCGCTATTTTTATCCGGACGGGATTACACGAATCGGCCGAACGTTGGCGCGCGTCGTAGAGGAGCGGGAAATGGTCGTTCCCTTCTTCTTTCTGGCCACATCGATACTGTTCCGGTTGGTTCTTCACCGTGGAAGCGCGATCCGTTTGGTGGTGCGATTGAAGGCAATCTGCTCTATGGCCGCGGCGCAAACGACATGAAGGGCGGAGTGGCAATCAACCTTTTTGTCATGGAGTGCCTTCACAAACTCAACCTTCAGCTTGCGGGCGATGTTCTTTTCGAATCAGTCATCGACGAGGAGTTTGGCGGTGCTAACGGAACACTCGCCGGGCGATTAAAGGGTTTTAACGCCGATGCCGCAGTGATTTCCGAACCCTCTTTCCTGAGGATTTGCCCTGCCCAAAGAGGAGGCCGCATCGCGCATATCAAACTGCAATCATCCGGTGGAATTCTTGACGAAGGCCCTCCCTCTCCCGGAGTGATTGATCAACTGACATTCCTGCTGGCAAGTGTTAAGGAGTTCGCGGACCATCGCCGTCGAAATGCAAAACCCCACCCGCTGTACGTAGACAACGCCGAGCCGATGCCGGTCGTCATAACTAAAATCGTCACCAGCCCCTGGGGAACGAAGGAGCCGATCACAATTCCGGCAGAATGCAGGATTGAAATGTATTGGCAGGCAATGCCAGGTGAAAAGCAGGAAGACATCGATCGCGAATTTCTGCAGTGGGTCGAATCATTACCGAAATTTCCGGGTAGTCCATTCGTTCGATCGCCGGATGTGGAATTTCTGAGCAGATGGTTGCCGGGTTCGGCCGTTTCAACGGACGAAACTCTAGTCACCGAATTCGCGGACTGCGCGACGCGAGTTCTAGGAAAGCCGCCGGAGGTGGCTGGATTTGAAGCACCGTGCGATATGTTTATGTTTCATCAGATGCAGCATACGCCGGCCGTTCTGTGGGGACCACGCGGTGGAAACACGCATGCCGCGGACGAATATATAGAGATTGACACATTGGTCGACGCAGCCAGAGTGCTTTTGGTTTTCGTGCATCAGTGGTGCTCAGCCCGCTGATGCGGCAGCTGGATCGCATCCAGATTTCTGTTTTTAGTTTCATCTGAACGAGCCGTGCACCTGAAGGCCGGTTCGTGGCGATTGTTACGATGGAGAGAGAATTATCTTCGTTCAGGGCTTCTGCACACCGGTTGCTTTGAGCCTGTTACTAAACGAATGGACTGTTAAGAAACACTATTTGTTTTGAGTTGTTATTTATATTTCCAGCTCAGAAGAGTCGCAACTAAATATAAAGGTGGCGCCTGGGTCCAACACCTCACGCAGAAGGAAGTATTCAGTTATGAGAAGAGACTTAACCCGCCGTGAATTCCTAAACACAGCTGCGGGAGCCACAGTTGGCAGCGCGATCATCGGCCATACACCATTTCTCAATGCAGCTGACCCAAATCCACGTTTAGCAATGTTGGCCTCACGCGACTCTCATTGCGCGGCAGCATGTGCGCCTCTCGATTCGGTGATATTTCCTAAGCCTCAAGAAATTCATTCCTCGGGCAGTGACTTCCTTATTGATAACGACGTCCGCATCATCGTACCTTCCAATCCATCTCAACATGACGTATTTCTCGCGCGCTCCCTCTCGCATGAAATCGGCGATAGGTTTGATCTGCACCCCAAAATAGAACAAGCGACTCGTCTGACGCCCGGCGCGCGGAGCATTCTGATGGGCTCGATCAAGAATCCGTTGATTCGGCAATATTGCGCGAGAATAGGTTTGGATGGAAATCAGCAGATTCCGGGCGCTGAAGGCTATGTTCTTCGATCCGACAAGGACGTCGTCCTAGTGGCCGGCGGCGACGATCGCGGCGCTTTCTATGGAATGCAGTCTCTTCGGCAACTGGCATTCAAAGAAGGACAACCAGGTCCGCTTTCGGGGTGTGCAGATCCGTGACTGGCCGGACAAGCAGTTTCGAGGGATCTATTTATATCTTCCGGGACGGGACAATATTCCTTTTTTCAAGCGCTTTATACGCGACTACATGGCGCTTTATAAATACAACACGCTCATCATGGAAATGGGCGCCAGTATGCGGCTCGATAGCCATCCCGAACTGAACTCCGGATGGGTAGAGTTTGCGCGGGACTGCAACTATAGCTGCCGCAACTACCCTCCAGGCCCATTCCATGATGTGGAGCAGAACTCATCTCACCAGGACACGGCGGACGGAGGTTTCCTCGAAAAAGAGGAAGTCGCCGACCTCGCCCGCTGGGTTGCCAAGCATCAGATCGAGCTCATTCCAGAGCTGGCATCCTTCACCCATAGCTACTATCTTCTGACGAAACATAGGGATTTAGCAGCGGTGCCGGAAGATAAGTGGCCCGACATCTATTGCGCGTCGAATCCGAAATGCTACCCATTGGTTTACGAGGTCTATGACGAATATATCGATCTTCTGAAACCTAAAATGATCCACATTGGGCATGACGAGCTTTTTCTCCAGGTGAACGCCTCTCCGCACTGCAAAGATGGGGATATCGGCGAGCTGTTTGGGGAGGATGTGAAGAAGATCCATGACCATCTCTCCTGCTCAGGGTATCAAGACCGCGCTTTGGGGGGATATGCTACTGGAATCTGTCCGCGGGCGTGGCTTGAAGAAGCATGTGGCTCCGGATGGCTGGATTTACTACACGCCAGGTGGTCTAACCCCGGAACAGGTCGAGAGATTGATTCCGAAAGACTGTCTGATTTTTAATTGGTTTTGGAGAGACGAGCCGAAGGGGCCTAGCCTCAACGCGGAACACAACGAAGCAACGCTCGACCAGATGGGCTTTCAGCAGATTTACGGTAATTTCGAGCCCACCATCAAGAACTATGAAACTCGAAAAAAGCGCGCCAGCCTGCTCGGCGGTGCTCCATCGGCATGGTTCGCCACGAATGAGTTTGGCTTCGGAAAAGAACTGATGTCCACGTTCCTGGGTTGCAGCAATATTCTGTGGACGGGTGAGGTTCTCGAACCCGATGATTTAACTGCCAGGGTTCAGTCCATGCTCCCGGCGATTCGCGCGCAGCTCAGCGGAATCACTCCTCCCAGCCAGACAGAAACCTCGATTGTGCCCGTGGATATTTCAAGCAAATTTAATCATGGGAATAAGGTCCCGGTGCTAGGGACAGATCTCAGCGGAGCGAGGATCGGAACGATTCAGCTCAACAATGTTCCCTTCGATCTAAAGGTGACCGATGGTAAGCATTCAATTGTTGTCGGGACGGACGGAAAGGAAGCCACCGGTCTGCCGAAGGTTGTAACCGGCATCCCGATCGGAGCAGCACCAACCAGTCTGCTATTTCTCCATGCCTCGGCACACCCTGCCGCAAATCGAGAGAGTTTTCGGTTGATTTGGGACCAGGCCGACACGGCCGACCTTCTCGGATGGTACGAAATTGTTTATCAGGATGGCTTTGTCACGACAATTCCAATCCGATACGGCGTCAATATTCTGGAGTGCAATGGGAACCGAAATATTCCTTCCAACGACTTTTACCAGGGGGGCTATTGCTATGGCGCAGACCCCCTCCCCATCGGGGACGGGGCGAACAATCCCATCACATTTTTTGCCTTCGAGTGGATCAATCCACGTTTGGGAAAAGTTGTTAATGAGATCCGGTTGAAGGGAACTACAGGATTCAGGGGCGCTCATAAGGGTTTCGTCAACGATTGGGGACCTGTGATCGAGAGCAATGCGGTGATTCTGAAGGCCATCAGTCTAGTGCAAAAGCGAAGCTGAGCTACTGATTGCTCGTAAGGGTCTTCCTGACTTGCATTTTTTATCACTAGATACTGCTTGGGAGTCGTAGCCCGCCGCGAGCCATCATCCCTATGCGGATATTGTTTCCACGCGGTTCTTGCACAGCGCCGATGAATAGAAGCACCCTGTAGAATGGCGGGCATATGAAGCGCATTCTAGTGACCGGCGCGACTGGCAAAGTAGGAACCCATTTTATCCGTAGAATTTTAGACCACAACGATCGTGATGACATTACGATCCGCGCGCTGTGTCACAACCGCCAACTTGAACCGCATGCGCGGTTGGAGGTAGTAACTGGAGACATCTCTGACAGAGAGGTCGTGCGGGCCGCCATGCATGGAATTACCCACGTCATTCACTGCGCGACCTGCAAAGAAACTGAAGACCGCGTGATCGACGTTACTGTGAAAGGCCTGTTCTGGTTATTGGAGGAATGTCGTCTCAGCAAGTCCTTCAAACAGATCATTCTGATTGGAGGGGATGCTGCCCTGGGCCATTTTTTTTATCCACACTCGCTGCCGGTGACAGAACAGCAGAAGCATAGCGCCTATCCCGGCTGCTATGCGCTCTCGAAGGTACTCGAGGAGGTGATGCTGGAGCAGTATTTTGTTCAATACGATCTAGCAGGATGTTGCTTGCGGGCTCCCTGGATCATGGAAAAGGATGACTTTAGATTCTCGCTGTCCTTCGGCGAAGACGTATTCGGAGGACCGCGTTGGCGGGAATTCGTAGGCCCCCAAAGGGCAGACGAATACTTGAAGGAAAATGCGGTGCCGCTGATGCTCGATCCGGAGGGTAAACCAGTAAAACGAAATTTTGTCCACGTCAGCGATCTAGTCGAAAGCATGGTGATAGCCATGGATCATCCCAAGGCGCGTCAGCAAACTTTCAATATTTGTATGGATGAGCCGGTAGATTATCAGCAAGTCGCAGACTACTTACGCGAAACGCGAGCAATGCCTTCGGTCAAGATTACTACACCGTACTGGTCAACATGGATGGATAACAGCAAAGCAAAATTTTTGCTTGAGTGGAGACCCCGTTTTGACCTGAAAAGACTGATCGAAGATGCCTGGTCTTATCAACGAAGCGAAACAGATCCGCGGAAGGTCTGGTATCCGGGCTAAAGGATTCAGGAGAAAACTTCGTATTTGAGAAGTTCCAAATGGCTCTTGGCTGACGATGTTGAATTTTCCTGACGCCAATAACGTCCCATCACATCCTTATAAAGCTGCAACAGGCCGGAGAAAAATATGAATCTCGAGGAGTTCAAGACATCGATTGCGGAAAAGGAACCGCCTTTGGGCCTCTCGATCCCATTAGCGGCGCTATGGTGGGATCTGAAGGGGAATTGGACCCGATCTCATGCGCTAGTAGACGAGTTAGATACCACTGGCGGTATGGCTGTCCACGCGTATCTGCACCGCAAAGGAGGACAGGTCTCGAACGCAGATTACTGGTACGAGCGCGCGGGACGCCAGTTCTTCCGGCCTACATTCGAAGCCGAGTGGCAGGCGCTGGTCGAAGCATTGCTGGCCGGAGACACATAAAACCCAGCTTGTGGTCACTGCGTTCACGCGGCGGCAATGCGCTGAACAAGATCGTTCTGTTCTTCCCGTGATTCCGCGCCAATGGTAAATGCATCGAGGACGCCGGTTCCCAAGGCATACCTGATCGCTTCCGATGGTCGATGTCTGAGATCTCCCTGCCCAAGGATTTTCATGCCCACGATACCTTTGCCTTGCGCGCGCATCTGCTTGACCACGGAAATCACGTTATCGGGGGCCGAATCCATATGCGACCCGATGGGATTAAGGCGTACCAGATCGATATCGACCCACGGAGAAGCGGCAGAGGCTTTCAAAGCAGGAAAAGTGTGGCAAGAAACACCGTGAGCGCGGATGACACCCTTCTGCTTGGCTTCAGATAAGACGTCCATGATCCCCCGATACCGCGTCGTCCAATCTCCCTCGGTAACGCAGTGAATGAGAACGACGTCAATGTAATCGACTGCGAGCTCTTTGCGGAAACGGTCGAGGTCATCGCGGACGCCCTTCGGATCGCGGGTGTCAGTCTTAGTAAGAACCGTGATCCTATCACGAGGAAGCTGTTTCAGAGCAGAGGCAATCTGAGGATGACTACCATAGGAGTCGGCTGAATCGAAAAAACGAAGACCGTTCTCGTGATAGCCATTGAGAAGCAGGTTCGTCAAAGCAGACGTGCCCAGACGTGTCTGATCGGATTGGCCGCCACCCCCCATCGTTCCAGTGCCTATGGCAAGACGGCTAGTGTGAATGCCGGTATGCCCGAGGACAACCTCATCCTGGGCCCGAAATTTTCTGGACAAGGGCTCCGGATCGAGCAATACGGCGTGGGCAGCGGTTGTTCTCCCGACCAGAGCCGCGCCCAAAATCGCGGCAGAGTGGCTCAGAAAGTCTCTCCTCAACACGGCGCGATCTCCCTTCTTTTCGATTACAGCATGTCGATTTAGAATCGCCATCCAGCTGAAGGCGTTATACGTTTTCGCACCTGCTGGAGCGGACCCATCTACCTAGCACTTTGTGACAAAGTGCCGGCTAGGGGCAACTGCGCATCTCTATTTTGATGCTCCATACATACGAAACGTTATGCGGGCTCCTGCAGCCCAGAGGCTGAGATCCGCAGCGATGATCCGGACCGAAGAAGGATTGCCGGACGGCGAGGATAAGCTCGAGAGCTTGAAAAGGCTATGCTCCTGTCTTTTCTAGCATTTAGTGATTTCGCGACCATCAACCTGTGAGGCAACAAACAGAGTAGCGATCGTTCATGCTCTTTTCGCGCCTAAGCATCATTTATATTCTTATGTTTCGTTGCACGTTAATACCGGGAACTTTTTAAATCATCTTATGCGCGTGTTCGTTGGAATCCCGTTAGCGAGCGCTGTGCTCGACGAGCTCTCATCCGTCCGCCTGCGGCTCCAATCTCATGGGGACCGGTTGCGCTGGTCGGCACCCCAATCGTGGCACATCACTCTGCAATTTCTAGGAAAAATCGAACAGGAACGATACGACTGCGTCGTCGCACAGCTTCGGCAGCTACACTCGCCCGCTGTTTCTATACAGCTTCAGGAGATGGGATTCTTTGATCGCGCCGGGATTTTCTTTGCCGGTGTTAAGCTTACGCCGGAACTGCTTGCGCTGCAGCAAAACGTTATCAGCGCGACGGTCTTGTGCGGGTTTACCCCCGAGACACGCCCCTATCATCCGCACATCACGCTTGCACGTAGCAAAGGCAAAGATGGGGGATCCGAGCTTCGTAAACTGGAAACTAAGATCGAGGACCAAATAAGATTGACCAGGTTTGTCGCTAAGATGTTCGCTTTATACGAAAGCTTGCCCGGACCCGCTGGCTCTCGATACGAAATTCGCGAGTGCTTTCCCCTCCAGGGGTGATTCTGTGCCGGCCGATAGACGGCCGTTTCTCTGCGGGGCTAAGAAACGCGTCAACTTCGGCTAAGCGCGGGGTGGCGCCAGACCGGCTGCCTTGCTTCCGAGCAGTCGAGATCGCATTCCGCTGAGCCGGTTGATTATTTCGTATGGCGGGTTCATTGTTATAGTGTTGCGGTGATCATTCACGCGCTCTGTTATGGACACCCGAATCAGTTTCACGGTGAATGACAAATCCCGAACCATCATCACCGATCCCGGCCGGTCACTGCTTGATGTGCTGCGCGAGGATTTGCAATTGACCGGGACGAAATACGGTTGTGGCGAGGGCGAATGCAGAGCCTGTACCGTATTGGTCAATGGCCGCCCCACACCGTCCTGCATCACGGCAATCAGCGACGTAGATAAGCAAAGGGTACAGACCATTGAAGGGTTGGCCGGCGGGGACAAGCTGCATCCTGTGCAGGAAGCATTTCTGACCGAGGGCGCGTTCCAATGTGGCTATTGCACGGCAGGCATGATTATGGGTGTTGCGGGAGTCATGAAGAACAATCCCAAGGCCACCGAACGGGATGTTCTCTCCGAGCTTGAAAAGCATATCTGCCGCTGCTGCAGCTATAGCAAGTATCGACAGGCAGTTCGCCGGGTGGCGGATGCGGCTCAAAGCGACAAAATGAGGGTATGAAAATGAAATCCCCCTCAGCTCAGACTTCTCAACCGGAAAATGAATCGCCCGTGTACCACGACGGGGACGAGCCCTCAGACTGCGGCCCTGGAATGAGCCGCCGCTCATTTGTGAAAGGATTGGGCGCGGGACTGCTCTTTGCCGTTTCTTTTCCCGCGATGGCGCAGGAAAGCGGAGCGCATGGCCACGGAGGGTTTTTCGGCACTGGCGCGCAAAATGTGGCAGCGCGCATTCACCTCGGGCAAAACGGAATAATCACAGTGCTGGCGGGCAAGGTGGAAGGTGGCCAAGGTGCGCGAGCTGAATTATCGCAAGCCGCCGCGGAAGAACTCGGCGTGCCGGTCAGTCAGGTGCAAATGCTATTGGCCGATACCAGCTTGGTTCCCGATGACGGCATGACGGCCGGCAGCGGCACCACGCCGCGCACAGTTCCGGCGGTGCGGCGGGGAGCAGCGACGGCGCGGAACCTGTTGATCGCATTTGCCTGCGCGCAATGGAAAGTTGAACCAGCCACAGTTGTGATGCGAGACGGCAATGTGATTCACGCAGCCACAAACCGCTCGTGTTCGTACATGGATCTTGCCAAAAGCACCAAAGCTGCAAAGCTGTTCCAGCAATCCATTCCTTCAGACGTCGAACTGACTCCGGTTAAAGATTGGAAGACGCTCGGCACGCCGGTTTTCCGGCCCAATGCGCGGAGCATCGTGATCGGCGAGCACAAATATCCATCGGACGTCGGCCGCCCAGGAATGCTGTACGGGAAAGTTCTTCGTGCACCGGCCTACGGTTCGAAGCTGATTTCCATTGATCTTGCTCCGGCCAGAGTCATGAAGGACGTCATTGCCATTGAGGACGATTCGTTCATCGGCGTGGTTGCCCCGACCTCCTTCAGAGCGGAAGCTGCACTCGCGGCAATTTCCCGAACGGCGAAATGGGGAGCCGCACCGCCCCAGCCGTCGAGCAAGGATCTGTTCGATTACCTCCAGCAAAACGCAGAAGGTGGCGTGCCGCAAGATCCTTTTGCGAGTGAACTCGCAAAGGGAAAATCGATGCGCCGCGTATATCGCGTCCCTTACATCCAGCACGCGCCGCTGGAGCCGCGCGCAGCCGTCGCGGAATGGATTGGCGGTAGGCTTACCGTCTGGACCGGTTCGCAAAATCCATTCGGAGTCCGCAGAGAGTTGGCCAGCGCATTTCATCTCGATGAGGATAGCGTGCGAGTTGTCATTCCAGATTTTGGCGCTGCGTTCGGTGGCAAACACACCGGAGAATATGCAGTTGAGGCCGCTCGCCTGGCTCGGGGTGCGGGCAAACCGGTTTCCTTACGATGGACCCGTGCGGAAGAATTCACCTGGGCCTATTTTCGTCCCGCGGCAGTTATTCAGGCAGAAGCCAGCCTGGACCCGCAGGGCAAAATCGCCACCTGGCATTTCATCAACATTAACTCCGGCCCGAACGCGGTGGACACGCCCTATTCCGTCGGTAAGAAAAACTGCCAGTTCGTCCCTTCCAAGCCCCCGCTGCGCCATGGTTCCTATCGCGCACTGGCTGCCACCGCCAACAATTTCGCGCGAGAAGTTTTCATGGACGAACTCGCCGCCGCCGCCGAGCGCAGACCCACTCGAATTCCGGCTCGCTCATCTGGAAAATCCCCGTCTGCGTGCCGTGCTTCAAAAAGCCACCAGCGAATTTCACTGGCAGGAGCGCGCGAAGAATAGAAGCGCGGACATCGGCATCGGCATGGCATGCGGGACGGAAAAGGGTTCTTATCTGGCGGCCTGCGTCGAAGTGGAATTGGACCGGCCTGAAAACAAGCTCAAAGTTCGCCACGTATGTCAGGCATTCGAGTGCGGCGCGATTGTGAATCCCGCCAATCTTCTGTCCCAGGTTCAGGGCGCAATCATTATGGGCATGGGCGCGGCGTTACGCGAGGAAATACAATTTGCAGGACGGGAAAATACTGAACGATTCCTTCGGACGATATCGCGTCCCGCGGTTCGATGACCTGCCCGAGCTGGAGATCCATCTGATAAATCGCCCGGATCTGCCGTCCGCCGGTGCGGGCGAAACGCCGATCATGGCCATTGCTCCTGCCATTGCAAACGCGGTTTTCCGCGCGACAGGCGCGAACGTCCAGGCTATGCCCATCCGCCTGTCTGCCTGACTGGACCGGAATCAATTCATCCGCAGGATTTCAGTTTCGCTGAATTTTATTGAGTGGCAACATCAATGCTCAGCCCGTGACTATTGAGAGGATTGGAAGCCTGCACCTGGAGTGGTTGAGTGAGCACGATATCTCCGGAGGATTTTCCGATCATGAGATCGAAAGTGCCCGATACAACTGTCCAATGCATATCGCGGTCGAGCAGCATGAGATCGTCCGGCGTCAGCTTCATGGTGACGGTCTTGGTCTCACCCGGATTGAGAGCGACGCGTTCGAAGCCCTTGAGCTGTCTCACCGGAATCGCTACCGGAGTATAGCGCTCGTGCACATACAACTGGACCGTTTCCACTCCGGGCTGCTTGCCTGAGTTGGTTACCTCGACGCTCACCTTCGCATTTCCTCCCTGATCGATCTGTCCTGGGTTGACGCGCAGATTGCTGTATTTGAAATCCGTGTAACTCAGCCCATAGCCGAATGGGTAGAGCGGGGTCGCGGGCATGTCTGCATATCCTCTGTCATGAGACCAGCCCCGATGCATCCAGTATTCTTTTGAAGGCTTGTAGTTGTAGTAGGCGGGTAGCTGTCCGATGCTGCGCGGGATCGTGATGGCCAGACGTCCGCTGGGGTTGTAATCGCCAAAGAGCACATCCGCGACCGCCTCGCCGCCGCGCTCGCCCGGCTCCCATGCCTCGACGATCGCCGGAATATGAGCTGCCGCCCAGCGGATCGGAAAGCGGTCTGCCGTTGATCAGCACCAACACGACGGGCGTACCCGTGGCCTGAATGGCTTTGACCAGATCTCCCTGGTAGCCGGTCAGATCCAGGGTGGCCACATCGTAGCCTTCTCCATCGGTCGCGGGTACGTCGCCGGAACCGGCATTGCGCGGGTTTTCCCCGACCGCGACCACTGCCACACTGGCTTTGCGGGCGGCCTCCACGGCCCTGGCAAAATCCTCTTTGCCGCCGCCGATCACCTGGCAACCGCGAACGTATTCGACTCGCGTTCCGGGTGTGACCTTCTGCCGGATTCCATCGAGAATCGTGGTGACCTTCTGCGGTACAGCCGAGGGCGAGTAATCGCCCAGCTGACTCCAGCCATTATCCGCATTCGGACCGATTACCGCGATCGACTTCAGATCTTTTTTCAGCGGCAGCACATTGTTTTCATTCTTCAGCAGAACAATGCTTTCCCGCGCCGTCCGCAGTGCCAGCTGCTGATGTTCCTGGGAATGCACCACCCGCTCGGCCTGGGCCACATCGACGTATGGGTGTTCGAAAAGTCCCAGACGGAATTTCAGCGCGAGCACTCTTCGCACCGCGCGGTCCACCAGCGCTTCCGATACTTTGCCTTCTTCTACATTCTCAATCAGCGGTCCCATGTATGCCGGCTCATAGGTGATATCCATATCCACGCCCGCCCATAATGCCAGCGCCCCCGCCTCTTTCTGCGTCGGGAACAATATGCTCATAGATCAGGCTGTCGAACCCGCCACCCTCGCTTTCGACAATTCCTCGAAAGCCCAGTTCCTGGCGAAGGACCTTTGTATTCCACTTATACGAGGAGTGCTCCGGGACATCGTCGATCTCCGGATATCCAGCCATTACCCCCAGAGCGCCGGCTTTGAAGGCTGCGATCCAGGGCGGCAGGAAGTTCTCCCGAATGCTGCGCTCCGACACTTCGATCTGCTCCCCGCTCCATGCCGCTGGCCGGTTCGCTCTGCGTTGGGAAATCGGTCATCAGAGCAACCACTTTATCCGGCGCATCGATGTTCGACCCTTGTGCACCTTCAACGATGTTTGTGGCAATCCGCGAGTAGAGGTACGGGTCTTCCGTGTAAGCTTCCATGTTGCGTCCCATGCGTGGATCGCGATCGGCTTCCAACACCAAAGTTGAAAGAACATGAATCCCAGCAGCCCGCGCTTCCTGCGCTGATGCCGCATAGATCGCCTTCACCAGAGGCATATCGAAGGTGCTGCCAATCGACAGCCCCTCCGGGAACACCGTCGCTCCGGGGAACATCGCGCCATGGGTCCCCTCTTCGTCCTGAAGCAGAGGGACCTTCATCCGCGTCTGCGTCAGCGCAATTTTCTGCAGCTCGTTGAAGAAGTTAACCTGCTGCGGAACATTGCTCAGCTTAATCGTATCGGCAAGGGTAAACAAGCCGGCTCCCGGACCGATCTCAGTGGTATACGTGCCAGCTACAAATTTCCTGGCGGCCGCCATCTTTTCCGCACTGGTTTTCCCGAGTTCATCCACATAAGCGCAGGGAAGGTTCAACTGCCCCACCTTCTCCTTCAGCGTCATGCGGCTCATCAGATCGTCGACCCGCACTTCGATAGGTTGCTTTGTATCCAGATACAAAGGCGTGGAGCTACTGGGCTGCGCGACCGCTCTCCTTCCGCAAGAGAGCGCGATGACTAATAGAAGAGCGAATCCCCGGAAAACCCCTCTTGAAAACCCAAAGAAGCTTCGTGCCCTACCCACTCGGGACTGGCAATTTAAGAGCCGCTCGAAGCCAATCTTTCTCTGCATTCTCATCGCGCTTACCATCTCCTTAGACTTAAGACCTAAGTTCATCAGAACCGTATACTGCTGCTGAAATAAAATTATCCATTCTCTATTCCAGCATCTACACCGGACGAGAGAGTTCAGAAGTGAAACTTGGCCGCTACCTGCCCGATGCGCGGATCGCGTGCGCTCGTCACCACGCCAAAAGTTGAGCTGTTAATCAAGCCGTCCGGAGTATCGAATTGCGCGTGATTGAAAATATTAAAGAACTCTATCCGAAATTCAAGGGATTTCGAGCCTGCAAATGGTAAATCTTTGGCCAAAGCCATGTCCCAATTGTTGATGCCTGGTCCGCTGAAGAAGCGGCGCTTGGCATTTCCAAATTGCCCCAGATTTTCGAAGCTAAATAGAGATGTGTTGAAGTATGTTCCTCCCTTTCGCGGATTGGTCTGGAGAAGAAGTTTCCCTGGAGTATAGTTGGGCTCGTCCGCGTTGCCAGTCGGACCTACAGAGTTATTGCCAATCAGAGACTGGTCGTCGTTTTCCGCGATCGTAACGGGAAAGCCGGTAGAAAAGCGAGTAATTCCGGACAGAACCCAGCCCTTCGTTAGCCGGTTGGGACGACTGGAGAGCTTGTCAAACGGTAACTCGTAGGAGTAACTGGCAACAAAGTTGTGCGTCACGTTGAAGGCAGATAGAGCCCACTCCAAACCTGGGTCGAAAGGCTGGACCTGTTCTGTGGCCGCCGAGGAATCATCCATAGCTTTGCTGTAGGTGTATGCCACCAAAATCGAGGTCCGACCCGCCGTGTACTGCAATCCGGCTTCCAAGGCATTGTAAGCGGAAGCACCCATGGTGCGGTACCAGCCCGTACTTCCAAAATTGATGCCACCTGACGGACCCAATTGCTGACGGGCCTGAATCACCTGGCCGGAGGCCGTAGTGAAGACACCAGTTTCTGAAAAGGGCCCGCAAACGTTGCTCCCAGGAGCTACTTCACTTGGTTGGCTTACACTCAAGCACACCGACGGAGTAGCGGGATTCGCTTCATCGATAACCATGTTGTGGCGTCCTACGTTTCCCACATAGCTCACCGTCAGAACCGTATTTGCCGCAAGCTCTCGCTGCAGAGACAACATCCAGCTCTCAGAGTAGGGAGTTACATTTTTGTAGTAATAGGTCGGTGAACTACTGATCGGCTCGTATTGTGCCCAATTGACATTTGGATCCGGGTGTGAGGGTGTAGCATTGGCGACGCCGGTTGGTACCGGGAAACGCTGGCCTTCAGGATTTCCGGTATAAAGATCCACAAACGGCGTGGCAAAGTTCGCAGGAGTAGGATTTACCCAGTACAACCCATATGGGGCGTCACCGTTGCCGTTGGCATTTATATAGTCCTCTAGATCATTGTAGAAAATTCCAAAGGATCCCCTGATACTTGATTTCCCGTAACCGCCGGTCAGTTTCTGCAATACTCCCCCTTTCGGATCCGGCGAATATGCAAATCCCACTCGCGGAGCTACATTGCCGTATTGGGTCGAAGCGACTGTCCTGGGAATCTGGGGATCGCCGGCAACGAGCCAACCGCGTGGCGCCGTGGGAAATACCACGGATTGGCTGTCGGGCACAAGCGCCTCCATCCGGTTGTACTTCTCCGACCAGGGCGTCGTTACATCCCACCGCAGACCGTAATTAACCGTAAGATTCCGCGACGCACGCCAACTATCTTGAGCGAACAGGCCATAGTATTTGGCGCGATTGTACAGCGGGAATTGGACTCCCTGGTTGAATGAATTCGCAGCGCCTAGGAGAAAATCGCCGAAGTCCGAACCCGTCTCAGAAGCTCCGTTGAAGCCGAACGTGCCGACGTTGGCGTAATAGGTTTGCATGTTGATTTGGCTAAGCGAAAAGATACCTCCAAACTCCAGGCTATGCGTCCCTAAAATCCAGGAGTAATTGTCCTGTGCCTGATAGGTGTTTTCCCACAGACCCTCTGAACCAGCGGGGCCACCGACGGAGAAATTGTTGAAGCTAATTGAGGGCAAGGTTTTGTAATTAGGATTTTGCGGGCATATCCCAAGGGTATTGCAGCCAACAGTAAAGCCGAGCGCAGCGAGATCGACCGTAGGTCCCGTTGGAGTGTTGGCAAACGAGGCATTCCGCGTATAGCTCAGCCGGAACTCATTCACAGTGGAAGAGCTAAGGGTTTTCGTATCACTGATCGTGAATAGCTGGGCAAGGCCAGAGGTTGCGCCGCCAAAGTTACCGAAGGATCCTCCTCCAAATGGGTTAGTCAGTGAGTACTTATCGATAAAGTAGTAGTTCGACAACAGCCCCAGTCGGGTGTTGGCATCGAGACGGAAGCCGGCTTTATCGTCCTGAAGCGGTGCGGTGGCCACTCCCGAATATGCTCCCGTGGGGTAGTTGGCAGAGGGAGGGATGTTGGGCAGCGGAATATACTGAAACAAATTGGCAACGGGAGCCGACCAAACGCTCTTTGGAATGACAGCATTCGGAAAGACACAGGTCGCAGACGTGCAACCGGTGTTATAAAATGGTTCGCCGACGAAGACGGGATAACCCAGTTCACTGGAAAGCGTGCTCGCCACCGCCGGACCTATGACTACTGACCCTATGAGCAGATTTTTTCCAGTAGCTGGATTGATCTGATCGGATAGATTTCCCGTCCTGTCCGCAGCGGATGGAACGGCTATCAGTCCCGTGCTTTGACCAATAGTCTGCCGTGTGCCTTGATAGTCGGCGAAGAAAAACAATTTGTCGCGAACAATCGGCCCGCCAAACGTTCCACCGAACTGGTTCTGGTGATAAACGCCGCGCGTAAGGCTTGTATAGTTGCGTGCATCCAGGTCGGTATTCCGCAGAAACTCGAAGGCATCGCCGTGAAATTGATTTGTGCCGGATTTTGTGATGACATTGACCAATCCGCCGCTGTAGTGTCCATATTCGGCGTTGAAGTTATTCGTGATGATGCGAAACTCGGCGATGGAGTCGACATTGGGAATAATGGCTGTGCCGTTCGCCAACTGCTCTAGAACATTGCCCCCATTTACCATGAAGCCGTTGGAACTGCCGCGCGCGCCGCTGATCGAAAGCGTGCCGTCGTTAAGACCGCCCGATGGAGGCGCGTTACTGTAGCTATTTACACCATTTGTACTTTCGTTCGACTCCGGGACCACTCCCGGCTGAAGCGCGAGCAGGTCGGTGTAGGAACGCCCGTTCAGAGGCAGGCTTGTCATCGATGTGCTGCCAATCACGTCACCCAATTGGGTACTGATCGTATCCACTTGAACCGCGTTAGCGGCAATCTCAACGTGCTGGGTTACAGCGCCCACCCGAAGTGTTGCGTCGACACGGAGCGCGGTATTTACATCCAGCACAATTCCTGTTTCTTGCAACGCAGAAAATCCCTTGGCTTGTATCTGGATGTTGTAATGACCCACGGGTAGAGCAGGAAAGGAGTAAGAGCCGTCTGTGTTCGTCCTTGTCGATGTCTTGACGCCCGTCTCAATGTTCAGAGCCACAACTGTGGCCCCTGGAACAACACTGCCAGTCGAGTCTGTAACCGTCCCCGCGATGCTCCCTGTCACGCTCGCGAATGCGCCAATCGCTAGAAGAAAGATGCTGACGCTACAAACCGACAAAATAGCTCTCTTCATCACACACCCCCTAAGTTGCTCGATTGTCCGGTTCTTACCAGAGATCATTTCCAGGTTGAGCTAGTGCCAAGCTCATTCATTTGAGAAGCCGAACATCGAATTTATATCCGTCGATTTTACCGCTCACATTTTTCATATATGAAATAATGCGAGGGTAGGTAATGCGCAAAAAATACGCCGGTTAATTTAATATGTCAAGTCAAACGTTCGAAGTTGGACCATTCCCAAAAAGAATGTCATGGGTTTTCGGAGGAGCGCTCTTTCGGTTTCACAATCGAACCTCGCCGATGTGCGTTGCTACCAGCATGCTTGAAATAGTTCGGTAACAGAGCGCAGTAACACGTGGCAGGCCTTTCACCGTTTATCGCAATGGACTTGGCTGTATGCTCAGCCCGTGATTATTGAGAAGATTGGAAGCCTGCACCTGGAGTGGTTGAGTGAGCACGATATCTGCGGAGGATTTTCCGATCATGAGATCGAAAGTGCCCGATACAACTGTCCAATGCATATCGCGGTCGAGCAGCATGAGATCGTCCGGCGTCAACTTCATGGTGACGGTCTTCGTCTCACCCGGATCGAGAGCGACGCGCTCGATCCCCTTGAGTTGCCTCACCGGAATTGCCACCGGCGTATAGCGCTCGTGCACATACAGTTGGACCGTTTCTACTCCAGGCCGGTTCCCTGAGTTGGTTACATCGACGCTCACATTCGCATTTCCTCCCTGATCGATCTGTCCTGGGTTGACGTGCAGATTGCTGTATTTAAAATCTGTGTAACTCAGCCCATAGCCGAATGGATAGAGCGGTGTGCCGGGCATATCTGCATATCCTCCGTCATGATCGCCGTCTTTAATCCAATATTCTTTTGAAGGCTTGTAGTTGTAGTAGGCGGGTAGCTGTCCTATGCTGCGCGGAATCGTAATCGCCAGACGTCCGCTGGGATTGTAGTCGCCAAAGAGCACATCCGCGACTGCCTCGCCGCCGCGCTCGCCCGGCTCCCATGCCTCAACGATCGCCGGAACGTGAGCTGCCGCCCAGCGGACGGAAAGCGGTCTGCCGTTGATCAGCACCAACACGACCGGCGTTCCCGTGGCCTGAATGGCTTTGACCAGATCTCCCTGGACTCCGGTCAGGTCCAGGGTAGCGACGTCGTAGCCTTCTCCATCGGTCGCGGGTACGTCGCCGGAACCGGCATTGCGCGGGTTTTCCCCGACCGCGACCACTGCCACACTGGCTTTGCGCGCGGTCTCCACGGCCCTGGCAAAATCCTCTTTGCCACCGCCGATCACCTGGCAGCCGCGAACGTATTCCACTCGCGTTTCCGGGGAAACCTTCTGCCGGATTCCATCGAGAATCGTACTGACCTTCTGCGGCACCGCCGAGGGCGAGTAATCGCCCAGCTGGCTCCAGCCATTATCCGCATTCGGACCGATGACTGCGATCGATTTCAGATCTTTTTTCAGCGGCAGCACATCGTTTTCATTCTTCAGCAGAACAATGCTTTCCCGCGCCGTACGCAGCGCCAGCTGCTGATGTTCCTGGGAATGCACCACCCGCTCGGCCTGGGCCACATCCACGTATGGGTGCTCAAAAAGTCCTAAACGGAACTTCAGCGCGAGCACTCTTCGCACCGCGCGGTCCACCAGCGCTTCCGATACTTTGCCTTCCTTCACGTTCTCGATCAGCGGGCCCATGTATGCCGGCTCATACGTGATATCCATGTCCACGCCTGCCCATAATGCCAGTGCCCCCGCTTCTTTCTGTGTCGGGACAATATGTTCATAGATCAGGCTGTCGAACCCGCCGCCCTCGCTCACGACCACTCCTCGAAAGCCCAGTTCCTGACGAAGAATTCTTGTATTCCACTTATACGAGGAGTGCTCCGGGACATCGTCGATCTCCGGATATCCAGCCATCACCCCCAGAGCGCCGGCTTTGAACGCTGCAATCCAGGGCGGCAGGAAGTTTTCCCGGATGCTGCGCTCCGACACCTCAATCGCTCCCCGCTCCATGCCGCTGGCCGGCTCGCTCTGCGTTGGGAAATCGGTCATCAAAGCAACCACTTTATCCGGCGCATCGATGTTCGACCCTTGTGCACCCTCAACGATGTTCTGTAGCAATCCGCGAGTAGAGGTACGGGTCTTCCGTGTAAGCTTCCATGTTGCGTCCCATGCGCGGATCGCGATCGGCTTCCAACACCAAAGTTGAAAGAACATGAATCCCAGCAGCCCGCGCTTCCTGCGCTGATGCCGCATAGATCGCCTTCACCAGAGGCATGTCGAAGGTGCTGCCAATCGACAGGCCTTCCGGGAACACCGTCGCTCCGGGGAACATTGCGCCATGGGTTCCCTCTTCGTCCTCAAGCAGCGGGACCTTCATCCGCGTCTGGGTCAGCGCAATCTTCTGTAGCTCGTTGAAGAACTCCACTCGTTGCTGGATACATTCATGCTGAAGTGTGAACGAGAGCGTGTGATCCAAGCCGGCGGCAGGGCCAATATCGGGATTGAACGTCCCGGCCGCAATCTTCCTACATGCCCCCATTTTTCCTGGACCCGTTTTCCCGAATTGATCCACATACACAGCCGGAATATTCAGCTGCCCCACCTTTTCCTTCAGCGTCATGCGGCTCATCAGATCGTCGACCCGCACTTCGATAGGCTGCTTCGTATCCAGATAGAGAGGTGTCGAAGTACCGGATTGTGCAAGCAGGTTCTTCCAACAGGGCAGCGCGATGAGAAAAACAAGCACCAGCATCCACACCCAGGCTTCGCAACCGAAAAAGCGGCCGAACGTTAGATTTTTCTGGGCTTTCATCGCTGTCAATATCCCTTGTCCGAGTGCTACGTCTGATCATGAAGCATGAAATCTTACACTTGTGTATCTCTCTACGGCATCCAGGTTGAGAGAGATGCCCAATCCCGGGCCATCTGGAATCGCGAGCATTCCTTCGGAGTTCAGCCTCCACGGGGGTTCCACGATTTCATCGATAAAAGGGGACCCTGTGAGGTACTCAACTAAATCGGTAGTGCGGCTGGCAGAGGCGAGATGAAGGTCCGCGGCCAAGCCGATGGCGGTATTCCATCCATGGGGGATCAGCCGCAGCCCGCGGTCTTCGGCCATCCAGGCGATCCGTCTGCATTCGCTTAATCCACCTGCTTTTGTGACATCGGGTTGAACAATATCGAAAGCGCCGTTCCGTATCCACGGCTCAAACGATTGCCGCCGTGTAAGAACTTCGCCGCCTGCAATCGGCAACGGAGCGATCTCACGGAGACGAACGTAGTCCGCCAGGTTATCCGGCGGGAGCGGCTCCTCGAACCAATGCACGTCATAATTGGCTAACATCCGGGAGGTGCGCTCTGCCCACTTGTATCCCTGGATCCAGAACGCATCGCTCGCTCCCGCATCGACCATCAACAGCGCTTCCGATCCGATCGCGTCGCGTGCCGCCTTTACGATGCGCTCATCGGTCGCATTGTTTAGACGCCCGAAAGGTCCCCAGCCGATTTTGAAGGCTCGAAAGCCCTGTTCTCGAATCGACAACAGTTTTTCACTCAACCGGTCTGGATCTTCCATCAGCAAGGAAGCATAAGGCGAACATATTCGCGGTAACGGCCCCCCAGCAGGCGCCCGACCGGCTGACCGGTGGTTTTCCCCAAGACGTCCCACATGGCAATATCAATCGCGCTGATGGTGTGGGTGATGGACCCACCGCGTCCAAGCCAAAACGTGTTCGCGTGAAGCTTTTCGCTGACGCGCTCAGGCTCGAGAGGGTTCTCTCCCATATACAGCGGTTCAAGAACGGCTAACGAAGCCGATACCAAAGCATCGTTGGTAAATGCCGAACCCCACCCGGTAATCCCCTCATCCGTATAAATAGCTATCAAGGTGTGGATGCAATCCACTGGCTTAATCTCATTCGCCCAGCCGCCTTCGGGCGTGGCACCCCGCAGCCCCGCTGCTCTGATTCCCGTTATCTTCATAAGTCGAGCCGCCTTTAAGACTCGCTAAAATCGATCATCTTGGGCTGTCTGCGAAAGCCGCGTGTACTTATTCCAAGGTAGAGGAATCCAACGAGAAACCAGATTCCTCCCACCACCTTCGCGAGCGTGTTGAGGTTCCACCAAATTAGCGCACAAAAGCCAAAACCGAGCAGAGGCAGAATCGTGTCAACAACCACTCGAGGCTGGCGCGCTTTGCGCCGCAAAATCGTGAATTGCCAGAATACGGAAAGATTTACTCCCATAAAGGCGAGAAACGCTCCGAAATTCAGCAACTCGCCGGCATGCTCATATGCATTGCCTATGTAATTCAGCGCGAGCGCTCCGCCATAGGCGATTGCTCCTACGAGTAGCACGTTGTAGGTGGGCGTATTTGTTTCAGGATGAAGATGAGCGAAGAACCCGCGCGGCAGTACGCCATCGCGTCCCATTCCAAAGAGGAGCCGTGCCGCGCCGAGCCCACCAGTAAGGCCGCTGCCGAGCGCCGCAAGGATCAGAACTAATCCCATTGCCTGAAACAACACAGTGCCGCCTACCCGGCTACACACATCCATGAATGCTGTCTCGAGATTCGCGAAGGTATGCCAGTTCGGCCATATGCGTTGTCCCAGGTATACCTCGACCCCACTAAACAGGCCGGTAAGGATACAGACAAGAACCGTCGCCAACAGCACGTTGCGCCGTGGATTCTCTACATCTTCCGAAAGAGTCGTAATGCCATCGAAGCCGATGTAGGTAAGAGCTGCAAACGAGGTCGCACCCCAGATACGGCGAGCGCTGAATGTCTTCGGATCATAAAATGGCTGGGTAGAAAAAATGCCCGCCCAACGATCGAGGTGAAACAAATAGCGGACGGCGAGATAAAAGAACGCAGCGATTACGACACACATCGCCACCAACAGGAGTTTGTTGGTCCGCGCGGATGCCTTAATTCCGCTCAAATTCAGGACCGTTATAAAAGCAGCCACGATCAATGCAGTAACTGGGTACGGAATTATATGAATGTAGCGGCTTTGAAGGGCTACGGAAATCCATATCACATTAAGCAGCGGCTGCAATATGTAATCAAGGAGCATCGCCCAACCCACCATGAACCCGAGGTGAGGATTGATTGCACGCCCAACGTAGGTATACGCCGATCCGGCGGAAGGATAGATGGCGGCCATTCTTCCATAGCTAAAAGCAGTGACCACCATGGCCAGCATCGCGACGATGATGGTTGTAACGGTATGGCCGTTAGAGAGCTTCTGTGCGACTCCGAATAAGGGAATAGGAGCGGTCGGTTGGATCAGAACCAGTCCGTAAAAGATAAGATCCCAGAGCGTCAGGACCTTCATCAGGCGGAGCGGGTCTGTTTGCGACGTCTGACATATCTCTGGCATATGTTCACCCGCGCTCACCAACTACAACGAGTTGCCACCCTGGATTACGATCGCAGGCACTCTGCTAAAGACAGCAACCAGCCCATACACTTCTTCTTAGCCGATGATCGCGCAATGCTTTTGCGCTTCATTCCCGGTAACTGCCCAATACCTTGTCGAAGGCGTCGATGATGTCCTGTTCGTCTCTATCCGTCAAACATGAGGGAATTGCAAGCAGGATGCTTCGCTCGAACAGACTATCGGCGTAAGGACAAGTCCCTTTCCGATACTCAGTATGCGAGTCTCTGTTTTCGACGAGCAACCATGGGGAGTTCCTCTTATCCACGCTGGTCTTGTTCACCAGACTTGGAATGTTGTAGTAGATATGGAGCCCCCACTGAGTCATAACGATATTGTTCACTCCCTGGTTCAGTGTGATGATTCCCTCTGCTCTTAATGCGCGGTTGATCTCTTTGGCGGTTTCCGCATCCTTAAATGTCGTGAGCAGGAAGCATCCCGTGTCGCCCTCCGGATCAACGATCCTGCGAAGACGGATCTCGGAATGCTGCCCCAGTGCTTTGCGAATACGGTACTTGCTACGATGCATATGCGCGATAACTCTCGGCATTTTTTTCAACTGGACTCGCAGAATCGAAGCACGCATCTCGTCCATCCGGTATCCACGCCCCCATAGGCAGAGATCAAGGTCGTCAAACATAGCTCGTCCAGCCGAATCCCGCGCATAGCCTGTGTCGTGACAAGCTACAGCGCGGTTATAGAGACGCTCGTTGTTTGTGACAATGCATCCACCTTCTCCACTGGTCATGTTCTTGTTCATCTGAAAACTAAAGATGCCCATATCGCCGAAAGTTCCCACCTTTTTGCCACCGACGCTACCGCCGGCGCATTGGGCGCAATCTTCCAACAGAAACAGCCCATGCTTTTGCGCTACCTTCTTGATCGCTTCTATATCCGCCGGCGCTCCGCTCATATGTACGGCGATGACTCCTGTGGTCGTGGCGTGATCTTCGCTTCGACGGAAGCCGGATCCAGGCAGAATGTGTCGTCGATGTCCGCCAGGACAGGGATTGCCCCGAGATTCACGACGGCGGCCGCTACGGACACCCACATATATGCCGGAACAATGATCTCCTGCCCCGGCCCAACCCCGAGCGCAGCAAGAGCAGTATGCAGTGCTCCAGTACCGCTATTTATCGCCACGCAATGAGAGATGCTAAGAAATGCGGCGAATTCGGCCTCAAATGCCTGCACTTCCCCCTGCAAATCGACTCCGTAATAACGGAAGGGAGAACGGCTCCGCAGCACCCGGACCGCAGCGTTGACCTCTTCTTCATCCATGTGGTGGATTCCAGGAAACTCCAGGGGGAGGGGGTGCTTGCGGACCGGCTCACCTCCATTAATCGCAAGCTTTTCCTTTACTAAAGGCGCGGATTTCACATTGATTTCTGTTTTCATTGGCTCACTCCAATTCCAGAGACATAATTGCAAATATATTTCTACATGTCAATTAAGTAGAGGTCGATCGAGAACTAAGTGCATGCTATAATTCACAATTAAAATAAAGTCTGGAGTGCCCGGCAACGGGCAAGTGTCTGGAGAATTCCGAATGGATGAGCGAGGAATTAATAACAATAGCATGACGGATATACAATCGCGAACGTATGATACGCCGGACAAGTTGGAGCAGAAAGGACTTGCCCTTCTCCATTTGATTCATTCCGGAGCGAATAGCTCCCGTCTTGAGTTGGCCCGACAGACTGGCCTCAGCCCAGCTTCGATTACAACGATAGTTCAACATCTCATGGCAAAAGGGCTTGTGGTCGAGTCGGAGCCAGCCCGTTCTCATCTCGGGCGCAGGCCCGTTCCGCTCGAGATCCGAAGAAACGCCGCGTATGTAGTCGGAGTAGATCTCGGTTCCTTCCACCTGCGCATCGTCATCACCGATATCAACGGAAATATCGTTTATACATATCAAACCGAAACAGGAATGCAGGAGGGGCGCAGACGGGTTTTGGAAAAGGCCTTCCATGCTACTCACGAGGCCATCAGAAAATCCGATTTATCTCCAGCCACGATCAGGGGAATCGGCATCGCCCATTCCGGCGTTATCGACAGCGACGCCGGTGTAGTACTTTCCTATCCCCGGCCCGGGCAAATGGCGGAGTGGAAAAATATTCCACTTAGGAAGATCTTTCAGGACGAGTTCAAAGTTCCCTGTCTCCTGGAGGATAGCGTCCGCACTACCGCAACTGCTGAAAAGCGCTTTGGCTTGGGTCGAGATTTGAACAATTTTATCTATATCGACGTCGGCATGGGAATCGGAGCGGGAATTTTTCTCGATGGAAAGCTATATCGAGGTGCAGGTGGGAGTGCCGGTGAGTTCGGCCACATCACTGTAGATGAAAACGGTCCATTGTGTTCATGCGGGAACAACGGCTGTCTTGAGACTGTCGCTTCCTGTGCAGCGATTATCCAAGGTGTTCGAACCGCGATGGAACAAGGCATTGATTCGAAAATACGAGACCTTACCGCTGGAGATCTGCAGAGAGTGAGCATCGAGTTCATTGCGCAAGCAGCGGCTGAAAACGATAGCCTCGCTTTCAGAGTCCTGCAAAAGGCTGCTTCTTACATCGCGATCGGATTGGCAGATCTAGTCAATCTTCTTAATCCCAAGGTCATGATCTTCGGAGGGGCGCTGTTCCGTGCAGTTCCACAACTGTTAGTTGATCCGTTGAGACGCATCATCAAGCAACGATCGTTGGAAAAGTCTGCGAACCAGTTGCAGCTACAGGTTTCCACTTTAGGCGGCGAGGCAGGCGCGCTCGGAGCGTCGAGATTGATTGCAGAAAAGATCCTGAACGATCTATACATGGGCTGAGATCCGGAAGTGCCAATAGAACGGTTCAGCTATCCGTGGAAGTCTTCGCAAAAATCTCGATATGTGTCCAGAGAGTGCTGGATCATGGAGAGGCCCGGCTTGAAGAAAACGTTTAGTTCGCTTCCGTGTCTTCCGTTCCCTTCTGTGAAGGATCAGCGCCGTTTCAGTGCCTCTAATTCTTCCAGGGTGCGCGGCCAGTCCTCTCTTAGAAGCCGGGATAAGCTTCGGTCCGCAAGGACTTTGCCACCGGTCTGACAGACGGCACAGTAGTTCGTTTCATTATCGGCGTAACGAATGCGCTGAACCTTTTCTCCACATTTCGGGCATGGTTCTCCGTAGCGCCCATGGACTGCCATACCCTTCCGAAATGCGGTGACTTTTTCCGGAAACCCGGCGTTCGCCTCAGCTTTCAGCCGGTCGGTCCAGAGTTGGAGAGTATCATGTGTCGCTTCGAACAACCGCTCCCAATCATCCGATTTCAGTTTGTGCGTGAGCAGGATGGGTGACAACTGGGCGGCGTGCAGAATCTCATCGGAATAGGCATTACCGATACCACTCACGATGTGGGGGTCAGTTAGAGCCCTTTTGAGCGTGCGGTTTTCAGCAGTGAGAGCGGCGCGAAATGAACTGACGTCGCTTGAGAAGATTTCAATTCCGCCGGGATCAATGGAATGCAGGCCATCTTCTCCACTGAGAACGTGCAACGACGCACGCCGCTTGCTTCCAGCTTCCGTTAAAACGAGCGAACCGTCTGGAAAATCGAAGGCTGCAAGAGTGTTGCGGCCTGCCAGTTTTGCTCCGGGCGATCGCCAGTGCAGCCGTCCGGCAATCATCAGGTGAAGCACCAGCCAGAGATCGTTATCGACGCCGATGCCAATGCGCTTGCCGATGCGTCGTAACTCGCGGACCCTATGGCCCTCTACACTTGCAAGCGGCGGTTGTGCGGTACGAAGCAGAAAAGGGCTGCCTATTCGCACATGCTCCAGCGGCCGGCCGAGGATACGCGACTCCAACGCGCTGATATAAGCGGTTATGTCCGGCAGTTCAGGCATCATTATCAGCTTGCGCGTCGCACATGCGATTTTGCAAGTCAGCTTGGGCGAGTCATTTCATTCTCGCGGAGCTTCCGAGTTTGTGACCAAACTTTCTCCGAATACAGCTATTGGAGATGCATGCAGCCACAACGAGTTACGGATCATTCTGAAGGCAAATGCGTGTGCCTGTTCTTTGCAATTACGAAATCTCTCAAGAGCTACATGCATCTATATAGACGTCGTATCGTTAAGCTTAAGTGAGTCGGCCTCATGGTCTAGAAGCCATCGTTTTCGGTCGATTCCTCCACCGTACCCGGTCAGCGAACCATTTGCGCCGATCACTCGATGGCAGGGGATAACGACACCGACAGGATTCGAACCGTTTGCCAAGCCCACAGCCCTCATGGCAGTTGGTTTGCCGATCTTCTGAGCTAGATTTCCATACGTAACCGACGTTCCGCAGGGAATGTCCCTGAGAGCGCGCCAAACGGAACGTTGAAATGGAGTACCGGCCGTTTTTACGGGCAAGCCATCGAGCGCGATCAGGTCGCCGGCAAAATACCGATTGATTGCGTCGGCAAATCCATGTGGGTTTTTTCCTGGCTCGAGTTTGAACCCGTTTGCGCCGTAATGACGCTCCAGTAAGCGCATCATGCGAGATTCATAATCTGCCCAATCAACCGCACGAAGATTGCCATCATGGTCGGCAACAATCAACATCTCGCCAATGGGCGTGTTGACACGGTCGATGATTAGCTGCAAGGGTTCATTCATACATTTTGTCCTTTCTCTTGAAGTAACGTCGGGTCGGCAGCCCAGAGATGTTGCGCTGCATAAGCTCGCTACGGACGCCATGATTCGGCCCGTTCGAGGAGAACTGCTGAGCTCATCGCCGCAGCAGTGCGGCCCATTCTCGCCGCGCTCCGAAGGAGGCCTATATCAGTGGCGGGAAATGCATCCATTTCACGGACAGCCCGCAATGCTATGTACTGTGCGGTCCACTCCCCTACTCAACGTATCTTCAAAATGCGCTAGGGCTCACTATCCGAGCCAACTTGGATTCTGGTAAGTCCCATCAAAATTGTGGGTCGTCTTATATTTTTCATATCTGCCATTGAACGCAACCGTCGCCGTCTTCGCGAGAATGGCGGCCACCTGTGTCTGGCTTAATGGCCGGAAGCTGCGTGCCGTGTTCAGCGCCTGATCGAGAATCTTTATGGAATCGCAACCGGTGATCACGGTGGTGACTTTCAAATTCATTGCATATCGCAGACATTCCACGGGGGTCGCCGTATTGCTTTGTAAAATGATCGCATCGCCCATAGGCTTCATGCCTAGCGCGCCAATGTTATGTTTTTCGAGCACCGGCAGCACCAGTTTCTGAAAACTATCAAAGTGTGCATCCATTACATTCAGCGGCATCTGCACGGCATCAAAGGTAAATTCATGCTTGAAAGCAACGTTCAGCATGTGAAGATGTATCTGCGGACTTTTGTGGCCTGTGAACCCTATGTAGCGAATCTTGCCAGCCTTTCTTGCCGCCAGCAAAGCTTCCATGCATCCCCCGGGCGCAAAGACACGTTCTGGATCGTCCATTCGAATGATTTCGTGAATCTGCAATAGATCGATGCGGTCTGTCTGCAAGCGGCGCAGAGACTCGTCTATCTGCTGGGCGGCGGCCTGTTTCGTGCGGCCGTCGATCTTCGTCATTAAGAATGCTTTCTGCCTATAACCATCGCGCAGGGCCTTCCCCATGCGAATTTCGCTGGCGCCATCGTTGTAATCCCAAGCGTTGTCGAGGAAGTTCACTCCATTGTCGAGGGCCGTTCGGATGATCTGAATACCAATCTTTTCCGGCACCGCCGAACGTCCGATATGATGGCCACCTATTCCAATCAGTGACAATCTTTCGCCGGTGTGCCCGAGCACCCGATACGGAATGCCATCCTTGCTTTCCGCATACGCGGTCTTATATGTGATGACCGATGCCACAGCAGTCGCTGTGGCAGTTTTGATGAATTCACGACGTTTCATGCCTGCACCTCCAGAACTGCAATCGTTCTGAAAGAAATCTCATATATTATGAGATGCGGCCATCTGAGATACTCGCATTACACATCGTTTCCACGGTGGAAGATCGGCTCGATACCCGACGCTTTAGCGAGGAGCGCCTGTTCTTCTTTGGAATCGAGTGGTTTATAGTGCTGCGCGACATCCATCGCCAGACGGAAATATGCTTCCTCGCCTGGAGGTATGGCAGCTGTGATGGAGTGCCCCAGCGTCCATCGCAGGCCGAGCGAAGCTTCATCGGGGAATCCGGCAGGTTCATACCAGCACTTGGAATTTGGATGATCTTTTTTCTGTGTAGTCGGCCATACGGTCTTCGCCATGCTCTTGATGGCCAGCGTTCCAACCCGTTTTTCCTGTGCTTTCTGAATTACCTGTGGGCCGAAGTTCGCCTGGGACGTGAGTACCCAGTTGATGGGGAAAAGAATGGTGTCAAATGGATACCTGTCCATCGCGGCCACGGCCGTCTCAACCGAGTGTGAGGAGAATCCGATATAGCGAACCTTCCCTTCTTTGCGTGCCGCCTCAAAGGTTTCCATGGCGCCGCCGGGCCCCAGGATTTCGTCCAGCTCATGCATTTTAGTGAGGGCGTGAAACTGATAGAGATCAACGTGATCGGTCTTCAATAACCGGAGCGATTCTTCAAGGGCTGCTCGCGAGCCTGCCTTGTCGCGCTTACTTGTCTTGCAAGCTAAGAAACTGTTTGCGCGATATGGCGCGAGGGCAGGGCCGAGAAGTTGCTGCGCATCGCCATAACTGGGAGCTACATCGAAGTAATTGATCCCACGATCTACCGCTTCCGCCACAATATTCTTGGAAGACGTCGGGGTGCTGTTCATCACAACGATGCCGCCCATCCCGATGATGGAAAGATGGACACCCGTCTTGCCCAGACGCCGCTTGGCAATCAGGCCCGTATTTCTTTTAGTATCGATCGCGGACAATGCGTGGGAAAGCTCTCCACTACTCGCGGCGATTGCCGCGAATGTGCTTTGCTTGAGAAAGTCTCGGCGTCTCATCGGTTTCTCCCCTGGTTGGAATAGCCAAAGCGCAGGCCGCAAATAACGTAAATAAGGATACAGCAATCTTGGCTCGCAGGCCTTGCGTACTGATTCCTACTTCGCAGCCTATCTATCGGCTTGCACGAGGAGAGCAACCTCTAGCGAGCACTCATCGAGAATCGGACAAATCGCACTCGCTTTCCGCTGAATCACTGCCTACGCCTCGGCCGGGACAGAGCACAATTGTGAAAAATCCTATCTCTCTGCCAATAACGCCGCTCCTCGGTCGAGAGTGGAATCTGCTCAATCTTCAATGAACATGAAAAACATAGGAATACAGTAATACTTCCAACGCAATCGCGGTCGCTAAAACGATGCTATGGCGCAGAGTAAACCGAAAGAGCTTCGCCTGGTCGGAAACCGACATCGCGGTCGCTGCCGCCGCTACCGCGATGTTCTGCACGCTTATCATTTTGCCCATGACGCCTCCAGCTGAATTGGCAGCCGCAAGCAGCACCGGATTGAACCCCAGCCGGGTCGCGGTGACTACCTGCAGGTTTCCGAATAGTGCGTTCGCCGAAGTATCGGAACCGGTGAGAAAAACTCCCAGCCAGCCGAGCAGTGGGCTGAAGAATGGGAACAGAGTGCCTGATGCGGCGAACGCAAGCCCCAGGGTGCCCGTCGCGCCGCAATAATTCATTACGAAGGCCATGGCGAGCACGGCGGTGACGGTAACAATGGGAAGAAAGAGCTGTCCGCACACGGAGATCAAGAGCCGTCCAAAAGAGCGGGGAGACATTCGTAACAGGACAACTGCTGCCAAAGTCGAGAACATGCAAGCAGTTCCAGAAGCGGACAACAGATTCAGCTCGTACATCGCTCCGTAGGGCGCAGGCTTTGCTATCACCGGGGGCATACGAAGAATTCGGTTGTGCAGCAGCGGCCACGCGACACTGGTGGTGGCGGAATTCAGCAGCGCATGAAAGGGTTTGAAGCCCCACAACAATACGAACAGCACGAGCAGTCCGTAGGGACTCCATGCAACCAAAATCTCACTCGCGCTATATGTCCGGCCACCCGGTTGTCCGATCCGATGTGAAGAATATCTTCCGGGAGCGTAGGCCAGCCCGGACGATAAGGCTGCGAGATTATCGCGACTGACCATCGCACTTTCGGCAATCGCAGGATGAACTATATCCCACAACACATTAGGACGCCAGAAGCGCAATAGGATAAGGAGCGAGCCCATCGCCATCAAGGATGCGATGATGTCGGTAAGTTGCGGACCCACGTAATTCGACATGAAAAACTGCACCGCGCCGAACACTCCGCCAACGACGATCACGGCGGGCCACACTTCGATCATGCCGCGCCACCCCACCATGACGGCAATCAAGTAACCGGGAACGATCACGGACAAGGGTGCGCAAAGACGTCCGACAGCGGCGCTCAGCCGTTCCAGCGGTAACCCAGTAATCCCAGCCAAAGTGACAACCGGGATTCCGATCGAGCCGAAAGCAACTGGAGCTGTATTAGCCAGCAGGCAGAGAGCCGACGCGTAGAAGGGAGAAAAGCCCAGGCCCACCAACATTGCCGCAGCCACGGCAACCGGCGTTCCGAAACCCGCCGCTCCCTCAACGAAGGCCCCAAATGCAAAGGCAATCAACAGCGCCTGTAGACGAAAATCGCCGGTCAGATTTCCGATCGATGCCTTGATGATTTCAAACTTGCCCGTTTCGACAGCCACCTGATAGAGAGCAATCGCCCAAAACACGATCCAGGAAATGGGGAAAAGTCCGAAAGCGGCGCCATATGCCGCCGAACTCAGAGCCAGTGACACCGGCATTTTGTAGCCCGCGACAGCAACAACAAACGCGACGCCCAAAGCGGCGAGAGAGGCGGCCCATGCAGCCTTGCGTCTGATGCCGAGCAGAAAAAGGAGTGTCAGAATGGGAAGAGAGGCAAGCATCGCTGAAAACGCGAGGCCTCTTCCAAATAAGTCGTAAGTCTGGTTCCAACCTAGACTCATTGGGCGGCTCTCCTGCAAAAACGCGAGACAAATTCAATGTGGAAGCGACTGGAGATTGTTAAAACATGCTCAGAGTATCAATTTGTCAGATTTAGCGTAAGCGCCAGAATGAAATGCAGATGTAGATCCCGGTGCAGCCCTCGGCAAATGGAGCTTGCCCACGTGCAAAGAACGATTGGGCAGTCAGAGACAGATAGACGGCGTGAGAAAATGGTATGAAACATCGTATTCTATTCGCTTCACCTATTGGGTTGGAGCTGTCACGAACTTAGGGAGACATAATTTATGGCGAAGGCCACTGTGGTGATTCAAGCATCAAAAGGCACAGCGGAAGAGGAGATCCTAACCCGGCAAGCCCTGGACTTCTTATCAGACCTATCAGGCAATTTCGAAGCCGATCGCCAGGATGTGCTCGAAAGGCGAGTGGCAAGGGCCGAGGAACTCCGTCAAGGGAAGTTGTATGATTTCCTGCCCGAAACCACATCGATTCGCCAGAGCGAATGGCGTGTGGCCCCGATCCCGTACGATCTTGAAGATCGCAGAGTAGAGATTACCGGGCCGGTCGATCGCAAGATGATCATCAACGCACTCAATTCCGGTGCCAACGTATTCATGGCCGATTTCGAGGATTCGACCTCTCCTACATGGCGCAACGTCATTGACGGCCAGGTGAATCTGCGCGACGCAATTCGCGACGATATTACGTACACCAGCCCTGAAGGCAAGCAATACCGGCTTTCCGAGAAACCGGCAACGCTCTTTTTGCGGCCACGCGGCTGGCATTTATCGGAAAAACATCTTCAAGTCGATGGTCAGCCGATTTCCGCATCGCTTTTCGACTTCGGACTATTCTTCTTTCATAATGCTGCTGCCCTCCGAGAACGTGGGACGGCGCCTTACTTTTACCTGCCCAAGCTTGAGAGCCATCGGGAAGCGCGGCTGTGGAACAATGTCTTCAATTTCTCGCAAGATGCACTCGCTATTCCGCGCGGCACGATTCGCGCCACTGTTCTAATTGAGACCTTGCCCGCGGCCTTCGAGATGGACGAAATCCTGTTTGAGCTGAAAGACCACTCCGCCGGTTTGAACTGCGGCCGGTGGGATTACATTTTCAGCTTTATCAAGAAATTCAGTTACCGTAAGGATCTGGCGCTTCCCGACCGCTCGACGATCACAATGGATCGGCACTTCCTTAAATCTTACGTCGAATTGCTCGTCGAGACCTGTCATCGGCGTGGCATCCACGCAATGGGGGGAATGGCAGCGCAGATTCCCATTAAACGAGATGCGGCGGCGAATGGCCGAGCAATGGAGCGCGTCCGCCAGGATAAGCTCCGTGAGGTGAAGGCCGGCCATGATGGAACATGGGTAGCGCATCCGGGACTCGTTCCGGTGGCCAAGGAAGTTTTTGACGAGCACATGCAAGGAGCCAACCAGATTTCTCGCCATATTCCTGCAATCAACATTCGAGCTTCCGATTTACTGGCTGTGCCGGAGGGCGAAATCACACGTCGAGGCCTGGAGATGAATGTGGATATTGGGTTGCGCTATATGGCAGCGTGGCTCGACGGCCTTGGCTGCGTTCCAATTTACGACCTGATGGAAGATGCGGCGACAGCGGAGATTTCACGCGCCCAACTTTGGCAATGGGCCCACAATTCCGGCCGAATGAAAGACGGAGACAATGAAATTACCCTCGATGTCCGGTCTGTACAGAGTGTCCTACCCTTGATTCTCGATCGAATTAGAACTGAGATTGGAGACGACAGGTTTCGAGCCAGCAAATATACCGCGGCGGCAAAGTTATTCGAGCAGATGATCACTGCCAAGGAACTGCCCGAGTTTTTAACCAGCATCGCGTACGAATCGATCAATTAAGCTTCAGAGTTGTGGCACCTGGACAGGAATTTCTTGTCACACACTGAATATTAATGTCGCCATGTCCTTCTCTGCTTCTATGGAGAGAGGGAGCAAATTCGCTTTGTGGTTCTAACCTTAAAATAGAATTTTGAGAGCGAACTTTGGCAACTAAAGATGGCGACTAATCGGCAGATACTTCTTCAATAACAACGCGCACTCGCAGGATTTGGGCGCAGGATTCATTCGCGCACAGACCCGGTATTCTCTTTTTCATCGTTCCATTCGCTGCATCGTTATTGAAATGGGATTTGCTGCTGGGGACCGCACGATTCGAGCTTCGCGCACGGCCGGGGATCGGGGGATTTAACGAAGCGACAATCGGCTTCCGGCGAAATTGGTGCAACATTTATAAAAGTTCATGTCTCCCGAACAACATGACAAAGACTGATATCGTTGGACCTTCCGAAGGACTACGTTTATAATTATTTTTGGTTGTGGCTGGACCAATTCTAGTGCAACCGGACGGGATAGCATGAAGCAGATTGTATTGGAAGCGCCGGGAAAATTTACAGAACGTGAAGGCCTAATTCCGGTCGCCTCTGATGGAGAAGCGCTGGTTCGGATCGAAAAGGTAGGCGTATGCGGAAGCGACTTTCACGCCTTTGCAGGTCGCCAGCCAATCTATACATATCCTCGGATTATCGGCCATGAGCTATCCGGAGTCATCGTGGAGACGGCGGTCAATGATCATCGTCTTCAGCCGGGAGATCGTTGTGCGATTGAGCCTTATATGAGTTGTGGCAAATGCCGGGCCTGTGCAATGGGCCGGAACAATTGCTGCGAAAACATACGGCTGTTCGGAATCCATGTGGACGGAGGTATGCAGGAGTATCTTTCGGTACCGGTCGGCCTGTTGCACAAATCCGATCGACTGTCGCTCGATCAACTCGCGCTGGTGGAAACGCTCGGCATCGGCGCACATGCAGTCAGGCGCAGCGGTCTGAAAAAGGGCGACGAAGCCCTGATTGTGGGTGCTGGGCCAATCGGTATTGCTGTGGCGCAGTTTGCTTCTGCTCTGGGTGCTGGCGTCCACATGGTTGAAAAAAGCGCGTGGCGTAGAGCATTTGTGGAACGTATGGGCTACGCTTCCTCATTTCCCGCCGAAGGGCGGCAGGCCGATATTGTCTTCGACGCCACCGGAAACGCCATTGCCATGAGCGACAGTTTGGCTCATGTGGCGACCGGAGGTTCATTGGTATTCGTAGGCCTAACACGGGATCTAGTCTGTCTTGACGACGTGCTGTTTCATCGTAAGGAAGTGACACTGCTGGCCAGTCGTAACAGTGTCGGGCTATTCCCGCGGATTATTCGAATGATTGAAGAAGGTAAGATCGACACTTCGCATTGGATCACCGATCGTTTGATGCTTTCCGAGGTTGTTACCCAATTTAAAGATTTGCCCACGCGCCAGAGACTCGTCAAAGCCATAGTGGATGTTAATTAACTCAAGTTAAATTTTGGATTTCGATGAGATTTCTCAAAATGGCTTCTTCAGAGTGATCCTATAGACGAAAGCGTTATCGCATGGCTTTACTTTCGGTGTCGTAAGCGTCAAAGCCTCCTTGGTAAATTCCCATTTAATCGGCTCGTTACTACCAAGCATCTTGATCGATTCAATCTCCGATGGATATAACCCCGACCACGTCTGCCCCTTCGGCACAAAACTGGTAATAAAGGTTCGATCTCCAGGCCACGCCAGAACAGTTGCATATAGATATTCATCCTTGCAGGTGAAGCGGATGTCCTTGGGTGTATATTGAAGCGCGTTGTTCTCGTTGAACGATCCGCTCTTCGTCAAATGCGTCGGGCCTTCTCCAGCCTTCAGCCATGGGCTTGTTCCATAGATTGCTTCTCCGTTAATTCGGAGCCAGTCTCCGATGCCACGCAGCCGTTCCTTTGCGGCGTCTGGAATTGTTCCGTCAGGTTTCGGTCCAACGTTCAGCAGCAGGAAGCCGTTCTTACTCACCCTGTCCACAAGTCCGGACACTAAGTCATAGACGGATTTAAATCCGAGACCTTTGACATATCCCCATCCGCTGCCCGCATCAATCGTCGTATCCGTGATCCATTCGTTGTACGTCATATCAAGTTGTTGTCCCTGCTCGAGATCGTTGACGCCGACTCCAGGGATAAAATCGTGGTGTTTGTACGTAACTGTCACTTCCTTGCCCGACGCTGCAGCTCGATTGAAGTAGTAGGCCAGAAAATCTTTTTTGTACCATTCCTGGATCAATTCAATTCCAAAGTCGAACCACACCACATCGGGCCCATAGTTATCCACCACCTCGATGAGTTTTCCTTCCCAGACATCGAGGAATTTCTTGTCCGGCAATGCACCGGGCGCATGGCTGTCTCCGTAGAGCCCCGCATATCTTGGATCGCCAACATCGTACCGCTTATCCCATGTGGGAAAGTAGAACCAGTGTGCCCCGTGATGAAATGCGGTAAGAAATTTCATATCGTGCGCCCTAATAGCTTTCTCGAGCTCACCCAGGACATCCCTCTTGGGCCCCATTTTCGCGGCATTCCACTTCGAATATTTCGTATTCCACATCGCGAAGCCGTCATGATGCTCGGCGACGGGACCGGCAAAGCGCGCGCCCGCGTTTTTAAACAGCTCCGCCCACTCGTCAGGATCGAAGTGACTGCCGGTGAACATCGGAATGAAATCTTTATAGCCAAACTTCTCCAGCGGCCCATAGGTGGCTATCTGATGCTTGGTGTTGTCAGAGTCCGGATTGGTATACATATCATGTGCATACCACGTGCCGTTCTTGCCATAGGCCGGAACGGAATAGACACCCCAATGCGTGTAGATACCGAATTTTCCGTCCCGCAGCCACTGGGGAACGGCGATATTCCGCAGCGAATTCCATGAAGCCTGGAATGGTCCGCTGCTGCCGGCTGCATTCCGGTGCTTGTGATCTGTGGCTAGGACAAACGGGTCGGCCATGGAGCCGGCGGTAAGAGCGATACCGCTTTTCAAAAGATCGCGTCTGTTGTAAGTGGTGGTCATCATTTTCCTCGTGAGTAGGATAGTGTTCTTCACCGCGTTATTGGCGAAGCGAAGGACCTCGCGTTTGGCCGTCAAACTCCACGCTGATCGATGCTTCCCTCGAGATGACAAATCTGCTGATGAGATAACCCATCCTCTAGTAATTGAATGGACGTACCAATTGTCCTACGCGTTCCACCATTTGCCGCGGCTAATTTCACAACCGATAGGCAGTCATCGCCGTACTGCGGCAGATACTCTTCTGCTCATCCCGCGATAATTCGGAGATGAAAAAGCGGAACGTATTCACCCAGGTTTTGTATTCCGCTGCAACGGTCACCACAGGCCAGTCAGAGCCGAACATGAGCCGCCTGGGTCCAAATGCGGAGAGGACTACGTCAAAATAAGGCCGCAGCATCTCCGGAGTCCAGGTTTTCCAATCCGCTTCGGTCACCATGCCGGAGACCTTGCAGTAGACATTTTCGCGTTCTGCCAGTTCTTCTATTCGCTCCCGCCAAGGCGAAAGAGTCCCGTCCCGAATTCTCGGTTTTGCAATGTGATCGATCACGAACACCTGCCCGGGATGACGGTCCACAAACTGCAGCGTTTGCGGCAGGTGGCGTTCGAATATCAAAATGTCATAGGCCAACCCGTAGCTGCGCAGCATACTGATGCCACGATTGAAATCGACGCGGAGCATATAAAAATCGTCCGGCTCGTCATGGAGCACGTGCCGGACTGCCTTGAGTTTAGGATGCTGGGCGAAGCGCTCCAGAACAGGCGCGATATCAGCCTCGGCGAGCGGCACCCATCCCACGGCTCCGAGAATGGAAGAATAACGCGCAGCGATATCCAGCAACCATTCCGTCTCCTCCATGCTCTGCCGAGCCTGTATCGCCACCGTTCCTTGCACTCCCGATCCACGCATGGCACGCTCAAGCTCCGGGACCAGAAAATCGCGACGAAGCGCCTTCATCGCGTCTGTCATCCACAAGTAGTCGCGGTCGTTGTAGTTCCAGAGGTGATGATGCGCGTCGATAATCAACGATAGTTCCATTCCTTGTTCAGATCCGGTTCCAGAATCTTCCGGACTTCCGTTACGAGACTGGCATCATAAGGTTCCTCGTATATTTCGACGTTTCTGCGCACCGTTTCAGGATTGGCGGTGCTGAACAGCGTAGTGGGTATGTCTGGATTCTGGCTTGAAAACTGCAGCGCGAGCCGGCTGATCGAGCTTCCGTTATTCCGGCAGAATTCTGCAGCGGCGCGGAAGCGGCCGCGCTCTTCCGGTTTGGCAGGATGCCATGCGGCCGGCCCTCGGTCCGTCAGCAGGCCGGATGCGAAAGGCGATCCATTCACAATGCCGATGCCCTTCTCCTTCGCGATGGGCAGCAGATCGAGTAATTGCGTATCGTTCAGGCAATAATGGTTGTGAACCAGCGCGGCATCAATATCGAAGGACGCGAAAATCCGCTTCCATAGATCCATTGGATAAATGCCAAAGCTTACGCCTCCGATCCGGCCCTCCCGCTTCAATTCCTGAACCGCTTCGTATCCCTCGCTTAAGGCCCATTCGGTGTGTTTTCTATCTTGATATTCGATATCGTGGATGTGAATGATGTCGAAGTACTCGACTCCGAGCCGCGCCGCGCTCTCGTCCAGCGAAGCCCGGATACGCGCTCGCGAATAATCCAAAGTGTCGTTGCCATACTTGTTTGGATCTGTGTATTTGCCGACCTTCGTTGATAGGAAATAGCGGTCGCGAGAAATACCGCGCCAGAGCTTTCCCTAGAACCATCTCAGACCGGGTGCCTCCGTAGGCTGGCGCAACATCAAAATAATTTATGCCGCAATCGAGCGCGGCATGAACCGATGCAATCGCTTCTGCTTCGTCTACCGGATGAAAAACGCCTCCCAGAGACGATGCTCCAAAGCTGAGCCGGGAAACCTTCAATCCGGTTTTGCCGAGCAAACTGTACTTCATAGACAAAATCCCGCCTTTCTGATTTCTAATATCCTGTCATTGAATTTCCTATCGCCAGCACCACAATCGCGCCTATGAGAACCGCAAGGCCAGCGTAAAGCGTCCTTAGCGCCCGTGCCGGCGCACCCGCCCACTCATGGGTGATAAAGCCGAAAAAGTTGGCCACAAGAAGTGTGAAAGCCATGTACACGGCCCATCCGACAGAGGTCCCGAGCCGGCCCAGGTAATATGCGCCCATACCGTAAGGAATCGTGGCGACAAACCAGATGACCCCCATGAAAACGCCATTGAACCAGTCATACACCGCATCCGGGCCAACATTGTTTCGCCAGGTTCCTCGCTTGATCTGCAATCCGACGAACCACAACAGAAGCGATGCGGTCGCTCCCCAGAAAACAGGCAGCCAACTGGCCAATGTGGAGAAGACCGGACTCGCGCCGAGCCTTTGGGCTTCTTCGCCGACCCGGCTTGTAAAGGCGAAGCCAAGATTTGCGCAGGCGCTCAACAGACCAGATGCCACACAGACCGCCAATGCCTTGCCGAATCCTCGCTGTTGGCCTCCGGTGCTCGCCTGCCGTTCCCGCAGGAAGCCTCCCCGGCCGCAGACCACCACACCGGCAACACATCCCGCAATACCGAGCACGATCACCATTCCGCCTGCCGTGAAAAGGTCGGCGCGCGACTTCACTACAAATGGGAGCAGCGACCCGACTGCGGTGTTGATCCCCATGATGGTCGCAAAACCCACTGACATTCCTGCCAGGGTAACTCCATAGCCGAACAAGATCGCCCCGATGCCCCATCCGAAGCCATATGCAATACCAGCCCAGACAGTTCGTGCCCCTGCAGCCTGCACGGCCTCTGGCCAATTCGGCGTGGCGAACACGGCCATGACGAATGGAAGAACCAACATCATGACCAGCGTGCAGGGTACGTAGATGTTTTCCAGTTCGAATCTCCGGCGCTTCTTCAGGGGGACCGCAAGCGCACCGCCGGAGATCGCGGCGATGAAGACTAATACAAACCCCAGAACAGGTGAATGCACGCGAATGTGCCTTCCTCTCGTTGTCCGCTAGCTGCCCTGTTGCCGGGCCGTGGAGCGAATTGGCTCAACCATATTACATGCGGATTCTAAGTGCCCGTCGCCCAGATCGTCAAGCTTGTATCACCGATATGATCGGGACTAATGCGCATCACAAAATTCCGAATCTGCGCAAGTGTTCCAATGACTAGGTTCTTCAGCTTGGTACCGCCTTACGGTTTGGCATTAGACCGAGGGCTCGATAGTCAAATTTTCGTCATTTTGGGTGAACTGGTAACACGCAGACTGAGAACGAGGTTAGATGAGTCAGGGAAAGCCATATTACATCTTTATGACACCTTTCCCGGTTCTAGCAAATGACAAGAACGCAGCCTTGTAGCCGCTGCTTTCTAACTTAGCTTCTCGAATCAAGTAACTCCTCAGTTTTTCGCTACAGTAAATGTGATTTCTCCGCGGGTAATATGTCCATCCGTAGCCAGAACCTGCCAGTGAAGGTGGTACGTTCCGTTCGCTAAATTGCTGGCACTCCCCTTCAATTCCGAGATCTTTAGGCTGGGCTGAATCTGCACCGGCAGGTTTTTTTCGGCCGGACCCGTCAGTGTCAGCATCGAGCGCCCGGCGTCAATGCGGGAGTTGAACTCGAGTACTAGGTTCACCGTTCGGCTGCGCACAATCGCCTGATCGGCGGGTGTTGAATGCACCAGGATAGCGTGGGCGAAAGCAACCTGCGGAAGATTGAGCAGCAGAAAAATAAACAAAATCAAGTGACGAGTTTGGCGCATCATCGGGAGAGTTCTCCTCTGGACGAAGCCATAGCCCTTTCTATTCGCAACGGGGAAGGCATTGCGGTTCAGGTACGCAGGCGCACCGAAGCTGCGCGCAGGGAGCGACCGGAAAGTTCCGCCGCGCGGGCTTCCGCGTACGCAGCTGCGCCTATCAATGCAGCACGGGTTTCGAGAATGATCCGCACCGGCATCTGGCACACAAGATCGTGCAGCCTTCCCTTATCGCAGAATGCCTGCATGAAAGTGCCATCCTGCATTTTCTTCAAAATCTTCGGCGCAATCCCGCCGCCGATATAGACCCCGCCGTGCGCGAGAACTTTCAGCGCGAGATTGCCGGCTTCCGCTCCATAGGCTGAGACGAAAATATCCAGCACTTTGGCGCACAGCTCGTCTGCGCGCGCTTCCCCAAGTTCGCCGATCACGGAGTTCGGATCTTCCTCCTGCATCCGCTGCCGCAGAATGGGCGACTCAATCATCTTCTTCTCGTCACGCAAAAACATATAGATGTTCCTGAGCCCAATTCCAGAACAGACGCGCTCCCAACTGACGTGGCCGTTGATTTCGGGATCGCTGCGCAGATACTTTAGCAACTCAATTTCCAGATCGGTGCGCGGGCCGAAATCAACATGGCCACCCTCGGATGCCATGGGGATATGAGTCTTTCCATTCCAGACTAAAAATCCCTCGCCCAGTCCTGTCCCTGCAGCCATCAGTGCTCGATTGCCGACAAGGCTGCTGTCTCCCTCGCTTAGGACGAGAATCTGATCCGGGCTGAGCTCGGCGATTCCATAGCCATTTGCTTCGAGATCGTTAATCAGGAATAGGTGCTCGATTCCAAGATCACGTGCCAGTTGATGGCTGTCGAGAGTCCAGGGAAGGTTTGTGAGTCGAACTACGTTGTTGCGGGCCGGGCCCGGAACCCCAAAGCAGGCAGCGTCAATCTCCCCGGGTTTGCCGGTCGCGGCATCCCCGCCCAGGAACTCGCGCACGATTGACTGCAATTCGGGGTACTGCGCGGCTGGAAATTTCTGATCGCGCACGTGCCTGAGAGCGCCTTGCTCAAAACGATACAGGGCCAGATGTACTTTGGTACCGCCGACATCGCCCGCCAGGATCATCGGCGCACTTCCAGCAGACCTGTTCCGTTTTTCGAGGGCGGAGGCAACTGGCCGGCGGCAGCCTCGTCCAGCAGCAGCATCAGGTCGCCGCTTTCCGGCCGGATCAATTGCGCAGGCAATGCTTCCGGGTCGTACGGCCCCAGCATAACTTTGTTCAGTACCTCAGCCTTCGAAGTGCCCTGGATTTGAAATGCAACATGGCTGGCGTGGTTGATCACGGGCCATGTCAATGTCACGCGCCAGGGATTTTTGGCTTCTACATGGGCGGCCACGGCCAGTCGCATCATGGAATCGAGCGCCTCCGAGTGCGGGAATAACGAAGCAGTATGGCCATTGTCGCCTAGGCCGAGGAGGATCAGATCGAAGCGCGGAAGCTCAGCGCCTTCAAGGCGAAATCGATCGCGCAAAGCTGATTCATACCGCGCGGCTGCTTCTTCGGGATCAAGTTCGCCTTCAATACGGACGACATTCGCTTCCGGCAGTGGAACTTTTAATAGCAGGGTTTCGCGGGTCATGTGGTAATTGGAATCCGGGTCGCTGGGTGGAACGCAGCGGTCGTCAACCCAGAAGAGCATTAACCGATGCCAGTCGATACGCTGGCGAAACTCTTGCGCCGGATCCGCAAGCAAGGCAAATGTCCCCTTCGGCGTGTTGCCGCCGGAAATGGCGATCCTTGCGATGCCGCGCGCCGAAATTGATTGCTCGACAGCGGACGTGATCCAGCCGGCGGTAGCGAGACTGAGTGCCTCGGCATCTTTCGTTACATGATAGTGAACCTGAACTGTCTTCGGCATCATGGTTATGGTAGCCGACGATTATTGCTGGCGCCATTGGCGCCCGTCGCGTGCGAGCAACTCGTCGGATGCCGCTGGCCCCCAACTGCCCGCCGGATAATTTGGAAAGTCTTTGGGCGGGTTGGCGGACCAGCTTTCGAGAACTGGCGTCATCAGCGACCAGGTGGCTTCGACACCGTCCCGATGGGCGAACAGAGTTGCATCTCCCAACATCGCATCGAGTAACAAACGCTCATATCCATTTGCGGATGAGACGCCGAAGGCGGTGGCGTAATCGAAGTCCATAATGACCGGGCAGCTTTGCATGGCCGGGCCTGGAACTTTCGCGGCAAATCGGAGGGAAATGCCTTCATTCGGCTGGATGCGCATGGAGATGATATTCGGCTGAATCCCGCCGCATTTGCTGTTGGGGGTATCTTTAAAAAGTAACAGCGGCGGTTGCTTAAATTGAACTGTAATTTCCGTGGATCGCTCGGCCAGGCGTTTACCGGCACGTACATAGAAAGGGACACCGGCCCAGCGCCAGTTTTCGATCTCCATACGTAGCGCGGCAAAGGTTTCCGTGGTGGAGTTCGGATCGACGCGATTTTCCTTGCGATATGCAACAACCGGCTTGCCATCGATTGTTCCGGCTCCGTACTGGCCGCGAACGGTGTCTTCCATTCGGAAAGGATGAATCGCTTTCCAGACCTTCACCTTTTCAGTACGGATGGGCGCGGCCCCAAAGGAAATTGGCGGCTCCATGGCAACAAAAGAGAGCAGTTCCATGACGTGATTCTGCACGACATCCCGCAACGCTCCGGCTTTTTCATAGAATGGGCCTCGGCCTTCAATCCCGATGCTTTCCGCCGCCGTGATCTGCACGTGATCGATGAAGTTGCGATTCCAAATCGGCTCGAAAATCCCGTTGGCGAAGCGGAATACCAGGATGTTCTGGACCGTTTCCTTGCCCAGATAATGATCGATACGGAAGACCTGATCTTCCGAGAGGACCCGGTTGACGTTGTCGTTCAACTCGCGCGCCGATTCCAGATCGTGGCCAAAAGGTTTTTCAATAATGACGCGGACAGCACCTTTTTGCGGCTTGGCCATGCCATGCGCGCCCAACTGGTCGACAATTTCCGCAAAGTACTCCGGCGCGGTCGCCAGATAAAACAGGCGTCCACCATTGGTGCCGTATTTTTTGTCGAGACTTTCGAGCAGCGTTTTCAGCCGGGTGTAGCCGTCGTGGTCGTCGAAATCCATGGCGTGGTAATCCACACGGGAGAGGAACTCTGTGAGCTTGGTGTCATTCACCTCGACACCGCCGCCTTTGACGATGCCTTCGCGCATGTCCTTGATGAACTCGTCTTTTAGAGGGCGGCGCGCGACACCGACGACGGCAAAGTTTTTCGGCAGCAGATCCGCTTGCTCAAGGTGATAGAGCGCGGGCAGCAACTTGCGTTTGGTCAGGTCTCCGGAAGCGCCGAAGATGACGACGACACATGGGTCCGGCACACGTTCGCTGACGCGCGATGCTTCAATCTGTTCGGGCGAAATTTTTACTTCCGTGGTTGCCATGTGGCGCACTCCTTCGTGGGCGAAAATCTTGATTGAGTTGTCGTTCGAACTCCTAGTGAATTCAGCAAACCTCAGGTTCCTCGACTTGCGCTCCGCTCTGAATGACAATCTCTCTGCTTAGAAAAAACTCTTAATCCGATTTCTTGACTGCGTGGCCGCCAAATTCGTTTCGCATGATCGCCAGCATGCGATCGGAGAAATTGTTGTCCTCGCGGGACCGGAGCCTGCGAATCAGGGATTCCGTGATGACGGGAGCGGAGACGTTCAGATCAATTGCTTCAAATACCGTCCAGCGGCCCTCCCCGGAGTCGGCGACGTAGGCTTCTAAGCCGTCGAGTTGAGGATTTTTCTTGAGCGCGTCGGCTGTCAGATCGAGCAACCAGGAGCGGACCACGCTGCCATAGCGCCAGATTTCGGCGATCTGGGTTAGGTCGAGATGCATTGGCTCCTTATGTTTCAAGATAGAGAATCCTTCGGCGTAGGCCTGCATCAGGCCGTATTCGATGCCGTTGTGGACCATCTTCACAAAATGTCCGGCGCCGGATGGCCCGACGTGTCCCCAGCCTTTGTCCTTGCCCGGAGCGAGGGTCTCGAAGATGGGTGTCAGATGCTGGACGGGCTGGTCGTCGCCGCCGATCATCATGCTGTAGCCTTCGGTGATGCCCCAAACACCTCCGGACGTGCCAACGTCGACGAAATTGAAGCCCTTCCCGGTCAACTGAGCGTGACGGCGCTGCGAATCCTTGTAGTTCGAATTGCCGCCGTCGATGAAGATGTCGCCCTTCTGCATCAGCGGTTCGAGTTTGGCGATCGTCTGATCCACCGGATCGCCGGCGGGAACCATAATCCAAATGGCGCGCGGAGCTTTGAGATTTTTCACAAGATCATCAAGCGATTGCACTCCGAGCGATCCAGACGCCGTGAGCTTGTTTGCCGTTTCGGCGTTCAGGTCGAAGCCGACCACTTTATGCCCGCCTTGGCGAAGCCGCTCCGCCATGTTGAACCCCATTTTCCCCAGACCGATCAAGCCGAGTTCCATCTCTTTCCCCTTTCAAAATTCGTTTCTGCCGCGGTTCAGGCCGCCAGTATTCCGAGCCGTGCAAGGTCGGCAATTACCTGCTGTGGAGTTGTCAAACGAATCCCACTGATCCCGGCCTTTTGCGCAGCCGCTACATTCTCCTCCCGGTCGTCGATGAAGACGCACTGTTCAGGTCGACGTTGAGAGATGTCCAGAGCGCACTGAAAGAATGCCGGTTCAGGTTTCCGCAGCCGGATGTAGGCTGATACAAGAAATGCATCGAACAGCGAAGATAACCCGAACTTCGGAATGCGGTACGCCATCAACTCGCGCGATTCATTGCTCAGCAGATATGCCGTGATTCGATTCTCCGGCGAATATTGATTCCGCAGATTGCGCAGGAATGCAATCATCTGCGGATAAAGTATTTGGCTGACGTTGCGCATCTGCGTAATAAATTCTTCCTCTGAGAACGGTCGCGGAGTATAAAAGACCGTCTCCTGCAGATATTGATGCAAAGTGATTTTTCCCCGCTCCCAGCGATCGTTGGGAGCGTCGTGGCGGCTCTCAAATTCATCGAAGTCCAGCCCGAAGTGCTCGATAACACGCCTGCGCTCGGCGTGATCCCATCCATTGGTGAGAAACACGCCGCCGCAATCCCAGAACGTGGCGGTGATCTTCCCATCCAATGTGGTCATCGAACCGCCTGGGCAGTTTCATCATCGGGAAAATCCGCGGTCAGAGTTACGCTTTCCCACTCCGCAATTTCTGTTTGGAAGCGCTCGATCTTGCTGCGGAATCGATGGAGCGCGAAGGCCCCCAGGAGCAGGTGACGTGGAGGATGGCTGCTGTCGACAACCTGGCGGATGGCTTCGGCGGCGCGCACCGGATCGCCTTTCTGAACGCCGTGGCCGGTTTGCAAAAACGCGCGTGTCTTCCCGGCGGATTCGGAATACTCGCGTATTTCGTTAGGCGAATATTGTGCGGATCGGCCTGCAAAATCCGTGCGGAAGGGACCGGGTTCGATGGCGGTGACGTGAATGCCCAGCGGGCTTACTTCCTGCGCCAGCGCCTCCGACATTCCTTCCAGGGCGAACTTGGTCAGGTTGTAATAACCGAGCCCGGCAGTGCCGACCAGCCCGGCTATAGACGACATATTGATGATATGGCCGGAGCGCTGCGTGCGCATGTGTGGCAACACCGCGCGTGTCACGTGGATCACGCCGTAGACATTGGTGTCGATCTGACGCTGAATCTCTTCTTCCGTCGCTTCTTCCTGCGCGGCAACCAGACCGTAGCCGGCATTATTGACCAGCACGTCGATGCGGCCGAAATCAGCGAGCGCCTGGGCGACAGCTTCGTCGGCCTGAGTTTTATCAGTGACATCCAGACGGAGAGCTTTGGCGTTGTCTGGATATTTCCTCTCCAGATCGGAGACTTTGGCGGGATCTCTGGCGGTTGCTACGACAAATTCTCCGGCGGCCAAAACCTGTTCGGCGAGCAGACGTCCGAAGCCGGAGGATGAACCCGTGATGAACCAGACACGTCCGGATTGCTCGTTGGTCATTTCCTTACATCCTTTATTGTTTTCGAAACTGCCGAGTCGCTAGACGGGGTTTGGCCATTGACCGGACATATACCGCTGTTCAATGGATTTCACCTTGTTGGACCGGCGCACGAACCGTTCTTCATTCGACTGGAAATGTGCATTCAGATATGCCGCGACCAGATCGAATGCCAGCGCGTATCCGATGATGCGGGCACCCAGTACCAGCACGTTCATGTCGTCGTGCTCGACGCCCTGGTGCGCGGAATAGGTATCATGGCACATGGCGGCACGGATTCCGGGCATTTTATTTGCAGCGACGGAGACGCCCACGCCTGACCCGCAGATCAATATGCCGCGTTCGGCATTGTTTGCATGCAGTGCGCGTCCTACATACTCGGCGTAATCCGGATAGTCCGAGGGCTCGGTATTGTACGCGCCCAGGTCCAGCACCTCATGCCCCAGGCCCGCAACGTACTTGCGGACTTCTTCCTTCAGTTCAAAGCCGGCATGATCGGAGGCGATAGCGATCTTCATCTCTGTCTCACCTCGATGCTGTTGCTGCGGTTTTGCCGGCGCGCTCGATCATGCGTGTGGCGCGATCGACGACATTTCGCACATTGAACCCGAGCTTCTCCATCACGATTTCGCCTGGAGCAGAGGAACCGAAGCGATCGAGGCCGAGGACATCACCCGATTCGCCGGCGATTTTCCACCAGCCGAAAGTTGCGCCCGCTTCGACGACCAACCGGGGCACTCCATTGAGAAGTGTTTGGCGTCGATACTCTTCCGGCTGATCGTCGAAAAGCGTGTAACTCGGCATGGAGACGACCCGCGTTCGGGTGCCTTCCTTTTCCAATTCCGCTGCCGCTTGCAGCACCAGGCTCACCTCGCTGCCAGTCGCGATCAGGACGACATCGGGCGCAGCGCCTCCGTCGTTCAGGACATAGCCGCCACGCCTGACACCGTTCAGAATGTCATATTTTTCCGGGTCGAGCACCGGGAGGTCCTGGCGCGAGAGGGCAAGGAACGAGGGCTTGCGCCGCTCGAGAATCACCTGCCAAGCGGCAGCGGTTTCGTTGGCGTCGGCGGGGCGGAAGTCGGTCAGGTCGGGCATGGCGCGCAGGGAGGCGAGCTGCTCGACGGGCTGATGCGTGGGGCCATCCTGGCCGAGACCAATGGAATCATGCGTGAAGACAAAGGTGGACGGCACCTGCATGAGCGCGGCCAGGCGCAGAGCGGGGCGGGCGTAGTCGCTGAAACAGAAAAACGTGGAACCATACGGGATCAGACCGCCATGCGCGGCCATGCCGTTCACGAAGCAGCACATGCCGAATTCGCGCACGCCGAAGAAGATGTTACGGCCGTTCGGATCGACGTGGAAGCTGGGGCTGTCCTTGATGGTGGTTTTGGTAGAGGTGGACAGATCGGCGGCGCCACCAATGATTTCCGGCACTTTTTGTGCGATTGAGTTCAACGCTGTGCCGCCCGCGACCCGCGTGGCCATGGGTTTCGAGTTGGCCGCGAATTTCGGGACGGCTGCCTCCCACCCCTGCGGCAATTTGCCGTCAAAGACGCGCTGGTACTCGGCGGCAAGATCGGGAAATTGCTGCTTGTACCGGGCAAACAGACCATTCCAGTCACTCTCAAGCTTTGCGCCACGTTCCTTGGCAGCTGACCAGTTCTTCGCGGCTTCCTCAGGAACGTAAAAACTCTTGTCCGCAGGCCAGCCGAGTTTTTCTTTCGTCTTTTTCGTGTCTTCGGCTCCCAGCGGCTCCCCATGCGCTTTGGAGGTGCCGGCCTTGGGGCTGCCATATCCAATGACGGTACGCACGGCAATAATTGAGGGCTTATCGGTCACTGCCTTGGCGGCATCGATGGCTTTTTCCAAGGCTTCCAGATCGTTGCCATCAGCGACGCGCTGCACGTGCCAGTGGTAGGCGTCAAAGCGCTCCTCTACATTTTCGCTGAAGGAAAGGTCTGTGGGTCCGTCGAGCGAGACCAGGTTGTCGTCATAGAAGAGGATCAGCTTGCCCAGGCCGAGTGTGCCGGCAAAGGAACAGGCCTCGTGGGAAACGCCTTCCATCAAGTCCCCATCGCCGCACATCACGTAGGTGTAATGGTTGACGATCTCGAATCCGGGGCGATTATAGCGGGCGGCCAGGTGCCGCTCCGCAGCTGCCATACCAACCGACATTCCCAAACCTTGTCCAAGCGGCCCGGTGGTCACTTCGACACCATCGGCCGCTCCCAGTTCGGGGTGCCCCGGGGTATGGGAATCGTATTGGCGGAACTGCTTCAGATCTTCAATCGAAAGTTTGTAGCCGGCTAGATAGAGCGCCGAATAGAGCATGGCGGAGGCATGTCCATTGGAGAGAACGAAGCGGTCGCGGTCGGTCCAATTGGAGTTTGCCGGGTTGTGGCGCATGTATTTGTGAAACAGAAGATAGGTTATCGGGGAATCTCCCAATGGGGCGCCAGGGTGACCGCTGTTGGCCTTTTCCACGGCATCCACTGCGAGGAAACGCAATGCATTGATCGACAATTGATCCAGTTCCGTCATATATCCTCACTCCCAATTCAAGGTTCACGGGAAACACAGACTTCTCGACTCCGCTGCGCTCCATTTGGCATAACAATTTAATTTGATTGGGGCCTCATTCCGGCGCTGCCTATATTGTATAGATGCGGAATTCGGAGGTGGCCGGGAGACCACGCACCGCGAAGCTCAGCCCTTTTCGGGTTTCGGACTCACAATCGGCACATCATAGTTTTTTCCTTCCCACTGATTGTCTCCGAGCCAGTAAAGGGTGAAAGAAACCGGCCCCTCCGCATCTTTGGCGACCGGAATGTCAGCGTAGGAAACGCAGCCAACCTGGCGGGACTCGAGGGTCTTGTTTGTCTTCCAGCCATCCTGAGTAAAAAGCACACGGAAATGGGCGCCCTCAATGACGCGCAACGTTTTTCCTGGAGAGATGCGGCGCGGAAGATGATCGCGTTTGCATATTTCTATGCCGCTATTGACGAACGGCCGCTGATCTCGGTCACCATAACGTGTGGCAACTGGCTCGACATGGTCGAAGACTTTGCCATCGGAGACAGAACGCAGCAGCTTAATGTATTCGGAATGGGCCCACGCGAGCGGCATGGCGGAGCCGGACGGGCGGCCGAGACACATTCCATGGCTGGGTAGATCAGGCGCGTCCCAGAGCTGCTCGGGAAGCATTCCTCCGGTGGAGGTGAACCGTTCCATGGCCGCGATCATATAGCGGACATTGTTGCCAGCAGCCAGCTCATAATGCGCGCGTTCGCCGGTCAGCAACGGCCAGGCGCCGCCGTGCCCGGTACCATCGTAGGGTTCACCATTGCGCTTTTGGCCGTAACCGTCGTGATTATAACGCCGCCAACTGGGGCCATACGGCGTTTGCACCTTCAGCGTCGCATCCACGACCTTTAACGAATCCACGATGAGAGGATCGTGCGGAGAACGGATTCCGTAGCGGACGAGCTCCAGAAAACCAGGATCGACAATTTCGCGCGCCTCAAAAACCGATTGCTGATCCGGCCTTCGATTGGACAGATGAACTTTCCCTTCGCCAATGCTGGGATTGAAGAACCGGTCGCCACTACGGGGCGGATGAATGCGCATATAGTGACGCCGCACTTCCGGCAGCAGGATGCCTTCTTCGGTGACAGTCCAGGCTTCGAGATGAGATTCGACCCAATCAGCGAAAATTAGATAAAAATCGCTCAGATCGGATGCGTCGCGCGCCTTGACCAGTTCGCTGGCACAGACCAGGGCAGTGATGACGGCGGCGAGCGTCGAAGGAGAATAGCCGGCGTTCTCCTCCCAGCGCTCCTCCTGGGTGACCGGCGCATATTTCATCAGGTATCCGGCAGCGCGTTCGACGAAGGAGAATATGTTCAGCTCGCCGAGAGCATTTTCCTTCCAGAGACGCCAGGCCAGAATGAGCGGGAATGCAACCTCATCCAACTGAATGCCTGACCAGTACGGGGTGCCGTTGACCCAGAAGTTCTGCGAAAAACCGCCATCCGGCTGCTGCGCGCAGATGAGATAGACCAACGCCCGCATAGGCGTTTCTCGCAGGCCGAGCGCGAGCAGTGCGGTCGCGGACTGCACCATATCGCGCGTCCAGACCAGGTGGTAGCCGCCCAGGTCGTCGTCTCCCTTGGATTGTCCCCACGGGATGGAGGCGGAGGCGATAAAGGCGCCTTGAAAGGTCTTATCCTCATGCGCCAGCAGAACATTATGGCTGATGCGCAGCAGATGTCCATTATCAGTCGAGGCGGCCAACTTGACCGGGCATTTGGCGCGATGCCATTGGGTGATGAAGCGCTCCCGATGGGCGGAGAATTTTGTAGCCAGAGACTGCATGA
>CAWGLF010000041.1:0-19823 GCA_963823295.1 uncultured Acidobacteriota bacterium
TGCTAGGGCGACGGCACAAGCGGTTCAACTCAGCACAATGCGGCAGAACGTGCTTTTTCCATCGACAACCGTAGGAGCGAATAGTTCTTCCATAACTGTGCCTCTGGTGGTGAATGCTGACGGCATCATCATCAGCGCGATCTCGGTAGGAACGTCAGCCGGTGGAAAGCAGGAATTCACCATCCAATCCATCGGATGCGCTTTGAAGACCGCGCTTCCCAAAGGAACCGCCTGCAATATCGAGGTTACCTTCTCGCCCGGCTCTGCGGGGAACCGCTCCGCCCCGTTGCAGGTGGCGACCTATGCTGCAAACTTCTATTTCGGCATGGAAGGCGTTGGTATTGGACCTCAAGTTGCGCTGAATCCCGCAACCATCAACACGACGGCGGGAAACGGACAGCAGGTTTTGAGTGGCGACGGAGGTCCGGCCATCAGCGCGGGCGTGCCGGTGCCCATCGGAATAGCGTTGGATTCGGCGGGGAACTTATATATCACCGACGTCGTCGATGATGCGATTCGCATAGTCGCGACAAACTCCGGCATTATTACCTCCGTCGCGAACTGGGCACAAGCTACCACCGTACTTAAACCTATGCGTGTAGAAGTCCCCGCCATTCCTACCAGCGTAGCCGTCGACAGCGCCGGCAACATCTACATTGCCGACATCGCAAACAACATTGTCCGCGAAATTTCTGCAGCCACTGGGAACATTTCGGCCGCCGTTTATGTCAATGCCGCGAGATTGAATGAACCCGAAGGCCTGGCTTTTGACGATTCCGACAATCTTTATATCGCCGATTCAGGAAACAACGTCGTCCGCAAGATCAATGCAGCTACGAAAATGATTACCACCGTCGCTGGGAACCAAAAGCCGGGCTACAGTGGCGACGGCGGCGCGGCAACCGGCGCGGAACTGAACGGTCCGACCGGTATCGCTGTGGATGGTTCCGGCAACCTCTATATCGCAGACCACCTCAACAATGTCATTCGCAAAGTAACCGCCAGCGGCATCATTAACACAATAGCCGGTAATGGCACTGCTGGATTCAGCGGAGATGGCGGTTCGGCAACGAGCGCCGAACTGCATGCTCCCGGCGCTGTTTCGGTGGACAGCGCCGGCGATCTTTATATTGTGGACACCAACAATAGCCGAATTCGTGAGGTGTCGGCGAAATCCGGAATCATTACAACCGTCGCCGGAATGGGAACCGCCGGATTTGGCGGAGATGGGTTCGGCGCAACCGCCGCGGAATTGAACTACCCGAATGCCATCGCGCTGGATGGCACGGGCAATCTCTACATTGCAGATTCGCTGAACAATCGCATTCGCAAAATCAATGTGCTCGATAGCAATCTGTACTTTGCTACGACGCCCATCGGCTTCAGTAGCCTGGATAGTCCGCAGACCGCTACGGTCGCAAACATCGGTAATGCGCCGCTGGTGTTTTCCGTGCCGTCGAGCGGTCTGAACCCCAGCATCTCGCCGAATTTCGGACTCAGCACTTCGAGCACCTGCCCGCATTTGGATATCTCGTCTTCCAGTGCGTCTCTTGCGCCCGGTGGCTTCTGCAGTCTGCTCCTGAGTTTCACGCCGATTCAAACTGGCCCGATCAGCGGCATGGCAACTATCGCCGATAACGCCACCAGCGCTCCGCCCTTCGTGCAGACGGTTCACCTGAACGCTACCGGTCTTCCCGCCAGCGCGGGCAGACCGGATTTCAGCTTGTCGGCAACACCCTCCACCCAGATCATCTTGCCCAATTCGCCCAAACCCGCACCCGCCGTCTACACCGTCACGGTGACTGGCATCTATGGCTTTTCCGGGGATGTGGCGCTGACTGCCACCGGACTGCCACCCAACGCGACGGCAAACTTCGCCCCTGCCTCTGTCACAGTCTCGGGCTCAAAGGCTTCTGCCGCGCTTACGATTGCCATTCCGAAAACAAAAGCGGAGTCGATACCGGTCGACAATCATTTTTCCGGCAAAGGCTCAGCACTGGAATACGATCTTTTGCTATTGGGCTTCCCGCTGTTGGGACTGGCAGGCAAGCGAAAACAGCTTCGCTCCGCGACCGGAAAAGCTTTCTTAATAGTGGTTGTGCTGGCCACCTTGGGGGCAGCCGCGACTAGCCTGTCCGGTTGCGCGAATATCGGCCTGGAACTCCAGCCCCAGAACTACACCATCACCATCACTGGAACCAGCGGGAATCTACAACGCTCCAGCACCCTCGCATTGACAGTCGAGCAATACAGAAAGATCAAGTATCACTGAGGCTGGAAACTTCGCCAACCGAGTCTGCACGCTCGGGTCGGTCTTTCACTGCCCCGTCGCCTGGCGCCCTAACAACAATCTCCGGCGGAAAAGGTTCACCGTTCGCCCACACCACGCCGTCTTCGAAATATTCTTTCTTCCAGATCGGCACCGTCTGCTTTAGTGTGTCAATCAACCAACGGCAGGCTTCAAACGCCTGTGTGCGGTGGGGGGAGGCGGCGGCGATAAACACGCTGGTTTCTCTAATTTGCAGAGTGCCCAGGCGATGGATCAGGGCAATTTCCCGGACGCTGAAACGCTGCTTCGCCTCCCGGACTAGGGCGTGCATCTGTTCGAGCGCCATTTCTTCATATGCTTCGTAATCGAGATAAAGGGTTCGGCGGCCGCGGGTGTGATTGCGCACGATTCCTTCAAAGACGACGATCGCGCCATCCTCGCCCTGCTTCAGTTCTGCGAGAAGAGCCTCCGCATCGATAGGCTCGCGCTGCAGTCGCACCAAAGGGGTTTCCTGCGGCCTGGGATTATCGGCTCCACCGCTGACCGGCGGCAGCAACGCTACTTCATCTCCGTCGCGCAGCACCCGGTTAGAGCGGGCGTATTCGCGATTTACCGCAACGGCGAGCGATCCGGCAAACTTTCCCGCTTCCGGAGCGTTCATCAAAAAACGCTCGAGGAACTGTGCCACCGTCGCCTGCTCCGGAAGCTCGACAGCATCGCACTCCCGCGCCAGAAGCTCCTTCAACCCTCCGAAAAGCAGCACACGCACTTCCATGGCTCTAGCTTATCCTCCATACCGTCGAAGATTGCACCCTCAGCGCCTGAAGGCGCATTCCGGCGGCAACTTATCCCGGACTAAAGTCCGGGGTCTACCACCACGCTAACAGCCCCTCGTTTCACGTTGGCAATGGCAGTTCCTGCTGGACGGGATCGCCGGGATACCAGAGATGCGTGCCTTCGACGCGCGCGAAAGAGGTCAAAACGTGCGACTTGCGGTGGGTTACGCCCGTGGCGCTGATAAAAATATCTTCGACAGAGTGTTCGTGGACCAGCAGCGCGTCCCCGATCAGCGAACGGTGGCAGCGCCATGGCACCGCTTCGGCGCACATCACGGCCGCTGTTTTTTCCTCGTCGAGGAGCATCAGTTCCGCAAGGGCGGTTTGAAACGGTTCCGTCTGCATGTAGTCGGCGTAACCACGGAAGCTCAAGTTGCGCCAACCTGTGTTGATGGAATGCTTTAGGGGACGGCGGAGGCCGCCGAGCGGTTGCATCCAGCGGTATTCGATGCCATTGGACTGGAGAGAATTTGAGAGGGCTTCGGCCCCGAATTGCGGGTTGTGACGCGAGCGCGGAACGGTGCGGACATCGACAAGCAGCTCAACGCCGTTCTCCTGCAGGGCGTGGAGAAAGGTATCGATCGGCAGGGTGGAATGGCCCAGGGTGAACATGGCGTGTTGGCTTCAGCCATTGGATGTTTGGCAGCTCGATTGCGCAACATGACAGCATGTTGTCACAATGACAACATGCTGTCATGTTTGCCGTAAGCTGCCTGTTCCCAGCAGCTTACAGGAGAAAGAAAGAACGCTTCAAAATGCGGCAATTGGGGCATTTTCGCATAATTTGGCTTCAATCGCACGGCTGCATGGAGTGTTGAAGGGTGCTACCAGCGCATGAAAAAAGACCCAGGGCTGAAGCCCTTGATTCCCGGAGTTTTCCGCAGGGCTAAAGCCCTGCGCTTCCACCCAAAGACAAAGTCGGGCATTCCGCTACGATGCCCACATCTCAAAATCGAGATGTGGGGCACCCGGTTGTTACGTTTCGCCTCCCATGTCGAGCGGCAAATTCAAATTCGCAGGGGTTGCGGCCCGGCTGCGCGGCGCCTGCCTGAAAGTGTTGTCGCGGGCGTAACGTGGATACTCCACCTGCTGCCCGTTTAACAACTGGTTCACGGTGAGAATCTGCATGCGTGGATAACTGCTTCCGTCCGGAGATTTGTAAAACCCGGCTTCGGCGGCCTCTTTCATCATCGGGCGGGTGGGCGCTTCGAAACACAGGAAGACGCCGATCTCGGCCTTCTCGCGTTCCAGAGTTCCGCGTAGATCGCGGATTTGCGAGAGGGTCACGCCGCCGGCTTTTACGGAGAAAATAATCTGTTTCGAGTCGCCTTTGGTATTGTCGTGGAAATACAGGCGCCCGTCGATGCCGCGGTCGGCACCTTTTTTCTGCTCTGCGGGCCGAGCGCCTACCAGACCCAACGCCCACCACTGGAATTGATATTTGTCCTGCTCGGCCAGCGCGGCCGCTCCGGCAACATCTTTCGGTTCGCCGATCACTTCATAGGTGCTACGAATCCCCTCGCCAAAAGCGTCGGAAAGCCGCTTCTTGATCAATCCAATCGCAAGATGTGTGATGTCGATGCCGATCCAGCGCCGGTTCAATTTTTGCGCCACCTGAATCGTCGTGCCGCATCCGCAAAACGGATCGAGCACCATATCGCCTTCATTGCTGCTGGCCTTGAGGATGCGTTCGAGCAGCGCTTCCGGTTTTTGGGTGGGATACCCGAGCCGCTCTTGGGCATGGGCATGAATTGGAGAGATATCATCCCAAAGATTCTGTACCTTCTCTCCGGGCTGTTCGTCCAAGTACCTCTTCAGCCGGATTCGTCCTTCTGGATTCTTTGGAAAAATCAATCTGCCTTCGCGATCGTATTTTTCCATCCGCCCCCGGCTGACTGCCCAGCCGTTTGGGTGAGGTTTATATCCTCTGTATTCGTATCGAAGATTCGGTCTTACTCCTGGATTTCGTAGATTCTCAGTTGTATAACGCCTGCCGGAATCGTCCACATGTTGAAAGTGATTTGCCAAATATTCCGCCGAATACGGAATGTAAACCTGATTCCATAGTGGCCTGTCGCCGCGTCGATAGTAGAGAAGTGTATCGGTGATGTCGCCGAAATTTGTGGATACATTGCCATGCGAAGTGGTGCGTTTCCAAATGATCTCTGTCCGAAAATGATCCGGCCCGAACACAGCATCCATCAGAATCTTCAAATAATGGCTCGCCGTAGGATCGCAGTGCAGATAGATCGAGCCGGTCTCCTTCAGCACGCGGCGCAGTTCGATCAGGCGCGGGGCCATCATCGCCAGATACGCCATCATGTCTGAGTTGCCGAGGAAGGTATGGAAGGCGCGCATTGCGTCAGCCACGCGGCCGCCGGTTTCGACGATCTCCTCATACGCGCGCTGGCTATCGAGGTTCCACTCCCACGTATCCTCGAAGGCATGTATCTGCGAGCTTGACCGGCTGCCGTCCTTTTCCGCGAACAGCACGTTGTAATCCTGCCGCGAGTTGAACGGTGGATCGAGATAGACCAGATCGACCGACTCGTCGCGCACATACCGGCGCAGTACGTCCAGGTTATCGCCGTAGTACAGCTGGTTCTTTTCGCTCATTGAAATTCAATGTGAGGGTAGCATGATTTTGCGGCTTACCCGGAAACGCGAGGTCTTTACCTGGTTCAGAATACCGATTCTTCGAGCGGGGAAATGCAGGTTCCACGGGTCCGCTGGGCTGAGGAAAAGCAGGTCCCTCGACTCCGCTTCGCTCCGCTCGGGATGACAGTTAATTTGTGAAGGGGGAGCGTGTATGCGGAGTGGGGGAAATGCGGAGGTCCTTCGCTTCGCTCAGGATGACGACTTCTGGAGGGATGGATTCATCCTAAGCAAAAAGCAAATCGCGTGAGGATCGCGTGCGCCGGGGACCCCGGCTTCCACTCCAGCGATGAAGCCTGTCGCTGGGGACCCGGTGGCGCTCCGCTCGGGATGACAGAAACTTTATCCCACTCAAGCCAATAGAGGGCTTGAATGGGGCACCCGGCAGGCTCTCCGCTTCGCTCCGCTCGGGATGACAGATTTATCGGACTACACTACTACTGTTCGAGGAGGATCGCATGAAGACGAAATACTCACGCCGTTCTTTTTTTGCTCTTGGCAGATCGGCTTTGGGTGCTGTGGGGCTGGCCAGCTTCATGCCGCCATTGGCAGGCACTGCTGAAGAAGGGCCGAGTACGGATGAAGGGGCGGATTACTACGACAAACTGGGCGTGGGAAAGATCATTAACGCCGCCGGCACCTACACCATGTACACCGCGGCGGTGATGCCGCCCGAGGTACAGCAGGCGGTCGCCAGGGCGGCACTGCATCCGGTGCGTCTCAAAGATCTGCAGCTTCGCGCGGGCTCCTATATCGCAGACAAGCTGCATTGTGAGGCGGCGCTGGTATCTGCCGGGGCGGCGTCGGCGCTGACGCTGGGAACAGCGGCGTGCGTGACGGTGGCGAACCAGAAGGCAGGAAGCCATATTCCGCAGAGCATTCCGCAAGCGGTGAGCGATCTGAAGAATGAAGCGATCATGCAGAAGGGGCATCGCTATTCCTACGACCATGCGTTGTCGAATTGCGGCGTTCGCATCGTAGAAGTGGAGACGATGGACCAGTATCGGGCAGCGTTTAACGAGAAAACTGTACTCGCCCATTTTTTCAATGCGGCCCCACAGGGGCAGATTGGCCGCGAGGACTGGATCCGTGTGGCGCATGCGCACAATGTTCCGGCGATGAACGATGCCGCCGCCGATATGCCTCCGATTTCGAATCTTTGGAACTACACGCAGATGGGATTCGATCTGGTGACGATCTCCGGCGGGAAAGGGATTCGCGGGCCGCAAAACGCCGGGCTGCTGCTGGGCAGGAAAGACCTGATTGCGGCGGCCGCCAACAATAACAATGAGATCGACGACGTGGTGGGGCGCGGGCAGAAGGTGGCCAAGGAGCAGATCATCGGCATGGTGGCCGCCGTGGATTGGATTCTGAGCCAGACGGATGAGGGGATGGACAAGGAGTTCCGGGCGCGGGCGAACAGCATCGCGGACAGTTTGCGTGACGTTCCATCGTTGACCCGGGAGATTATCGTACCTCCGGTGGCGAACCATGTGCCTCACCTGGTGCTGCGCTATGACCAGGAGAAGGTAAAGATTCCAGCGCGGAAGGTGGCAGAGTTATTGAGGACGGGCACTCCCAGCATCGAGCTGCATCCGTCGACCGGGCACCCTGATGCGATTTTCCACTCGGATGCAAGCACTATTATTGTGGGAGTTTGGATGCTGCTGCCAGGGGAAGGTGAGATTGTGGCGAAGCGGCTGCATGAGGTGCTGATGGGTGCTGTCAGCGCATGAACCGGGGCTGAAGCCCCCTTAAATCCAGGAGTTTTTCGCAGGGCTGAAGCCTTGCGCTTCCACCCGAAGACAAACGCGCCGGAACTTTTCGCTGAGCTAAAGCTTTGCGCTTCTACTCCAAAAGGCAACGCGGCAGGTTCCTCGACTCCGATCGGGATGACAGGGTTTTGTGAAGGGAGAGAAAAGCAGGTCCCTCCGCTTCGTTCTCGCCTGGGGCGAGAACTTCGGTCGGGATGACAGAACCTTCATCCCACTCAAGCCAAAAGACGGCTTGAATGGGGCACCCGGCTGAAGCCCTGCGCCTCGACCCAAAGACAAAGCGGCAGGTTCCTCGACTCCGACGGAGATAGATTTTCGGGGAAGAAATGCAGAGGTCCTTCGCTTCCCACCCCAGCGACGAAGACCTGTCGCTGGGGACCCCGGTTCGCTCAGGATGACCGTTGAGTTGGTTGCTCTACATCTGCGCGCGCCTTGAGGTTGCAGATCACGGGCGAAAATGCGGAGGTCCTTCGCTTCGCTCAGGATGACAATCCTTGTGGCTCTGCATCCCGAGCGCGGTTCACTATGAATGACGGAGCACTCTCGCCGGAAGCACATTTCCCCCCCGTCAGGCCTGGGCGGCGGCCATGGCGGGGGCTTCCTGCTGGAGCTCCTGCTGCTGTTGCACCAGCTCTTCGCGCACGCGCGGCTTTAAAGCCTCCGGCAGCGCTACCGCCAGCACATCTTCAATCCGGCGGGCGTAGTGGATGGTGACTCCTTCGAGCTGCTCCGGCAACAGGTCCTCCTCGACATTCAGCCGGTTTTCCTGCGGCAGAATAATGTCGCGCACCCCGGCTCGACGGGCAGCGAGGAATTTCTCTTTGATGCCGCCGACCGGCAGGACATTGCCGCTGAGAGTGATCTCCCCGGTCATCGCCGTCAGCGGACGCACAATGGTATCCGTCATCAGAGAAACCAGTGTGGTCGCCAGGGTAACGCCGGCCGAGGGACCATCTTTCGGAATCGCGCCCGCGGGAATGTGGATGTGCAGGTCGATTTCGGTATTGAAGTCCTCTTTCAAGCTGAGCATCCGGGCGTTGGAGCGGACCCAGGTAAGCGCCGCCTGCATCGACTCCTGCATGACCTCGCCAATCTGGCCGGTCATGGTGAAGCCGCCTTTGCCCTTCATGCGATTGGCTTCGATGAACAGGATGTCTCCGCCGGCCGGGGTCCACGCCAGGCCCACGGCGACGCCGGGACGTTTCGTGCGCTCGGCGATTTCGGTTTCCACGCGGACTTTGATGCCGCCGAGAAATTCCTGCACCACGGCGGCGGTGACCACGAGCTTATCAGTCTTGCCTTCCGCCTTGCGGCGCGCTTGCTTGCGGCAGACGGTGCCTATCCATTGCTCCAGCTTGCGAACGCCGGCTTCGTGGGTGTAGTGGCGCACGATGCTGCGGACGCTTTCTTCCGGGAATTCGATGTCCGCCGGATCGATACCGTTCTCCTTGATCTGGCGCGGGATCAAGTAGCGAAAGGCGATGTGCACCTTTTCATCTTCGGTGTAGCCGGTCAGCTCGATGATTTCCATGCGATCGCGCAGCGGCTCCGGAATGGGATCGAGCATGTTGGCAGTGCAGATGAACAGCACCTTTGAGAGATCGAACGGCACATCGAGATAGTTGTCGCGGAAGGTAAAGTTCTGCTCCGGGTCCAAGGTTTCGAGCAGCGCCGAGGAGGGATCGCCGCGGAAATCGCGGCCGAGCTTGTCTACCTCGTCGAGCATGAAGACCGGATCGTTGGTTTCGGCGCGGCGGAGCGATTGCATGATCTGGCCCGGCATGGCGCCGATGTAGGTGCGACGGTGCCCGCGAATTTCGGCCTCGTCGTGCATGCCGCCGAGGGAAATACGCTGAAACTTGCGGCCCAAGGCGCGCGCGATGCTGCGCCCCAGCGAGGTTTTACCGACGCCTGGAGGGCCGACGAAGCAGAGGATCGGCCCCTTCATGTCCGGCTTCAACCGCCGCACCGCGAGATAGTCGAGGATGCGCTCTTTCACTTTTTTCAGATCGTAGTGATCCTCGTCGAGAATCTCCTTGGCCTTGGTGATATCGACTTCGCTGCCGGAGGATTTTGCCCACGGCAATACCGCGAGCCACTCGATGTAGTTGCGGGTCATGGAATAGTCGGCGGCCATGGGGGACATGCGCGAGAGCCGGTTCAGCTCTTTTAGAGCTTCTTTTTTCACCGGTTCCGGCATACCGGCGGCTTCGAGCTTTTCGCGCAGCTCTTCGATATCCTTCTGGCCCTCGTCCATCTCGCCCAGCTCTTTTTGGATTGCCTTGAGCTGTTCGCGCAGGTAGTAATCCCGCTGGGACTGCTGCACCTGATCCTGCACCTCGGTCTGGATTTTGTTGCGCAGCTGCTGAACTTCCAACTCCTTCGCGAGATGGCGATTGATGCGGCCCATGCGCGCGAGAACATCCGGAGTTTCGAGCAGCTCCTGCTTGTCCACGGTGGTGAGAATGGGAAGCGAGGAGGAGATGAAGTCGACCAGACGGCCCGGCTCGTCGATATTGAGCGCGATGGTCTGCAGCTCATCGGACAAAGTGGGAGAGGCGGTGACGATCTGCTGAAACTGAGAAAGAATGTTGCGCTGCAATGCCTCGACCTCGGCGCTTTTGGCCGGCTCGGAGTCCCCGATCACTTCCACCTCGGCCGTCATATAGGGGGCGGACTGATCGAACGCGGCAAGCCTCACGCGCTCGGTCCCCTCGGTAAAAACGAAGAGGCTCTGATTCGGCATTTTTACGACTTTGTGGACCGTGGCCAGAGTTCCGACCGAGTACAGATCTGTGGGCTGGGGGGCGTCCATGTGGGCGTCGCGCTGGGCGACGACGATGATGGTCTTTTCTTCTCCGAGAGACTGCACCAGCTGGATGGAACTTTCCCTGCCGACGGTGAGCGGAAGCACGGCGTGGGGAAACAGGACTGTGTCCCGAACGGGGAGGACAGGAAATGTTTGTTTTGAACTACTTTGTTCCCGGTTTTTCCGTTCGCCGGGATGAATGACACTGAGAAAATCGCTGGACATGAGTCACCTTCTATCAATCTTTTATGATATATAGACGCTGAACTCTGCGTTTGGATACAAAAATTACGTACTCGGGTAGTGTCTGATCAATCGCTGAAGGCAGTCCGGGGCTGAAGCCCCTGATTTGTTTGAGCGATATTCACCGGGCTAAAGCCCAGTGCTTCCACCGAAAACCACAACCCGGCGATATTCACCCGCTAAAGCCCGCTATATTCACCGGACTCAAGCCCGGTGCTTCCACCGAAAGCTGCCAACCTGCGATATTGACTTCGACCGAAACGGGCCGGTCCGGCTCTCTCTAGTTCGATGCGTGATGGAGGACAGAGTATCGTCCCAGCTCTTTCACGATGGGACAGATCGCTCTCAGGTCATCAATAACTGCGTCCGCCTCTTCGTAACCGGAGATGGTGATGTCGGTGTAGAACATATACTCCCAGGGACGGCCGGTGATGGGACGCGATTCGATTTTGGTCAGGTTCAGTTGACGGGCAGCAAATGTACCGAGCGCCCGCAACAACGCGCCGGGAAGGTTTTCGAGCGAAAAGACAAGCGAGAGTTTGGACGGCGACTCCTCGGTTGAGGCAGATCCGGATTGGGATTGCGGGCGCCTGCGGATGAGCCAGAAGCGCGTGTAGCTTTCCGCCCGGTCTTCAATTCCCTGCTGAAGAATTTTCGCTCCATATTGGGCGGCGGCCTGTTTGCTTGCGATGGCGGCCAGGCGGGGGTTGTTTTCCTGCATGATGTGCTGGACGCTGCCCGCGGTGTCGTAAAAAGCGGTTGGTTTGAGATTTGGATTGGCGGCGAAAAAGGTCTTGCACTGCGCCAGAGCCACGGGGTGAGAAAGCACCTCGCGCAGAGTGGCGCGGTTGGTACCGGGCGCGGCAATCAGGTTATGGCGAATCCGCATCTCCAGTTCCCGATCGATCGTAAACTCGTGCTCGAAAAACAGATCGTAAAAGTCGATCACCGAACCGGCAAGACTATTTTCGACAGGAATAACCGCGGCATCCACCTGTCCGGCTTCGAGCGCCCGTAGGACGTCGCCCGCGCTGGCGCAGGGAAGCAGAACCGGGTTGGAGAGCAGGTTAAACGCCGCCTCATGACTGAAGGAGCCGAGTTCTCCCTGAATCGCAATACTCATGCGAGGTTCGCTTCGAATAAACAATTTATCTTCATCGGGCGGCAACCTTCCTGCACCATACGCGCAACTTATCACAGGTATAAAGCTGGACCCGTGAGGAGACAACCAAATGCTGTGGACCATTTTTGTAATTCTTCTAATCTTGTGGCTGCTCGGATTTATCGGCTTCCACGTGCTGGGCGCGTATATTCATATCCTTCTGGTTATTGCGGTGATTGTGCTGATCTTCGCAATCATCGGCGGGCGGCGTACCGCGCTTTAACTTCGCCGTACGAGTAGATGAAATGGGGCATCTAATTATTTAGCTGGAAGATGCCCCACGCACCATTTACCGCAGCGAGTCCAGCCGGATTCGCCGCGTAGCAGAAAGGGAAATCAAATGAATACAGATCAGGTAAAAGGCAAGATCGATCAGGCAACCGGCAAGGTGAAACAAGGTGTTGGCGAAGCGGTGGGCAATCAGGACATGGCCAACCGTGGCGTCGCCGACCAGGTGAAGGGCGCTGCCAAGGAAACATGGGGTAACGCGAAGGACGCCGTCAACCAGAACGCCGATGCCCAAAGCCGCGATGCAGAAGACCAGGCCAATCGCAGCCGCGCGCACGTTTCCAACAAAATCGACGACGTAAAGGATCGCGCGAATGAAAAGATCGACGAATTCAAGGATCGTCATCGCGCATAGAGCTGAATCCCCGTTTCCGGAGATCGTGGCTGAATAGAATCAGCGAAGATTCTCTGGATTCTTCAGTCCGTTCAGAATGACAATCTGACGAATATAATTAAATCGAATAGCGCAGAGTGCCTCGGGAGATCATTTTCCCGGGGCACTTCTGTGTTGAATCGATTTGACAATCGCCATATCTCTTCGGAAAAGAGGAAATACAGAGATTCTTCACTCGTTCAGGATGACGAACGCGTGGGTGGGCGCAGCAATCGTAAATCCGTATCAGTGATGCAGAAGATCGGCGGCAACCGCGATGAAAAAGACGAAGGAGATGATTCCATTCATGGTGAAAAATGCCGCGTTCAAGCGGGTCAGATTACGGGGGGAAACCAGGGTGTGCTCGTAAACCAACATGGCCGCGACGGCGACGATACCGGCGATGGTGATGACGCCGAGGTGAAAGAGCGGGACGAGGGCGGCCAGTAAAGCAAGCATCGCCAGATGCATGAAACGCGCAATCCAGAATGCAGCGTCCAGTCCAAAGGCCTGCGGGACGCTGTGTAGGCCTGCCTGCAGATCGTGCTCATAATCCTGACAGGCATAGAGGACGTCGAACCCCGCCACCCAGAACAGAACCGCGCCGGTAAGCGCGAGGATGCAGGGATCGAGGCTGCCGCGAACAGCAATCCATGCGGCCGAGGGAGCGATTCCGAGCGCGAGGCCCAGCAGCAGGTGCGACCAGCGGGTAAACCGCTTGGCGTAGGAGTAGGAAAAGACGACAGCGAGCGCCACCGGCGAGAGAATCAGCGTGAGGCGATTGAGGCGACCGGCGGCGAAAATGAAAACTGCCGCGGAAACGATGGTGAACCCGGCGGTGAAGCGCAGACTGAGCAGGCCCGCGGGGATGGCGCGCTTCGCGGTGCGGGGATTGGCGCCGTCGATTTCGGCATCCGCCCAGCGATTGAAGGCCATGGCGGCGGACCGAGCCGCGATCATGCAGACGACAATCCAGAATAAAGTTCGCCACGCCGGCCACCCACGCGCGGCCAGCATGGCGCCGGTCAAAGCAAACGGGAGCGCGAAGACCGAGTGCTCCCACTTGATCATCTCGAGCGTGGTGCGCAGGCTGCCGGTCGTTCTTGCCAGCGGCGGCAACGGCGATTCGATGATGTTCTTTTCCACAATAAAAAGCGTACCTGAAATGCGGTGCGGCGGCACACAAACAGAGGAATCTTGAGTGGGCCGCCCGGGCAATGAGCAGAAATGCAGAGGTTCTTCGCTCCGCTCAGAATGACGACCCTTTCCGCACTTTGTTGGGTCATCCGGAGTGCGCCAGCATCTAACGCGAGTAAGAATTTTCTTCAGGCTCGCCGCTGACAGTAACCCATGGCGAGCTTCCCACCGCTGCGGCAGGCTCAGGCAGGCTGTGGGGCATCCATGTTTGAATCACCGCGCGAAACAGGCGCCGGCAAGGACGACGAAATTTGACTGCCCAGAAACAGCGTGCCGCTTCGACAGCGGGGAATCCGCACAATATCAATCCATGGCTTGTGGCGCTGGCGGTGATTCTGCCGACGTTCATGGAGGTGCTGGATACCTCGATCGCCTCGGTGGCGCTGCCCTACATTGCGGGAAGCCTGGGGGCAAGCACGAACGAAGCGACCTGGGTGCTGACGAGCTATCTGGTGTGCAACGCGATCGTGCTGCCGGTCAGCGGATGGTGCGCGCAACGATTCGGACGCAAGCGGTTCCTGCTGACCTGCATTGTGATCTTCACGGCCAGCTCCTTCATGTGCGGGGCGGCGACCAGCCTGGGGATGATCCTGGTGGCGCGGGCGGTGCAGGGTGCGGGCGGCGGCGCGCTGCAGCCGATGTCGCAGGCCATCCTGCTCGAAACTTTTCCTGAAGAAAAACGTGGGCAGGCGATGGCGATGTTCGGGCTGGGCGTGGTGGTGGCGCCAATCCTGGGGCCGACGCTGGGAGGCTATCTGACGGACGCGTACTCCTGGCGCTGGGCGTTTTACATCAACGTGCCGGTTGGAATTCTGGCGTTCATCATGATCACGCGGTTCGTGTTCGATCCGGACTACATTCGGAATGCACGGCCGGGAAAGCTGGACGCGATTGGGCTGGGGCTGCTGGCCACCTGGCTGGGGTGCCTGCAGATCATTCTCGACAAGGGCCAGGAAGACGACTGGTTCGGAGCGACATGGATTCGCTGGGCGACGGCGATCCTGCTTATCTCTTTTGTGGCATTCGTTATTCGCATGTTGATCAAGAAGCGTCCGCTGGTGGATCTGCGCATCTTTCGACATCGAAACTTTACGCTGGGTTGCGCCCTGATTGCGCTTTTCGGAGGATGCATTTATGGGCTAATCACGCTGCTGCCGCTGTTCTATCAGGAGCTGCTGGGCTACACCGCGTACAACGCCGGAATTGCCGTTAGCCCGCGCGGACTGGGGGCGGTGATTGCCATGCCAATCATCGGTTATCTGACCGCGAAGATGGACAACCGCTGGCTGATCGGCGGGGGCTTCATTATTTTCGGCATCTGCGGAATATGGTTTGGAGAAGTGACGCTGGCGATTTCTCCGTGGTCGTTTATCTGGGCGATTATCCTGAGCGGGTTCGGCTCCGGGATGGTATTTGTTCCGCTGTCCACGATAACGATGGCGTTTTTGTCGAATGAGGAGATCGGAAACGCTTCCGGCCTGTACAACCTGCTGCGCAATGTTGGCGGCAGCCTGGGGATTTCAATTACGAACACGCTCCTCGCTCGTCACGCCCAGGTTCACCAGGCATATCTGATCCAGAACCTGACTCCCAGCGGCCGGATGTATCAACAGCAGCTCAGCCAGGGAGCCGGCGATCTCGCGCCGAAGATCGGCTCCGCGATGTCCGGCGCCGGAGCGCTGGGCAGGATGTACAGCTCGTTGAATATGCAGTCTCTATTGCTGTCGTATATGGACGATTTTCGGATTCTGGCGGTGGCGTCTTTTGCTTGTCTGCCGGTCGCATTGTTCCTGCGCAAGGCCAAAGCACGCAGAGGCGCGGTATCGGCGGCGCATTAAAGCATTTCCGAACTCCCACCCTAACCGCAAAGGACGCGGTTAGAATGGGCACCCTCCTTTTCCACGATGGGGCACCCGCGATTGATTCGCTTACCATTGCACGCCGGGGTATAGGCTGGGAAGCCGATATCCGCGATAGACATATGCGCCGGCTACCTTCAGGGTCCAAACCGGCTGCGGAGTGCTCTGCTTGGTGACCTCGACAATCTGCGAATTGGGCGTGGCGCCCGGCAATCCGCAGAGATCGTATTCGATGTCTCCGTTTGGCAATTGTTCGGAGTTTCCACCGAAGAAACTGTACAAGCTGGTCGGGAGGACCTGATGGAACTCCAAGGTCGCGGTTTTCGCCACTTCATCGATCTGGAAGACGGGCACCGTGGTGTACAGGCAGGAAGGCGGTTCCGGTTTCGTGGTTGCACAAGGGGAACCCGGAGGAAAGACTCGGAAATCTCCATTGTCCATCAGAGTTAAGCCGAATATGCCCGTCGTGTATTTTGTGGTGAAGTTCGGCTTATGCTGGCCTGAAAACCAGTCGGTCGGGCCGGTGCCGCCGACCAGCTTGAAATCTCCCTGATATCCCAGGCGCCAGATAATATTTCCGGTTCCAGCGCCATTGTTGTAATCCACTTTCACAAGCCAGTTCTGGTGGCGCATGGAGATGATGATATTGCCGTCGTCCTGCGAATAGATGATCGCATTGGTGTGCGTCCAATCAGGAAAGTTCTCAGGATGGCGATTGACATCCAGGTGATCGAATTCATTCCAAACCCAGACCGGCTTCAGATTGGTGTCCAGATCGACAATCACATCGCCCAGGACTTTTGTCGGAGCGGTCGTGCCCGGCAATGTCAACATTTTGGATGTTGTTGCGATCACCAACCAGTGTCCATTCGGAAGAACAGTGACGTCATGGGAAAAACTCATAAGAGGAATGTTGTAGTTGGCGGCGGCCATTTCGGTATTGAGCTGCGTCATGTCGATCTCTTTGACCGTGTTTCCGGCAAGATCGAATTCTCGCACCAGATTCGTTGTTCCCGGAGGAGCCGGAGCATGCAGGAAAGCGGAAGGCGAGTCGCCGGCATAAGCGAGATAGTTGCCGTCGGCCAATTGCTTCGGGGCTCCCCATTGCGCGGGGCCGAGAGGTGTCGGTGGGTTATAGACCCACAAGATATGCCCCGCCAGGTCTGTCACAATGATGGCCGCCTGTCCGCCATGTACCAGAGGATTCAGCATCTCGACCCCTGACTGCGGTGTCTGCCCGGGAGCAGTGGTCGCAGTAATCTGCGGAAGAGAAGTTGGCGGATAATGGCTCGTGGTAAAGGTGTGGTCAACATCGGTCACGGAGGTGCCATTCTGATATTGGACAGAAGCCCGTATGTGATACTTGGTGTCGGGAAGCATACCGGCGACGTAGATATTCACCGGGCCGCCGCCGCTCGGGGTGAGCACGGACGAGGTCTGCAAGCCATAGTTCTGGGTGGTCCCAAAGGTGACAGTCACAAGAGCGGCGGAAGGCGGCGTGATCTTATATTGCGCTACCTGCGGATTGGGCGTCGCAGTTACCGTTCCCGCAGGCAGGGCAGCGCGCGGAGCTAACAGGTCGTTGTTTGATCCACAGCCTGCTAACAATCCTAGAAGGACTAATGCGCCAATGCCTGGAAGAACTAATGCGCCAATGCGTGGTCGAATATTCATGAACATCTTTGCAGCTTCCGAAATCTTCCTGGAGCGAACTCACACGGTCCAAAATGAAGTCAACTCACTCTTCCAGTAAATCGGGATGTAAATGGGCCTGCGAAGGATGCTTGCTATGGCTGTAGGCACTCCACTCCGGTATGCTTCGGTCCACAAATTTATTTCGGCTGGATCAAGCTGCGCACCGCCTCGCTCGGAATGACAGTTGATGAATGTGCAGGGCGCTATTGCCGTTCCGGATATGCGACTTTGTGTGGACGGGTGAGAAAGGATTATGCCGGCGCTTCCAATTAGCTGGACACTCGAGTCGAGTTAGCGTCGGGTCGCCACCGGTTACAGTATTGGCGATCAACACGGCGGGACAGCAGTGGAATCGGTCCTACGCTATGGTGAAGTAAACGATCTCAGGACAGATCGAATACAGTCCCAAATAGGGCTGGGACTGTATTCGGAATCGTTTGATAGACGGGCTATTTCTGTTCGTTCGCCTGGTTCGCGACCACTAGGTTATTGGTGACCTGGAACACGTTTGGCACCTGCATGGCGCGGGTGTACGCAAGCTGCTTATCCATCTGGTTGTTCACGACGCCGTACAAAGTGACCCTGCCGTTTTGAACGGAGATGCGGATCGGTTTCGATGGCACAATCGCGTACTGCTGCAGCGCGGGAAACCCGTAGATCGCGCGGTAGGTTGCGCGGCGTATTCCATCATCCATCGGCGAAACCGGATCGACGCTGATGCGATCGACCACACCTTTCACGCCGGGTGTAAATTGCGTCAATGAAAGGGCGGATTGCTTGGCCACGGGACCGAGCGCATGGCCACCGAGAGTCGCCACCCCGTTCTGCACCGACACTCCGATAGCGTCAAAGACCTGACCGAAGCCGACGCGATCGACTTCGATCCTGCTGAGCAGCTTTCGCTGGAGAACATTATCCGGAATGGTGGGACCGCCAACGGCAATGTTGTCGCGGACATCCTTCACACCGCGTACCTTCCTGGCTTTCTTGATCGCATCCACTTTGTACCCGTACAGATCGACCTGGCCGGATAAAGTGACGGTTCCATCCTCAGAAGCGCGCACGTTGATATCTCTAAAATTCTTGTTCCGAAGCTGCCTTTGGACTGCATCGGTAAGCGACTGGCCCGTGTCGGCGGCAAATACGCAGGCCGAAGGACCAGTCAGGACGGGCGCCGCGACCCATCCCACCGCACCGAGAAACAGTACGACCACCAACTGCTGTGCAATTTTTCGGGTTCGCATCCTTTTCATCTCCCTCACAAAATCGAACTACCATCTTGCCGGATCATACGATACTCCGAGCTCTGCGAACAGACAAGATGCACTCCATGAGACGCAATTGAAATCGAGAGCGATTCTGAATGACGGGATTTTTGATCCCTTCGAAAAATTCGGGAAACATCGGCTATGCCGGAATTCTTCGCTCCCACCCCAGCGACGAAGACCTGTCGCCGGGGACCCGGCTGCGCGCAGAATGACGGGCTCACTTTTTGATCCGACTCCATCTGAACCAGAGACGACCGACAAGCCTGGCTCTCTTACTGCTGCAGATAATACTGAATGGTTGTCACCACGCGCACCTTCTGCAAAATGCTTGCGCCGGATTGACCTGACATGCCGGCGGACATTCCTTCGCCATCCGATGCGGCATCTGCCGATGATATGGAAAACAGCCCTTGGGACGCCTGGCGGATCGTTCCGACCTTGCTGCCGGAGTCGGCTGCAAAACGCTCGGCGGCGGTGCGAGCGTTGCGTGTCGCTTCGGTAATCATCCCCGGCTTAATTGAATTCAATCCGGTAAATACATAGCTGACGCTATTTTGCTGACCATATTGCGGTCCGCCGCCGAGCACCACGCCGCTGGCGATCAACGAGCTGGTCTTTTGCACCGCGGCGGCCACATTGGCGACATTCTGCGATCGGACGGTGATGGATTGCTGCACGATGTAGCGATTGGGGGCGCGCGTCCCTCCGTAATCATTGGCCTGAGTGTCGGTGACTCCGGGCTGGCCGAGAGTGATATCGGTCCGGGGAATGCCCTGCGCATTCAGAAATTGAAGAACTGCCTGGCTGTCCTGTGTGCTTTTGTTATAGGTGGCCTGCAGATCGTTTCCGGCTTCGCGGAAGGATAAAGGCCAGATCGCCAGGTCCGCTTGCACGTTCCGCTCCGCGAGGCCGCGGACGGTGACGTAGCGGTCGGCCAGGCGGGTGTCTTTGATCTGGCTGCCGAGGAGCCATCCGCCGAGGAGGAGGCCGAGGAAAATTCCTATGGCGAGGAGAGCACTGGAGACGATTGTGCTTCGGCTTGATTCTGTCATTGCGCTGGATTCCTGCATGGAAGGACTATCGGACAGAGTTGGAAACGGGTCAAGGAAAAAAGCGGTGGGGTGGTGGGTCGCCGTAATACAGAGGTCCGTCGCTACGCTCAGGATGACGACATTCTGGGGTGGCAAACGATTACTTATGCCGGGCGCGAATTTGCAGATACATGCTAAACACGTTCGCCTCGTCGCGGACGGCGATGACGGAGACGTTGCGAGTCAGGTCGTACTGCGCCTGGATCAATTGCTGCGCAGTGGTGTTTACGTTGGTGGCGAAGGTGGGGGTAACCTTCGTGCCGACCTGCTCCTCGACGGTGATGCGGGCGGTGGATTCGCCGA
>CAWGLF010000042.1:0-57597 GCA_963823295.1 uncultured Acidobacteriota bacterium
ATGACGCGCAGGCTGGGTGCCCAGGCATGAACGCATGGCTGATCTGCGCCATTGTCGTATCTGCTTGCCTGCTGCCTTGTGCGGATATGTGCCTGCGCGGATCTCCGGAACGACGGCTTGTCGGAGTTGAGATGACCGGCATCATTGTCACCCTGGCACTCGTGCTGTTTACCGTCGGCACCGACCGGCTTCCTTTCATCGATCTCGCGCTGGCGCTGGCGATCATGTCATTCGGCGGCGGTCTCGTCTTTGCTCGCTTTCTTGAGAAGCATTTATGACTGACCCACTGCGTGTTGCTATGGACGTATTTCTGATTATTACCGCTGTCCTCTGCTGGCTGGGGGTACTCGGGATGTGGCGCATGCGCCAGCCGATGCAGGCGCTGCACTATATGTCACTTCCCGCCGCATTCGCCTCTGTGACGCTTACCATTGCTGTGGCCTGCCGGACCGGCGCATCCCAGGCCACAGCGAAATGTGTGGCAATCGCGGTCGTTCTTATCGCAATCAATTCCATTGTTACCCACGCAACAGCACGGGCCTTCCGCGTACGTGAGCTGCGCCATTGGGAACCACGCCCCGGTGACGGAGTCGAGTTTCTGGAGAAGGAGTCCAAACCATGATGATTTTCGGAGCGATGCTTCTTCTACTGATTGCCGTCACCGGTTTCGTTGTTGTACGAACCCATGATGTCACTTCGCAGGTATTCGCTCTTACATTTTATGGGCTGTTATTCGGGCTGATGTTCTTTGTCTTTCAGGCGCCCGACGTCGCGCTGTCTCAGATTACGGTCGGCGGCCTGGCGTTGCCGCTGATGCTGATGCTGGCTATCTCCCGAATGCGTAGTCATAAGGAACGCGGCGATGCAGCAAAGGAGGACACCAAATGAGCGCCAGGATTCGTGTGCGACTTTTCCTGATCGCAGGCGCCGTATTCTTCTGCTTCTATTGCCTGGCCGCGCGAAATCTTGCGCCCTGGGGACAGTACCGCGGACCGTACGGCGATGCAGTTAGCCGCCTCGTCGTGTATCAGCGCCATGCAACCGACGCAGTGAACGCCATTACCTATGATTACCGGGGCTTCGATACGCTCGGCGAAGAGTTCATCCTCTTTAGCGCAGTTGCCGGTGTGATGATGCTGCTGCGGAAGGAGGATGGGAAACGCACACTGCGCCAGGGTCTCGATGATTACGCCACATTGAGCGAAACGACCAAACTGTTCTCCATCCCCGCTATTGCGATCAGCGTTTTGTTTGGTCTGTACATCGCGACGCATGGTCAATTGACGCCGGGCGGCGGTTTCCAGGGCGGCGTTATCCTCGCCGCTGCCCCTATGCTGATTTATATCTCTCAGAACACACGGACCTTTCAACGTATCACTTCGCATCCGTTGATGGAATTCATGGAGGCGCTGGGCGCCGCTGCTTATGCGCTGATCGGCATAGTCCCACTTGTTATTGGGATCCCTTTTCTAACGAACATTCTGCCGCTGGGCAAAACTGGCGAGGTGTTCTCCGGGGGAAATATCGCTCTGATCAGCGTCTGTGTAGGGGTGGAAGTTAGTGCCGCTTTTACTCTCGTAATTTATGCCTATCTGCAGGACATCATCTCCGGCGCGGAAGAGAAGGACTGAATGTTCATACACATGTTTCCTTACATTATCGCGGCGTGGCTTTTTTTCTGCGGACTTTATGGCATCGTCACCAGCCCGCACCTGATCCACACGGTGGTGTGTCTGGCTGTGCTGCAGACCTCCACATATGTTCTGCTGCTCAATATTGGGTTCCGCGTCGGCGGCGCAGCCCCGGTCTTTGCCGGAATTTCACCCGGCACATTGACCGTCGATCCGCTGGTCCAGGCATTGATGCTCACCGATATTGTCGTTGAGGCAACGGTATTTGCGCTGCTTCTTTCCATGCTGGTCAAATCCTTCGAAAAAGCCGGAACTCTGCGCCCGGACGATCTGCGCATTCTGCGAGGCTGATTGACTTGCACCCGTCGCCGGCTCTAATCATTGCCGTACCTCTGATTGCGGCCGCCCTGTTGAGCGGCCTGCGTCATTTTTTTCCGCGGGCTATCGCAGATTCAATCGGCATTGCGACTGCCGGATTCAATTTTGTATATTCCATCCTTCTGCTATTGGCCGCCTGGCACCGCCCGTTCGTCTACTGGTTCGGGAACTGGTATCCACGGGGCCACGTCGTGCTCGGCATCTGCTTCGTCGTGGACCCGGTTGGCGCCTCACTGGCCGTACTCGCGGGATTCCTGACTCTGCTGGCATTGATATTTTCCTGGCGCTGCGTTGATTCCGCGCATAATCTTTCTCAACCTCTGATGCTGGTATTTCTGGCCGCCATGTCCGGATTTGTGCTGACCGGCGATCTCTTTAATCTGTTTGTATTTTTTGAGTTGATGAGCACCGCGGCCTTCGCATTGTGTGGCCTGAAGACCGAGGAGCCCGCCCCTCTGCAAGGTGCATTTAATTTCGCCATTACCAACACCATTGCTGCTTTCCTTGTGCTCACCGGAATCGCTTTCCTTTACGGAGCGACGGGCGCGCTGAACCTGGCGCAGATCGGTAGCGCGCTGGGAGGGAGACACGATTCGCTCGTCATCGTCTCGTTCCTTTTCATCACATGTGGATTTCTGATTAAGGGCGCGGCCGTTCCATTTCATTTCTGGTTGGCGGATGCACATGCGGTTGCTCCTACTCCGGTATGTGTTCTTTTTTCAGGCTTGATGGTCGAGCTCGGCCTTTATGCCGTCCTGCGCATCTACGTCACAGTCTATGAACACGCGTTCTCCGGACACCTTGCCGGTATTCGCGCCATATTCGTCTGTATCGGTGTGATCACAGCTCTGTGGGGCGGACTTATGTGCTATGCCGAGCATCATTTGAAGCGCATGCTCGCCTTTTCCACCATCAGCCATATGGGGCTTATGATCATTGGCTTCGGGCTGCAGTCGGCAATTGGGCTCGCAGGACTATGCCTCTATCTCATCGCACATGCGCTGGCAAAGTCCGGGCTATTTTTTTCGTCGGGGATTCTTCTTCATCGATTGCGAAGCATGAGCGAGAATGTACTTTTCAACCGCGGCAAAGAATTGCGCTTTACCGCAATACTTTGGTTTCTTGGCGGACTGGCGCTGGCGGGAATGCCTCCTTTCGCGACGTTTCTCGGCGAGTCGCTGGTATCGAAGGCCGGCGAAGACTCCGGGTATGGATGGGTTTCCGCAATTTTCCTGCTTGCCGGCGCGTTCACTGGAGGGGCCGTTTTCCGAGTGGGCATGCGTACGTTTGCAGGTTGGGGCGATCCGGGCCCATCGGACCGGTCCTCTCAAGTTGGCGAGCTGCCGGAGACTCATGAAGAAAATAAGGTTATTTACTGGTTTTTATTTTTGCCCGCGGCGATTTGTATTCTTGGCTGCCTGGCTGTTTGCTTTGTGCCATTACTCCGAGAGGAGCTGGCCATCGTAGCGGCACGCTTTCTGGATCAGTCGGCTTACATTCATCTGGTATATACAGGCGGATGGTCCCCACGCGCAAGCTCCTTCCCGGCCCAGCCTTTACTCGGGGCGGCACTGCGGGGAACGCTGGCAACGGCTTTGGCGCTGCTGCTCGCATGCGCTTCCGTGTTCCACCTGGCTATACCGCGATGGCTGCGCTGGCCTTCGCATATCGAGGGTCCTATGCGGCCGATTCGCGAACTCCAGAGTGGGCATCCCGGGGACTATGTCACTTGGCTTACTGTAGGCGTCTCCGCCATCGGCGGTGCTTTATACCTCTTACTGATGCGATGAGCCACAGCCTGGCCAACTTCTCATGCGTTCTTCTTGATTCGTATCTACATTCTTTCTCTCGGGCGGGTGCACCGTTAAATCCATGGTGTCGGAGCCGATGGTTATGGCCGGATGTTTCTGCACCAGATCGAAAACGTAACTATACAAAAGCGAGCTTGTATCGCGACGGCGCCGCGGATGGACGATATAGCGCATCGTGAGTTCTACGTAATTGGAAGTGACCCGGGTAAATACGGTCGGCTCGAGAGTTACATCCGGAACCAGATAGGATTTGCGCATTTGCTCCACATCCTGTTTAGCCATGTCGATATACGATCGTGTAAATTTATCTCCGGCTTCAAGCAGGATGCGCGTCGCCTCGCTAACCTCGCTCGCATAGGTAACAGGAAGCATAATCTCATCCCAGATATAGGAGAAATTCTGCGTGTAATTGTAGATCGGGTGCTGGTATACGGTTGAGTTGCTGATGAGAACGGTACGGCCTGTCGCCTGGTCGGCATGCATCCAGTTACCAATCTCCAGCATGCGCGTATAGAAAAAGCCGATCCCGATTACATCTCCGCCCATCTGGTTGATTTCAATACGGTCGCCGACTGCATACATATGTGCTGCAAAAATCGAGATGCGTCCCGCAATGCTGAGCAGCGGCTCGCGTAATGCGACCGCAAGGCCCGCCGCCAGCAGTCCAAAAAAAGTGCCCTTGTTGTGGAATAGACGTCCCCACAGAACAACAAGGATTGCAACCGTGATGGCTGAAATGATGAATCCGAGTATTTGACGCTCTCTATACTTCTCTGCCCATGGCACGTCGCGGCGTTTCAGTAACGCTATCCCAACACGATCGGCAAAAAACGCGACGACCAGCGTAATGACAGTCCCAATAGTGGCTATCGGATAATGCATGCTATTTTTGGATGCGCGGAATCTTTCCAGGTCTAGCGGAAATTTTCGGCTCGCGAAGTCCCGCGAATTCAAGGAAATTCGTGGGCCTGGGATAATGCTGCATCCTGGTGGCCCGGCCGAGGGACCGAATTATGCGTGAGGTTTCGACGCGTTCCAGACGAAAATAGCCTGCTGCTCGGCTTCGGTCTCCACCGCGTGGAAGTGCCCGCTATCGATCTCGTGTTCAGCCAGTCACGTGCGCTGCCGGGAAATGCGGTGCATGCCCGGTTCGGCACCGAATTCCCCATTCGTTTCGATCTTCTGGATACGACAGGAGAGGGAAATCTATCGCTACAGGTACAAGGCCTGACCGAATATATTCAAGATAAGTTCGGGACGAACTACACCCAGGAGGAAAGCTATTACATGCTGGACGCCGGAAGAGATGCGACCGTCTATCTCGGACCGAAAGATGATATCTCTCCGGCGGAGATGAAATTGTCTCGATGCGACCATCCCTGCGTCTCGAAGAGCCGACAGAATCGCCTGCTCCGCGATCAACGCGGTCAAACATGCGAGATAGCAGATTAATTCTCCGAAAATTCTGGTCTCGACCAGGATGCCGTAAAAGAACATCAATGCAATCCATGCAGGAATCGTCCACAACCAGATGCGAAGCGTTGGGTCATGAATGGAACGTCGGAAAAGGAGAACGATGGGAAATAAGTAACAACCCGCGCCCAATAGCTGCGGCCATGTTAGCGGAGTCAGCACCAAGGCTACATTGAAAAAGAACTTCCATGCGGATTCCGAAGGGTTTTGTCGGAAAACCCATTCCACCCATATCCGCCAGACGAGCCAGACCATCCCCAGCGGCACCACAACTCCCCACATCCGCAGATCTCGCAAACGCCGCCAATGGACGCTCCCCTGCTCCACCAAATGCGCCAGAACAAAAAACAGCAGAAGAAACAACGTAGTTTCGCGATTGATGGTTCCCACCAGGAACAGGGCCACAAATAGTGCCGGATGACGGCGAAAATAGATAAGATACAGCCCTACCGAGAAGAACATCATGCTGGGAAGATCATAGTAAAAGCGCAAGTTCTGGGTTGTATGCAGGATGTAGGCCGAGACACACATAACCAGCACCATGGGGTAGACCCATAGAGTGAAAAGGCGCTCTTTCGAGCTGGCCTGATAAATTCGCGTTGCAATTGTTCCCGTAATAATAATGCAAGCTGTATCCACCACCACTTGTAGAACGGCTTCTGGAATACTGCGCGGCAGAAGCCATGGCGCGAATCTCTTCGAGCAAGCCGCGAGCGCACTCCACCCCGAATTTCCATGTGCCCATCGCAGCAAAAACATCATCAACATTCGTCCCTGAAAAGGCATATGGTCACCGCCATTTTCGTAAGGCATCAGTCGCATGTAAGACGGAACGTTGCGAATGTAATAGCAGACGATCTGGAACGTAGCCAGAAAATATAAAAACTTTGTCAGCCACCCAACCCGTTTCTGCATCAGCTGCGGCTGTTTGGGTCGCAGTTCACGGATCTGCAATTCCTCCATTAGGAATTTTGGTTCCAGCTCCTGAGTGTCCAACTCGATACATTTCATCTGTGCGCGCGACCGCTTCTTTCGAAGAGAATGGTGGTGTCGTCCTGATAATCGATCTTCCATCCCGGAGTGTGCTCCAGCAAATAGCTGAGCGGCGCTTTCTTTTCGAACAGCACATACCGGATAGCATACTTGTCGAGTATGCTGAGGCTATTTCGGAACTGCGTTAGGTCCAGATAATCTTTGAAAATGCCGTTGTATTCAAAGACATCTACGCGTGAGTCAACGAACACGGGAATCTGTCGATCGTTCCAAATCAGGTATCCACCCCATAGATAATCGTTTAACACCTTTCCCTCTGGATGAAAATGCTCGAGAAATGTCTGCGCATGATCCGGAAACTGACTGGATTCCGCACGGAGGAGCTGCCGGTTGTTTGGGAATTTCAGGCAAATTGCGACAATGCACGCGAGCATGATCGGACCATTCAGCCATGGCTTATCGCGTTCCGCATAATACGGCGGGCAGCCATTCCCGTATATCCCGCGGCCAGGAGAGGAAGGACCAGAATGGCGGTTAAGAATAAAAAGCGCGAATAGGTAAGGCCGGCGTATATTCCTACAGCCAGGAAAAACACCTCGTGCAGCATCCACTTTCTTCGTCGGAGCAGTTGCAGAACGATGGCGCCCAGCAGAATCGCCAGCACGATTTTTCCGCGCGGCGAATGGAAGTCCAGGCTTCTCCATTCGACGACATTCGCGATATTTAGTTTCTGATGAAATGCTAGATTGAATGGATAGGCCACCAGGCGCCACCCATATGGATTCAGAAAAATTGCGAACACCGAAGCGGCTACAGCTGCCGCCAAGCCTGAGCTTTTGAGACATGCTCCAGCACTTCGCCTCGATTGAACCCCACCTTCCCTCGACACAGCCGGACAATGCAAACAGCACCAGCAGAACCAATCCAATGAGCCAGGAGCCATGGGTGTTTACCCAAAGCAGGAACAACGGCGGAAGCACCCATAGGAAATCGCGCGCATTGCGAAAGCTATAAAGGATTGCCAATTCGGCAATCAGGTAAAGCCATCCGAAAAGCAGCGTTCGCGGGCCGAACGACACGCTGGCAAGGACGACAGCCAGGGCTGAAACCAGAAAGGCCGCCTTTATGTTCTGCGACTGCATTCTGGCCAGCCCGAATATACCCAGCAGAATGGCTGTTATGGTCGCGTATGTGACGAATGAAAATACCGCGCCCACCGAACCATTTCCATGCCACATAAAAAGGAATTTCTGCTAGCCATTCGTGATCCATCCACGGTTTGCCTTGCGTGGTGAAGGAATAGAAGTCCTGCCGAATAAAGGCGTGGTGCTGCCACTGATATTGGGCATTGCGCAAATGCCATCCCAGATCGGGATCTCCATTTGTCTTGGGAAGCGCCAGGAAAACCTCGCCGGCGAGTAAAACGGCCAGCAGCATGGGAAACCCGCAAAGAAATCTCAGACGCGTGCTGATCTGCCAGGCGCGCTGGGGTTTGCTCGTCTTTTTTTCCTCTACGAGTACGGAAGTAACTATCAAGGCAGGAATTCCTCAGCCCATAAACAACTTTGTTGCGATTTACGTAACTTATCGACAAATCCGCCAGAAGCATTACCGATTTAATGTTCGGCCGGGAATGCCGATAATTCATTCAGCGGGCCCGAATCATATGCCGAGGCCAACACACACAACGAAAGATGCATAGGATACAAATCGCATGGGCCAGCAAGAAATCCCAATTCGCGCATGCATCGGACAGGAGTCCGGTCAAAGCCTGCTGGAAACGGCCCTATTCCTGCCCCTACTGGTGCTGCTCGCCTTTTTTGCGGTCGATTTTGGATATTTCTTTATAGTCGCCGCGAATCTCAGCTCTTCTTCGCGCAGCGCTGCTGAGTATTCCATCCAGGGCTTTCAATCTCCGGGACAGAGCAGCCTGCCTGCTGCCGGACCGCTGTCCAGCGTAACCTCCGTTTCCGCTCTGGCGCTGGGTGATCTATCGGGCCTGGCCAGCGCTTCTACCACGACGACAGTGCAAGTGTGCTCGAAGTCGGTCGGCGTCAGTAATCACTTAACCCAATGCGTCAGCTACGGACCTGCCGGCAGTAGCTATACTCCAGCCTCTGATCCGGAGGCGCCTACGTTTTTGCTGAACCGGGTAGATGTGACGTACACCGTCCGGCCGCCCATCCCGCTCAGCTTCTTTTCGTATTCCCTGGTGCCATCGCTCACCTTCCACCGCGAAGTATCCATGCGGGTGCTGGATTAAATGAAAAATTTCAAACAACGGTGCCGTTCACTGCGAGAGGTCTGGATTCTACAACCAGCCTTTTGTCGAAGGCACTTCCCTCGTAAGGAAGACGGCTCGCTGGTGGTGGAAACAGCGTTGAGTTTGCTTGTGGTGATACCCATGGTCTTCTGGCTTTTTGAAATGTGCATGCTGACGTACACCTATAGCGTTCTCGGAGATGCCGCGCGCCAGGGTGTCCGGTATGCCATCGTCCACGGAACCGACAGCAGCAATTGCAGCGGACCCAGCCTAGGGCTGTGGAGATTCCTCTGGCGCAAACGTGGCTTCCGTCGTTAAAAGCGCCGCCGCTTATTCTTTTCACAACCTTGCTAACATGACCGTGCAGGTCAGTTATCCCGATGCTAGTTCCAGTCCGCCGTCACGCGTGAATGTTGCGATTCAGTACACATATGTTCCCTATATAAAGTTGCCGGGAATTGCCGATAAGGTAAGCATGAGCGCGCAGGGAAGAATTGTTTACTGAAGAGTGGTGCGAAATACGGAACATCCAGACCGATTATCTGACGAACTATGCAGAACAAAACCAATTCGAACCCGTCCGGCTTTGTTTCTTCCTCAGACTGGACCGGCCAAGAATCCGGGCAGGTATTGATTTCTTTACTGTTGATGATGACCTTGTTCATAGTGGCAATCGTGGGCTTTGCCGTCGATCTGACGAACCTATGGTTTCATCGCCAGGCAGAGCAGTCCGCTGCGGATGCTGCGTGCCAGGCCGGAGCCATGGATATGACCGCACTGGTCGCGGGCGACACCCTGCCGAATATGGGTTTTATCCCCGGAACGGGCGGGAACTGCAGCTCTGGGCCGGACACTAGCACCATATGTTTTTATGCCAATGCCAATGGTTATAACGGCGCGGGTCTTTCATCTGGCGCATCCAATTCGGTGGCGTGGAGCTTTCCAGCTACGGTCGCCGGAACTACCGCCCCACCTACTTCCGTTACCCCCTATCCATTTCTGCAGGTTGCGATCACAGAAAACGTGCCCACGTATTTTCTATACAGCCTGCAGGGAACGCGATATCAGAAGGTAACAGCATCTTGCACCTGCGGCCTGGTTCAGGAATACGAGGCCGCTCCCATGATTGTCCTGAATCCCACAGCCTCCGGCGCGTTCAGCTATAGCGGAGGAGGTCATCTCACCATTGTGGGTGGCCCGCAACGCAGTTTGCAGGTGAATTCCAACAGCTCCACTGCGGTTGCTTACAGCGCTTCCGGCGTAATCAACACCAGCGCTGGCGGCCCCCAAGGCGCCGGCTCGGACGTCGCGGTGGTAGGCGGCCCTCTGATCGCCCCCACAAGCGGCTTTAATGGAGGAACTACAGGACACTGGTACGGATCGGCGCTGCCCATCGCTGATCCCTACGCCGGCGTGTCTGCGCCCACTGAGCCCCCCTTGGCAACCACCGCGAGCGAGCCCCATGTCGTGTCGTATGGATATGATGGGTGCCCCGACCACCAAACCGGAAATAACTACTACTCCGACCAGATCCCTCACTCCGGCTGCATTGAGTTTGAGCCTGGTTATTACCCCAGCGGCATCAACTATGGTGGCAACCAGGTCCTGATCCTGAAGCCCGGTATCTACTATATGAACGGCAGTTTGAACGTCAGCGGCAGCGACGATATCCGCATGGCAACGCCATGTATACCAGCTTGCAGTCCGTATTCTGCTACGGTTGCGCAGCAGACGGACGGAATCATGTTCTACTTTCTGACCGGAAGCCTGAATATCAGCGGAGCCGCGGGGCTGCTGCCATCCAGCCGGGTCGACCCGGTCAATTCCACCGCCCTCACCTGTGATGGCAGCACTCCAAACGCATCACTTGGAATGCCGAGTTCTCTAAATGGAAACATCCTCATCGCGGAGTGCACGCACAATGGAACCTATTGGGATGCCTATGGCGATACAACCGACACACGCGGAACTCCCGGCTCTCGCGGGTTACTCATCTATCAGGCCCATAACAACACCACAAAGCCGCAGATGAGCGGCTCGGGCAATCTATCCTTTTCCGGCGCGCTCTATTTCCATTCCACCAGCTACACAGACAGCTTAAACATCAGTGGCGCGGCCAGTAGCGGGACCTTTATTCTGGGCCAGATCGTCACCGATCAGGTAAACCTGAGCGGAAGCGGGGCAATCAACCTGGCGCTGAACCCGGCGCCTTCCGCCGAGTTGTTGAAGGTGGGTATGCTGCAATAATTTCGCTGTAGTTTGAGTGGAGCAGAATTTTGAAAAGCCAGCTAACTCTGGAACAATCTTGCAGTTTCAGGGCTGATACTCTCGCTGAATCATTTCAGTTCTACTTTGGGTGCTTAAAACATTACTTCCGTACTGCACTTGAAAGAACTTTGAGTTGCCGCTTTCGGGAATGAAAGTAATATCACACCACAACCCCAACCCGACAGGTTCCATCCTTTTGTAAATCGTTCTGGATGGCAGCCAATCGGCAAAATAGTCAGGAGAATTCAATGATCGACTTCAAACAGCTTTTAGTCCGCCTGGTGAAAGAAGATTCCGGTCAGGATCTGATCGAATACGCGCTGGTTACAGCTTTGATTGCCCTGGGTGCCGTGACCGGCATGAAAACCCTCGCCAACAATATTGGAGCCGCGTTCAACAGTGTCGGAAGCAACTTGAACAGTGCCGTGTAAACAATCGCAGGCCCAACATATTCCTACAGCTCGAATCCAGCCCAAGTAAGGGTTGTGGAAAGACGATAGCTTCTAACCACTGTCTTCCCGCAACCCTTACGGCTCTTAGGCTTACCTGCCCAGCCCACTTCCAAACACCACAAAAAGCAGACAAATTAATTGTGCAGACTATTACAGATTTTCGCCCATATCTCCGATAAAGAGAATGTATGGCGAACAGCTTTTTAGCGCGAAGGCCGATTGCTGAGGCACATGGTACTCGGGCTAACTATTTGTATTACGTCATCAATTCTCTTCTTCGCGGTCGATTTTGATATGACTCTCCTTTCCCCTGAAATTGCGTATCTCTTGGGCGCCTCATTTTGCGCTACCATCGGCGCGATCTTCGACGTGCAGACGAGACGAATTCCCAACCTGCTGACGACGTCAATACTCGTCTGTGGTCTGCTGCTCCACTTGGCTTCGGGAGGATGGGAATCGATGGGGATGGCTGCCGTGGCCGGGCTCGCAGGCGGCGCAATATTTTTTGTTTTCTTTGTCGTTGGCGGCATGGGTGCGGGAGACATTAAGTTAATGGCCGGCGTCGCCTGCATTGCCGGCTTCGGTCATCTGATCGAGATTTTTGTGTTCACCGCTTTAACTGGCGGCCTAATCGCTGCAGCGCTGGCGATCCTCCATGGTCGATTAAAGAGCATGCTGGTCAACGTGGGCGCGCTCATTGGCCATCATGCGACTTTTGGACTTCAGCCGCATCCCGAGTTGCACTTACGAAATCCCCGCACTCTGACTATGCCCTATGCTCTGGCAATCGCTTTTGGATGCTGGATTACCGTTCTGGGCCAGACGGCGCTGAGGTAATTCGATGGGAAAAGGAAGACTAACATCGGCTTTTCTCCTCGCTTTGGCGATCTCCGGGGGTTGCACGTTTCTGCTTAGTCGAAAGATGCGTGTGCATGCCCAGAGCACCGTCGTCGCGAAGCAGGGATATGTCGCGGCGGCAATCCCGCTGGAAGCCGGAGAAGTTCTGAAGCTGGAGGATCTCAAAGTCATTGACTGGCCAGCATCAATTCCGCTGAGTGGCGGTTTTCTGAAGCCAAAAGATCTGATCGGACGCGCAGTCATGTATCCGCTCTCCGCAGATGCGCCCATTCTGGAGCGGGACCTGTCGATTCCCGGAATGGGGCTGACGGTTAAGATTCCAGACGGCATGCGGGCGTTGGCGCTGCGTTCCGATGAGGTGGTCGGCGTGGCAGGTTTTCTGTTCCCTGGCTCCCATGTGGACGTGCTGGTCACGTATCGTTCGGACAAATCCCCCGAACCGGCAACGGCAACCGTACTCGAGGACGCCGAGGTGCTTGCAGCCGGCCATCAGGTAGAACCGGACCCGGGCGGCAAGCCAGCGGAAGTTGACGTTGTCACATTACTGGTAACGCCGGAGAATGCGGAACGAGCGGTGCTGGCCAGCACGCAAGGCAGCATTCATTTCATTCTGCGGAACGGTACGGATCATGGACAGATCGCGGATGCGCCGGTAGCGCTCTCGCAACTAGTTCCGGGCACCGAAACCAGGCATGCGCCCGGCCGGAGATTGGCGATTCCACGAGCGATGCCGTATGTAGTCGAAACCGTAATGGGAAATAAAAAAACCACGACAACCTTCAACTAAGGTGTCGTGAAGCTGTCAGCTGTTCCGATTGCGCAGCCGTCAGGCGATGAAGTGGACGGGCCGCTGTCGAGTATTGGAAAACCAGCTTTATTCACCAAGTGGATACGCATTGAATATACGAACAACAATTCGGCGCAACATCTCGACCTTGGTTGCCCTGATGTCCATCGGTGCGGTTACCAGCAACCCGGCGATCGCACAACTCGCTCACGCCGGCGCGATGGCTGCGCCGGTGTCGTCCGCGCTCTTGATGGCCGATCTTCCCGCTGGAACCGAGATCCAGGCAACTGCGAAGGCAGCAAACCTTCATCTCATCGTCGGCCGCTCTATCTCCCTGAAGACCACCAACCGTCTGCGCCGTGTCTATATCAGCAACCCGGCCGTGCTGCAATCCTTCACCGCCAGCCCCAACGAGGTTGTAGTTACAGCGATGGACGCGGGCGTCAGCACTCTTGCGCTCTGGGATAACGCCGGGCATTCCAGGTTGTACACCGTATCGGCGGATGTCGATGTGGAAGCACTCCGCAACGCATTAGAGCAGGCGCTGCCTGGGGAGAATGTTCATGCACAGGCACGGGAAGGGCGCGTCTACCTGACCGGGACCGTTGTCGGCGAGGACGCCTATAAGCAAGCCGTCCAGCTTGCCTCTTCGTACTCCAGAGACGTGGTCAACTCCTTATCTACGACCTACATTCACCCCAGAGAAGTCCAACTGAAGGTGCGAATGGTGGAAGTCGACCGGACCAAGCTGGCGCAGTTCGGATTCAATTTCTTCAGCGCCGGATCAAAAATGTCGACAGTGTCCACCCAGCAGTTCAGCAGCGTCGGGCTGACATCGGGCAGCGGCGGCACGGCGCAGATCGGACTCAGCAATCCACTCAATCTTTTTTTGTACGATTCTAAGCTCAATGTGGGGGCGACGATTGCAGACCTGGAATCTCACAATGTCCTCCAGATTCTCGCCGAACCCACGATCACCTCAATCAGCGGACATGAGGCCCAGTTCCTTTCGGGCGGCGAATTCCCCTATCCAGTGATTCAGGGCGGCGGCAGCAGCTTCGCCTCCGTAACTATCATGTTTCAGCCGTATGGCGTCAAGCTGAAGTTCACCCCCACGGTGAATGCCGATGGCACAATTTTTCTGAAGGTGGCGCCAGAGGTCAGTGCGCTTGATTACAGCAACTCAGTGACGATCTCCGGCTATACCATTCCAGCAATTTCTACGCGGCGGGCAGAGACGGAAGTGGAACTGCGGGATGGCGAAAGCTTCAGCATCTCCGGACTGCTCGATCACCGCACCACCGTGCTTCTCAGCAAGGTACCTGGGATCGGAAGCATCCCTGTTCTCGGCGAACTTTTCAAATCGAAAAACAACACCTACTCGGTTGACGAGCTGATGGTGATCGTAACTGCCACGGTGGTCGATCCGCTGCACCAGAATCTGCACCCGGTGGCGCCCAAAATGGCCGTTCCCAACCTGAGCGCGGGGAAATTCGACACGCAGCAGTTTGCAAATCCGGTCCGCACTCCAGAGACTGCCGAGCGGCAATGAACACAACAGGAGAGTGCCACCAGTGAACGCGAAAAACAACAGCTTGGCGCCATCGCGATACATTGTGTTCACGGTTTGCGCCGATCCGGATACGGTGGCCAGGATCATCGATGGATGCGCCTATATTTCCGACACGGAATTTGCGGGCGAGTTCCACGATTACATCTCCCGCAATAAACGGCCGCAATTCTCTCAAAGGGTTAAGGACTCCGCCACATGCGTCGCCATTATCGATTTCGACCGCGACCCCAGCCAGGCTGCCGTCACTACGCAAATCCTGCACCAGATGTTCTCCGGCAGGATTGCCACCGTTGCCGTTTCAGAGCGCAATGAAACGGATCTTCTTCTAAACGCGATGCGGGCGGGATGTAGTGAATTTCTGTCTCGGCCTTTCGACCTGGCGAAATTCACGGAAATGATGGAACGGCTGCAGGCCCGTTTTACCGCGATTGCTGCCGCGGAAGCCCCGAAGAATGCCGGAAACGTGATTTCTCTGTTTGGCGCCAAAGGTGGCGTGGGCACCACCACGCTGGCCGTTTACCTTTCAACATTCCTCGTCCTTGAGCATCGGAAAAAAGTCCTTCTGATCGATCATCATCACCAGCTTGGACATGTTTGTCTGTATCTCGGGCTGAAGGAAAATCCTTACTATTTCGATGAACTGCTCCGAAATGTCGATCGTCTGGATGCGGAACTGCTTGCCGGGTTTTTGACTCATCACCCGAATGGACTCGATCTGCTTCCTTCTCCGTATACCTGCGCCGCACGCTACGGCAGCAGTCCTCGGGACATGGAACAGGTGCTCGAGTTTCTACGCGGCGAATACGACTACGTCATCCTCGATTCGTCACTCGAATACCAGGATGTCAACTCCGCGATCGTCGACAGCTCGAACCATGTGTACCTGGTAGCGACGCCAGACGTAGCTGCCTTGCGAGACCTCTCGCGTCACGTTGAAAACTTCGGCCTCGATGTCACCGCGGCGTATAAGGTGCGCATCGTTCTGAACCGCTCCTCGTCACATGATGCCGTCAGTAAGGAACAGGTAGAAAGCGCGGTTCGGTTCCCAGTTTCTGTCAGTATTCCCAATAATTACGCCGAACTGATTCGCGCGATTAATGCGGGTGAACCGATTCCGCCGCATCGGCGATCGGAATTCACCGCGCAGGTCAGCAAATGGGCCAGCAGGTTAGTGCATGCCAATCCGGAAGCGGAAGCTCCCAAACGAAGGAGTTTCGCATTTTGGAAATGATATTGAAGCTTTCCAATTCACCTAGAGGTGCGACCATGGCGGATGCCGTAGTTCCTATGACAACCCCGGACCGAAGCGCTCTGCCAACGCCGTTGCCGCAATCCGTTTCGCTCAAGGCGCAGCAGGAGATTAAAACCGCCGTCCATCAAAAATTGATCAAACGGATGGATCTTGAAAAGCTCGCGTTTATCGAGGAAAACCGGGCCGCTAGACAGCAGTTCTTAACCCAGATTCAGCAGTTGGTCGGGGAACAAAGTATTCCCCTTAGCGCCGCGGAACGTGAGCGTGTGGCCCTTGAAGTAATGGATGAGGTATTCGGGCTGGGGCCGTTGGAACCACTACTTCAGGACCCCACCGTCAGTGACATCCTGGTGAATACCTATGACACGGTCTACGTGGAGCGGCGCGGAATGTTGGAGAAAACAAAAATCGTTTTCAAAGACGATGGCCATTTGATGCACATCATCGACAAGATCGTTTCGGCAGTGGGACGGCGCATCGATGAATCTTCTCCCATGGTGGATGCACGTCTCAAAGACGGGTCCCGCGTGAACATTGTCATTCCGCCGCTGGCCGTCGATGGACCGATTCTGTCGATTCGGCGTTTCGGCAGTACACCTTTGGTGGCCGATGATCTGCTGCGTAACCGAGCGCTTACTCCCCCGATGATGGATGCCCTGAAAGGCGCGGTGCGGGCCCGCATGAACATTGTCGTTTCTGGAGGAACAGGTGCCGGCAAAACGACGTTGTTGAATGTGCTTTCAAGCTTTATCTCAGAGCGTGAGCGGGTCGTCACCATTGAAGACTCCGCTGAGCTGCAGCTCAAGCAGGAGCATGTCGTGCGACTGGAGTGCAGGCCGCCCAATGTGGAAGGCCGCGGCGCGGTACGGCAGCGCGAACTGGTCATCAACGCCCTTCGAATGCGTCCTGACCGGATTGTGCTCGGCGAGGTACGTGGAGAAGAGGCGCTCGACATGCTGCAGGCCATGAACACCGGCCACGATGGATCCATTACAACGATCCACGCCAATAATCCGCGCGAGGCTATCTCCCGAATCGAAACTATGGCCATGATGGGAAATATCGCGTTGCCGGAAAAGGCCATTCGGCAGCAGATCGCTGCCGCCGTTCACCTGATCGTGCAGGTCTCCCGAATGAGCGATGGAAGCCGGCGGATTACCCATGTCAGCGAAATCACCGGAACCAGTGGAGAAGTCGTCAGTATGCAGGATATTTTCCTGTTTGAGAAGCAGGGACTCGCCAGCAACGGGAAGGTGAAAGGAAGGTTCTATGCCACCGGGATCGTCCCAAAATTTGCTGAAAAGCTTAAAGCATGCGGAATTTCACTACCGCTGAACCTGCTTGAACATTCGATGGAGGCATGATGATTCTTGTCTTCGCATTTCTCGGAACGATGCTCGTCAGTTTCGGGATGGTCGCGTTGCTGACGCGTCAGACGCCGTGGGAAAAGGCCGTCCAAAAACGGGTGGGCGACATCCAGCAGGCTAATCATGAGGATAAAACCCGACAGCAGGACGCGGAGCGGATCTTGAAAATAGATGTTCCCGGCAGGTTTCACTGGCTGGACGAGCTTCTTCATCGATACCGCTTTTCCAAAACTCTGGAGACTCTTTCCATGCAGGCCGGCAGCAACTGGACTGCAGGCTCTTTCGTTGTCTATAGCGTGAGCGTGGGCGTCACGGCTTTTATCGCGGGGTATTTCCTTTTCCCAATGCTGCTTGTGCAAGCGGTCCTCGGCATCGTCGGATTATGCGCTCCCTACCTGTTTTTGAAACGCAGGCGCGCCACCCGGCTGCATTCTTTTAACGCTGCGCTCCCGGATGCTATCGATCTGATGGCGCGGGCACTGCGGGCCGGGCACTCCGTCAGTTCAGCGATCGAAGTACTTTCCGAGCAGGCCGCAGAGGCGGTAAGAGCGGAGTTCGACGCCGTATTCCGCCAGCAGAACTTCGGGCTGCCGTTGCGGGATGCTCTGCTGCAAATGGCCGGCCGCATTCCCTCAAGCGATCTGCGCTTTGTAGTAACGGCAATTCTGGTCCAGAAGGAGACAGGAGGCAACCTTACCGAGATTCTGGACCGCACCACGGAGGTCATTCGCGAGCGGGTTCGGATCGAAGGCGAGGTCCGCGTCCGCACTGCGCAGGGACGGCTGACAGGCTGGATCCTCAGCCTACTTCCGGTCATCCTGCTGTTCTTGATGACTCTGGTCAATCCCGATTATTCGCACGTTCTTTTGCACGATCCGATTGGGCAGCGGCTTCTTTACCTCGGTGTAGGACTAATCACTGTGGGTACCTTGATCATTCGAAAAATCGTCGACATAAAGGTATAAACCGTGATTGTTTTCTTTTATCTCGCATTTGGCAGCACTCTGTTCTGCGGAGCAGCGCTGTTGTTTTCGGCCAGATCGGCAGAGCGGCTGCGGACCGGCAAACGTATCCGTCAACTGACCGCCAGCCCCTTGTATGCAGATCCTCGCGCAGCCAAGAAAAAACGTGCCGCCGAGATCTTCGAGCGGACCATTCGTGGCCTGCGGACCAGGATCGGCATGGCCGAGAACGAGCGCCTCCGGCAACGGTTTCTAAGTGCGGGGCCGAAGGGTAGCGGCAAAATCGAACTCTATTTCGCAGTGCGAATGCTTGGACCCGTACTCGCCATTCTTCTCGGAAGCTTTATCCCTTCAAATACGTTCTTCTGGGTCACGGTAATGGCGGGGGCGGCGTACCTGATACCGGATTTCTGCCTGGAACGCGCCATCAAGGCCCGGCGGGAGCGGATCCGGCGAAGCATCCCGGATGCGGTGGATCTTCTCGTAATCTGCGTGGATGCCGGCCTGGGACTGGACCAGGCCATGTTGCGAGTCGGCCAGGAGTTGAGTATCAGCCACCCGGAAATAAACCAGGAATTTATGCAGATCAACCGCGAGCAGCGGGCCGGCAAACCCAGAATGGAAGCCTGGCAAAGTATGGCGGACCGGACCAAAGTTCCCGATATCGCGGCCTTCACCAGCATGCTCGTGCAAACGGAGAAGTTCGGGACACCGATTGCTCGCGCATTGAGTACGTTCGCGGACGGCATACGCCAGAAACGGCGGTTGCGCGCGGAAGAGATGGCGGCAAAGACGACCGTCAAAATGATTTTCCCACTGGTCCTTTTTATTTTTCCCAGCATGTTCATCGTGCTACTGGCCCCTGCCGTCCTCAGCATCGCGCGCGGACTTACCGGATTAGGCCACTAGCGCAAGCGGAAGCACATTCCGGCAAACGCACAAATTAGCTTAACGTTTTCGCGGGAACTTCCGATATTGACAGAAAGGAGAATGCAGATGGACACATCCTTATTGATACGTATCGTCGCCGGCGCCCTTTTTGTTGCGGTTCTGGGCGTTTTGATTCTGCGCCGCAACAAGAAATCCGCCTAGCTCTTCAGTCGTTTCGCTGGATTCGTGTGCAGCCGCTCTTCTCGCAAGCACGGCTGCACACGAATCAAATCCGCTGGATATAACAGAACTGTCCAGCATTGCGAAGACAGTATCAAAGCGGTCGATGCTTAGTGGAAGGACAGTAAAAATGGAGATCACTATGCTCGTCCGCGTGATAGCTGGCGTTCTGTTCGTTATCGTTCTCGACGCGCTCATTGCGGCGCCGGAAGACGGCTCCCTGCCTTCAAAACCCGAGAAACAGTTCACTGTATGAAACTGGTAACTGTCGTAAACCAGACCAGGGCCACCGTTGTCGGAAGGAAAATCGCGGTCGCCGATACATTTGTCACGCGCCTCGTCGGCCTTTTGAGACACAGCCGGCTCGATGACGGCTGCGGACTGCTGATTCAGCCATCGTCTGGCGTGCATACTTTTGGGATGCGGTTCCCGATCGATGTCATAGCGCTCGATCGTGGGCTGCGCGTCCGCGCTCTATGGCACAACCTAAAGCCATGGAGGACCAGTGACGTAAGCTGGAAGACCCACGCGATTATCGAACTGCCCGCTGGACATATCCGGGATTGTGCGCTGTTTGTCGGCGATCAGCTAGAGATCGTGAAAGAGCAGCGTTGTCAATAAGAGCTCGGCTTCCGGAGCCCCTCACAGCGACCGAACAGGAAAGCGGTCCGGCAGCAAAAAACTAAATACCGAATCGATGACCTTCCCTGAACTTTCGATTGCGCTCTCAATATCTGTATGACATTCCACGTCGGGCGACAAAGGCTGTTCATAAGGCTGATCGATCCCGGTGAAACGCTTTAGCTCGCCGGAGCGAGCTCGCCGGTACAGCCCTTTGGGATCGCGCGCCTCGCAAATCTCTAAGGGCGCGTTTACGTATACCTCCAGGAAATTACCGATAGCATTCCGCGCTTCCTCCCGGCTGCTGCGATACGGAGAGATTGCCGCAACCAGAACCACGACACCGTTGCGCGTAAGCAGCTGTGCGACGTAGGCGATTCTTTTGATGTTTTCTTTCCGGTCTTCCTCTGAAAATCCAAGATCGCTGCTGAGGTAGTTCCGAATAGCGTCGCCGTCGAGCACTTCTACTGGCAATCCCGCAGCCAGCAATTCCGCCTGCACATTCCTGCAGATCGTCGTTTTGCCCGCTCCGCTTAGACCCGTAAACCAGACGGTCAGGCCTTTCGCCCCAGGCTTGCGGGCCATAGAAGAACTTTCAGACTGAAATTCGGGAATGTCCACTCAATGCATCTCCCTGCTATTTCACTGCTACTGTAGGACCGCGAGTGACAACAGCTTCTAGCTGGATTGCGCGGATCTAAGCCATTTGACAACGCCGCATCGAACGGGTCAAATATCTTGCAGTCACCAACATGCATGAATGGCGACGTACCGCCGCGTGAGTTCAGGTCCAGAGATTGAATTCTTCGCCTTGTTGCGTGTCGATAGGTTTTGATGACCAAAACTCCTGGAGCAGGAATGGCAACCAGTCATCTTTCCATTCAGCGCAATTATTCCTGACGTTTGAATAAGTTGGTAGATTCTAATGAAAAACGGACGTGGCAGCAGCAGTCCAGAGCACAACAATTATGTGCTCATCGTCTTTGACAGCTGTCGTTATGACTCTCTGATACGCGCCCGGCCCCGCACGATTCGAAAGCTCGGGAAAATCGAGCGCAGGTGGTCGTACGCGTCGTGGACCGCGCCTTCGCATTTCAATTTATTGATGGGCTTAATGCCCCACACCAGTCCCCGGAATATCTATGCGTCCGAGTATTACAAAAAGGAGTTCCTCCGCTTTAATGAACGCCTCGGTTCCAGCGACATCGAATTTGCGTCGCTGGTTCCCCAACTTTATCTGCCGCCATTTTTGAAAAATACCCTTGGGTATGCGACCCATGCCCGCGTGTCTCTGCCCGTCCTGAACCCAAAGACGCCGATCAATCTGGGTTTCGACAGCTTCCGGCTGATGGACAAGCACAATGACATGCGAGCTATGGTTCGCGAAATGCACTTTTCTGAGGAACAGGCATCATTCTGGATATTGAACGTCGGCGAAACGCACTACCCTTACGCGCTGCCTGGTGAGTCGCCGGACGAGTGGCCGCGCATCCATGGCGTGCATGGAGTGTTCAAGCACCTGGACGATCGCGTTGTCGGCGGAAAGCTCCAGAAAGAGCGTTTCTTTAATCAGAAGAAGATGGATGAATTGCGCCAGCGTCAGATTGCCGCCGTGAAATACCTGGACGTCGTGGTCGAAGAACTATTTGATCTGGTGCCGAAAAACACCTACATCACCATCACTTCTGACCACGGCGAATTATTCGGCGAAGACGGATACTTTGGCCATGGACCTATCCAGCATCCGAAGGTGCTGGAAGTTCCGTTCGTAGAAGGGAAACTGCGGTGAATCGTTCTCTGCGCCCGATTCCGAAGTGCTCCGCGCGAGACGTGGCCTTTACGCTTGCAGTCATCGGGCTATGCGGTTTTTTCTCCCGGCATAGTCACCATTCGATCCAGCTGGCCTACATCGGCCCGGGTTCCGGCTTCGCATTCATCAGCTCGTTTCTCACGCTGATTCTTGGATTCTTCGCGAGCGTACTCTCTTTCTTAAGCTGGCCCTTTCGCATGGTATGGCGGACGCTGCGCCGCCATAAAGGATTTCGCGACGCGCGCGTAAAGAAGGTAATTTTCCTGGGGCTCGATGGTCTCGATCCGCACCTGACCGAGCGCTTTATTGCCGAAGGCAAAATGCCAAATCTGGAGAAACTCGCCGAGTCGGGCAGCTATCACCGGCTCCGGACGACGTATCCGGCGCTTTCCCCGGTTGCGTGGTCAACGTTCGCCACCGGCGTCAACCCGGCGAAACATAATATTTTCGACTTTCTTGATCGCAACCTGAAATCTTATCTTCCGCAACTATCCTCCGCACGTGTCGATAAGCCGCGCCGTCTTCTCCACATCGGCCGTCTGCGTATTCCTAGATCGGGCGCCGGCGTCCAGCTTTTAAGAAAGAGCAAACCGTTCTGGAAGACTCTTGGGGAGCACGGAATCGGATGTACGGTGCTGCGGATCCCCATCACTTTCCCTCCGGAAAAATTCGACGGCAAAATGTTATCTGCAATGTGTACCCCGGATTTGAAGGGCACGCAGGGCAGCTTCTCCCAGTTCACAACACGAATAGAAAAGACAACCTACGAGAACGGCAGCCGCTATCCTTTGCAAAAAGTCAGAAACGGGTTTGAGGGAGTCATAGAAGGCCCGCAGGACAGCTTTCTGGAGGGTGAACCGGTCCTGCGGATTCCCTTCCGGCTTGTCCAGAAAGAAAACACGCTCGCGCTGGTTCTGCAGGAGCACACTTGCAAGCTCAAGCCCGGCGAATACACCGAATGGCTCAAGCTCTCATTTCGAACTGTCATCGGAGCGAGGGCGACCGGAATCGCGCGCTTCATGCTGACGGAGTATGACCGCGAGTGCAGCTTGTATATGTCCCCGATTCACATTGACCCCGAGCGCCCTGCGCTCCCGATCAGTCATCCTTCCTATTACGCAAAGTACCTGGCGAACCTGCTTGGCCCTTACGCCACCTGTGGAATGGCGGAAGACACCTGGGCGCTCAATGAGGGCGTGATCGACGAGACGGCTTTTCTCGACCAGGCATACAGCATTTTCGAAGAGCGCCGTGGCATGTTTCTGAGTGCGCTGAGGAGTGTGAGCCGCGGTGTTGTTGCATGCGTCTTCGATACAAGCGATCGCGTGCAGCACATGTTTTACCGGAATATGGGCATCTCCGGCACGCATACGAAAGTCATCGAAGAGATGTACCAGCGAATGGACTCACTCGTTGGAGAAACGCTGCCGTTCATCGATAAAGATACGGCGCTCTACGTGCTCTCCGATCACGGTTTTACCTCCTTTCGCCGCGGAGTGAATCTCAATTCCTGGCTGCATCAGAATGGATACCTCAAGTTAAAGACAGACGCACCCATCGGCGGATCATTTTTCGAAGGTGTCGACTGGGCCGCTACCCGCGCCTATGCTCTGGGCCTCAGCGGCATGTATTTGAATGTTCGTGGCCGCGAAGCGCAGGGCACCGTCGAACCGGGGCCGCAGGCGGAACAGCTTCGGCGAGAGATTATCTCCAGGCTGAGCGAGCTTCGAGAAGCAAGCGGCGAGATACCAATCCGCACTGTATACGCAACCTCCGACCTTTATCGCGGACCGTATCTCGATGCCGCGCCGGATATCATCGTCGGCTATAACGAGGGATATCGCGTCGCCTGGGATAGCGCGGTCGGAAAAATTACAGAGCATGTTCTGGAGGACAATCAGAAAGCATGGAGCGGTGATCATTGTGTCGATCCCGTACTTGTTCCAGGCGTTCTGTTTTCAAACCGGGCAGTCCACGCAACCGACCCTGGAATTGAAGACCTCGCTCCGACAGCTCTCCAGCTGTTCGGCATCGAAGTTCCCTCCTGGATCGAAGGAAAATCATTGCTGGCATGAAGGGCTACATCGCCAAAGGCGGCATCTTCACACTTGCTGTTTGTCTGCTACTGACCGGCTGCTCCGGGCATAAGACAATCGACGGCAAACGGGTCATCGTGCTCGGGGTAGACGCAATGGATCCGGTGTTCCTCGAACGCCATTGGAGTGACCTGCCGAATTTGAATCGCCTTCGCCAGCTCGGCAGCTTCGAGCGTCTCGCAACGACCATCCCTCCGCAAAGCCCCACTGCATGGTCGACCGTCAGCACTGGACTCGATCCCGGCGGTACCGGCATTTTCGACTTTATTCTTCGCGACCCGAAGAAAATGACACTGCTTTCCTCCATGGCCGATGTGGACCCGCCAAGCCACACGGTTGCTATCGGACCTTATGTGCTGCCCCTTTCAAGAGGGCACGAGCGCCGCTTTCTGCACGGGGAAACATTCTGGCAACTGCTGGACAAAGCCGGCATTCCGTCGATCATTCTTCGAATGCCGAACAATTTTCCTCCGGTTCCTTCACAGAGCCTGACCCTGGCCGGCATGGGTACGCCGGATATGCGCGGCACTTACGGCACCTTCACTTTTTTCACGGACGATCCCCAGGCGACCGCGCATGAAGTTGCCGGCGGCGTCATTGTGCCCATCTACGTTCAGAATGATCAGGCGTCTCTCGTACTCGGAGGTCCGCAGAACACACTGAGGAAAGATCAGGCACGCTCTTATGTAACCATCACCATGCGTCGCGATCCGGATAATCCGGTAGCACTCTTTGAGGTGCAGGGCCAGAAGCTTCATTCTTCGCCAGGGTGAATGGTCCAAGTGGATTCACGTACAGTTTCCGATCATTCCCGGCGTGAAAACTGCTGCCGGCATGTTCCGCGTCTACGCGAAAAAGCTGAACCCGGAATGCCAGATTTATATTTCTCCGGTAAACATTGATCCCAGTTCGCCGGAGCTGCCCATCTCGACGCCTTCATCCTTCAGCCGCGATCTCGCGCGCGCCATCGGTCCCTATTACACGCAAGGCATCGCCGAGGACACCGCCGCCTATCGCGCACATGTGCTGACTCGCGCGGAATACGAACAGCAGGCCAGCTTCGTCAGCAACGACGAATTTCGCATGATGAACTACGAGTTGGGCCGTTTCCATCGCGGCATTCTCTTTCTCCACTTCAGCACCGTGGATACGAACTCACACATGCTGTGGGGAAAGTACGACGCAGATCTGCTCAAAACTTATCAGCAGCTCGATGCAGAAGTCGGGTATCTCATGCGCACCGCTCCCGACGCCACTTTGATCGTGCTGTCGGACCACGGCTTTAATGATTTCGATCGCGCGGTCAATCTGAACACGTGGCTGTATCAGAATGGCTTCCTCGCTCTCGACAGCCCCGCGAATCTAGGCGCGCCCGGCATGCTCGCCCATGTGGACTGGGCACACACGAAGGCATACGCGTTGGGACTGAATTCCCTCTATCTGAATCTCGCCGGCCGAGAACGCCATGGCATTGTTCCCCCGGCGATGCGCGATCAGGTCGCAGACCGGATCATCGAACGACTCAAAACGCTGCGCGATCCGAAAGACGGCAGCCGGGTCGTGTTCCAGGTCGCTCGAACCGACCAGGTTTATCACGGGTCACAAGCGCACCTGGCTCCAGACATGGTCGTGGGCTGGGAACGGGGCTATCGATCTTCCTGGGAAACGGCTCTCGGCGAGGTCCCGCCCACTCTGATCGCGGATAACGACGATGAATGGCGCGCGGATCATTGCATTGCCGCGGCACTAGTGCCGGGAGTTTTTCTGAGCAACCGGAAAAGCAGAATCAGCAATCCCTGGCTGGCCGATGTCACCGTGACCCTGCTGCATCAGTTCGGCATTTCACCGGGCAGAGGTATGGGTGGACATTCTATATTCTGAGATACAGTCCATTTTTAATAAGTAGGGGAAAACCATGTCAGGAACATCCGTCAAGCTGAACAAAGAGTTGTGGGCCAAAGTAAAGAGAGTGTCGGAGGCGGCCGGCTATAGCTCTCCGCAGGAGTTTATCGAACACGTGCTCGACAGGGAAATCTCGAAGCTCGATGAAGCGCAATCCAATGAGGAGATTGTGCTGAAGCTCAAAGGCCTTGGATATCTTGAGTAATGTCCTCCGCGGCCTATTCGATCAGTTTGACCGTGATTGCCTTTCTCGCTGGCCTTGCGATTCTCCCGGTCTTCGCACGATTTTCCGATAAGGCAAAACTGTCGCTAGCGAAAAGAAAGATACGCGCCGCTTTGTATGCGTTCCGCCTGTTCGGAGACGAGCCTCGGCTTATCTTTCGCGCACAAGGGCAGCTCCTGTTGTGGAATGCTCGCTATCTGGGACTGATGCTGCGCCCCGCCGCCATCGTTCTGATTCCAATGCTGATTCTTCTGTTCCAGATGGATGTTGTCTATGGCCATCGGGCGCTCCACGTTGGAGAATCCACCATCGTCACCGCGCAAATGGCCGATGCAGTGAATCTGAGCACCACTACACCGGTACTTAAAAGCAACGGAATCGCCGTCGAGACTCCGGCGGTACGGGTTCCCGATGAACACCGCGTCTTGTGGCGAGTACGCGCCCTTCATCCCGGGCGCGACAGCCTGTCCGTTTCCGTGCCTGGAAGAAACGGAGCACTCGATTCCGCCCGGAAAAACGTGCAGGTAGGCCCGGGATTGCATTATCTTGCCGAAAAGCGCGGTAGTTCCCTTCTCAACTGGTTCCGCTATCCGGCTCAACCGCGCTTACCGGTGAATGGCCCGGTTCAATCGATCAGTATTCAATATCCAGATGCGAACGCCGAGATCTTCGGCATTGGCATGCCTTGGATCGTCTGGTTTGTCATCGTCAGCTGGACAACCATGTTTGCGCTTCGCAAACGTTTTGGCGTAATCATTTAAGCAGTCATCCATGTCGCTGCCGCAAAAATCATCAATGCGTCAATCCCCATTCGTTCATCGCTCCGGAAACACTTTCTACACCGTCAGGCGAGCGTCCATAGCGATATCCTGCACTCTTGCGCTGCTGGGTCTCGCTTCGTGCAAATCAACCCCGAAGAACCAGGCGCTGTCCAAAACCACTTTGAAACCGATCAACGTGGTGGTCATTACGTTGGACACCGTCAGAGCGGACCACCTGCACTGCTACGGAAACAAGAAGATTCAGACGCCCAACATTGACGCTCTTGCCCAACAGGGCGTTCTTTTTGAAAAAGCCGTAGCACAGACGCCGCTCACCCAGCCCTCCCACGCCAGCATCTTCACGGGAACGAATCCAAATGTGAATGGTGTCCGGAACACCGGCGGATTCGCGCTGCAGCCCTCATCTGTGACTCTGGCTACGATTCTGCAAAAGCACGGCTGGAACACGGCAGCATTTGTTAGCTCTTCTGTTCTGGAGAAGCTCTTCGGCTTCAGTCAGGGCTTTTCCGTTTATGACGATCAGATGCCGGAGGCGGGCAAAGACAATGGCCAGCCGGTCGCGGTGCGACGCGCAGCGCTCACCGTAGATCACGCTCTGGCGTGGCTGAACGCGCAATCGACGGGACCGTTTTTCGTGTGGGTGCATTTCTACGATGCCCACCGGCCGTATCATCCGCCAGAGCAGTTTCGCAAGCAGTATCCAAATGATCTATACGACGCCGAGATAGCTTATGACGACCAGCAGCTCGGCCGATTCCTCGACGCTGTCAGGAAGAAATCTCCGGCCAGCAAAACCTTGATCGTGCTGCTCGCCGATCACGGCGAAAGCCTGGGAGATCACGGTGAATATGAGCATGGAGTTTTTCTCTATGACTCGACCGTCCGAATTCCATGGATTATGGTTGGCCCGGGCATTCCGGCTGGCATTCGTATCCAGCAGCAGGCCAGAGAAATCGACGTGCTTCCTACAATTCTGGACTTGCTCGGAGGAAAAGTTTCCTCCGCCGTGCAAGGCACCAGCATGGTTCCCGCGCTAGCCGGGAAACAAGTGCCCAGCACCTACTCTTATGAGGAAACTCTTTACCCGAAGATCAACCTGGGATGGTCGGAGCTTCGCGGAATTCACACCGCGCAGTGGATGTATGTTCGCGCGCCCAGGCCTGAACTCTACGATCTGGATCATGATCCCGGCGAGCTGAACAATGTGATTGCTGCTCATCCCAAAAAATATCGCGAACTTGAGCAGCAGCTGAAGATCGCAAGCCATCTCGGAAGTCGTGACTCCGAGATGGTTACCGCCAATCAGATGGACGAGCGGACGACAGAACAACTGAGATCTCTCGGATATGTGGGCGGGTCTTCCACGAACAACCTCGAACTGAACGGCAAAGGTGCCGACCCCAAAGATCGCGTCGGAATCCTTAAGTTGATCCATATGGCAACCGATCAGGATTCGGTTAAGTTGCCGTCTTCACGCCGAATCGCCTTGCTAGACCAGGCACTTGCTCAAGATCCAACGAATCCCTCTTTATATGACGATCTGGGCAGTCAATACGAGGAGGCCGGCCAATACGATCAAGCCATCCAAACTTATCTAACGGGCCTGCAGCATGGCGTGCAAGGTGGAATTACATTATCCCGGCTGGGTGAGCTATACCTGCGGACGGGTCATCTGCAGGAAGCAGTCAAATACTTCCAGCAGGCTGCACAAGCCAATCCACTCGATATTCAGGGCGAGGCGAATCTGGCAACGGCGTATACGCAGATGGGCCGTCTGGCAGACGCGGAACGTGCCTTCCGTTGGGTGCTCACGATTCAGGAATACGTACCCGCTTACAACGGACTTGGCGTTATCGCGATGCGCCGGCACAACCTTCCAGAGGCGCGAAAAAATTTCGAACGTGCCGTTCACCTGGATCCGGATTATGTCGAAGCGCAGTTGAACCTGGGGATATTGTGTACACAGACGGACGATTTTCCCTGTGCCCAGACCGCCTTTAAGGCTTTTCTTGCGAAAGCTCGACCAGCCGATTACAAGGACATGATTCCGAGGGTGAAGTATGCGCTCACCCGGATGCGCGGCCAGGGAATGTAGACTCACCTGATCGATTTGCACCAGGAATTCTGGCGTAATCATTGAACACTCATCCATAATCCAAACATATCTGCGGGACGTTGCGTTCCGTAAAACTACGAATGTTTATTTCACCCGCTCCCGGCCACCAGCCGCCGCTTCGGTTCATCTCATTCGATAACCGACAATCGGCCGAAGCTTTTTCTGGAGCGATCATGGCACAACATCAAGGCAATCCCGATCCGCGCGAAGCTGGTCCCAAACCTCCCTTTGCTCAACAAAAGGTCTCCTATCCGGGCACAGACAAGAAGCTGGACCCTCCCGCCGACCACGGCGAATCTTCTTATGAAGGGCATGGCCGCCTCGATGGTCAGGTGGCCATCATCACTGGCGGAGATAGCGGTATCGGAAGAGCGGTGGCAATTGCGTTCGCCAAAGAGGGCGCAAACATTGTCCTTAATTATCTTCCGGAAGAAGAGGGCGATGCGGCGGAGACGGCCAAGCAGGTCGAGGCGGCCGGACGGAAAATCGTGAAGGTTCCAGGGGATATCCGCGATCCTGAAACCAGCAAACAGCTGATCGATGCCGCGCAAAAGGAGTTTCGGCGGATAGATATTGTGGTCAACAATGCCGCATTCCAAATGGTGCGGAAAGATATTGCGGAAGTTTCGCCCGAGGAGTTGGAGAGGACCTTCAGGACAAACGTGTTCGGGACATTTTTCCTGAGCCAGGCGGCACTCCCCGTTCTTAAGCCTGGAGCATGTATTATCAACACCTGCTCTATCGAGGCCTACACTCCGGAACCAGGGTTGCTTGCCTACGCTGCAACCAAAGCCGCATTGGTAAATTTCACAAAGAACCTTTCCAAACTTGCTTCAAAAAAGGGCGTGCGAGTGAACGGTGTTGCACCAGGGCCAGTCTGGACTCCGCTGATCCCCGCAACGATGGAGGAAGAGAAAGTGAAAGATTTCGGCAAAAACACTTTGTTTGAACGCCCAGCCCAGCCAATCGAAATTGCGCGCCTGTTTGTGTTTCTCGCTTCAAAAGATGCGACGTATGTATCCGGAGAAATCTACGGAGCTACGGGCGGACGAATGCCAGTCTAAGGCTTTGAAGGCGCAAACAGACAAACACGCTGCAACATAAGATTGCAGCGTGTTCACTTTGCGAACTATACTGCCTGATTTTCTGGCCCGCTTTGAGTTCGCCAATTAACAAAATGGGTGCGATCACGAAGCTACAGTCTGTGCCAGCGTCCCAGTCGCTTCTCTCTGATACGCAGGATATTTCCCTCTGCAGATCACAGCATCAAGCTCGATATTCTCCTTAAACCACGGGATCGACAACCGCAATCCTTCCGACAGCTTGACTTTCGGCTCCCATCCTAGAAGAGTTCTGGCTTTGGTTATGTCCGGGCATCGCTGTTTCGGGTCGTCCTGCGGAAGTGGTTCAAATACGATTTCGCTCTTCGAGCCCGTGGTTGCGAGCACTTGTTTGGCACATTCCAGGATCGTAAATTCTTCCGGATTTCCGATATTCACCGGGTAATTTTCCTCGGAACGCATCAGCCGTAACAAGCCGTCAATCTGGTCCGAGATATAACAGAAACTCCTGGTCTGGGTTCCATCTCCATAGACGGTCAGGTCCTCTCCACGCAACGCCTGCCGCAGAAAATTTGATATCACACGGCCGTCATTCAATTGAAGCCGCGGTCCGTAGGTATTAAAAATACGTACAAGACGCGTGTCCACGGAATAATAGCGGTGATAGGCCATGATCAACGCTTCAGAGAAACGCTTTGCCTCATCGTAGACAGAACGCGGTCCGATCGGGTTCACGTGACCCCAATAGCTTTCCGGCTGCGGATGTATCAGAGGATCGCCATAGCATTCCGATGTGGAGCAATGAAGAAACTTCGCATTATATTTTTTGGCAGCATCCAGAGTATTTCTAGTTCCAAGCGAACCTACTAATAGTGTCTCGACTCCATGGACGGTATAGTCGATAGGACTTGCTGGGCTGGCCATGTTGAAAACCATATCGAAGTGGCCAAGGTCGAACGGCTTTGTGATATCGTGCTCAACGAACTCGAACTTGGATTCTCTCGTCAGATGCTCCAGGTTGTTCCTGCGTCCTGTCAACAGGTTATCTATGCCGACAACCGAATTCCCCTCCGCAAGAAGAGCATCGACCATATGTGAACCGAGGAAACCTGCCGCGCCGGTTACCAGAGCGCGCTTTCCATGCTTTCTGATGAGCGGCGCATTCCGGCCGGTAGTCTCATGCGGATGGGAGCGTCCAATGCTGATATACCGGAATCCCAGTGCTTCCATTTCGCCTGGATGAAACATATTTCTTCCATCCGCTACGACTGGACTCTTCAATCGCTGCTTCACCTCCGCCAGATCGAGCTGGAGAAACTCCGGCCAATCCGTCAGGATGACCAGCCCATCTGCCGCGTCCAAGGCTTGGTATGGATCGTCAACCAGGGTGAAATTCTCGGCAGGCAACGCGTTCTTTGCATTATTTCCGGCTACCGGGTCGTACGCGGTAACGACGCAGCCTTCCTCAAGAAAAGCGCGAACAAGGTAAACTGCGGGAGATTCTCGAATATCGTCCGTACCTCCCTTGAACGAGAGACCGAGAACAGCTAAGCGCTTTCCATGGAAACCATTGATAGCCGACCGGACCTTCTTAAGGAAGATAAGTCGCTGCGCTTCATTGATCCGCTCCACTTCTTCTAACAATCCCAGGTCTACCCCGGTTTTGCTGCCGATCGCGCGAAATGCTTTCATGTCTTTGTGGAAGCAGGATCCTCCGTACCCAATGCCGGCGGCAAGAAATTTATCGCCGATGCGTTGATCCATTCCTATTCCCTTAGCCACCTCTGTAATGTTGGCATCGACTGCTTCACACATATTCGATACAGAGTTGATAAAGCTTATTTTCATGGCCAGGAATGCATTGGAGGCGTGCTTGATGAGCTCGGCGCTTCTGGCACTTGTTCTTAACAAAGGCACAGGGCAACTGGAGTTCCGAGTACCGGGAATGCTCGCGGAAGATTCAAAGTAGATTCCTGACGTCAGCGGCAGATAAATACGGGCAAGAATATCGTAGGCGCGCTCGCTTTCCGTTCCGACGATAATCCTGTCGGCGTGCAAAAAATCTACGACCGCCGTTCCTTCTCGAAGAAATTCCGGGTTTGATACCACATCGAAGCTATCTCGACTCAGACCGCTGCTCAGCATCATCTGGACGATTGAATCGCTGGTGGTAACCGGCACCGTACTTTTTTCCACGATGACCTTGTAGCTGTCGATATATTGCGCGATTTCCGCAGCCACTTGCTCGACATGGGTGAGATCTGCTTCACCATTGACCATAGAGGGTGTACCTACGGCGATGAAGACCACATCTGCTTTCTTAACGGCCTCCTTCATCGAAGAAGAAAATGTCAGACGAACATTACGGTGCCTGGACAGCAATTCCGGAAGCATTTCCTCATGGATGGGAATACGGCCGCTGGACAGGGCTGCAATCTTTTCTTTGTCACTGTCCACGCACGTCACGACGTGGCCAACCTCTGCGAAACATGCTGCGACTACCAGCCCTACGTATCCCGATCCGATCACCGCAATCCTAACGCCACATCCCTCGATCAACGCCTCTGCCTTATGCCGTTGTCCGTTATTGTGCATTCTGAATACCCGTCCGGAAAATTTAGGTGCCTCTGGATGACTTTGTTAATTGGTACTTCATCAAAAAATGCCAGCCGCAATCCTGCCGGCTGTTGAGGCCAGTCCGCTGCGCGTCTCGGAATCGCGATCAAGTCCTGCAAATGCCTGGGCTTACCGCGATGCTTCCACGTACAAACCTAGATGCCGCCCCGCTGGCGGGGGGTTGCCGCTTGATTACAGCCGGTCATCTCATCATGCACTCAATTATCGCCGACTCAGCACAGCCCGCACGGTCATTTCGATGGATCATCAGATCGCGGTAAACCTTTTTCCTGAGACATGGCTCTAACCGTATGAATTGGAAAGAGCTGACTCTGATTCTTGCGTAAATAGAAATATCGTTGTTTTTGAAGCTTTGCAAGCGTGGACCGCGGTGAGCAGCGCTATTTTGCCCGATGTTTTGGCGGATGACACAGCGAAGGGAGTATTCAGTTGACGCTTTTCCAGGTCGGACAGCGGCGATTCCGGAACGACAAACGGGTGCGACATGGTTGAAGCGATAATGCTGTGGAATGAGCCCAATAATCTTTCCCACTGGAATTTCCACCTTGATCCAGGTTGGGAAATATTCGCCCGTATGGCGATTGGGACGGCCAAAGTTATTCGCGCTTGTAACTCCGAACTGCCGATCATTCTGGGCGGAGTCTCGTCCGGCGATGTAGATTTCCTCAGACTTATGTCGAAACTGGGTGTCGTTGATGCAGTCGACGCCGTCGCCGTCCATGGCTTTCCGCTGGACTGGAACCATTGGTGCATTGATGAGTGGCCAGATCGCATCTCCGAGGCGGAAGACGTTGCGGGTAAGCCGGTATGGGTCAGCGAGGTAGGAGCCTCTTCCTTCGGAGCGGAAGAAATTCAGGTTTTTGGATTGGAGCGCACCCAACAGCTATTAGCCGGGCGCACACCGCGAGCACACTGGTATAGCCTTTTCGATTTGCCCCCCACCTGGCCCGCTACTACGCGGCATAAGGAAGCCGAAGGTAGCTCATACTATCGCCATTACTACATGGGCTTGGTGAAAGCCGATGGCACACCGAAGAAGGCCGTCAGAACATTTCTACAGAACCCCGGGCTCGGTATCTGTCAGTGGTTCCATTTCGAAGATCACCGACTGAATGATGGTGTGCGTTGGCTGCAGGATCTGGATGTCCGATATCTGCGTACCGGAATCAGTTGGGCGGATTCTTTCCGTCCCGGCGCAGAGCAATGGTTTGATCACCAGATGGAGATGCTGAAACCATTTGAAACTACTTTGACACTGTGTTTTACTCCCGAACACCTGGGAATGGAACCGCATTATGCCAGCCCGCCCAGGAACCCTGAAGATTTTACAGATTTTGCCCGGTGGGCAGTGACTCGGTACGCGGGTCCTTCAACAGTGCGCCAGGATTCCGGGCCATCACAGATCGACTGCGAGAAAGAGGTAGTAATTCATGACTAAGCGCGCCCTGATTACCGGAGGGGCTGGATTCGTCGGCTCTCATCTGGCAGATGGACTACTTCGCAACGGCTACGCAGTACGATGCCTGGACAATCTAACGGACCAGGTACACCAGGGACAAATTCCCGAGTATCTGTCCCGGGAAGTCGAGTTCATCCGCGGAGATGTAAGAGATGGCCATGCATTATCGAGTGCGCTACGCGGCGTCGATGTGATCTATCATTTCGCAGCCGCTGTTGGGGTCGGGCAGTCCATGTATGAGATGAATCGTTACATGGACATCAATACTTTAGGGACGGCGGAACTGCTGCAGGCGCTGCTGGAATCCAAGGCGAAGCCACGGAAACTCGTCGTTGCTTCTTCCATGTCGATCTATGGAGAAGGCCTGTATTCCTGCAGTTCTTGTGGCATAACATCGCCACCGGTGCGAACCATGGAACAGCTTCGGTCTGGCATCTGGGACTTATCCTGCCCGGAGTGCAACGGAATGCTTGAACCGCAACCAACACCGGAAACGAAGCCTTCGGAAGTCACCAGCGTTTATGCTTTATCAAAGCGCGATCAGGAAGAACTGTGCCTTCTCTATGGCCGCACATACAACATACCGGTCGTCGCCCTGCGATTTTTTAATATCTACGGACCGCGTCAGGCGCTCTCGAATCCCTACACTGGAGTCGCTGCAATCTTCGCATCGCGTCTGCTGAACAATCAGGCGCCGCTTGTGTTTGAGGACGGTGAGCAGCGGCGCGATTTCGTCAGTGTGCACGATATTGTGCGGGCAAATCTGCTTGCACTGGAGAAACCAGAGGCGGATGGGCAGATATTTAATATCGGCAGCGGCATGCCGATCACAATTCGACGCGTCGCGGAAATACTGGCTGAGTGTCTGGGTGTAGATATTGCTCCAGTAATTACCGGCAGAAGCCGGGCCGGAGATATTCGCCACTGCTATGCGGACTTAACAAAAGCGCGGCAGCTGCTTGGTTATCAACCGCAGGTCAGCTATGAAGAGGGTTTCGCCGAGCTCGCAACCTGGCTAGGTTCGCAGCAGGCGGAAGACCGGGCTGAGATTGCGGTAGGTGAGTTGGACGCATACGGACTTAGCGCGCGAGCGTAATCGAGGATAATTTCAAAATGGATACTGATTCAATCCCGAATGTTCTTATTACAGGCGGAGCAGGATTTGTCGGATCAAACTTTGCCGCCCATTTGCTTTGCAATACAAAGGCGCACGTTCACATTTTTGATAACTTTTCTCGCGCAGGCGTCGAGCACAATATCGATTGGTTGACTTCCATCTCCGGGCGCAGCAATCGGCTGCGTATCACGGATGGCGACGTTCGCGATCCTCTGGTCGTGAAACGTGCCGCGCAGGACGCAACCGAGATCTACCATTTCGCCGCCCAGGTTGCGGTCACAACTTCGCTGGCCGATCCCGTCGGCGACTGCGACGTCAATATCAAGGGCACTCTCAATGTGCTCGAAGCCGCTCGCGCCAGCGGAAGACAGCCTTTCATGCTCTTCACGTCTACGAACAAGGTTTACGGATCACTCGATCAGATACGCATCCGGGTGGAGGGAAACCGCTACTGCTTTCACGATGCACATTATCCCGGTGTGGACGAAAACACCCCGCTGAACTTCTATTCGCCGTACGGGTGCTCTAAGGGATCAGCCGATCAATATGTCCGCGATTACGCACGAATCTACAATTTGCCGACAGTCGTATTCCGCATGTCCTGCATCGCTGGACCGCGTCAGTTTGGCAATGAAGACCAGGGCTGGGTCGCGCATTTTCTCTACTCCGCCCTGAACCAGCAGCCCATTACCGTCTACGGCGACGGACGGCAGGTTCGCGACATACTGCATGTTGCCGACCTGGTAGAGGCTTTCGAAGCCGTTCGTCGAAACCGGAAGAGAACAGCCGGCCAGATCTATAATGTCGGCGGTGGCATGGAGCGTTCCGTATCTGTTGTCGAAGTGCTTGAACATATCCGCACCGAGCTCGGCCGTCCAATCCTATGGAGCCATGACAAAGTACGGCCCGGAGATCAGCCCATCTACATCACTGACTTCAGCAAGTTGACCGAACACACCGGGTGGCAGCCACGTCGTAGCGTTGCAACAACTCTTTCTGATATCCATAGCTTCTGGGAAGAAAACCGGCAAATCCTCCGTGGCGGAGTGCTCTCCGCCGACGCTGCCGGCACGCGAATGGGACTTTCTATTCAGGAAAGACTTGCATGAAATATGCTCTTGTCAATCCGAACTGGACATTCGAGGGCTCAACGTACTTCGGTTGCCGCGATCCACATTTTCCACTGGAGCTGCTGTCCGCGCAAAACTTCCTGCGTCAGCAGGGTCATGAAGTGCTGCTGGTCGATGCGCAGATGGAAGGACTGAATCCGTCCGAAGTCCGTGACCGGCTGATTCCCTTCCAGGAAGATTTCCTGGTGATTCCCAGCGCGCCTTCCTACCTATTCTGGCGCTGCCCTCCTCCGGAACTGCGCGTCCCGCGTGAATGGATTGCAGCGTTGAAGCGTCCGTCGAAAACTGTCCTGATCGGACCTCATGCTTCGGCGACGCCGAAGGCCACGTTACAAAAAACCGGTTGCGACATCGCTCTGCGCGGCGAACCCGATCAGACGCTGGGCCAGCTTGCCACAGAGCCATGGCAACTTATCGCTGGCTGCTGCTGGCGTGAAGACGGTCAGGTCCACCTCAGCACTTCTCTGGCTTCAACCGATATGAAGCAGCTCGGCACTCTCGATTTCTCCGGTTATCCCGTGGAGCTGCATACGCACAAGCACCATGTTTTCACGGAAATTCCCGGCCTTGGAGCTGAGGTGGAATTTGCTCGCGGCTGTCCATGGTCCTGTACCTTCTGCAACAAAACTTTGTTTCGCAACAAATTTCGCGAACGGGATGTAGAAGGTGTCCTGGCGGAAATTCATGCGCTGCTCGCGCGGGGAGTCGCCTACGTCTATTTCATTGATGAAATTTTCGGCGTGGGGAAGAACGTGCGCCGACTGCTCGAAGAAATCTCGCGCCTCCCTCTCTCGATCGGCTTTCAGACTCGCATCGATTTGTGGGACAACGAAAGTCTGGATCTTCTCGGGCGCGCCCACTGTATCTCTTTCGAATGCGGAATCGAATCCATCACAGAAACCGGCAGGGATGAGCTGAATAAGAACTGCCGTCTCTCTACCGGACGCATTACGGAGCTGCTGAAGTACGCGCGCAGAAATATCCCCTGGGTGCAGGCGAATCTTATCGAAACACTGCATGACGATCCCGCCGACGTAGCCGCGTGGCAAGCCGACCTGAAGCAGGCGGGCGTATGGGTCAGCGAACCCGTTCCCATGTTCCCCTTCCCGGGCAGTCCGCTTTATGTTGAGACCTTTGGCCTTCCGCCCGATGACAAAGCCTGGGAACGCGCCCATCGCCATTATCTTGGATTGTTCAATGAGCGCGGCTATAGCGATATTCAGGAGCAGCATCCGGTGCCGTTAGAGGGCCTGGAATGCGTGTACTGATCACAACGGATACGGTTGGCGGGGTGTGGAGCTATACACGCGAACTGGTTTCCGGTCTGCTCGCGGAAGATATTTCCGTAATGCTGGTCACACTTGGTCGCCCACTTAGCTTGGAACAAGCGGACTGGACCCAATCCATCGCAGCTCGTTTCCCTGAAACTTTTATTCTTGTACCCACGAGCTATCGGCTGGAGTGGATGGAAGATGCCGGGCAGGATGTTGAAGCAAGCCGCCATTACGTAGAATCTTTGGTCCAGGATTACAAGCCGGATCTGCTCCACACCAATCAGTTCTGCTTTGCCTCCCTTGATCTCTCGATTCCATGCGTACTAGTCGCCCACAGTGATGTTCAAAGCTGGTGGCGTGCCGTCCACGGTGTCTCCCCACCCGATACAAACTGGCTCCGGCGCTATATCGGCATTGTGCATGAGGGCGTTCACGGCGCGACTGTCGTAGTTGCTCCTACCCGATGGATGCTGGATGAGATCGAGAACATCTACGGAAAACCCGCGTGCTCGCGTGTCATTTCGAATGGCTGCTCGCCTGGACCATCCCAACTCGATCAGCCGAAGCAGTTACAGGCAGTGAGCCTTGGCCGGCTGTGGGACGAAGGAAAAAATATTCGGATTCTGGAGCAGGTGCGCTCACCCATGCCCATCCTGATTGCAGGCGATACTCGCGCACCAAAGGGATCCACATCCGCGGCCTTTACCGCTCAATCCGACAGCAATCTCCGTTTTCTCGGCGTGCTTACGGAGAGTCAAACCCGGACTATGCTTGCGGGCAGCGCGATTTATATTGTTACCTCGCGTTATGAGCCCTTTGGGCTGGCCCCGCTCGAAGCGGCTTTTGCCGGGTGCGCCCTCGTCGCGAATGATATTCCATCCTTGCGCGAGGTCTGGGGCGAAAGCGCCATGTATTACGAACGCAATGACCCCACCTCGCTGGCCGCGTGCCTTTGTACCCTCGCAGGCAATCCTGTTCTTCTTGCTCAAATGGCTGAGAAGGCAAATCGGCGTGCGCATGCGCAGTTCAACGCGTCGTCAATGATCTCCGCGTATCTCAGCCTGTATGACGAGGTCTTGCAATCAGCTTGTTCAATTGCTCATGCCTAACTACTCCATCTGCATGTTCGTGCATTCGCTGCGTTCCGACTGGAACAATGGCAATGCGCACTTTCTTCGCGGGCTGGCGCGGGGCCTGGTCTCACTCGGTCACAGCGTTCGCTCCTATGAACCGCAAAATGGCTGGTCATACGAAAACCTGCTGACGGAACAAAATGGTCCGGCATCGCTCGAACAGTTCGCCATCTCTTATCCGGAACTCGATGTGAGGCTCTATGCCCCGGACCGAGATATGGTCAAGCAGCTCGCCGATGAATTGCTGCACGCCGACGTCGTGATCGTTCATGAATGGTGCGAGCCCCAAGTAGTATCCGCCATTCTGGAGCTGCGGGATGCGCTCGGTTTCAAGGCGCTGTTTCTCGATACGCACCATCGCGCCGCTTCTTCTCCGCAGGAAATCGAGCGGCTGCACGTTAACAGATTTGATGGCATTCTGGCATTTGGCGAAGCTCTGCGCCGCATCTATCGCGATCGTCTTGGCATGCCGCGCGCCTGGACCTTGCATGAAGCCGCTGATATCTCACTATTCCACCCTCTCCCCCGTGTGAAAACATCGGACTGCGTCTGGATCGGCAACTGGGGCGATGAAGAGCGGACACGCGAGCTGCACGAATATCTAATCGAGCCGGCACGCGCTTTGCATCTTCCGAAACTTCGAAGTCTATGGGGTTCGTTATCCGGAGCATGCGCAGCGGGACTTGGCCTCTGCGGGAATCGCGTACAAAGGGTATCTGCCCAATCTGTCGGCCGCCTGTGTCTATGCCCACTCCATGCTCACACTCCACATCCCTCGCCAGCAGTACGCGGAGGCGCTCGCAGGAATTCCTACCATCCGGGTTTTTGAAGCCCTTGCTTGCGGTATTCCACTCGTCTGCTCCCCGTGGCAGGACACGGAGAAATTATTTGATCCAGATACATTCATGATGGCCCGTGATGGGAAAGAGATGGCCGCCATGATTTCCGAATTGCTCGCCGACAGCAGCGCGCGCGAACAGTTGGCGCAGGCTGGACTTGAATGCATTCTGCAACGGCATACCTGCGGACATCGGGCGGAACAGTTGACCGAAATTTGCGAGGAGGTTCTGGCTTGAACATTTTTGTCTTCGGTTCCAGTATTCTTTCTTCTTACTGGAATGGCGCCGCCACATACTACCGCGGAATTTATAAGGAGCTGCATCGGCTCGGTCACCACATCACCTTCGCGGAACCAGATGCATTTGGCCGCCAGCAGCACCTCGATCCGGGAGATTATTCCTATGTCCACTCGATAATCTATGCTCCGGACGCTGATTTAGAACCGCTGCTGATGCAAGCCGCCCAGGCGGACCTGGTGATCAAGCACAGCGGGATCGGCATCAGAGACAAGGAATTGGAGGCGCGGGTACTCGAGTGCCGCCGCGCGGGAAATGAAATCGCGTTTTGGGATGTCGACGCGCCGGCAACCCTCTCCCGAATTTCCCTCGATTCCGGCGATCCCTTTCGCAACCTCATCGCGCGCTACGACGCCGTTTTCACCTACGGTGGAGGAACACCCGTAATCGAGCAGTACAAAAGCTTCGGCGCATCCGCCTGCGTCCCCATTTATAACGCGCTTGATCCAGATACCCATTTTCCCGTCCCGCCAGCGATTGAATGGAAGTGCGATCTGGCATTCGTCGGCAACCGCCTTCCCGATCGCGAGCGCCGTGTGGAAGAATTATTTCTGCGTGCCGCCACGCTCGCTCCGGACATGCAGTTCATCCTGGGCGGTGAAGGCTGGGGAGATAAAGGATTGCCGCCGAACGTGCGCTGGATCGGTCATGTTCCCTCGGGCCTTCATAATGTCATCAACTGTTCCGCCCGAATGGTACTCAATATCAATCGCGACTCCATGGCCGCAGTCGGTTTTTCCCCGCCAACACGCGTGTTTGAAGCGGCGGGAAGCGGCGCCTGCCTGTTGTGCGACGCATGGCCCGGAATCGAACAATTTTTTACCCCCGATAAGGAATTGCTTGTCATCCACTCCGCCGGCGATATCGTCAAAGCGCTGCGGAATTACAACGATGTCTCCGCCCGGCAAATAGGATCCGCATTTCGCGCTCGCGCGTTGGCGGACCACACCTATCGCCAGCGGGCGATCGAGTTCGATCGCTTCATCGGCCACTCTCTACTCGAAACCGCTGCGGGTGCCCTGCCATGAAGATCGTCATACTCGGTCTGACCATCACTTCGTCCTGGGGAAACGGTCATGCAACTACGTATCGATCGCTGTGCCGGGCATTGGCTGCGCGTGGCCATCGCATTTTCTTTCTGGAAAAAGATGTCGAATGGTATCGCAGCAATCGAGATCTACCGCAACCGGATTTTTGCACAGCGTCCTTTTACAGCGAGTGGGAGCAAGCTGCTCCAGGAGTGCTTCACCAGATACGAGATGCCGATCTTGTGATTCTTGGCTCTTACTTCCCCGACGGTATCGCGGCTGCCGATCTGCTCGCCGAAAAGGCCCGCTGCCCGATCATGTTCTACGACATCGATACCCCGATCACACTGGCGGCGCTTCGTACGCACAGCACAGCAGAATACCTTGAGGCGCGTCAGATTCCCGCGTTTGATGTGTACCTTAGCTTTACCGGCGGCCCGCTGCTCGAAGAACTTCAGACAAGATTCGGAGCAAAGCGGGCAATTCCCTTCTACTGCTCGGTGGATCCGGACCGTCATTTTCACGATGACGCGAAAGGAAACCACACCTGCGCTCTCAGTTATCTCGGTACCTACTCCGAGGATCGGCAAGCGAAGCTGGAAGACTATCTCTGCGAACCGGCTCGTGCGCTGTCGAAGGATCGCTTCGTCGTCGCCGGCTCGCAATATCCGCCGGAGCTGCAGTGGCCGGCGAATGTGATGCGCCTGACCCACGTTTCTCCACCCGAGCATCCCAGGTTCTATTCGTCATCTCGCTTCACTCTAAACTTGACGCGCCGGGAAATGGTCGACGTCGGTTATTCGCCTTCCGTGCGACTGTTTGAGGCTGCTGCCTGCGGCGCTGCAATCATTTCTGACCAATGGCCGGGACTCGATTCATTTTTCACTCCGGGCAGAGAGATTCTGCTGCCGGAAACACCTCAGGCGGTGGTCGATATTCTGCGAAATTCGTCAGAGAAAGAAATGTCTGCAATCGGCGAAGCAGCGCAAGCACGCGTTTTGAAAGAGCATACCGCCAACCACCGCGCCGAGGAACTTGAGCGGGCAATTGAACTCTGCTCTACGGCTGAATCCCCGCGGTCAATGAAGGCCGGGCTAATCGAACTCGCGAAGTAGTTCTTCCAAAGAGCGAATGCACAGATCGGGCTCGTGAGAGAGCAGCTCTTCGTATGAAAAAATCCCCGTGGAAACGGCGATTACATCCAGGCCGTTCTCGCGTGCGGCCAGAATGTCCGCCGGCGTATCTCCGATAACGCAGACGCTCGCATCATTCCCCGCAATCTCTTTTGCTCTTGCGGATGCGAGGCGAAACGTCTCGACGCGGCGCTCGCAATCATCGCTGAATCCGCCGAACGAGAAGAATTCGCGCAGTCCGCAAGCTTCCAGCTTCAACCACGCAATCGCTTCGAGATTGCCGGTCGCAACCCCCAGCACCGCCCCACGGCGCCGCGCATGTTCCAAAACAGGTTGCACGCCTGGCAACACGTGGGCTTTAATCTGAGCACGATTGTTGCCGACCTGCTGCGCCATTCCTTTCAGCCCTGCCGCAATCAGCGGACGCCATGATTCTTCCGGCACGCCCGCTAATTGCAATGCGTCGGCTAAGATTTTCGGGTCCGTGCTTCCGTGCACCGGCACGCCTTCCAGCGTAAGTTCCTTCCCCGAAATATTTCGTAGGCATTCAAGAAAGGCGAAATAGTGGACCGCGTCCCGGCATTCGAGCAAAGTTCCATCGATGTCGAATAGATAGCTATCGTACCTGTCCCACTCGGCGACGCTCAATGGCATTCGTTTTCTCGATTTCGGCGGTTCACGCAAGCAGGATTACGACGCCCGAGATCGAGCCGGATAAACCGCTTGAAAGCCATCAGCATCGGCGGGCAACTCCTGCCACCGGCAAAGATAAACCTCTTCCTCCGGGTGGGCCTCGATCCGAAAGCCGGAGCTCCGCAGCATCGCCTCCACACAAGCCCGGTTTGGCAGCCACCAGTTCGTCGGATCGCCGCAATACGAGTGCTCCACGAAGTGGAGTTTTGGATAAGCGGGCTCGTCGAAAACATCTGTTTCCCCGAAATCGTAGTCGCTGGAAACCGGCAGGAGATCCCTGCTCCCTCGCTGCATCGATTGAAACAGGAGCCGATCCTTCGCCACATGTTCATGGATAAGGTCGAGCGCTAGCAAAGGATGACGCAGGTGATAAAGAACTCCCATAAAAATGACAAGATCGAACTTCTCATTTAACCGGGCAACATCCCACACCGACAGCTTGCGAAATTCAACGTCTACACCGCGGACATCCGCGGCAAACCTCGCCTGGTTCAAATAATCCTCATCCCAGTCGATTCCAAGAACCCGCTCCGCTCCGCGGGATTTCATTTCCATTGAGTAAAATCCGGCATTGCACCCGATATCGAGTACCGTCATGCCACGCATATCCTCCGGGATTACATCCCGGAATCTGCTCCATTTCAGACGTGGGTAGTCGCCTAAGAAATGGTCGGGAGCGGTCGGTATGCCCATCAGCTCCATATTGTGGAACCAAGGCGCAAGCTCTGCGATCTTCTTCTTTACCGAAGATTCAGTCCATTTTTCCTCGGATAATGCCGGCATTCACAAATCTCCTGGTTTGAAAAGAACTGGATATCGCCCGGGCAACGCCGAGCATTCGCCCGGTACTCTGCTGATAAGTTTGGATGCACCACCGCAGGTTCAGGCCAGCATCCATGCAGCTAAACAATTCAAAGCTATAACTATAAAGCCAACCTAGCTACGGACAACTTACAATCGGCCATCATAGTTCAATTTCTCAATCATCCGCCGATCCTCAATCATGCGCCTGATCGGCCAGCCAGCTTACTCGGTGCCCAACCTGTGTCAGTCTCGCTGTCATCCCACCAATATGGCCTTCGATCCGGAAAAAGCGAAGAAGTCTGTTCGTAGTCTCCGCAAATCGCTTCGGTCGATGCCACGCCAGCCCTCGCCGAAACAGGTCCACGACCTTCGCACGCGCAGCCGCCGTCTGGAGGCGGTGGTTCATACGTTGATGCTGGAAGACCGGAAAAAAGGCAAACGCGTTCTCCGCGCCATCACTCCAATCCGTAAAAAAGCCGGTAAGGCACGGGACATCGACGTATTTCTCGGGCTCGTGACTACAATTTCAAGCGATGAGGAAAAGGAGTGCGTCATTGAACTGATCGAGTATCTTGGATCGGAACGCGTTAAAGCGACTCGCAAGCTTCGCACCACTTTTTCCGCGCACCAGAAGAATGCGCGCGCTCGTTTGAAACAGTGTTGCGCATTGATTGAAAAGCAATCTGCCGGCTCGAAAAAACCCGCAGCAGCAAATCCGGACTGGCCTGCAAGCGCCATGGCAACCGCGCTCGAAGTCTGGACCGAGCTAACAGCCTGGCCGCGGCTCAACGCGTCCAACCTGCATCCATTCCGGCTCAGGGTGAAAGAGCTGCGGTACATTCTTCGACTGCGTGAAGGGGAAGACGATAAATTCGTCCGCACTCTGGGAGAAGTGAAAGATGCGATCGGCGAATGGCATGACTGGAATGAGTTGGCAACCATCGCAGCCGAAAAGCTGGGGCACGGACGCCAATGCCCTCTAGTGAAACAGCTGCGTTCTACAGCAAAGCAGAAATTTGTCGATGCTTTATCGGCGGCCAACGCAATGCGAAAAACCTACCAACAAGGCAAAATCGACTGGACAGGCACCTTAATCGGCAACTCCCCCGATACACGCAGGTAATCGGCGGCTGCATTGGCTACTCTCCGCCCCTGGGCACTCTAAATCGAATCTTGTAAGGGAACATGGCCGTGAAATTCCCATTCGTCCCGCGTGCTCATGCCTATTCCACTCCTTAATTGCGGATTGAAAGTGTTTGTCATGTGAAATATACTCGGCGAGTCAAACAGATTCATCTGAGGAACACATGAAATTTCAACTTCGGCCGGCTCTTTGCATGATCTCGCTACTCTGTTTTTCCGCAGCACTGGTCGCTCAGACGAATTTCCCACCAGGACAGCTTGATCCCACCAGGAACATCGCTTCTCCTCAGCCGATCAACCAGGGACACACCGCTTTGCCTGAGCAGTACATCTGGAGTGCCGAGTCCCATCCCGCCGGTGAGCCCGGCGCAAAGCCGGAGTCGAGCCAGCCGAGCCCTCAGTACTTCCGCGCATCCTTCAACGTCGAATCGGTCCCCCAGCAAGCTACTCTGTATATCGCGGGTCCGGAGAAGCTGGAGGTTTATATCAACGGCAGGCTCGCGGACAAAGATGAAAAGAATCCTGCCTCGCCGCTCAGAATGATGGTTTTTTCCACGGACATCCACAACCTGCTGCAGACAGGAAAAAATTTCGTAGCCCTCAAGCTATCGCCGTCGCCAGATCGCGGCAAAGCCGAGACATATTTCGTCGCAAAGATTCTGCCGCGCTCCAAAGGCATCGATGCGCCCGCTCTCCTGGTGAGCGACGGCAACTGGAAATCCACCCAGCAACCCGGCTCCGGTTGGAAGACCTCGCAATTCGACGATAGTTCGTGGAAGCCTGTCCGCACCTTTGGCCCCATTGAAAGCTCGCTCGAATTCTTTCAGGCAAATGAGGACGCTGGTCTCTACCGCTGGCCCGGATACATTGGCGCTTCCCAATTTCTCGCCCATACCGTGCTGCCGGCGAAAAGCGTGCAGCAGGTCTACAGCGGGCGCGGGAGCTACAGCAACCTTGATGCGCTCACGGATGCGCTCACGCAATCATCGCCGTCCAATTCCGGCAAAGATTTTATCGTTCAGCTCGCCTCCGCGACCGTTCCGGAGTCCGAGGCGCCCAGCATTCTTCTCGACTTTGGCAAGGAAATCAACGGTCGTCTGAAGCTTGTCTCGAACTCCGAAAACCCCATTCAGCTGACGATTCAGTACGGCGAGTCGAAAGAAGAGACGCTGAAGGAGCCGTACCTCGGAGTCGACCCGCTGACTATACCGCCGCGCGCCACCGCGTATGGCCCGAAATCTTCCTTTCGCTACGCCAAGGTGCGCTTTATTGGCGGCGGCCCGACTCTCCGCTTCCGTTCGATCGCGCTCGATGCCATCTATTATCCCGTCCAATATCGCGGCTCCTTTGAATCCTCCGATCCGCTCCTGAACAAAATTTGGGAGATCGGTGCGTACACTTCTCACCTCTGCATGCAGGACGATATCTGGGACGCGCCCAAGCGCGACCGTATGCGCTGGGCCGGCGATCTGGACGTCAGCGGTCGCGTCATCGATGATGTCTTCGATGACCATTTCCTGATGCAGGAAACGATGACAAACCTGGTCGGCAAGCCACCCGTCAAAACCCATGTAAACGGCATCGCCGGTTATTCCGCCTGGTGGATCAGCGAAGTCACGCAATATTACCTGCACACCGGTTCCACAGAATATCTGAAGAGCCTGCACGAACGTCTGGTGCAGCTTTTGAACTACATGGACACGGAAATCGACTCTAAAAATCTCTTCGCCGACCAGACCCACACCTGGGGATTCGTCGATTGGTCGCCGGATCTGAATGGCGACACTCCCGAAGCGCGTCGCGCTACGCAGTTTGAGTATTACCTCGCCTATCGCGATGGAGCGTCACTCTTGCGCGATCTCGGCGACACCTCCAATGCGGAGCATTTCGAACAGCGGGCCCAGTTATTGAAGGAGGCTTCTCAGAAATATCTGCTCGATCCATCTACCAATACGTTCGGCGACCGTTGGCAAACGAACGCTATCGCAGTTTACTCCGGCGTAGCGGACCCATCGCAGTATGCTCCCATCTGGAACCATGTGCTCTCGACCGTCGCGACCACAAAATATACAGCGCTCTTCATGAGCCCCTATTACAACTACTACATCATCTCGGCCATGGCCCAGACCGGCCATAGCCAACAGGCATTGGACTGGATTCGCAAATACTGGGGCGGCATGATCGACGAAGGCGCGACCAGTTTCTGGGAGGCATACTATCCCAGTTGGCCCAAGCGAGACTTCCATGCATCCTTACAGGCCGATGACGGTACTGGATATTACGTCAGCCTCGCCCATGGATGGTCGAGCGGGCCAACTGCGTGGATGATGGAACAGATTCTCGGCATTCAGCCGACCGCGCGCCGGATTCGCCAAAGTCATGATCCGGCCCGACCTCGCTGGCTTGCAATGGGCAAAAGGCGCGGAGCCAACTCCGCACGGCCTGCTGAAAGTCGCGCTTGAACAGAAGAATGGCCTTGAAACCACCGTCGACATTCCACCCGGAGTACAGGCCGAAGTGCTGGTCCCTGTCAGCCGCGGAAACAGTCAGGTGCTCGTCAACGGAAAAGCAGAAATGAATAGCCATCCCACAGCCGACGGCACACGCAGTTCCGTCATGCTGAGTCAACCTGGTCATTACATCCTGCAAACACAATAAACCTTGCTGTCATTGAGCGGGGACGCCCCAGATCTCATTTCTGAGACATAGTTTTGCTACTCGGCTTGGCTGGAAATCGATAGAATCCTGCTGTCGTTAAGGTCAACCAAAATGCCCAGCGTTTTTCAATCGTTTCTTTGCCATCGGGTAATCCGTCCGCTGACGCCGCTCATATTGTTTGCGCTTCTCCTGTGCGCGTTTCTTCCTGGGGCGCTGTTCGCTCAAACTCCGCATACCGCTGGTCAGCAACCGGTGCGCGCTCGCGACCTGGGAGTTCCGTTTGACGGTGATCCCGGCAAATACAACGCCATCACCGATGTGCCCGGCGTGGAGGTAGGCTACAAAACCCTCATCTCAGGAGAAGGCCGAACTATCATCGGCAAAGGCCCGGTGCGAACAGGAGTCACTGCCATTCTTCCGCGAGGCAAGCAAGATGGATCGAGCGTGTTCGCCGGCTTCTTTGCTGGAAATGGAAACGGCGACATGACCGGCACGCATTGGATCGAGGAGAGCGGAGTACTGGAGACGCCGATCCTGATCACCAACACCTTAAGCGTCGGCGTGGTGCGCGACGCGGCTGTGGCCTGGATGACCGCCCATAATCACCCTGGTATGTTCTGGTATCCCGTCGTCGCGGAAACTGCGGATGCAACTCTGAATGACATCAAGGGACAGCATGTAACCAGAGAGGATGCTTTCGACGCCCTGAACTCCGCCCACTCCGGTTCGATCCTCGAGGGCAATGTCGGCGGTGGCACCGGCATGATCTGCAATCTGTTCAAGGGTGGTTCGGGCACCTCCTCGCGTGTCGTCGAAATCGACGGACATCGGTATATCGTTGGGGTTTTCGTGCAATGCAACTACGGCATGCGCGACCAGTTGCGGATCGCGGGGATTCCCGTCGGGCGTGAGATGAAAGCGCCACCTCCATGCGTGGCCAAGCAGCTCAATCCCGTTCCCGAATTGCTGAAGCGACGCAATCTGCAGCCGTGCGACAAGGCAACTGCCGATCAGGACGCGGACGCGCACGATCCAAGAATCGGAGCGCAAGGATCGATCATCATCATTGTTGCCACCAATGCTCCATTGACTCCCGATCAGTTGAAGCGATTGGCACGACGCGTTCCACTGGGCTTAGGTCGTGCCGGGTCACTCTTTAACAACTCATCCGGCGACCTGTTTCTCGCTTTCTCCACCGCAAATAAAGGCGCTGACGAGGGGAACAGCACCGATCCCGAACAATCGCCTGTCAGCCATGTGGAACGTCTGATCAGTTCTTCGCTCGACCCTCTGTTCCTCGCCACTGTCCAGGCAACTGAGGAAGCGGTAGACAATTCCATGATCGCCGCCACAACGATGACCGGCGGCGACTACATCGTCATTCCCGCGCTACCGCATAAGGAACTGCAACGAGTGCTCCGCGAACACCAGTTGCTTCGCGATGGAAGCGGGCCACAGTAACCGAACCGGGCGCTTAGAATCCGCCGGATGGCTCACGTTTCGCCTCTGAGACATGGGATGGATCGACGATCCCGCACCTTATATTGAACGAAACATCGGCGATTTCATAGCCGTATTGATCGACGTTATGCCTTCAGGCGCTGAGTTTGTCTCTTACCAAATTCGTCGCGGCGAATGAGGCCAATTCTCTACGGAGGCCCCGTCAAACTGTCCTCCCGCAACCCGAAGGCATATAGTGGCTACGTGTGTCGAACCGTGAACGGTCGCGGGCAATCACCAACCGCCGTCAGGAGGGGTCCGATGAAATTATCCGACACAATCGAGTTGGTGCTGCAGAGCAAGGACAACAACCGAACCCTGTCGATTGCGCCCGAGCAGTCCGTCTATGAGGCGATCAAGAAGATGGCCGAGCACAATATCGGCGCCTTACTGGTCATCTCCAACCATAAGCTTGTCGGCATTTTGTCGGAGCGCGACTATGCCAGAAAAATAGCCCTCGCCGGTCATTCTTCCAGAGAAACCCCGGTCCGCGAAATTATGACCAGCCCGGTCGTTTCCGTAACTCCGCGTCACACTGTAGACGAATGCATGGCCATGATGACCGAACATCATTTCCGCCACCTCCCCGTGATCCAGGAGGATCACGTAATGGGAGTAATCTCCATCGGCGATTTAGTAAAGTGGGTAATCTCCGGCCAGGCCAAAACCATCCAGGAACTAGAAGGCTACATAACCGGAGCCTATCCCGGTTAGCCTCACAATAAAGATCGTACTGCGCCGGCCGGGGTGCCCCATCCTAGAGGCGCTTTGCGGCTAGTAATGGGACTACCAACCAGCGATGTCATTCTGACCGGAGCGAAAGAGGTCGGGTGTATCCGGCAGAACCAGCATCGGCGTGGATAGACTTCACAGCAATTTCGGACAACAAAAACAAGGTCCAGCCGAAGTCCACTCCAAGGAATAGATAATTCCGTGCTGCTATGCAAGCGTAGCGCTTGGCAGCGGTCCAGTACGAAAAATTGGCCGTACAGAAAAATCAGAAAACGTCACCAAATCACGTCAATTGATAATTCTCACCGCCCCAACTCCAACCAGCTCTTCCACCCGTTCCACAAATCCCTTGTCCGCCGCAACACCAAGTCCTTCCGGTTCCAGAACCACGAGAAATTCATCCGCCTGCTCAAAATCAAGCATGATCTTGCCCGTACCTGGCGCTCCCATGATCACAGCATGCAGTTGCGCCAATGCGCTTTCGGTCGCGCGATCCAGCGGGATGCGAATCCGCATGCTCGTCGGCAACTTCACCTTCACATCTTCGAGCGCCGTAATATTCGACACGGCCAGCTTGGGCGCGCTGTCTTCTTCCCCGCGTAGCACGCCGCGAACCAGCACCGGCACATCGATTTTCAATTTCTCCGCCAGCTTTTTGTATGCCTCCGGAAAACAGATCAGGTCAATCCTGCCCGTCAAATCTTCTAGCCCAGCCTGCGCATATAGGTCGCCCTTGCGCGACTTCGCCACGCGCAGCCCCGTGATGATCCCCGCAATTGAAATCTCATTCTCACTCTGCTGATCGCGCCGGCCTGTGCTTACCGCCGGTGTCATTTCAAGAGCGGTTTGCGCATCAACCACGCCTGTCAGGTTGCGCAGCTTCTCGGCATATTTCCCCAGCGGATGACCGGAGATGTAAAAACCGAGAACATCTTTTTCGTGCTGCAGCCGCTCCACTTCATCCCAGTCCGCGACCTTGGGCAGCGGTTCGTCCTGCGCACTTCCGTTCACGGGAGTATCGTTGAACAGCCCGAATAATCCATGTTGTCCAGCCGCCGAGTCCCGCTGCGATTTTTGTGCGCGCTCGATGGCTTTATCAATGGCAGCCATCAGCGCAGCGCGCGGCCCAAAGCAGTCGAGCGCCCCGCTCTTGATCAGCGATTCAAGAACCCGCTTGTTCATCACTCGCAGATCGATGCGCTCACAGAAATTCCAAAAGGAGGCGAATCCGGCTCCTTCCTTTTGCGCAGCCTCCCGGGCCTGCAGGATGGACTCAATCGCATTCTGGCCGACATTTTTCACTCCGGCGAGGCCGAAACGAATAGCCTCGCCCGACGGCGTAAAATCCGCGCCACTCAAGCGCACGTCCGGCGGCTCGACCGCAATCCCCATTTCGCGGCATTCCTTGATGTACTTCACCACGTTGTCCGGCTTGCTCACTTCGGAGGTCAGCAGCGCCGCCATGAATTCCTTGGCGTAATGCGTCTTCAGATACGCCGTGTGATACGCCAGCAGCGCATACGCCGCCGCGTGCGATTTGTTGAACCCGTATCCGGCAAACCGCTCCATCAGGTCGAAGATGTGTTCGATCTTCTTCTGCGGAAACTTTTTTTCGACCGCTCCCTGCACAAAACGGTCGCGCTGCTTCGCCATCTCCTCCGGATTCTTCTTTCCCATCGCACGCCGCAGCAGGTCCGCCTCGCCGAGTGAATACCCGGCCAGCACGTTCGCAATCTGCATCACCTGTTCCTGATATAGGATGACGCCGAGGGTTTCTTTCAACAGGTCTTCCAGTTCCGGCAGCTCGTATTCAACCTTCCGCCGGCCCCACTTGCGCTCGATGAAATCGTCGATCATGCCACCCTGAATGGGCCCGGGACGATACAGCGCGTTCAGCGCCGTCAAATCGGCAACCGTTTCCGGCTTGTAACGACGCAGCACATCGCGCATTCCGCTGGATTCAAACTGGAACACGCCGGAGGTCAACGCGCGATGGAACACTTGCTCGTAAGTTTGCTTGTCATCGAGCGGAATCGTATCCATATCAAGCTCGATACCGCGGTTCACCCGGATCAACCGCAGCGCTTCATGGATCACCGTCAGCGTCGTCAGACCGAGGAAATCCATTTTCAGCAAACCGATCTTGTCAATGGCCTTCATGTCGTAGGCAGTGACAATTTCGTCGTTCTTATTGCGGCTCAGCGGCACCAGGTTCGTCAGCGGCTCCGGCGCAATCACCACTCCGGCCGCGTGCACGCCCGCTCCCCGCGCCAACCCTTCCAGCTTTCTTGCAATATCAATCAACTCGCGAATCTGCGGATCGTTCTCATATACCTGCTGCAGCGGCTGCGATTCTTTTAATGCGTCGTCGATCGTCATGCCGATGGTGGCCGGAATCAGTTTGGCAATTTTGTCGACCTCGCCATATGGCATGGCCAGCGCGCGGCCTACATCTTTGATCGCCGCTTTTGCCGCCATGGTGTTAAAGGTGATGATCTGCGCCACCTGCTCGCGCCCATACTTGCGTGTGACATACTCGATTACCTCGCCGCGCCGGTTCATGCAGAAATCGATATCGATGTCCGGCATCGACACCCGCTCAGGGTTCAGAAAGCGTTCAAACAGCAAATCTCCTTGCAGCGGATCAACGTCAGTGATTCCCATTACATAAGAAACCAAGGATCCTGCAGCCGATCCGCGCCCCGGTCCGACAGGAATATCCTGTTCCCTCGCATGGCGTATAAAATCCCATACAATAAGGAAATATCCGGAATACTTCATCTTTTGGATGCAGTCTATCTCCCGCTCCAGCCGCTGCTCGTATTCCTCCGTCGTGTGCCGCAAATATCCGGAATCTCGCAGGTGCTGGATGGAAGTCGCCAGCCGATGGCGAAAGCCCTCGCGACAAATCTTTTCAAAATAGCTGTCGATAGTGAATCCCGGCGGAACATCGAATTGCGGGAAGGAATTCTCCACTTTGCCGATCTTCACGTGGCACCGCTCGGCAAACTGCATCGTCCGCGACACCACTTCCGGCGTCTGCGAAAAGACGCTCAGCATCTCCTCGGCGGACTTCACATAGAACTGATTGCCATCGAAGCGGAAGCGTTTCTCGTCGTGAATCGTGCTGCCGGTCTGAACACAGAGCAGGACATCGTGCGCATGATGATCGTCATGGCCGATGTAATGGCTGTCATTCGTCGCAATCAGCGGAATATCAAGATCCTTTTCCAGGCGAAACAGATCGGCGTGAATCTTCTTTTCCAGTTCCAATCCCTGATCCTGGATCTCCAGGAAGAAATTTCCGCGGCCGAAGATGTCCTCGTACTGCTTGGCGGTCGAACGCGCGGTATCGTAGTTGCCCTTCATCAGGTTGTCGCAAAGTTCGCCGGCCAGGCATCCGGAGAATCCGATCAACCCCTTCGCGTGTTCGGCCAGAAACTTCTTGCTGACCCGTGGCTTGCGATAGAAGCCGTGCAGCGAGGCCTCCGAGGTGATGCGCACCAGGTTGCGATATCCCTCATCGTTTTCAGCAATCACCAGCAGGTGGTGATACACATCGCCCTGTGGATCGGCGCGATGGTCGTCTTTCTGGCAGATGTAAAGCTCGCAGCCGAGAATCGGATTAATATCGTACTTCTTCGCTGCGTCCAAGAACTGCACCGCACCATGGATGTTGCCGTGATCTGTCATGGCAACGGCCTTCTGGCCCATGCCCTTGACGTGCTTCAGCAGCTTCTCCAGGTCGCATGCCCCGTCCAGCAGGGAGTAGTCGGTGTGCAGGTGCAGATGGGTAAATTCAGCCATGGTCTTCTTCTCATTTTAGTCGGCATCTCGAAGCAGAAGCCGCTTCACGAATCCGGTCTGGAAATTGCTTGAGGAAATCGCGGACGAAACTAAACCTGGCGCCCCACGTCTCGATTTTGAGACGTGGGTTCGTAGTAATCGAGCTCTGCATCATTCGGAAAGACAACGCCATCTAAATAAAGTGGGCACTGCATGGTGCCCGCACGCCAACCCACGTGCCCGATATAGAACATTCCGACGAAATTACGGCAACCATCGAAAGCCCTGACACCAGCAATCCGCAACCAAAGGGCGGAATCTCGCTCGCCTGGCGCGCTCTGCGTCATCGCAACTTCCGCCTGTTCTTCGGCGGCCAAAGCATCTCGCTGATCGGCACCTGGATGACTCGGATCGCCACGGCGTGGCTGGTTTACGAACTCACCGGCTCTGCGTGGCTGTTGGGCATCGTCGGGTTCGCCGGACAGATTCCCACTTTCCTGCTCGCGCCCTTCGCCGGCGTCTGGGTCGATCGCCTGAACCGCCGCCATGTTCTTCTGGTTACGCAGGCACTGGCGATGCTGCAGTCGCTCGCGCTCGCCGCACTCACGCTCACCCACCGCATCACCATTGCGGAAATCCTCGGTCTCAGCGTTTTTCAGGGGCTTATCAATGCCTTCGATATGCCCGGCCGCCAAGCGTTCATGGTGCAGATGGTGGAAGGACGCGAGGACCTCGGCAACGCCATCGCCTTGAATTCTTCCATGGTGAATATGGCGCGGCTCGTCGGACCATCGCTCGCCGGCATCGTTATCGCTGGCTTCGGTGAAGGATATTGCTTCCTGATCGATGGCATCAGCTACATTGCCGTCATCGCTTCACTGCTCATGATGCGACTCCCGCCATCCGCAGCACCGAAACGCGCGGTTATTGCGATGTCGCAACAACTGAAAGAAGGCTGGGATTATGTAGCGAAATTTGCACCGGTCCGCACCATTCTGCTGCTCTTCGCCATCATCAGCCTGATGGGCATGCCATTCACCGTATTGATGCCGGTGTTTGCGGCGAAAATCCTGCACGGCGGTGCTCATACGCTCGGCTTTCTCATGGGCGCGCTCGGCGCGGGTGCGCTGGTCGGCGCCATTGTGCTCGCGTTGCGGAAGACCGTGCTGGGCCTGGGCCGCCTGATCGCCATCTCCTCCGCCATCTTCGGCGCGGGGCTGATTGCCTTCGGCTTCTCTCGCATCGAGTGGCTCTCGCTAACACTCATGGTTATTACCGGATTTGGAATGATGCAGCAGATGGCGGCCAGCAACACCATCATCCAGACCGTCGTTCCCGAGGACAAGCGCGGCCGCGTCATGAGCTACTACACGATGGCCTTCGTCGGAATGGCGCCCTTTGGCAGTCTGCTGGCCGGCGGCCTGGCGCATCTGGTCAGCGCCCCCGTCACCATGATGATCACTGGTGGCTGCTGCATCGCCGCAGCCGGATGGTTCGCCACGCAGTTGCCGAACATCCGGCTGCATATCCGCCCCATCTATCGAGAACTTGGAATTTTGCCGCCGGAAGTGATGGCCGTCATGGCCGACGGCGGCGGAGACTAGAACGTCTTCACCGGCATAAAATTATCTGGGCTTTTTCTTTGCCGCCGTCTTCTGCTTCGCAATCGTCTTTGCAGCGGAATTTTGACCGGCGTTACCCTTCGGCGCTGTGGTTTTTGCGGACTTCGTCTTTCCGGTGTTCTTCGCCGTTGTGACCGCAGATTTTTTGGCAACTGTTTTATTAGTTGAAACGGCTTTCGCCGCTGGCTTCGCAGGCGCCTTTGCCGAAGTGTTCGCAGATTTTTTCGGCGCTGAACGGGCCGTCGCCTTAGCCGGCTTGCTGTTCGGTCTAGCTGCGAGGCTTGCTCTGTGGGCGGGGCCGCTCACTTTCGCCGCAGGTTTTCCGCTCGCCTGCGCCGGCTTGGCAGCCTTTTGTTTGGCGATTGCGGCCTTGGGCTTGACTGTCGCAGCCTGCGACTGCTTAATCTTCTTTGGTCGCCCAGTCTCCGGTTTAGCAGCAGCCGGCTTCGTCTTAGCCGTTTCCGCCTTCTCCGTCTTCGCTGGTTTCGCTGCGCTCTCCGATTTTTTGGGCACAGCCGCGCTCTCGCGTGAGACTGCAGCACCTTTCGCGGCTGTTTTCACCGCTGCTGTCTTCGCCGGAGCAGCCACGCCCGCCTGTTCCGCAGGCGCTGCGGAAACCGGTTGCGACTCTCCCGATGCGGCGATGCCGATCTCGCCTGGTAATTCTTCCGCCGCTTTCTTCGCGGACTTTTTCCCCTTCTTCGATCCCTTTGGCTCCACAACCTTCTTCACCGCACGGCTGCGGCGCACAATTACCGGAGGAGGTGGAGCGGGCGGAGAGTACGGCGCAGCGAACCGGCGGACCGCCTCCTCATTCGGCAATTCCGCATCCATGAACGCGAACGTCAGCTTGTCGAGTAGTTCCTCATAGCCGGAGACGTCGGGCAGAATCCGCATCTCCTGCAGAACCGCATTCGGTATCTTCTGACGCGCTTCTGGCCATTTGCTGAAAAAGTTTTCGAATCGGTTCTGAATGGCCGCGCCTTTCGCGGTGAAGAAAAGCCAGAGAACCGCATCCGGGTTCACGCTGTGAAGCAGCCGCCAGAGCTGCGAGGGTTTGGCGGCATCCTTCGCCGTCATTTGCTGCAGAACTTTTTTCGCCTCTCGATCAAGCGCTTCGGCCTTTTCCACCAGATCGGTCCGCACAAAAAGATGCTTCAGCGCTGTCATCTGGGCGGGTGAAAGTTTGGCCGTCAGCAGACGAAACTGGGAAGCCGATGGATCCGGGTGCAGCCCCGCCATCAAGAGTTGCACCAGCCGCTCGTGCAGCCGCTCAATTCCCTGCACATCGGCGGAGCGGCTGCTCCAGCTGGAAGATAATTGACCCATCCATCCTTCCGCCTCCAGGGCTTTCATTGCCTGTAGCGGATCTTCTTCGTAAGCAATCTCTTCCAGTTCATATCCGCGCTGCACTGCAGTAATGGCGCTGATGACACCTTCTGCTTTCGCATTTTCGTAGCGCGCTTTCGTGCGTTCTTCCATCTCCCACCCCGTACGGGAGAGCAGGCGGACAGCTCGCATCATTCGGATCGGATCTTCCAGAAAACCGTAGTTGCTGACCAGGCGAAGCTGGCGCGCGTAAATATCGGCAGTCCCGTTCAGCGGGTCGAGCAGCAGTCCCCAGGAACCTTCGTTCAGCGAAAGTGCCATGGCATTGGCCGTAAAATCCCGGCGCCGAAGGTCATCCAGAATTCCCGCTGGATGATATTCCGGGCGCGCGGGCTTGGGGAAACTTTCTGTACGCGCGGCCGAGATTTCCAATCGCGCCTGATTGCCGAATCTCAGATAGAGGGTTTGGGAAGGCGTGTGCTCGCCGGTGATAGCAAATCCGGCCTTTTCCAGGTCCTTTTTGAATTTCAGCGGATTGGCCTGGACCGTCATGTCCAGGTCTCTGACCGAAGCGCCGCTGACGATGTCGCGAACCGCTCCCCCGGTAAGAAATACAGTGATGTTCCGCGCTCGTCCCACGTCAGTCATTGCATTCAATGCCTGTTTCTGGTTCGGAGACAGCTTGGATTCGAGCAGTTGGATATAATCGGGCATGCCCTGTTCGCGCCTCTGCCAGCAGCCGTATCGATGCGCCGCTAAGGCCAGTATTTTCAATTAGATATGAGCGGTGTTGCCGCGCACACAAAGGCCTATGTTATCACATCGAAATGTGATAATCCATTCCACTTGCACAATTTCCGCTGCGCCGGTTCCGCTTCATGCGACAATCCTCGCTAAGTTCAAAACGGCGCTTTTCGAGCAAAAATCGGTATCCACGGCCCGCCTGAGCTTGTCGAAGGGTGCGCGAAACTGGGATTCCGGGCGAGCGTAGCTCACTGAGGATATTCAGTTGGGTATTTGATAGAAATCGGAGCCAAGCATTGCCAGGATCGGGAGCAAGCCGGAAAAAGGTAGTCGTGCGCAAGTTCGGCCGCGATTGGCAGTCCGGCTACGTCAATCCGCTCGAATTCGCCCATGATGGCCGACTCGAACTGCTGGATATGACGGGCAAAGTTCTGACCGTCACCCTGCAGGAGGTAAAGACGGTCTGCTTTGTACGGGATTTTCTCACCGGCGACGATCCCGAACGGCTGATTCGTCGCAGCTTTACTTCTCGCCCGCGCACGCCGGGTCTGTGGCTACGGATGGGGCTGCGCGATGGTGAGGATCTGGAAGGCCTGGCCAGCAATGACGCTTCCCTGCTGGACCCGGAAGGGATACAGTTCGCGCCTCCCGATATGCGCTCCAACACCCAGCGGATTTTCGTACCCCGCACGGCATTGCAGTCGCTCGAAATTGTCGCCGTTATCCACCCCAGCACCCGGCGCAAGCTCG
>CAWGLF010000043.1:0-13800 GCA_963823295.1 uncultured Acidobacteriota bacterium
GGGTCACTTCCAATTACGTAGAACTCACGATGCGCTATATCGTCCATCCGCGGCGCCGTCGTGATACAAGCTCGCTTTTATACAGTTACGTTTTCGATCTGGTGCAGAAGCATCCGGCCATCAGCATCGGCTCCGACACCATGGATTTAACGGTGCACCCGCCGGAGAGAAAGAATCTAGATAGAAACAAGCAGGACGCATGAGAAGTTGGCTCAGGCTGTGGCTCATCACATCAGTAAGAGGTATAGAGCACCGCCGATGGCGGAGACGCCTACGGTAAGCCAAGTGACATAGTCCCCGGGATGCCCACTCTGGAGTTCGCGAATCGGCCGCATAGGACCCTCGATATGCGAAGGCCAGCGCAGCCATCGCGGTATAGCCAGGTGGAACACGGAAGCGCATGCGAGCAGCAGCGCCAAAGCCGTTGCCAGCGTTCCCCGCAGTGCCGCCCCGAGTAAAGGCTGGGCCGGGAAGGAGCTCGCGCGTGGGGACCATCCGCCTGTATATACCAGATGAATGTAAGCCGACTGATCCAGAAAGCGTGCCGCTACGATGCCCAGCTCCTGTCGGAGCAATGGCACAAAGCAAACAGCCAGGCAGCCAAGAATACAAATCGCTGCGGGCAAAAATAAAAACCAGTAAATAATCTTATTTTCTTCATGAGTCTCCGGCAGCTCGCCAACTTGAGAGGACCGGTCCGATGGGCCCGGATCGCCCCAACCTGCAAACGTACGCATGCCAACTCGGAAAACGGCCCCTCCAGTGAACGCGCCGGCAAGCAGGAAAATTGCGGAAACCCATCCATACCCGGAGTCTTCGCCGGCCTTCGATACCAGCGACTCGCCGAGAAATGTCGCAAAAGGAGGCATTCCCGCCAGCGCCAGTCCGCCAAGAAACCAAAGTATTGCGGTAAAGCGCAATTCTTTGCCGCGGTTGAAAAGTACATTCTCGCTCATGCTTCGCAATCGATGAAGAAGAATTCCCGAGGAAAAAAATAGCCCGGACTTTGCCAGCGCATGTGCGATGAGATAGAGGCATAGCCCTGCGAGCCCAATTGCCGACTGCAGTCCGAAGCCAATGATCATAAGCCCCATATGGCTGATGGTGGAAAAGGCGAGCATGCGCTTCAAATGATGCTCGGCATAGCACATAAATCCGCCCCACAGAGCCGTGATCACACCGATACAGACGAATATGGCGCGAATACCGGCAACGTGTCCGGAGAACGCGTGTTCATAGACTGTGACGTAGATGCGCAGGATGGCATAAAGGCCGAGCTCGACCATCAAGCCCGAAAAGAGAACACATACCGGAGTGGGAGCGACCGCATGTGCATCCGCCAACCAGAAATGAAATGGAACGGCCGCGCCCTTAATCAGAAATCCACATGTGATGAAAAGGAACGAGACGATGACGAGCGAATCGTGTCTCCCTCCCAGCGCGCTACCGATCTGCGCCATGTTCAGTGCGCCCGTCGCTCCGTAAAGGAAAGCAATTCCGGTGAGCACAAGGAAAGCAGCAATGGTGTTGGTGATGGCGAAATTAAATGCACCTTGCAGAGGGGCGGGCTCCTCGGTCTTCAGGCCACACAGTGCGAAGGCCGCGGTGCTCATCAACTCAAAAAACACAAACAGATTAAAGAGATCGCCGGTCAGCACAAATCCGGACATGGCGGCCAGAAATACCAGCATCAGAGGTTGAGAAAGATTATGCGCGGAATCAACGCAGCGCCAGGAAAATATCAAAGCCAGCAGGGTCAGAAATCCCGCCAGTACGGCCAGTGCAGGCGCCAACCGGGTCCACGACGAAGCAGATGCCGAGCACGACGCGGCCCCGTGGATACCAGTTTCCAAACCAGTAGACGAACGGGTGGTGCCAGGCGGCCAATAGCAGAAGGATGGAATATACAAAATTGAATCCGGCAGTCGCAATGCCGATCGAATCTGCGATAGCCGCGCGGAAAAAAATGACGCAGGCCGCTCAACAGGGCGGCCGCAATCAGAGGTACGGCAATGATTAGAGCCGGCGACGGGTGCAAGTCAATCAGCCTCGCAGAATGCGCAGATCGTCCGGGCGCAGAGTTCCGGCTTTTTCGAAGGATTTGACCAGCATGGAAAGAAACAGCGCAAATACTGTTGCCTCAACGACAATATCGGTGAGCATCAATGCCTGGACCAGCGGATCGACGGTCAATGTGCCAGGTGAAATTCCGGCAAAGACCGGGGCTGCGCCGCCGACGCGGAACCCAATATTGAGCAGCAGAACATATGTGGAGGTCTGCAGCACAGCCAGACACACCACCGTGTGGATCAGGTGCGGGCTGGTGACGATGCCATAAAGTCCGCAGAAAAAAAGCCACGCCGCGATAATGTAGGGAAACATGTGTATGAACATTCAGTCCTTCTCTTCCGCGCCGGAAATGATGTCCTGCAGATAGGCGTAAATCACGAGAGTAAAAGCGGCACGTAACTTCCACCCCTACACAGACGCTGATCAGAGCGATATTTCCCGCGGAGAACACCTCGCCAGTTTTGCCCAGCGGCAGAATGTTCGTTAGAAAAGGGATCCCGATAACAAGTGGGACTATGCCGATCAGCGCATAAGCAGCGGCTCCCAGCGCCTCCATGAATTCCATCAACGGATGCGAAGTGATACGTTGAAAAGTCCGTGTGTTCTGAGAGATATAAATCAGCATAGGGGCAGCGGCGAGGATAACGCCGCCCTGGAAACCGCCGCCCGGCGTCAATTGACCATGCGTCGCGATGTACAGACCAAACAGAACGCTGATCGCAATAGCGGGGATGGAGAACAGTTTGGTCGTTTCGCTCAATGTGGCGTAATCATCGAGACCCTGGCGCAGCGTGCGTTTCCCATCTTCCTTCCGCAGCAGCATCATCACACCGGCAACTGCGCTAAACAGGATGAACTCTTCGCCGAGCGTATCGAAGCCGCGGTAATCATAGGTAATGGCGTTCACTGCGTCGGTTGCATGGCGCTGATACACGACGACGCGGCTAACTGCATCGCCATACGGTCCGCGGTACTGTCCCCAGGGCGCAAGATTTCGCGCGGCAAGGCAATAGAAGCAGAAAAATACGGCGCCTGCGATCAGGAAAAGTCGCACACGAATCCTGGCGCTCATTTGTTGTCCTCCTTTGCTGCATCGCCGCGTTCCTTATGACTACGCATTCGGGAGATAGCCAGCATCAGCATCAGCGGCAACGCCAGGCCGCCGACTGTAATCTGAGACAGCGCGACGTCGGGCGCCTGAAAAACGAAGAACATCAGCCCGAATAGCAGCCCATAAAACGTAAGAGCGAATACCTGCGAAGTAACATCATGGGTTCGTACAACAACGAAACCGGTGACGGCAATCAGTAGAAGAAGCATCGCTCCGAAAATCATCATGGCTTGGGCTCCTTCTCCAGAAACTCGACTCCGTCGCCGGGACGTGGTTCCCAATGGCCCAGCTCACGTACGCGGAAGGCCCGTGCTGTTGCGTGGGTAACAATGGAATTGATTGCGATAAGAATGACCGCGATTGCCGCACATTTTGCCGTGGCCTGGGATGCGCCGGTCTGGCAGGCCACAGCAATTGTCAGCGTCACAGACGCGAATGCGGCGGGAAGTGACATATAGTGCAGCGCCTGCATGGGCTCGCGCATGCGCCACATCCCGAGTACTCCCAGCCAGCAGAGGACAGCGGTAATAATCAGGAATACGTCCATCACAATACGCAGTGGCTCAGTCATAAGTGCTTCTCAAGAAAGCGAGCGAAAACGAGACCGCCGCCGAATGACATGATCGCCAGCGCCAGCGCGAGATCGATAAAAGGAAGCCGGTCGGTGCCGACGGTAAACAGCACGAGAGCCAGGGTGATAATGATGCCGGTCATTTCAACTCCGACAAGCCGTCGTTCCGGAGATCCGCGCAGGCACATATCCGCACAAGGCAGCAGGCAAGCAGATACGACAATGGCGCAGATCAGCCATGCGTTCATGCCTGGGCACCCAGCCTGCGCGTCATGGTGAGAACATCACTTCGTTTCAGCTGATGGAAGAGCATGCGGTACGTTTCGCAATCGATTCCGACGACAATAAAATTTGGTGTTGCAGTTGTGTAAGTTACAGCGAGTACTCGCCGGGATACTGCAATCGGTCCTTCATTTTGTTCGAAAGGGGCCGCTCGAAAGAGCGACTCTGCCGGGGGAATACTGAAAATGTCCAATGCCAGAACGCTCAATATCTCCCATGTCCCGGTGATCAGGTAGGCGGGCATCCGCCAGATCTGAACCAAATCTTCGATGCGGAACCGGATATCCACTGTGATACGGCAGCCGATATACCAGGTGAATGCAGAAGTCAGTAGTACGCAGATAGCTCCAACGATCATCTCTTCCGGCTTGACGCCGGCAACGAAGAGAATCCAGAGACCCGCGCCACCCAACAGCATGAAAGCTATCCGGAGCATTCTGTCATCCTTGTATACAGCCAGACAATTCGAAACGGCGGATATCTGCCAGTGAGGAAGATGCAGGATGAGTGGAATCAGGTTGTCGAAACCTGAACGCATTCTGATTCGAATGCATCTGGATAGAAATCAATGGCAAGCGATTCGCATTATTTCTTGTTCTTGATAATGCTGATACCGCCAATCCTCTCCAGGACGGCATACTTGACTTCGGTAAGATTGCGTAATCCTTTGGAGCGAGCTGCCGCCATAACATCGGCGTCATCCATCTTCATCCGGCCCATAGTCTCGCTTTGCCAGCGGCCATGCTTTCAGGAGGACGAGAGGGACACCATCCACAGCGGCTCCGAGGCGGGGAAAGCGGAATTTCATCCAGGATACAAGCCGGTGCATGCCCCCCACCGCGATGACAGCGCAGACGCAATTCGTCATCGAGCGGTCATCCCCCACTGTCGCCAAAATGATGACGCCTCCAATGAGAAATACAATTACGAACTCAAACAGAGTCATCTGACCGCCTGGCCGCCGCGTCAGAACTCGTACCGTGAGCAGGAGGAAAAAATAGCCGATAATCGCATGAACAATGGTACTCATCGAATACCTCTCAAGGCATGACCACAATCCGCATCGAGACAGGCTGCGAGCCTGGGAACGCAGAGGCTAACGTGGAAAATTCCCGGTGACAGTGGTTCCAGTTCCATATTCAACGGTTGCGGGAACTTGTGAAGAAGGAAAGCTGTAGAGCAATTGGCCGTTTCCTATAACAGATTGTGCTGGCTGCGGAATAATTCGATGTGCGCCGAGAGCCTTGATAAGGCTTTCGCTGGCCGCGAGTTGAATTTTTCCTTCCTGTATCGCCTGGGGCTCAAAATCAACTCGTAAGATGGACGGTGTTCCCACACGCTCAACCCGCTCATATGCGATACGCATCGTCGAGCCGTTCGTCCGCTTAGCCTTCGCGAAGATATCCCCGGCCGAATACTCCAAGCAAATCCAACAAAATCACAATTGAAAACACGATCCAGACAGCATTCTCAAACTTCCACCATTTTCTCTGAAACGGAAGATCTTCTCCAACGGCAACTTCGTTGTCCACCTTTGGAACGGTGTCTTCAACAGGTCGCGTTTCGGTCGAGTCTGCCATAGCTTCACTTCTCAATACTTCCAGATCGGGTTATTTTGCATGCTGGCCAGCCCAGAATTCTAGTCAGCAGGAGATTTTGCCTCGATGATGCTGATCTCGCCGTTACGCTCCAGCACGGCGTAGTCGATCTGCTCGAGCCGTTCCAGGCCCTTGTCGCGGGCTGCAGCCATCACATCATCATCCGCGACTCTCATGTGACGCATCGCCTCAGCGCACCACATCCGACGGCGCAGCAGCACCAGCGGAGTTCCATCCACCACCTTGGCGAATCTCACGGATTTCTTGCGTAACCATGCAATCACAAAGTGCATTGATGCGATGGTAATAATCTGGCAAAGCGCATTCGTAAAGGAGCGCTCATCGCCGACCATGCCGGTCAGGATAAGTCCGCCTATAAAGAAAATCAGAATAAATTCAAACGGAGTCATCTGCTCGCCGGGACGTCTGCCTACTACGCGCACCAACAGAACTAAAAACAAGTAAGAAAAGATTGCACGGAGGACGGCGGCCATGGGTAATTCAGAACGTTACGAAACATTGGATGCGATCGATATTCCAGATGTTTCTTCTCCGATCGGTCTTGCCGAAATTCTCGCTAGCTGACGAAATAGCGCAATTCAGCATCCAAACATAGACGCCGCGAGATTCTGCGGGGAACGTAGAAAGGTAAGAAAATCTACATGCCGATCGCGATCGAGCAGTCGCATAAGTGGGAGCGGACAAAAATTGTGTGTTTTTCCCATCTGCGCTGGAAATTTGTTTTTCAACGCCCACAGCACTTGCTGAGCCGATTTGCCAGACACGCTGATGTCGTATTTTTCGAGGAACCGATTTTAGAGGACAGGCTGGAACCTCATCTTGCCATCGCGTTCGCGATGACTCTGGGGTGCGTATTGCCACACCTTTGCTGCCTGCCGGGACGGTCCAATCTCTCCAACATCCAAGCGCAACGTATGCTGCTGGATCGTTTTCTGCAGGCGGAAGGCATCACACATTTCACTGCCTGGTATTACACCCCCATGGCCCTCGCATTCTCGAGGCATCTCCATCCCTCGCTTATGGTTTATGACTGCATGGATGAGCTGTCGGCATTTCAGGGAGCGCCGCCGGAACTAGTGGAACTGGAGCAGCGAATTATTTTCGCGCGCAGATATAGTATTTGCGGGTGGTCAAAGTCTTTATGAAGCGAAAAGGCGGCAACATGCCAATGTGCATGTATTCCCAAGCAGCATCGATTACGCGCACTTCAGCGTTGCCAGAAATCCGCAGGCGGATCCCACAGATCAACAGCACATTCCCCATCCGCGAATTGGGTTCTTTGGGGTTCTGGATGAACGATTGGACAGAGAACTACTGCGGACGGTTGCCGAGGCGCATCCCGAGTGGCATTTCGTCCTGATCGGACCGGTGGTGAAAATATCGCACGAGGACCTGCCAAGTCGCCGATAACATCCACTACCTTGGGCAGAAGCCCTATTCCGCTCTGCCTTCCTATATCGCGAGTTGGCAGGCGGCGATGCTGCCGTTTGCACAGAACGCTTCTACGCGTTTTATCAGCCCAACGAAAACGCCTGAATATCTTGCGGCAGGGAAACCGGTTATATCGACACCGATACGGGACGTAGTGAATCCTTACGGGACGCTCGGTCTCGTCAGCATAGCTTCTAATGCCGACGAGTTCGCCGCCGCGATTAGCAGCGCATTGAATGGCCAACCTGCGGGATGGCTGAAAGAAGTGGATAGCTTGCTATCGCGAACTTCCTGGGAACGGACCTTTCTGGGAATGTCGCAGGTTATGCAACGATACCGGGTCCAGAAGGTTCCAGTGGTGAGTCTTTCGGAGCCAGAAAAGAGAGTGGCCAATCTTTGATTATCTGATCGTCGGCGCCGGATTCGCCGGCAGCGTGCTCGCGGAACGGCTTGCGTCGGAGCTGGATGCACGAGTGTTGATCGTGGATCGCCGGAATCATATCGGCGGGAATACCTATGATTACTACAACGATGCCGGCATCCTGATTCATAAATATGGACCGCACATCTTTCATACGAATGCGAAGAACGTATTCGATTACCTTTCGCAGTTTACGGAATGGAGACCCTACGAACATCGAGTGTTGACGAGCGTTGATGGACAGTTGCTCCCAATGCCCATCAATCTGGATACGCTCAATAAGCTGTATGGAATGAATCTTACTTCTCAACAGGTGGAATCATTCCTGCAGTCGGTGGCGGAGCCGCGCGACAACATCAAAACATCGGAAGATGTCGTGTTGAGCCGTGTAGGCCGCGATCTATACGAAAAATTTTTTCGCAATTACACGCGCAAACAATGGGGGCTGGATCCCTCTGAACTTGATGCGGCGGTAACTGCCCGCCTTCCGGTGCGGACGACGCGTGACGACCGATACTTTACGGACCGCTATCAGGCGATGCCGCGATACGGTTACACGCGTATGTTTGAACGAATGCTGGACCACCCCAACATCCAGATCATGCTGAATGCAGATTTTCATCAGGTCAAAGGAGACGTGCCCTACCGGGAGCTGATCTTTACCGGGCCTATCGATGAGTTCTTCGATCATTGCTACGGAAAACTGCCGTATCGCTCCTTAGGTTTCGATCACCAGACGATCGACACACCGAAATTTCAATCTGCTGCGGTTGTGAACTATCCGAATGAGCACGCCTACACGCGCGTCACAGAGTTCAAGTACCTCACCGGGCAGGAGCATCACAAAACAAGTGTGGTTTACGAATATCCCTGTGCGGAAGGCGACCCATATTATCCGATTCCTCAACCGCAGAATGCAGAGCTCTATCGGCGCTACAAGCTGCTTGCCGATGAAACTCCGCACGTGCATTTCGCGGGCAGGCTGGGTACGTATAAGTACTACAACATGGACCAGGTAACGGCGCAGGCGATCACCCTCTTCCAGAAAATTCGGGAAGCGAGAAATGGCCGAAACTTCCTTCGACCTTTGCATGTATCCGTCCAGGTACCTTTGGGAAACAGCCTGGACCAGCCGCTGCCCACGCCGGTGTTTTTGGCGAAAACCCATGAATAAAGCCGCTGATGATGTAAGCCGGTTCCTTCCGGCGGTAGTTCCATATTGCGTAAGAGGAGCGGCATGAGGCAAATCAGCACGGTAGAAGTATGGGGTGGGGCGGAGATTACCTGTAACCGCGTTGCCGATACTTACTTTGATCAGATGGTCTGCTCCGGCCACGCATCGCGTCCAGCGGACCTGGAAGCATTCGCGTCTCTTGGCCTGCGGACGCTGCGTACTGGACTGCTCTGGGAGCGGCACGAGCAGGAGCCATCCTGGAAATGGAGCGATGCGCGCCTGGCGCAGATGCAGCAGCTTGGAATCCGTCCAATTGCCGGATTGGTTCATCACGGCAGCGGGCCGCCGCACACCAGCCTGCTCGATCCGGAGTTTCCGCAGAAACTAGCTCGTTACGCGGAGGCAGTTGCGCGCCGTTATCCCTGGATTGACGCCTATACACCGATCAACGAGCCTCACACCACAGCGCGCTTCAGCGCCTTGTATGGGATGTGGTATCCGCATCACATGTCGCGGCAAAGCTATCTATTGGCTTTACTGCATCAGATGAAAGCGATTGCTCTGAGCATGGCAGGCGATTCGCCGGGTAAACCCGACAGCACAACTCGTCCAGACGGAAGACATCGGCCGCATATGGACAACTCCCGAACTTCGCAGGATAGGCGAAATTCTGCACCAACGCCGCTGGCTTGCTTTCGATCTGCTGTGCGGAACCGTGGACCATCGCCATCCTCTATATCGCTACATGCGCGATTCCGGAATCCCGGAAGAACAGATTCTCTGGTTTCAGGATCATCCCTGCCCGCCCGACATCATCGGGATCAACTACTACGTAACCAGCGATCGATTTCTCGATCATCGAACTGAACGCTATTCGCCTCAGCTTGGCTCGGCGGAGGGTCCATTTGTCGATGTGGAGGCGGTTCGGATCCGGCCGGAAGGCATTGCCGGTTTTGAATCGCTGCTGATGGAGACGTGGCACCGCTATCATTTGCCGGTGGCAATTACGGAAGTCCATCTCGGCGGGCATGTTCATGACCAGATCCGATGGGTGGCGGAGGCATGGGAATCGGCGCAGCGCGCTCGCCGTGCCGGCGCGGATTGCAGAGCCGTCACCATCTGGGCTTTACTCGGCTCGCATTTCTGGAACGTACTCGTTACCCGGCAAAACGGCCATTACGAGCCAGGAGTTTTTGATTTGAGAGAAGGCGTACCCGTTCCTACGCCTCTGGCGGAAGTGGTTACGCAGATTGCTCAAGGTGGGCCGCCCGCGCATCCGGCTCTCCTGCGTCCCGGCTGGTGGCGGCGGCCAGATCGAATTATTTACGACCTGTCTGAGGAGCTTCCGGAATTTGAGGTGGAAGCTCCCGCCTGCTGAAGTTCACTGGAAGAATACACGCACCAGGATCAATCGCCGCCCGAGCGCTGGGTCGATACGTTGTACGGATGCTGCCGTTCCATAATTCGTTCGCGCCAGATTGCCTCTTCCTGCTTGTCGAAGTCCGGCCGCTTTCCACTGGTTGCGAGCGCAATTTGCTCCATAGAAACTTTCGGCGTTCGATCGGCATAAAGAAGCCCGTTTGCCTCCTGATACGTGTCGGCGAACTGGGTGTAGCAGAAGCCCGCCAGAGATGAGAGTGTGCGAACCGTTTCCAAAAGGCCGCTGTAGGATTTCAGGAACTGTGCCGGAGTGTCCACGTGGGAATATCCCCAGGTGTCGTCTTCGAGATTGTTGCCCAGGGCAATGCCTCCAAACTCCGTCAACACGATCGGCTGCCCGGCGCTCACCTTTCCGTCCACAATCAGCATCCGGCCGCCCGGCCGCTCGTGCTGGAAAAGAGTGCTTTCGACGCTGTTCAATCCGTAACGTTTGCCAATGCCCTCTGGATTACTCGTCGTAGTCGTGGATTCCGATAATGTCGGTCGCGACACTTTCCCAGCCGTCATTGCCAATCACCGGACGCGAGGGATCGAGAGCCTTTGTCAGGTGGAATAAGGCCTGCACGAAATTTCTTTGTGCGGGGCTCTCCGGCAAATCAGGCACACCCCACGATTCGTTGAATGGAACCCAGGTCACGATGCAAGGATGGCTACAATCGCGCTGGAGCACTTCAATCCATTCTCTGGTAAGCCGGTCGATCGACTTGCGGGTATACCGGTAGGCGCTCGGCATTTCTTCCCAGACAAGAAGGCCCATGTGATCGGCCCAATACAGGAATCGCGGATGCTCGATTTTCTGGTGCAGCCGGACGCCGTTGAAACCGAGTTTCTTGGCCAGCAGCACATCCTGTAAAAACGCTTCATCATTCGGAGCCGTCAGCCCGCTTTCCGGCCAGTATCCCTGGTCCAGCACCATTCGCAGAATCAGCGGACGTCCATTCAGAATGAAGCGATCACCCTGAATAGCGACCGTCCGCAGCGCCGTATAACTGAGCACGCGATCGACGACACGGCCTTCACGGTCGCGCAGTTCCAGTTCCGCATTGATGATGGTGGGCGAGGAAGGAGACCAGAGAAGCTGATTGCGGTAATCGTCGATCCCCGGATCGGACAGTGCGATTCGGCGGTTCACCTCTCCGGAGATGATGACATACGTGTCGGCTGCGATGACCTGATCTCCGGTATGCAGCCGAACAGAGAGCGTCAGTTCTCCGTGTATCTGTCCGCCGATTCGTGCTTCCAACCCGATGTCCCAGCGCTCCAGACTGGCAGACCATTTCAGCGCTTCGATGAAAGACGGCGGAAGAATCTCGAGCCATACCGTCTGCCAAATTCCCGTAGTCCGCGGATACCAGATGGAGTGGGATTCGAGCTGCCAGTCCTGCTTGCCGCGCGGCTTCGCGAGATCGGCAGGGTCGTCCTCGGCATGAACGATCACCTCCTGCAGACCCTCTCCGGCGAGCACCTCGGTGATGTCAACCTGGAAAGGCGTATAGCCTCCCTGGTGCGAGCAGACTTTGGTCCCGTTCACCCAAACGGTTGCCTCGTAATCGACGGCGGCAAAGTGCAGCAGAAGCCTATGTCCGGGCTCCAGCCGTGGCCGCTCAAAGCTGCGCCGGTACCAGACGGAGCAGTAGAGCCCGGTATCATGAACGCCGCTGGCAGCTGTTTCCGGGCTGAACGGGACCAGGATGGTGGAGTTCCATTGCACAGCGGCCGGACTGATCCACTCGGATTTCGAATCCAGCGCGAACTCCCATACCCCATTGAGAGATTCCCAGGCATCTCGCTGCAACTGTGGACGGGGATAGGCATGTCCGTCCTCCAACATTGTGCTTCTCATCTGTGCGTTCAAGAGCTGATCTCCAGAGGTTCAGCGTTCTGAGGATGCCCAGGCTCCAGCGAGCGGCCTGGAATGGATTGAATTTGTGGAAGCGATGGGTTTGAATATCTCATTGTTTGAGTTTGGCCGCAAGAGCTAACACGATAAGCCGCCTAATTATTTTGATGCGGAGTGAGCAGCTCGAATTTGAGCATTCCGTCTGCACAAATCAATTCAGTCCCACCCGATCACGCGACTGGCCGCTGCTCCGGTATAGGTTCGATCCTGCCCAGCAGAAAAATGTATCCTGCGACACCAATTATCAGATATATAGCCGATGCGCCGAAGGCCCACGCGAAGGAATGCCGCGCCGCGACCAGATAGCCGGTGATGACCGGCGCCGCGATTCCCGAAAGCTGGCTGGAAAAATTAATGATCCCGCCCACCTTGCCCACGCTGTGGGAATGGGCAATCAAAGAGGGAAGCGACCACGCCACCGGAGCCGCAGCCGAAAGACCACCGATCGAAATGGTAATCCAGAGAAGGGCGCGTTCGGCGGTATGGGCATGGGCCGCCCCAAGAATCCCGAGGCCGAGGGCAGTGCCGGCAACGAGAACAATCCTGCGAACACGGTTCGCGTCCCAGCCGTGTTGAATCAATGCGTCGACAAGCCAGCCGCCAACCGCCAGATCCGTCATTGTCGCCACCAGCCACGGTACTCCCGTGTAAAGGAAAGAGTGCAGCAGGTCGATATGCAGCGCAGAAGCAAAATAGCTGGGCAGCCATGTCAACAGCAGATAAAAAACATAGTTATAAGCACCGAAGCCGAGCGCCAATCCGAGCACTTTGCGCTGTTGCAGCAGAAACCCCAGCGATGCCCTCCCACCGGATTCGTCCGCCGCGATTTCCGGTGCGTCATTTCCCGCGATGTATTTTCGTTCGACATCGGTCAGTCCTGGATCGTCCTGCGGATCGCGGTAAACTCCCCAGAAGAACAAGAAATAAATAAAGCTGACGATCCCGGTGGCGGCAAAACTCCAGCGCCAGCCAAATTTCAGCAGCAGCATTCCAATAATCGGTACACCGATGGCGGAAGCAAATTTGGCCGCGGAATCGAACATGGAAGTCGCAAAGCTTCGCTCCTTCGGTGGGAACCAATAGCCGATAGCTTTTGCGTTGGCGGGGAAGGTGGGCGCTTCACCCACGCCGAGCACAAGCCGTGCCGCGAAAAAGCCACCCAGGCTGGGAGTAATGGCGGCGCCAAACGATGCGATGCTCCACAAAAAAGTCCCGATACGTCCAATGGGCCGAATGCCGAATTTATCCAGCAGCACGCCAATCGGCAACTGGCATATGGCGTACGTCCAGTTGTAGGCACCCGAAAGATATCCGAAGGTGATGGCTGAAATGCCGAATGTGGTATAAAGCGCGGCATGGGAAACCGAGAGATTCACCCGATCGAAATAGTTGATCAGGACGCCGATTCCCAAAAGCCATGCAATGCGCCATCGGCGCCGGGGCACGTGTGTTTTATCGCTCGGGATTGAGTTGAATGGCAGTTGGGAATCCAATCCTCCAAATATAGTCTGTTCAGACCCTCCGTTCAGCCTTTAACCATTCAGGAAACTTCAAGATGAAATTTCTTCGATTCCTAGCAATTGCATTTGCGATCACAACAGTTACAGCCGCCTTTGCGCAAACTCGCACGGCAACATTAACTCTCGATTTCACGAAGAATCTTGGTCCCGCGGAGATGAACCATATTTCTCTCGGGCAGGGCGGCTTGTCTCCGGACCCGATATGGGACAACCGTATCGCCGGATCCGCACGCTTCACCCATGCCTGATTCGGCTCTTTTC
>CAWGLF010000044.1:0-49704 GCA_963823295.1 uncultured Acidobacteriota bacterium
GCAAGCGTCAGCACATTCGGGCGACGAATGGCAATCTTATGGGCACGACCCGGGCGGCATGCGATTCTCGCCTTTGAAGCAGATCGATCGGACAAATGTCCGCCAACTCCGGCGAGCATGGACATATGCGCTGCCGGCAAATCCAGGCAATGGGATTTCGGCGTTTGAAAGTACTCCCCTGATGGTGGGCGATGCTCTGTATTTCGCAACCCCGACAGGGCAGGCGATTTCCCTGGATGCGGAGACGGGAAAACGACTTTGGTACTTCGATCCTTACAACGGGATGTGGCGAGGACATAGCCCGGCTCCCAATCGAGGTGTTGCTTACTGGAACGAAGAGTTGCCAGGCGCGCAAGGAGCACAGGAGAGCTTGCGCAGACGCACGGATTTTTTATGTGACTCCGGAGGCCCGCCTTTTCGCATTGGATCCGGCGACTGGCAAACTTTGCAAGAGTTTCGGAGAGGCAGGATCCATTGATCTTCGGGCGGGAGTTGCCGCTAAATGGCCGAAGCGGAAATATGACGTCACCTCTCCGCCGGTGATTTACAAGAATCTGATCATCCTGGGATCTGAGGTGCAGGAATCTCCATCGAAAGGTCCGAGCGGCGCGATCCGGGCGTTCGATGTACGGACGGGAAAGCTGGCGTGGAGATTCGACACGGTGCCGAAGCCGGGTGAAACAGGCAGCGATACATGGGCGGACAGCGCATGGAAAGACCGTTCGGGCGTAAACGCCTGGGGACCGCTCAGCCTCGATGTGAAAAACGGAATTGTCTTTCTGCCGGTGGGGTCTCCGACATACGATTTCTACGGCGCTGACCGGAAGGGTAAAGATCTTTTCAGCGATTCTCTGGTGGCGCTCAATGCGGAGACGGGGAAACTTCGCTGGTACTACCAGATCGTCCATCACGATCTTTGGGATTACGACGTCACCGCGCCGCCGGTCTTGATGACGGTGCGCCGCGAGGGCCGCGAAATTCCCGCGGTCGCCGCAATGGGAAAGACGGGATACGTATTTGTGTTCAATCGCCTGACTGGCAAGCCCTTGTTTCCGATTGAAGAACGTCCTGTACCGCAGAGTCATTTGCCGGGAGAGGAGAGCTGGCCTACGCAGCCATTCCCGCAGAAACCGCCGCCTTTGGGTAGAACGTCGATCACGCGGGACGACATAACCACAGTGACGCCGGAGTCACGTCAGTATTGCCTGCAGAATTTTGGCTCGATTCTGCCGGGACGTATTTTCAATCCTTGGGATTTGACCCTGAAGCTGAACATACCGGGGACACTGGGCGGGGGGAACTGGTCGCCACCCTCGTTCGATCCCGCTTCGGGCTATTTATTTGTGAATGTCAGCAATGTGGGAACGGTCGGCCAAATGGAGCGGCAACCTGCCGGCTCGCCAGAGGCGTACCTGTGGGGCAGCAAGTGGGGAACGTATGCGCGCTTCTGGGACAACAATCATTATCCATGCCAGCAGCCCCCGTGGGGAACGTTGAACGCGGTGAACCTGAGTACAGGAGAGATTGCGTGGACGGTGCCGCTGGGGGTGGTGGACGCGCTAGAGGCAAAAGGGATCTCGAAGACTGGAATTTACAACCTCGGCGGATCGATGGCGACCGCAGGTGGGCTGGTTTTCATTGGGGCGACATCGGACCATCGCTTCCGGGCGTTCGATTCGCAAACGGGAAAAGAGCTTTGGGTTGCGAAGCTTGAATCCAACGCGCACGCGAACCCGCTTACGTACCTGGGAAAGAAAACGAAAAAGCAATTCGTCGTGATTGCGGTTGGGCCGGGCGGAAATTTCGACCAACCCGGTGCGGCCCCCGATGGTTTGGTGGCCTATGCACTGTTTCCGAAAGGGCAGGCCGGTGCGGTTCAACCCAGATTGCAGGCCCAATTAAACGCTGGAGCGCTGGGGGCTGGAAGCGAACCTCCGGAGATCGTCCCGCCGCTGCCTGCTCCCGCTCAGCCGATACCGTTCAGTCATCGGGTTCATGTTGCGCGGGGATGAAATGCGATGAATGCCATCAGTTGGGCAGGAGCGGGAAGCACATGGGAATTCCGAACGTGGAACAGTGCATGCTTTGCCACCGATCGGTGATGAAGACAAATCCAACTATTGAGAAACTGGCTCAGTTGGAAAAACAACATCAAACGCTTTCCTGGAATAGGGTGTATGAGTTGCCAGACTTCGTTTTCTTCAGCCATGAGAAACATATCGATGCGAAAGTTGGCTGTGCGGTGTGCCATGGCGCGGTAGGAGACAAAGATGTTTTGCGCCAGGAAAAGGATCTTTCGATGGTGTCATGCGTGAATTGTCATCGGCTTCGCAAGGCTTCCACCTCCTGCGGACTTTGTCACAACATCGGGTATTGAAACATGAGGATCGGTCGGCGAACAGTTCTTAAAGGTATTGCCGCGGGATTGCTCGCGGCTGGGATTCCGGCGGATGCGCGAAGCTTGGCTGAAACTTCAACGCGGAACAGTGCAATCAGAATCTGGGACGTGCACAGCCATCTCGGAGAATTGCCGGGCGACACTCCGGAAGCGCGCATGGAGGTTCTGGTCCAACATATGGATCGGCTCGGGATTGAGCGCCTCATGCTGTCACAAGGGTATGACGAATACATCAGCCACCCCACTCCAGAGCAGGTGAAGGTGGAAAACGATCGAACGATGCGGGCGGTGCGGCATTTTCCCGATCGGGCATACGGATCGGTGTATCTGAGCCCGGACAATGTCGAATTTCAGTTTGGAGGAATTCGATCGGTGCGTCAGAGATGGGCCGATGATCGCGATTGGAGAATTGGAGACGGATGTCCGATGCAATTCGCCAGCGCTCGATCCAATTGTGGAGCGGGCAATTTCGATGAATGTGCCGATACTCCAGCATACGTGGATCAACACTATCGGCGATGGGCCGGGCGAATCCACTCCATACGACGTAGTGGAATTGGCAAAGCGGCATCCGGAGGCGCAGTTTATATGCGCGCACACGGGAGGCAATTGGGAGCTTGGCATCCGGGCCATTCGAGATTCGAAAAATGTGTGCGCCGGGATTGCAGGTTCCGATCCGACGTCGGGATTTGTGGAAATGGCTGTGCGCGAACTTGGGGCGGAACGCGTGGTTTACGGCAGCGACGTTGGAGGCCGGAGTTTTGCTTCCCAAGTCGCTAAGGTCATTGGGGCCGAAATCCCGGACTCAGCAAAGGCAATGATTCTTGGTGGGAATCTGCGGCGGCTGTTGCAACCGATACTGAAAGCGAAAGGGCTGGCGTCGTGATCGATACGAACGTGGACCTGTTTCGCTGGCCTTTCCGCCGCGTGGTTGGCGATGATCCGGAGGAGCTGGTTACGCGTCTTCGCAAAAAGGGTGTGACGCAGGCATGGGCCGGGAGCTACGAGGGGCTGCTCTGCCGGGATGTGGCCGGCGTGAATATAAGGCTGGCTGCGGCGTGCCGCGAGCATGGACAGGATTTTCTGATTCCATTCGGTTGCATCAATCCCAAATCGCCGGGCTGGGAGGAGGACGTGCGGCGCTGCCAAGAAGAGCACCGCATGCCGGGTATCCGGTTGTATCCGAACTACCATGGTTACACTCTGGCGGACCCGGCATTTGCGAAACTGCTTGCGACGGCTGCGAACCGCAATCTCATTGTCCAGATCGCGCTCTCGATGGAAGATATCCGGACGCAATTTCCATTGATGGTTGTGCCACAGGTTGATCCGGCACCCTTGGTGGAGTTGATTCCGCGCATGCCACAACTTCGCCTAGTCTTGCTCAATGCCGGTGGATGGACAATAGATAAGGATCCGAGCATGGTGAAAATCAGGCAGGCGAAGAAGGTGTATTTCGATATTGCAATGAACGAGGGAATCGGCGGGCTGGCTCGGCTTGTCGCGGCGGCATCACCCGAGCGAGTTGTCTTCGGTTCGCATTATCCATTTTTCTACTTTGAATCGGCTTTGTTGAAGGTTCGGTCCGCGGGACTTCCGCGGGAGCAGGAATTGGCGCTGTATGAAGGAAATGCCCGATCGCTTCTGAGTGGCGCCAGAAACGTATGAAGAGGATTCTGATTGCCGAATGTAAGCAGGAGATATCGTCGTTCAACCCGCTGCGGGGACAGTATCAGGATTTCTTCATCACGCGCGGTGAAGACATTATTTCCTATCACCGAAATTTGCGGTCGGAAATGGGAGGTGCTCTGGCGGTATTTGAGGGTCGTAGCGACGTTGAAGTTGCACCCAGCTACAGCGCCCGCGCAATCACCTCCGGCGGCACGCTGGCGGACTTAGCATTCTCCCGAATTATGGCGGAACTCCTGGATTCGGTCCGCTCGGCGCGGGACATAGATGGCGTCTATCTTTCGCTTCACGGTTCCATGGCCGCTGAAAGCGAACCAGACGCCGAAGGATATCTCCTGGAAGAGATTCGGAGAATCTTTGGCGAACAGGTTCCCATCGTCATCTCGCTTGACCTGCACGGAGTTCTGACGGACCGGATGCTTGGAAACTGCAACGCGGCGACGGTCTATCAGACATATCCTCATGTCGATTTCTTTGAAACGGGCGAAAAAGCAGCGCGCTTACTCTTGCGGATGCTCGGAGGAGAAATTCAGCCTGTCATGGTGCGTGTGCCGATTCCTGTGCTGGTTCGAGGAGACGAACTGATTACGGAGAGCGGGCTGTTCGGCCAGGTTATACGCAAGGCGCAGGCAATGGAACAAAATGTGGCAGGGCTGTCAGCCGGCATGTTTATTGGCAATCCTTTCACCGACGTTCCCGACCTTTGCTCCAATGCCTTCGTAACGACGGATGGAGACGCGGATCAGGCTGCGAAGCAAGCAGTAGAGCTGGCATGCGATTTCTGGAGTATGCGCGATAAGCTGTACTCCCGGCTCACGAGCCTGGCGGAAACTATCCAGCTCGCTATGGAGGCAAAAGGGCGCGTTGTTTTGACGGACGCGGCGGACGCAACGAGCTCGGGAGCCTCGGGCGACAGCAATGCGATCCTGAGAGCATTGATTGAAGGGGGTTTTCGCCGCAGCACTCTGGCCCCGATTGTCGATGCTCCAGCGGTGAATGCGGCATTCCAGGCCGGGGTGGGGAGCACGATCCAAATCACACTGGGAGGCGCTATCGACCCTGCACGCTTCACACCCTTACCTGTGACGGCGGAAGTGGTGATGCTTTCCGACGGCCGATTCCGCAGCGAATCGAACGGAGAAGAGTGGAATGCGGGGAGGACTGCGGTCTTGAAATCAGCAAACTATACCCTCGTGGTGACGAGTCGCGCCGTCAGTTTGTATGATCGCTCTCTTTTTCTGGCCCACGGGCAAAATCCTGCGCAATTCGATGCTGTTGTCGTGAAATCTCCTCACTGTCAACACGCCTTTTTCGATGAAGGCGCTGAACGTGTCATCAACGTCGATGCACCGGGCGCTTCCAGCGCAAACCTCAGAAGCCTGGGCCATCGGCATTGTAGGCGGCCAATTTTTCCGCTCGATGACGGCGTGGTTTGGTCACCTGAACCGCGGATTTTTGGAGCGAAACGAGCAATTACCCGATGAAGATCCCCGAACGAATGGCGGGTGAGTTGCTTCCAATAGTGGAGTACCTGACATGGATTTCATTGTTGACGAGCCCACAACCGACGAATGGAAACTGGATACCGGCAGCATGGTTTCCATTCCAGCCGAATCGGGGTTGGGCATTCAGCTCAATCTCGAAGTTATCGAATCGCCTTTGGGCGAGAAGCATTTTCTGGACTGAATGCCGGCCGTGACGGAGCGGGATGAGAAAGATCGCCGCTGGCAGATTGTGGCGTTCCTATTTGCCGCATTCGCGCTTTGTTATATCGATCGGCAGGTCGTTTTTTCAATATTCCCTGTTTTGAAAAAGGAGCTTGGATTTTCCGATACGCAACTGGGCCTGGTTGGAAGTTTGTTCGGCTGGTCATATGCTCTCTCGATGCCGATTGCGGGGCGAATAGCTGATACTGTCCGCCGCGATCGGCTGGTGATTGCGAGCCTTGCACTCTGGAGCGTAGCCACTTTAGGAACCTCTTTAAGCCGATCATCGACTGCATTTCTCGCATGGCGAGTGGTCATGGGATTGACCGAATCGTTGTATTTCCCCGCTGCGGTTGGAATTCTTGCGGCGCTCCACCCCGGATCAACCCGCTCGCGCGCGCTAAGTATCCATCAATCGGCGCAGTTGGCCGGCATTATCGCTGGCGGCTGGTATGGAGGCTGGGCAGCCGAGAGCATGGGGTGGAGGATGGGGTTTCGCGTTCTATGCATCGCGGGCATCGTTTATTCCATTGTTCTGATAAGAGTTTTCCGCGACCTATCCTTGACGTCCAGCCCGGCGCGACAGACAACGCCAGTGAACACGGGAAAGCTGCTTCGGATGCCGCTCTTTCTGATTCTGGCGTTTTCGTTCTTCTGGTTTTGCGCGGTGTTGTGGATTGTGTACGCCTGGCTGCCGGACCTATTGTATGAACATTTCCGGCTGTCACTCAGCGCGAGTGGCCTAGATGCGACAGTCTATATCCAGGTAAGCTGCGGAGCCGGTGTACTGGCGGGTGGATGGCTCGCAGACCGGGTTGCTCTCCGAATCCGTGCAGCCCGATTGTATGTCGTCGGATGTGGAATGCTCTTTAGCGCTCCTTGCGCGCATTTTGCATTAACGGCTGTTACATTAAGCCAGTTCAGACTCTATGCTGTGGCATTTGGGCTGCTGGCGGGCCTCGCCATCGGCAATATATTCGCGGCGGCATACGACGTGGTTGCAGATCGAAATTATGGTTTTGCGGCAGGCGTACTGAATATGGCGGGTGGCGTTGCCGGCGCAGGGAGCGATGTTGATTGCTGGCGTGTACAAAAGCGAAATCGGAATATCAGGCTTAATGACATGGGCGGCAACGGCTACGGCGGTTTCTGGAGTTCTGCTGTTGGCGGCCGCTCGATGGTATTCCAACCCGTCCATCAATGCCGGATCAGCTCATCCTGTAGCTGTCTAGTAGGAGCATGCGAAGTTCCCGACATCCGGAAGATAAAGAGGAACGGAAACGAGAATTTCCATTTTAAAGCAGTGATGAATAACTGAAGAACAGGAGCAGGAGATGACAAAGTATAGGATGATGTGGAAGCGTTCCCGTTCAAGCTATAAGCGATCGGTATTCAGCGCGAAATTAGTGCTGTTGGCTATGGCCACGGCTTCCGCCATTATAGTCACTAGCTGCTCAAGCAATGCCAAGAAATCTTCCGTTGGCAGAGTGATTCCAATTACCGGCCATACTATCAGGTACACCACCAACTTCCCTTTGAAAGAAAATCCGATTTCCGAAGGTGGCCGTTGGATAGATGGGCAAACGGTCGGACTCGATTGGGGGAATATCTCTACAACTCCAGGCCTTGCAACCGGCCACCCTGGACCAAAACGTTTTGCCGATGCAACAGCTCTGTTGAAGGGGAGATGGGGTCCTACGCAGACGGCAGAAGCAGTCGTCTCTTCTATAAAACCATTCAATTATCCAGAGGTCTCTTTGCGTTTACGATCCCGGTTGTCGCCACATAAATGTACCGGTTACGAGATCTCCAGTTCACTCCGAAAAGGTAAATCGGCCTATCTCATCATCGTTAGGTGGAACGGCCCCCTGGCAGACTTCACTTATCTGGCGCAAATTGGCGGGGAGCGGTATGGGGTTACAACCGGAGATGTCCTAAAGGCGACTGTCGTCGGAAACGTCATCACCGCTTACAAAGACGGTATCAAGCTAGCCCAAGTTACAGACGACACCTATCGCACAGGAAACCCGGGTATAGGGTTCAACGAAGGTGTAAACGGCGATTATGGAATTACCCGCTTCACAGTTACCGCTACGGATGATCCGGTCAATTCCCGCCCCAAGTGACTATAGTCTAGATTGTGTTGTACGTGCGGAATGGCAGGCCTGCGAACCGTACTCTTCTTTAGTCCACATAAATACCGCTTTGACTTGATCTCTAAAAGAGCCAAAGAGGCTTTTCGCATAGGTGAAAGCCGCTCAATTGGCTGCCCGGCTCTACTTAGCAACCAACAGCAGTACCCAGTCGCTGTCACCAGCATGATTGTTCCCAGGAGGAGCGAATTGCCGCGTCCCTTTGTTCGCAAACGGTCCTCCAGAGATCGATGTGTAGGCTCCGTTCGCAGGATCAAACCACTTTGCATTTGCAGGCGCCTTCAAACTCGCCATATTGACGGTGATCGTCCGGGCAGTCGGCATATACGCAACAACCACCGCGCCGTCGGGCGTTTTGGAAGCGGTACAAAAATCACTTTTGCTGACATGGGTGGTCTGGATGTTCCCAAACGTTCCAAGCCCGGCCGTAACCACGGTATGCGCCTGGTCCGGAACTAAGTCTTGCCAAGGCAGGGAAACAAAGAAATTTTTCCAGATTTTGAATTGCGCCACGCCGGGAGTATCCAGATGCTGCTGCCATCCATTCGCGAAACTCCACGTGTAGCGATTTCCATAGAACTGTCCTTTACCACCACTCAACATGGCCCAATATTCTTCCCTCCTAAGCACTGAGGGCGTCCCGAAATCTGAAGGACGGCCAACGTCCTCCAGGTCGTAATGCGCCTCCATAAGAAAGGTGGGCATGACAGGTTTCTGATTATAGTTATGCAACATCTGAATATAGGTTGGCCCGTAGACGTAGGCTCCATTGATCGATATGATCGATGCCCAAGTCGAATCGTCCAAAGACGAACCGGTCGGCGGGTTAAATTCGACGGTTCGAATGTGACCAGGATCGGCGGCCTTGATGCCTTTTGCCACTGCTCGTACAAGGGCATCATCGCTAGTATTTCTCCAGCCGCTAAAATCATTCCCATTTATCCAGGCAATATTGGGGAAGTTCTTGTAGCGGCGGCCAAGATATTGTCCATAGGAGTAATCGGCGGCGAGTCCATTGTTGCGTAACGTCGAGAGCCACCCGGCTGTTTCGATCGGGTCAAGGAACACCAAGATGCCGTGTTTCGCCGCTATCTCGATGATGTGATCGAGCCGGGTGAAATACGCCTCGTTGGGCTTGCGAAGATCGTAATGCGTCCAGTCGTTTCCTCCCGGCAGGAATCCGGTAAACGGACGAATGCCGTCAACTGTAGCGCCATATGTATTCTTAAGAAAGTCACGACCAGCGCAAACTACGTCCACCCAGCCCGCAGTGTTGAATCCGTGAGCTTGCCGGTCGGCAAAGTAGCTGTCCGCTTGCGCTTCGGTCAACCTATAGATCAAGCCTTGCGGAGAATCACCCGCGATCAGAAATGGAGCGTTCTTTTGATCGACCAGGTAACGCCGGTTGGCACTGACTTTGACCGGATAGGCGGGAAAACTTGCGCTTGAAACTTTGGATCGCGCGGTGGCTACTTGCGCCTTTGCCGAGATAGTTCCCAGCAACATGAACGCCAGGAGCGTTGCGGGTATTCTCGAGTCGAGACGATTCTGGAGCATTACTGTTTTCATTTTGTTTTCTTATCTCCCGTTGATGTTTTCATCAGTTCATGTCTATGGCGTGTCAAGATGTGCAACCGGTAGAACACTAGCGCGGCGAGACCAGAGTCTTCACGTTCCTCTCTTTTTCGTACAGAAGGCCACGATAGCCCTTCTCCACCAAATCGTCTAAAGGAATGCGTCCGGTAATCAACGCATCACCTTTGAATTTCGGATCGGTCATCATGCGAATCGTCTCGTCATACAACCCGTAGCCGCTCATGCTTCCGACGATGGTCTTCTCGCGAAAGACCAGATCAGTCAGATTGAGTGGAGCGGGTTGCTCGAATACGCCCATTATGACCAGCCGGCCTCGAGTTCGTGTGAGTCTTCCGGCAAGTTGTGCGGAAGCCGACTGTCCGGCGCATTCGATCACTACGTCGAATCCCTCTCCATCCGTGATCTCGATCGCGCGTTTCGCGGGATCTTCTTTACTGGGGTCGATGACATCTGTAGCACCGCACCGCATCGCCGTTTCCTTGCGCCGATCGACGACTTCCACCGCGACGACTCTTTTCGCGCTATGGAGAATGGTGGCAAGCAGCGCCATCAAGCCTATCGGCCCCGTGCCTACAACGGCCACATTGTCACCCGCTCGAATCCCTCCCTGCGCGACGGCGCGCACCGCCGCGGAGAATGGCTCAACCAGAGCGCCCACTTCGTCAGAAATAGTGTCGGGCAGGTGAAAGCATTGATACGCGAACAAATTCACCCGTTCCGCAAGCGCTCCACCCCACCAGCTTGTGCCCAAAAAAGCAACCGTGTCGCACTGGGCCATGAAGCCGGACCTGCACCAACGGCACTGCTGGCAGCCGATAATCGGGCATGCAACGACCCGGTCGCCCGCAGCGAAGCCCTCCACGCCATCACCCACAGCAACAACGCGTCCTGACATCTCGTGCCCGATAATAACGGGCGCTCGAACCGATGTCAGCGGATGCGGCGCGCTCTCCGGAATATAAATCGGACCGCCCGTATATTCGTGAAGATCAGTGCCGCAGATGCCGCACCACGTGACGTCAACCTGAAGCTGTCCGGGTGATGGATAGGGTGGATTCGGCACATTCTCGATGCGGACATCCTGCCTGCCATGCCAAACCGCTGCTTTCATGACCGGCTCCATCGACCTTTGTTTGTCATCCACCGCCGCGATCTGGATATCCGGTTGCTGTTCTTGCGCGACAAAACCATCTCTTGGCCAGCTACTCTAGAACTCTACCCGGAACGTCGCCTGTCCTTGCCGATTGCTGATTTGTGAGCTCAAGTTCGTTATCTGCCCAAATGTTGAATCGAGGGAATTTGTATCGGGTGATTGGAGCTGTGTGCGATTGAAAGCATTGAAGTAGTCAACACGCAAACTGGCCTGCACTCGATTTGTAAGGTGAAAGTACTTGATAATGTCGAAATTCTCCACCCTTAATGGCGGTGTTCTTAAGCTGGCGTAGGATCGTAGTGCATCGCCAACCTCCCAAGGGCCGGTGTTTACGAAGGCATTCGTAGTGAATTGGGTAGGTGGTGCTGATAATTTCCCTTTGAAGTAGCTCTTCGACAAATTGTAGTCAAACGTCTTCAACTTCACGCCTGGGACTATATTTGGCCTGTCAAATCCATTTACAAGCAGCGGATTGTAGTTATTGGAAGCTCCCATAGGATAGCCGCCTGCATAGGTCAGAATTCCGCTGAACTGCCAGCCACCCAGCACCTGTGCCAATATATTCTTTGAGTTTAAATATTTCTTCCCAAGTCCTATAGGTAAATCATAGGTAAACACAATATGTGCTATATATTTCTGATCGAGTCCGGAAGGCGAATATTCCGGTCTGGGGTTATACGCATTCAGACCGTTGGCTGAAAAGGGCGCCGATCCCGTTGAGTTATTCGCCATATTCCTGGATAACGTAAGATCGGCCAGATAGCTGAAGCCGCCGGAAAAGCGCTTCTCTCCCTGCATCTGGAACCCGTTGTAGAACGCGGTTCCATCCGATTCATAGACTGGAAAATAGCCGCCGAATTGAGGGAATGGCGTCAAGGCCTGTTCTACCGTCGCCGCGCCTCCAAACTGCTGGACGAAACCGGGATATGGAATTTTGATGCCGGCGGCAATAGCAGCCGGAGAATTCACGAGTTCGCCCAAAAGGCTTCCGTACTTCAGGACAGACGGGTTAGGCTGATTGTTCAACCGCAAGGTAGCCGGAAGGTGAATCGCGCGGTTACCCACATAGGCCACGGTCAGGAACATGTTCCACGGAAGCTGCCTCTGAACACTGACACTCCATGCCTGATCGTAAGGCGCCAAACCAACTCTTTTCGCAGGAAAATCAAATATTACCCCGCCGTTCCCAATCGACGGGCTAAAAGGAGTTGCCTGGGGTATCGGCATTGGATTCGTATCCCAACTGCCATAACCTGGGGCACTGCTGCCGGTCGAGGCGCGGAGAAATTGGCCGTTCAGCAGCGTTGACATAAATGAAGCAGTCTGGGCAGTCCCATATTCATAAGCGCCCCCATCCAGCACGGTCAGGTAAAAACCGGACTGGATTACGGTTTTGGAGTTCAGTGCATAGGAAAAACCCAGCCGGGGCTGAAAATATTTCCAGTGAATATCCGCGCGGGTGATTCCACTGCATCCGGCGCAATGGCCGAACTTGGTCGCCGCGCCCGGGAGCCCGCCAGCACCTGGGTTGGGTTCTGTAGGATTTACGAAAATAATGTCATTACTGTCTTCCGTGAATGGGACAAGGACATCCCAGCGCAAGCCTGCGTTCGCGGTCAAGCGAGAACTGACCTTAATATCGTCCTGAATATAAGCCGCGAATGCTTTATTTCGCAATTTCTGCTCACTGGCAAAAATGCGTATGCCCGCGTCTGCCTGGCCCAGAAGAAAACTTGCGAAGGAACTGCCGTAGCTGCCGAAATTTGGATTGTTGGAATCTGGTGTGGATGTTGTCCGCTGACTGAAATTGAAAGTGCCGCTGCAAAACTGGCATGCGATGATGTCTTGATACGTGCGCCGGAACTGTCCCCCAATGTTGAAGGTGTTGCGTCCTTTGGTCCATAGCCAATTGTTGACGAGCACGATGCCTAGTCTGCGGGTATTTATCACGGTTAGTCCAGCAGAACAGCATTCAAAAAAAGCACCTCCGGCAGCCCCCCAGGAACTTGGTGCATTCTGACCATCGAAGTTAACTAGTGGGAACGTGGAGCTGCCGGCTACACCTCCGAAGTTGACCCCCATCAACGCGTTATGCTGCCCGCTGATTAATCCGATCCAATCGGCTCCGGCTGTCGCCACCAGGTTCGGGGTTACGGTCTTTACATAGTTCAGCAAAAAACCCGATCCAAGCTGGGTGTTATTGATCAGGCTCTGCAGCTCATTGGTGGCAGGCACGATTGGAGACGAGGTGAAGAATGGGGAACTCAGCGAGTTCCGCCATTGGCTGAAGTGGAAACTTTGCGACGTGCTCAGGTTGTGATCAAGCGTGTAGCCCCATACATGCTGTGTGATCGCCAGTGATGGAACGGCTGGGGACTTATTGGCTTGCAGACCGGAAACGATCCCGGGCCGGTCCGGATTTGGAATCGACGGCAGGATAGCCTTTGAAATAGCACTGAAACGGTTCGGCGGAATCTTGTTGCCTGGAAACGGCTTTCCGGTCTGAGGATCGTAGATCGGAATCAGTGTGCCCGTGGAATCGACAAAATTGCTGAAATCGCCGTTCTTCATTGCAACGGTCGGCACGGTTCCAATGCCGTTCTGTGCCTGGTTTTGTCTGAACCAATCCGAGCTGAAAAGAAAAAACGTGCGATTTTTTCCGTTATAAAGATGTGGCAGAATGACGGGTCCGCCTACTGTGAAGCCATAGTTGTTTTGCTGATTGACCGGGGGAGCGGGATGCCCATCAGGCCGGAAATTTATCGGGAAAAAACCGACGGAATCGAAAAGCTGGTTGCGCAGAATATCAAACGCATCCCCATGAAGCTGGTTGGTGCCGGATGCCATGTTGTAAGTAACAGCGCCTTGCCCCAGCCCATAGCGCGCATCGAATGTGGAACTATTAATTCGAAACTCGTTCACCATCTCATAAGGCGGATTGATGTTGGTCTGGTTCCCTGCATAATCTACGAATGCGACCGGAATGCCATTGAATTGGACTTCATTTTCGTACGTCACACCGCCGTTAATATTATGAGAATTGGCGCTTCCCTGCACACCCGGCGCAAGATACATGAACGAGTCGATCTGCCTGACTAACCCGTTAATTTCAATAGGAGCCGTTTTGACCAGCTCCGGCTCGAGGGTTGTGCCGATGACAGGAGAAGTGGTATTTAGCGAAATTGCGCTAGCGGCAACATTTACCGTCGCGCTGGTTGCGCCAGGCACCATCTGAAAGCTGAGGGCGGACATCTTGGCAACTTCGACAGTCACGTTCGTCTGGACGGATGTCTTGAATCCCGGCGATTCCACCTTGACCGAATAGTGTCCCGGATTCAATCCAATCACGATAAATGTGCCCGCAGAGGAGGTGGTGGCCCGTGATGAGACGCCCGTGGCGTTATCCGTAACCGTCACATTTGCCCCCGCAATAATGGCTCCGTTTGCATCGGTGACGGTACCGTTAATACCATTTGTCACCTGCGCGTTCAGCCGACCGGCCGAGAGCAGCAGGAAGCTTGAGAATATAAGAATCGGTAGCAAAGTCCGACAAGTCCAGCTATGGAATAGGCTGCAGAAACTATCTGATCTCTGTATCACTGTCTTGCCCTCCGTAATTGCTCCGGTCGTCTCATCGTCTATCGCGATTCAGTCCGTCGAGCCTGGCGCATCATCGCAGCCATTGAGGTTCTAAATCCTATGCGTTTTCTTTCCAGGTTGAGGCCGGATCGAAAAAACAGCGGCTTCGCGAATAGATCCGGCTGCGCAGTACCCACCAACTTCGAAATGCAATCCAGCTGGCGGATTATTCATAATAGTTAAGCTCAGCAATCGAGTTAGGATAGTGGATTCCTATCATTATTTCTTGAAAGAGTACGAAGGATCGATGGCGTTAAAAGCGGACGATACGATCACTGTGCTGGAATGGGATTGGCGCTTCCCAAATTCACGGGATCCGGATCCTAAACCGGTCTGACATGCCGGCAGGTCATCGCGCAATACCTGTGTCTGCGCGGTATAAAGTGGCTGCTGCAGGGGCGCCGCGAACCAGCAGAAAAGCGCCGCGAGACGGGCACGGATCAACGATACCCTGCGAGATCGCACTCTTTACGCCAACGGGTCGATTCCGTTTGCCTATTCAGCTTTAAGAAGCAACGCCCAGTCGTTGCGGTCCGGCGCATCGGGCGAAGTCCAGGAGGAGCCATCCACCGGCGGAAGATCGATCGTCTGACCCGTTACTGCGCTGAACCAATGCGCTTGATAATGACCCGGCTTCAGGTGGATCGTGACCTTGCCGGAATGCGGCAGGTAGACGGCGTAGATTTTTCCAGGCTCGGCAAGACAGTAGTTTCCATTGTCCACCAGTTCGTCATGGGGATTTGTCTTCCACCAGTCGAAGCCAGTAATGAAATCCACCATGTGTCCGTAACCCCGGAACATCGTCGTGGTGTCGTCGCTGCGGCCGTTCATCCAGCCGCCGCCCATATCGGGCCAGATGTTTGTTCCCCGGCGCGCCGTCTCGCCCGCAGTTTGGTATCCGCCCGCCATGACAATATCCCACGCCGTCCGGCGCAGCACATCGGCGGAGTCGGAGCCGGGCGCGGCCCATTTAGGGTAATGATCTTCATAACCGTACTCTTCATTGGTCTGCGGAATGATGCGGCCTGCGTTTTCCTGCAGCTTCCGGGACTCAAGCATCAGGGTATGCTGCTTGCGTGTCCAATCCTGATACGAAGTAAAACCGAACCAGCTGGATTTGCGATCCTGGTGAACGTCTTGCGTAGGATGGCTGGTCGCCAGATGATGATACGGGTCCCATTGCTCGAGCAACATGCCGGTCTCGTGGGTCCAGTTCTCGTCGCGATAGGAATCAAGATCGTCGCCGAGGTCCCACGTGATATTCGAGAATGGAGCTAAGCGGGCCACGGCATATTGAATATAACGATGTTCATCGGCGCTTCCAGCCGCTGGATGAATCCTGCCGTCGTTCATATCGAGAACGATCGATATGTTCATATTCTTTTCGCGCGCGAAGCGGAGCATTCGATCCCATTTCTGCCAGTAGGCAACATTGAAGCGGGAATAGTCGAAGCCTGGGTGTGTAAAGTCGCTCGCGTCCTGAGCCGGCCACGCAGCTATGTCGACGGTCCAGTTGTTGCCGATCATGACAGGTTCGCCATAAAAGATGTTGGTTCGTCCCGCAAGCGTCACACGAATGCGGTTGATCTTCAGGCGGTGAAGCCGCGCGATGCTGTACTGAATCGTGCGATCGTCCTTCCAGCCCATAAGCCAGAAGGCAGTGGTTCCGTTAAAGAAAAAATGCTTGCCTGTGCCTTCCCAGATAAAGTGCCAGGGATACTGGGGATCGATCCGGAGTATGCCCGGCCGGTGGGCATCAATTGTCTGAAACATTCCCGTGGAGGTCTTCTGAAAATCGCCTTGTCGATATGTGACTGTGAATCTGTAACTCCCCGCTTTCGATGGCATGAAGCGGATGCGGAAAATTGATCCATCCGTCGAGTCGCAGAAACCGGCAATGTTCCAGCTTTTGCTGCCATCCGCTGTAGCAAATGTTCCGGTCAGGGTTGCGTCCTCGAAGGGGTTACGCGCATCGGGCGAGTCGACGGTCGCGGTGATCTCGGCGAAGTCATAGGCCTGCACTTGCGAAGGCGCAGTAGAAAATGACACGCCCCTTGGTGCGGCCAGAGCGGCTAGAGACAGCATTCCAAGACTGGAAGCAACTAGAGCTCCACAAACTCGTTTGGCGACGATAGAAGAGAGCTTGCGCCGAATCAATCTCATTGTTTTCCACCTTGAAGTTCGATCATTAATTTCAGTTCCGCAAGTTGCATCCCAGCAAGAGATTCGTTCATATTCAGCAATCTTTGAAAAATCTTACTGATCCGCCTCGTTCTCTGTGACGGGCGATCATAGGAAGAGCTGCGTCTTGAAGAGAATGCTATCTCGCTTAGTTCGCAGAGCGATATCGATCGGATAGATTGGGGTAGTTGGTATTCGGAGTCTCCGGTGAACTGCCTCGTATATTGACTGCAAGCACGTCGGGCCATCGGATGAGTCGCGTTATCCACAATCAGGGACTAGCCTAAATTCACCGTGCCCGTCTTTCTATAGAATTCCGCGAATTTTCTCTTGCAAACCTCTGGAGTTTCGTCCGCCCTGGCCATCCCTGCGGCCTTAACAAATCGCTGCCTGATTCAGGTTTTGAAGGAGATGGACTCTAGAGCAGTTCCACGGTTACTATCCCGCGGCCCAGAACCGCGAGGTGCAGCTTTTCTTAACGGAAAAGCTGCGCGAAAATCCCATCCGCCAAGTACACCTACCGTGGAACTGCTCTAGCCCGCCCATAAGAGTTCAAGTAGATAATGTTCAAGCCGTTGAGATAGAGCCCACCGGTTTCATCCCATGCTTCCGCCGTGCTGTCATGGCGAAGCTTCATTAGCTTCCAACTTTATGCAGGAAGGGCTGAATTTGCGAACCTCCAAACGGATGGCTGAACTCCGATGCAGCTTGCCCGTGCGGTTCCAGCAATAACAATCTGCTTGATAAAACAGGCGGCGTGGAATGCATCTGCCCGGAATCACTCGAGATTTTGCTCCGCGAACGGCGGCGATATGCAACCGGGGTCATACCAACCACTCTGCGGAAGACCATGCCGAAATAGCTTTGATCGCAGAATCCCATCTCCTGACTAATGCTGGCCATCGACTCATCCGTATTCGCCAGCCGCATTTGGGCACGCTCCACCCGGTAGTAGTTCAGATACTTCATGAATGACAGCCCGGTAACTCGCTTGAAGAAGCTCATGAAATGCGACTCGCTCATGCCGCAGATGCGGGCGGCTTCCCGCACGTGGATCGCATTCCCGCAGTTCTCTCCCAGATAGCTGAAAAGCGGAAGAAGCCGGTCGAGAGAACGCTGCTGGCGCTGAAATGTCTCTACCGTTCCCGCATAGGAGGCATATTGATTTACCAGCAGCATAAGCAGCATCTTCAAATATGTCTTGACCGCAAGCCGCGCTCTCGGCGAGGAAGCTGGGAGTTCCGAGCGGATTTGCAGCATCATGTCCAGTACCTGCCGGGGAACTCCAGTTTTCGCCGGCACTATATGCGGAAACTGCGAATCCTGCAGGAAAAATGGCGTCATGTATTCCGCGCTGTCGCTAGCGCCGTCGCAACGGATCAGGTCGGGCTCAAAGAAGAGTGCTGCGATCGTCACCGGCGACGACGATTGACACTCGATCCGGTGATACAGCGTGCTTCCGACAATTGCCAGATCCCCCTCGTTAAATGGCAAAAGTCTGTCCTGGATATGGCACGTGGCCGAGCCTGAACATAAATAGAGAACCTCAAAATATCCGTGACGGTTCATGCGCAAGGGATGCCGGCCGTTTTCAGTCAGAAACAGAATCTCGACCGGGCAGGACACGTCGAATGGCCAAACATGGATTCCCTCGGCGTTTATTTGCGGTTCTACAAGGCTGAACTGATCTTTGCACGATTTTTTCGGAAGGTGGACGTGACCAGGCGTCGCGAGTGACCGGCGCGAGGACCGCCCGAGAGCTGTGTCATCATGCTTCCGCGTATCAATGCTCAATTTGGAATACTTCTTCGATCTTCCCATGACGAACTCCGTATAACGAAGAATGTAGGTTTATGGTTGCGTCGCTATAGTGCACCCATAGTTCAATTTGCTGGCCGACTTCAAGCCTTGCCGCCGAGTTCGCCTCTATTTCGATCAGCCCATGCTCGGCGTGCATTGCCTTGACCTGGACACCCGGAATGTTTTTCACCACCGGGAGGCCACGTTCTCCACTCATGGCTTTTACGCCGCAATCCACGACAGCGTGTCCGGGTCCCCGCGTGCTAATTACGGTTGTCAAAACGGTCAGCGAACGCTGGAATGAAGCGCCGCGATTCAGGTAGATGGTGTCCATCAGGAGATACGAGCCGGCTTGAACTTCGGTCACACCCGGATAATTTCCACAAACGGAATAGGTACCCGTCCCACCTGTCGAAATTATCGACACCGGAATTCCTGCACTCTCGATAAGAGCTGCGGAATCAACCAGGGATTTGTCTCCCGCGCATACCAGATCGTCGCGGTCCGGACTCTGCGGCATTGCCTGAAGGTGGCCTTCATATCCCATAACACCGCGACATTGAAGCCCTTCTGCGACAGCGAACCTGGCTAAGTCGACGGCCGCCTCGCCCGGTTTTACGCCACACCGTCCCAGGCCAATGTCAATGTCGACCACAATTTCTATCTGCGTCTTGCGAATCCGCTGGGCACGAGCGAGATCTCTGACTCCAGTGCGATTGTCGATGGCGACCACCACGGAGGCGTGCCGGGAAAGCTCAGCCAGCTGCTCGCATTTTGTTTCTCCCGCAATTTCATTGGCAATCAGAATTTTGTCAATGCCATGATGGACGAGAATTTCGGCTTCCCGTACCGTGGCGCACGTGATGCCGATCGCGCCGGCACGCAGTTGTTTCCAGGCGAGCAGGGGTATCTTATGGTTCTTGAAGTGTGGGCGCAATTTGGCAGATTTGCCCACAAAGGATTCAGCCATCCACCGCAGGTTGAACTCCATTGCGTCGAGATCAACCAGTAAAGCTGGTGTCGCAATCTGATGCATCTTCACCGCATGCTCCTTGCTGCACCCTGAGTACTCGGAATGCCAGCTAAGGGAGAATTTCCTCGTATAGTTTTACTTCGAACTCTTCAACCAGCGAAGGACGGACATTATCGAAGAATTCTTTGATATACGGCGTGGCACAATGTTTATCGAAAGTATCGCGATCTTTCCACTTTTCGATAAACGTAATCCAGCGGTTGTCGTCGGATCGCTGGTTCAGCTCATAACGTAAACAGCCCGATTCCTGATGTGTTGGCTTCATCAAAGAATGCAGGGCCGCGATGAGATCCTCTGTCTTGCCCTGCATAGCCCGAAATTCCGCGATGCATACCAACTGAGTCGTATTTTTATTCGGCATAATCACCTGCCCACTGAGATATTTTTAAGGGATAAATACAGATCGTAGCCCTTCTCCGGCTTCTCATTTTCGTGGATCACTGCCCGAACTGCCTGGATCATCGCTTCCGGCGCTTCACATTGGAAAATGTTGCGGCCCATGTCCACTCCGGCAGCTCCTTCATTAACCCCTTCGTACGCAATCTTCAGGGCGTCCAGCTCGGGCAGCTTTTTGCCTCCCGCAATTACCAGCGGAACCGGGCAGGCCGCAGCCACCCGAGCGAAGCCTTTCTCGCAATAGTATGTCTTCACGAAATGCGCGCCCATTTCGGCGCAAATCCGGGTAGCCAGTCCGAGATATTTTGCGTCCCGCACCAAGTCCTTTCCGACTCCGGTAACTCCCATGGTTGGAATTCCATGGCGATTTCCCGCATCTACCACCCGGGTGAGATTGCCGATGGTCTGGTGTTCATGCGCGCCGCCGATATAAACCTGCACCGCCAACGCGGAAGCGTTCAGGCGCACGGCATCTTCAATATCCACAGCAATAAGCTCATTCGAGAGTTCTTTGAGAATGCTTTGGCCTCCGCTCGACCGAAGCACGACAGGCCTGGAAATCTCGGGGGGAATGGTGCTGCGAAGCGCTCCCCTCGTAATCATCAAAGCATCCGCGTAAGGCACCAGCGGAACAATCGTAAGATCGATCCGTTCCAGCCCGGTTGTCGGTCCCTGAAAATATCCATGATCAACCGCCAGCATCACCGTCCGGCCATCGTTCGGGTTGAAGATACGCGCCAGGCGGTTCTTCATTCCCCAGTCCAGCGAGTTGCTGCCTTTCAGTTCGAACGCGGTGCTGCGCTGTGGTTTATCGAAATGATAATTTTTTCCATCCTGAAGATCATCCAGATCCGCCATGATCAGTTTTTCCTTTCGAGTTCGAGTCCCGTGCAAAATCCACTGAACAGCAGTGCGATCGAGGTGGCGCCCGCATCCGGGGATCCCCGTGTTTTTTCGCCGAGGAATTTCGCGCGCCCATACCGCGCGATCATTTCTTTCGTAGATTCCGCTCCGGAAGCCGCCGCCGCAGCGGCTTCGTGAAACGCCTGCCGAATGGTTCTGCCGGAAGTGGCCGCTGCACTGAATGTCGCGACCGCCGGCTCCAAAGCGTCCATCATTGTTTTATCTCCCGGACGCGCTTTCGTCTGCTTTGAGACCGCACGAAGACCCGCTTCGAATGCTTTGGCGATGTCCTTGCAATCCATTGAGGACTCGCCAAGTTCCGCATCGGCCATTCCCGCGAAAAATGTTCCGAAGAGCGCACTGGAGGCGCCTCCGTCAACTCCCATAATGCTCCACCCGGCATCGCGCAATAACGTCCGCAGGTTTTCAGGCGTGTCGGCTTCCGCAACGGATTCCAGTCGTTCGGCCACGCGAAGCATGGTCGTGCCATGATCGCCGTCCCCGCCAACCGTGTCCAGTTCCGAGAGATACGGATGCTCTCCGCGAATCTGCTCCGCGGCTTTTGCGAACATTTGCATCAGCTCAGCTTTTCCGATTGTGTCTGTCATCGCGCATTCTTCATCGCGTCACAAAATAGGGGGCATCCGCAGGCGCATCCCACAGCCGGATCAATTCCGGATCCATACGCGCAATCATCATCTGAAAACCGGCCTGCTCCTGGGTGGTGATAAATTCATCCACTGCGCTGCGCACCAGTTTAATTTTCTTCGCCTCCAGAATTCGCGCGACTGCCCGGAAAAGAATCCACAACTCCATCAGCGTCGTCGCACCTGCTCCATTCAGCAGGACGAGCAGTTCCTCCCCGGGGCCTACGCCCAGGTCCGCCAACAGCATGTTCAGCATGATTTCCGCGGTCTCGTCCGCCGTCTTCATCTTCATGCGTCCCGTTCCCGCTTCGCCATGCTGTCCCATCCCAATCTCCATCTCATCGTCGCCGAGTTCAAACATGGCCTGACCGGTAGCGGGATGGGTAGCGGTTCGGACAGCAACGGCCAGTGTGCGCGTGTTGCTGCTCCATCCGCTCCGCAATTTCGCAACATGCATCCAGAGAAAGGCCCTGCTCCGCTGCCGCGCCGGCAACCTTATAAACGGGCAGAAAACCCACCAGGCCGCGACGGTCCTTGATATCGGGATCGCTCGAAATGCCATCCTGGGTCAGGACCATTCGCACGTTGATCCCCTCGCGCAGGGCCGCTTCCATTGCGATGTGGCCCGAGAGAACATCCCCGGCATGGTTGAGCACAATCAGCAGCACTCCGGCGCCACCGGTCGCTGCGGCGCGGATCGCTTCCAGGCAGCGTGGCGCTCCGGGGGCGGCGAAAATTTCGCCTGCCACACTGCTGTCGAGCATGCCTTCTCCCACAAATCCGCTCAAGCCCGGTTCATGCCCGCTGCCGCCGAGCGTCACCAATCGGACCTTTCCGGCTGCCTTGGGTGCAGCGCGCGTCACAATATTGCTCCCAACTAACTGGACCTTTCCGGGAAAAGCCAGGACCAAACCCTCCAGGAGTTCCGTGACAACGTGCTTCGGATCGTTGATGAATTTTTTCATTTTCATGTGCGGTTACCATTCATTTATTCGTACACAGTAGGATCGGATAAAACCATCGGCTGGCGAAACCAGTGAGTATGCGCGGCCAGGACAAAGAAGCCGACCACCAGCCACAGACCGCCGGCGATTTTTGCGGGACTCCCCAGCCCCAGCCAGATCACCGCGCAAAAAAGAAATCCCAGCGCGGGCAGGACCATATCGAGAAGAATAGTTGTTGCGCCGCGGTCAGCGGAGTGGACCCAGAGTTTCCAGATCACTGCCGCATTCACCCCCATAAACCCTAGGAAGGCGCCAAAATTGAGAAGCTCCGCGGTTAGCTCATAGCTGAGAACCTGCGCGCCGAGAAAAGCCAGAACCCCGATCATAATAACGTTGACATCAGGAGTATTGCGTACAGGATGAAGGCGGGCGAAAATGCGCCGGGGAATGACGTTCTCGCGACCCATCCCGAACAGCAGCCTGGCGGCGCCGACCTGAGATGTCAGTCCCGCTCCTATATTTGCAATCACCAGCAGGATAGCCATCGCTTTGAGCAGCGCGAATCCGCCGACCCGCCCGCTCACATCGATGAACGCGGTCTCCATGTTTGTGAATGAGTTGTAATTCGGCCACACGAGCTGTGCGAGATACACCAGCAGTCCACCGAAAACCCCAGTAAATACACAGACGCCAACGGCGGCGAACAAAACATTCCTGCGCGGATTCTCGACCTCCTCAGCCAGTGTCGTGACCGCATCGAATCCGAGATAGGTAAGCGCCGCAAACGAAGTAGCTCCTGCGATGTCGCGCACGCTGAACGTGGCCGGGTTATAGAAGGGATGGATAGAAAACAACCCTGAAATACCGTTGCGGACAGTGAGATATTTGATCGCCAGCACGATAAACCAGCCCAGCACGACGAACATACAAGCCAGCAACACCTGATTTGTGCGTGCAGTTGAGCGAATTCCCTGCAGGTTGAGCAGGGTGATTCCTCCGGCAAAGAGGGCAGCCCCCGCAACAAATGGCAGAGCAGGTACCGCCCGCTGCAGGGAAAGTGTTCCATAGATCACGCAGAATAGAGGAATCAACATGTAGTCCAGCAACATGGCCCAGCCTGCTACAAATCCGAAGTAAGGATGGATTCCGCGGCTCACGTAGGTGTAAGCCGAACCCGCAGATGGATAGATGGCTGCCATTCTGCCGTAACTGATCGCTGTCAGCACCATCGCGACCATTGCCGCCAGGATGGTGAGCACCACATGTCCGCGGGATTTAACGTCAGCCAATCCGAAAATTGTGGCCGGTGCGCTGGGTGTTACCGCCACGATGCCATAGAAAATCAGATCCCAGAGCGTAAGTACCCGCCGAAGGCGCGGAACGCCGAGTCCGGTAGATTCCACTGCCGGCGAGTTCATACCCGGATTTTTCTCCCGTTTGACCTTCGCCCATCCCATAAAGCCAGCCCGTCAACAGCGCTCGCGAAAGTTTCCATCTGCCCATATTCATACTCGGTCACGTGGATGCGGCGCTCTCCCGGAAGAGCAAAAGCAACGTTGGTGGGCAATCGACCGTGGGTTGAAATCCGCTGGTCTACTTCGCCGCTCTTGCCCAGAACCGTGATGTCGCCCTGCCCGAATACTGCGATATAGAGAAGTCCGCTCTCGTCGAATGCCATTCCATCCGGGCCTTTCCATCCGGCAGGCGAATCGGGACGAACCACATTCCCAAACAACTCTGGTGGACCGGAGATTTTTCCATCCCGCCAGTCATATCGCAAAATATCTCCAGTCAACGTCTCATTTATATACAGCCGATCATCAGGGCCAAAGGCGACGCCATTGGTGAATTTCAATCCCTCGTCAATCAGGCTGACGGCACCGGTGCCCGGTTCCACCCGATATACCCGTCCGTCATACCGGATATCCATGTAATCGACTCCGGACCTGGTTGTTGGGAGCGAAAGTATCAGCATTGATGCCGGAATCCGTCAGATAGACGGCTCCGTCGGGGCCAAAGCATAGATCGTTGGGAAACAGGAACGGCTCTCCGTCACATTCGTTTGCCACGACCTCCGATCTGCCATCCATGGTGAGCCGCAGCAGGGCAGGCGTCTTCGATTCAGCCACCCATATTGCACCGTCGGCGTGCACAGCCAGACCGTTTGGCCGTCCGGTTTTCTTAACCGTCCGTTTCGTCTGGCCATCCGCGCTCAAATGAGTCACGCATCCGCGCTCCGCTCCTCCTTCTACGATCAGCCATGTCCCGTCAGCAAGGGCGACCGGCCCTTCCGGAGCAATTAAATCGCGCGCGAAAATCATAGAATTTCCTCAAACATGTCAGATCTCCGCGGTCTGCCCGCCGTCGACGTATAAGACGGACCCGGTAACAAAGGACGCATCAGCAGAGGCCAGAAACAGGGCAGCGCCTGCAATTTCTTCCGGTCGGCCCAGCCGTCCCATTGGGAATGTCTTCGCGAAAGCTTCCAGCTGTTCGGGAGTCATCGCGTTCCGCAGCATCGGTGTGTCTGTCGGCCCCGGAGAAATCGCGTTCACCCGAATTCCCTGCTTGGCGTGGTCGATGGCCATTGCGCGGGTCAGCAAAGTAACTCCGCCTTTGGAGCTGACGTATGCCGCCGCGCGAGCGCACGCGTCATGAGAGCCTGTCGTAGAAGCCACATTGATGATCGACCCGTGACCCTGCTTTATCATGTAAGGAAGTGCTGCCCGGCAGCATAGATAGGTTCCTGTCAGATTGATGGCCAGCACGCGGGCCCACTCTTGTTCCGCAGTTTCGAGTACCGTGCCGTAGGCGAGAACGCCCGCTCCGTTGAAGAGAATATCAAGACCTCCAAGCTCATCGAACGTCTTTGCAACAGTGTGGCTCACCTGCGCGGGCCGGGACACGTCGAGCTCGGCAAAGATTGCCTTGCCGCCCGCCGCACAAATCTGCGCAACAGTTTCCAGGCCGCCCATAACATTGGCGTCTGCGACCAGCACGCTCGCTCCTTCGCGCGCAAATCGAGCGGCCACAGCACGGGCAATTCCCGATGCGGCGCCAGTTATAAGTGCAACCTGTCCTGATAGTTTCGTTGGCGACCTCTCGACCTGCCGACCATAATTGCTCCATACTCCTACAACGAACCGTGGCGGGCTATAAGAAACCTACGAATCAATCTTGAAAAACCCCAATCCTTGCTGCCTGGTTTGCCATCATTCTGCTTCAACAAAAGTTTGTTCGATTATCAGAGACCGTTAATCTCTGATTGCATACCATACAACTGACGCGGCTGCGGTTCAGCGCGACTGCGAGCGGCAGTCCCAGAGCAGACAAATGGACGGGATGGGTGGATGAGACTTTCTGAAAAAGTAGCGGTTGTCACCGGAGCTGCGGTCGGTTTAGGACGTGCTGTTGCCGCCCGGTTTGCGCGCGAAGGCGCTCTCGTGGTCGCAGCCGATACGAATCAGGCCGACGGAACGACGCTGATCGAAGATCTCAGAAAGAATCGACACGAAGCCATCTTCGTTCGGACGGATGTGTCGGAAGAAGACGCGGTCCGTCATCTGATCGATTCCACGCTTGCCCGCTACAAGCGCATCGATGTGTTGTTTAACAACGCGGGTGTGTTGCTGCCTGACCGCGATTGCCCGGCCCATGAACTCAGCCTGGAAGCGTGGGATTACGTCATGGGCGTCAATCTGCGTGGTTCCTTCCTTTGTGCGAAATACGCTATTCCCTGCATGTTGCAGCAAGGCGGCGGCTCAATCATTCAAATGGGCTCCCCTACCGGACTGATCGGATGTGCACCGAAACTGACCGCCTACAGCACCAGCAAGGCGGGGATTATGGGGCTTACACGCGTGATGGCGGCCACCTATGCCCGCAACCGTATACGCGTCAATTCCATCGTCCCCGGCACCATGGAAACGCCAATGAACGGCTATCTGCTGGCAGACGATGCAATGCGAGAAGAGTATCGAGAAGCGATTCCTCTGGGCAGGCTCGGAAAACCCGAAGATATCGAGGGGCTTGCAGTTTTTCTGGCATCTGACGAATCGGCCTATTGCACAGGAGGACTCTACATGTGCGACGGTGGATTGACTGCTGTTTAGTCTCCCCTCATCAGAGGCGTGGACGGCCTGAACAGGCGCATGCCAGGGAGAATTTTTATGTTGCTGCCGGTAAACGTACCGGAGCTTGTTTCATTGCACATTGTCATTCCGTCACTTTCGTTTTGCTCAAAATGACAAATTGAAAGCTCGAGTATTGTCGAACAAGCGCCCGTGAAACATCGGCATTTCTGCTCGAGAAGAGGTCACCAATCGGATGGAAAACGACAGCCGCGCACTTCAGATAATGGCCCGGCAGGCACTCTCGGAAATCGGCTCGGTTCTTACTCGAGTGCCCCCTGACGCGGGATACCGCATGTGCGCCGAGATCCTGCAGGCAAGGCGCATTGCCTGCTATGGAGTCGGGCGGGAAGGCCTAATGATGAAGGCGCTGTGCATGCGGCTGATGCATCTCGGACTGGACGCGCACGTAGTGGGTGATATGACCGTACCCCCGGTTGCCAAAGGGGATTTGTTGATCGCCAGCGCCGGGCCAGGCTCATTTTCGACCGTCATTGCACTGCTGGGTGTAGCGCGGGAAGCTGGCGCGCGCACGATGATCATCACTGCCCAACCCTTTGGCCAGGCGTCTCGGAAAGCCGATGTAGTCATCGAGCTGCCGGCACAGACTATGGCGGACGATCTCAACGGTCCCGCTAGTCTTCTGCCGATGGGCAGCCTGTATGAGGCGGCGCAGCTGCTCTTTTTTGACCTGATCTCCATCATGCTGCGCGAACAAACGGGACAATCGCCGGAGCAGATGCGGATGCGCCACACAAACCTGGAGTAATTCGCCTCAGGAGGATGGGTATGAACTTCGGAATCAACCTCAGCTTCGCCGTGAAGCGCTGGGTCGAACCTCCAGTTTGGGCCAGGCTGGTCCGTCAGACCCTCGGTCTGGAGTTGGTGCAGTTCACCTACGATTTGCTGGATCCATGGTGGCCGGATTCAGTACGCCATTCCATGGCCGCAGACGTCCGCAAAGCCGCACAGGATTGGGGAATCGAAATCGAGAGCGCATTCAGCGGTCTCGCGAACTACTGTTTTAATGGCCTGCTCCATCCCGATGCTGCAGGCCGCCGTGCATCCCTGGAATGGTGGAAGCGAGCATTCGACGTGGCCGCGGAAATCGGCGCAAAAGCTTCCGGTGGCCCGTTTGGTGGTATGAGTGTCCTTGACGCAGCCGATCCGAAAAGGCGCGAACAGCGCTACCGCGACCTGCTGGATGCGACTGTGGAATTGAGTTATGCGGCAAAATCTTCCGGTCTGGAGCGTCTACAGGTGGAATGCACTCCGCTCTCTCGTGAGTTCCCGTACACGGTGGAGCAGTCCCGCAAGTTTCTCAAGGATTTGGAAGGCAACTGCGCCATCCCAGTGAAGCTCCTGGTCGATATCGGCCATGCTTTGTATCAGCCCCTCTATGGCGCGGGCGCAAGAATGCCTGAATGGCTCAACGGGCTCGGCCATTCCATAGGCGCCTTCCATTTGCAGAACACGGATTTCCAGAGCGACTCGCATTGGGGATGGCCCGATCAGAGGGGATTATTCGACGTTGCGAATTTCGCGCGCGAGATAGCCGCTGCGGGCCTGCAAGATGTTCCGGCCTTCCTCGAGATCATTTATCCTTTCGAGTTAGCGGATAAAACGGTGCTCGAAAGTATTACCAATTCCGTCCGGCACTGCTGTCGCGAATACACCGGCGAAAATTTGAAATAGGTGGGTCCTGAACCGCGGATGGTTCTGCTGTCTGCGATAAGAGATTCAGACCAGCCTGCGTGGCTGGTTAGTCGTCCGGCTTCTTTTCGTCTGGATTCATGCAATCCCATCGAGGCCAATTTCAGGTATGGGGAGTGTGCCCGACACCGTGGAGTTGCTTGCTGTCGCTATCAGGGCCCTCAAACCAGAGTTCCGGAAGTCTTCGCTCGCGGGGCCACACTTCATCGAGCGTATTGCCATCGTACAAACGCCCGTTCTTCATTACCTGATCGATCGACAGCGTGTTCTTGATATTCAGCAGTGGATTTCGGTTCAGGATCACAATGTCCGCAAGCTTGCCCGGCTCCAGACTGCCGATTTCTCTGTCACGGCCGATCGTTTTACTGGAGCCCATGGTGGCGGCGCGCAAAATTTCATGGGGAGTCATACCTCCAGCTGCATATGCCTGCATCTCCCAGTGATATCCCAGACCAGGTAACTCCCCGTGACTGCCGACGCCGACGAGGCCGCCTGCCCGCTGAATCTCCGCCGCGCTGCGCGCTACTTCTGAAAATATGTACTCGCTTGGCAATGCCCAGCCCAGGCGTTCCGTCTTATGATCGACGAAATAATGTGGGGTGAAGTGGTTGAGTTTTGCGTCGGAGTGAGGCGATTCGGTGGTGAAAAAGAATTGTTCTACGGGCAGACCGCCTGCATTGATTTGAAGCGTAGGTGTGTAGCTCACTCCGGTGCGGACGAAGAGCTGAATTATATCGTCGTATAACGGAACCGCGGTCATCGCGTGCTCATTTCCTGGAAAACCATCCTGAATCTGCGTCATGTCCATTTTCATGTCCAATGCTCCTTCACAGGTTGGCAGCAGACCAAGCTGGCGCGCCGACTCCACTACCCACTCCCGAACGCGGCGATTGCCCGTGCGGTATTGCTTCAGGTTGTAGGTGCGATAGGCCTTCGGATAACGGCTGAGTACGTCTGTCACCGCCTGCGGCGAGGTGAAATTGTTATAGGAAAAAATGGCGGGTCCGGTGCTGTAAACGCGAGTGCCGGTCATCTGGCCGTCCGCAATCATATCCTGATAGGCAAGCATATCGATACTCAAGGGAGAGGGATCGAGCGCAGTGGTCACGCCATAGGCGAGCGTGGCGAGAAAGCCCCAGTCGTGCAGGTCGAGCACGCCGCGCCGGACTTCTCCAAAGTGCATATGCGAATCGACGAACCCGGGCACCAGATATTTTCCAGTCACGTTGCGAATGGTTGCTCCTGCCGGAATGGTGACGGTGCCACTCGCGCCAACCCCCGTAATGTGATTCTCCGTGACCACAACATCGGCATCCGGAATCACTTCATCGCCGCGCATGGTGATGGCCGTGGCGCCGCGCAAAACAAGAACGCCGTGAGGCACATCGCGCGGGACCTCAATTTTCACCGGGACGACCTGCACTCCGTCCTTGCCGTTGACTGGACCGCCATAGACGACCGGTTGACCCACCCGGATGGAAGACAGAGGACGGCGATAGAAGGTCGATCCAAGCGCCCAGGTTATTGTTTTGCCGCCATCCGCCCAATCGAAGAAATCCGCACCTACGGTGGTAAGCTTTGTCACTTTGCCAGATGGATGATTCAGATCGATAGGCACCGAATTGTTTCCGGCGGAAACGGGAACAAGATAAATCTGCTGGACAATCTGAGCCAAAACCCACTTGCCGTCGGGACTGATCTTCACATCATCGGCGGCCACGGTTCCTTCCTGGAAGTAGAACCCGGGACCATTCACCTGAAGTACGCGTTTTCTGCCGGAACCGTCCAGGGCAACGGAATACAAGCCGTGTTGGCAATAGATGTAGAAAATATTTTTTTGCTGCGTGAATTGCGGTGTGCCGCTCAAGACTCCGGAAGCGATCACCGTCGTATTCCCACCTGCTGCAGACAGCCGGATTACGTTCGCCTCTCGCGGCCCGAATTCCAAGAAATTATGCATGCGCTCGTAGTTGCTGGACTCGAGCACGACAATGCTCTTGCCATCGGGTGTGAATACCGGATGCGTGTAGTACGCCGAGTCGGCGGTCAGGCGCACCGGCGAGCTGCTCCCATCCGATGCCGTCCGCCAGATGTATCCACCTCTCGCAGTCCATGTGATGTAAACGATGGAGCGGCCATCGGGTGACCACGAAGGCTCAAATTCAGGGGTATCGCTGCGCGTCAATCGGTGAACGGTTTTCTTTGCGATATCCACCACATAAATATGCGCAAACGCGGAGAAAGTAAGCCGAGATCCGTCCGGGCTTTGCCGCGGATCCTGTATCAACCGCGCGTGCACCGGCCCGGTTTCCATCGGCAAAGGATGGCGAAGCGACGGCCCGGCGTCGAGCGCCACATGCACAAGAAAGGGCACCGTCTCCACTCTGCCTGTGGTCATGTTCAGACGATGAATCTTCCCGCCATAATTCAGCAGCAGCGAGTCCCCGTTCGGTGTGAACGCGTAGCGTGGCAGCAGATCGCGGGAAGATAGGCCTTCCTGATTGTCGTGTTGGACAGGATAGAGTAGCCACCGGTCATGGCCATTGTTCAAATCGCGCAGGCGCAGCCCCGTTTTGCCTTCGAACCGGGTGGCATACACAAGTGTTTTTCCATCGGGGGAGAGAACGGGGCGAAAGGCGCTGCCCTGGGCCGTAACGATAGTTTCTTGTTCGCCCGTGTGGAGGTTCAGCCGCGCGATGTGCCACAGCGGAAAGGTGAGGTCGTCGGCAAAGCCCGGGCCGGTCTTTTCCTCGAAATACAGGAAGCGGCCATCCGGTGAAGCGACGGCGCCCAGTGCATTCGAGCGGCCCGCCTTCGGTGTGTCGGCGGAGGACTTGGCATGTGTCACTTGTGCCGCTGGCGATCCGTCCAGTGGGTATCGCCAGATCTCAAATGCATTCAGATCGGGTTTGAAGCGGGAGATGAAGATGGAATGCCCGTCCGCGGCCCAGGCTGGCGAGATAAACACGCTGTTGTCATCGAGCTTTGAAATCTGGACGGGGTCGGAGCCGTCTTGCTTTGCTGTCCACAAATTTTCATTGCCGGAGCGGTCGCTGACGAAAGCGATCCGCGCCCCGTCCGGAGAATAGGCCGGCTGAGAATCGAATGGAAGTCCGCAGGCAATGCACTGCGCGGTGCCGCCGTGTATGTTCATCCGATATAGATCGCCCAGAAGCTCAAAGACGACTTTTTTTCCATCCGGAGAAACATCGAGTGATACCCATGTGCCCTCCTTCTCATCGAAGCGCAGCACGCGACCCGGTTGCAGCGGCAGCGAATCCTCCAGTTTCCCCCGCACCTCCTGTGCTGCGGGCAAAGTCTGGGCCGGGAGGACAGGGCTGCAAAAGAGGAGCAATGCCGCAAAAGCGCCCAGAAACAAAGATGACTTCCAGGTTGTGTTAAGTCTGGGCTGCGTCATTTAATGCATTACCTCTGCCCGCGAAACGACCGGCCGGTTCACCCGCAGCCGCTGCCATTTCTTTCTGAGTACCCGGTTCCACCACATCCAGTAGCCAGTCACGGTGAGCAACACCGGCACAAACCCAAGCAGCGCCCATGCGATCTCCGACGGCAAGCCGCCGAAATCTCCGAAATGCACGGTGTAGACGGTGGTCGCGAGCCTTTCTCCCAGAGTCCAGTTCGCACTCGAGAAATTCGACAGTACATCCGCAGTGGCTGGCTGCAGGGTGACCACGTCCTCGATCAGCGTCAACGGCGCCGTGGGGTCGCGCGACAGGAACACCTTCACCACGCCGTTTTGGCGGTGAGTGTCCATAAAGAGAAACGCCAGCTTGTCTCCAGGATGCATGCGCATTGCCTTATCAATGAAAGCATCGGCCGGCAGAACAGGGTCGGACGGCTTCCATGCGGAAGGAGTTTCACGAAAATGTGGCATGGGCAATGCGAGTGCGAGGGCGTGCGTGGACTGCCCTGGGAAAATGAAATAGGCGCCGCTCAGACCCCACATCGCAATGAACAGAAGACACCAGAAGCCGAAGGCGCTGTGCAGGTCCCAGTTCAGACGCGCCCAGCGCGCATTCCACTTCACCTTTAATGCGCGTCTCCAGTTCTTTTTGCCGGGCCACCATAGGACAATCCCTGTCAGCGACATGACGAAAAGAAGAGCGCCGCCCACGCCGTTCGCCACAGCGCCTTTGGCTCCGGTGGCAAGCTCATTGTGCAGGCTTTCCGAAATTTCAAGGAATGCGTGCTTCTGCTGCGGTACTTCCTCCCCGACGATACGGCCAGAGGCCGAATCCACATACACGATGCGATCATCGCCGCCTTGCCTCAATCCCACAGCAATGACCCGGCGGTTCGCTGACCGCATATCGATGTTCAGCAGTGTGTTGCCGGGGTACATTTTCAGCGCCAGCGCGGCAGCTTTGCCGTATGTCATCGGTCCAGGCGCGGAACTGTGCGCCAGCCGGGGCGCATCATCCATCATCCTTTGCTGGAAGACCAGCAGGCTACCGGTCAGGCAGATCAGGATCAAATAAAGGCCAATGAAGGCGCCAATCCACAGATGGATTTGAAACAACATCTTTCGCCACCAGACACTCTGAGGCCGATCTGCAAATCCCATTCCGGTTTCCCTAGGCCTTCCCGCAGTGACGCGTCGCCGTCCAGATGGCAAAGGCGTAGAAGAGCGCCGTCTGGCGCAGCTCTGCCAGCCTCCCGGCCGCTCCGCCATGGCCGCCTTCCATCTCTGTTTTCAGAATCATCGGATTGCCGCTGGTGCTTGAGGCACGGAGTTTTGCAATCCACTTTGCCGGTTCCCAATAGCCCACGCGGTCATCAGAAACGCTGGTCGTTGCCAGCACCGGGGAATACCGTTGCGCCTTGACGTTCTCGTACGGTGAGTAGCTGGCGATATAGTCGTAGGCCTTTACGTCGGCCAGCGGATCGCCCCAGTCGGGCCGGGTTAGCGGGACCAGCGGATGTGTCGGATCGCTCATCGTGTTCAGCATGTCCACAAATGGTGCCTGCGCGATCACGCCTGCCCATAGATCCGGCCGCATGTTGTTGACCACGCCGACCAGCAGCCCTCCAGCCGAAAAACCATGAATTACGATTCCGCCCCGGTGCCCATATCCACTTTCGATCAGGTGTTCGGCACAGGAGATGAAATCCGTGAAGGTCAGTGTTTTATGGAGTCGTCGCGCCTGCAGAAACCAGCTCCAGCCCTTCGCGGAACCGCCGCGCACATGTGCGATCGCGTACACCCATCCGCGATCGATCAGCGAAAGATCGGGACCTGAAAACACCGGCTCGACAAATGCACCGTATGAACCATAACCGTACATCAGCAAAGGTACGCTGCCATTAAGTTTTGTCTCGCGTTTTCGCAGCAGCGTGATCGGGACACGCGCGCCGTCGTTGGCGGTGGCAAACAGGCGTTCCACGACGTACCTGTTTTTATCGAATCCCGGGCCGGCGCTTTGCGTCTTCAGCACGTCCGCGCGATTCGATGTCATATCGTAAGCCGTCCACTGTTTCGGCTGGCGCGGGGACTGATAGACATATCGCAAAATGGACGACGCATATTCCTGTTCCTGCGAAACGGTCACTGCGTAGGCTGGCTCATCAAAGACGATGGTGTGTGAAAACAGGTCCTTCGTGCGTGTGACGACAAGCATCGCATTCGCGTCGATGCGTTCGATACGGACAAAATAGTCCCGGAACGGCTGCATGCCAATAATGAAAGTCCCGGGGCGATATGGAACCCACTCCCGCCAGCTTCGTCGCGCCGGGGCGCGCCGATCGGCCCACATCAGCTTGAAATCGACCGCTCCGTCGGCGTTCGTGAGAATCACGAACCGATTCTTCCAGTCTTCAACGGAGTAGACCAGCCCATGGGCACGCGGCTCGACAATACGCGGTTCGGCTGTCGGTGTATCGGCGGAAATGAGCCGGACTTCGCTGCTCTCCGCATTCCAGGTTCGAATCATGACGTAGCTTTTAGCGGCCGTGCAGCTCACAGCCATCAGGAAGGCGGGATCATGTTCCTCATACACGAGGGTGTCGGCGCATCCCCGCGCTGGCCGGCGGAAAACTTTCGCTGGCCGGCTGTTTTCGTTCCGCCATACCCAGAAGATCCATTGCGAATCCGGCGAAAACACAAAGTCTCCAAACGCGCTGAGCGCCGGGTTCGGCAGAACAGTGCCGGTTTCAAGGTCTTTGACGAAGATCTGAAATTTCTCAGAACCGTGCGCGTCCTCCGCCCAGGCAAACAGTTTCTGGTCCGGACTGTGGATTGCGTTCACAATGTTGAAGTATGCCCGCCCCTTTGCGCGTGCCTCTCCATCCAGCAGCAGTTCATCGCCGCTCGTGCCATCGCGCCGCCGCCGGTACCAGGAAGGGTGCTGCGCCCCGGTTGGAAAGCGGCTGAAATAGAGCCACGGCCCATCGGGAATCGGCGGAGCCGACTCATCCCCGCCCGAGCGCACCAACATTTCCTGGAATAATTTGTGCTGCAACGGGAGAGTCGGCGCCAGCACCTTGTCGGCATATGCATTCTCCGCTTCCAGATGCGCCTTGATCGCCGGATTCAGCGTCGCTGGATTTCGCCAGACCTCTTTCCAGTTTGGGTCCTTCAGCCACGCATAATCATCGACGCGGACACTTCCAAGCTGAACGATGCGCTTCGGCCTTTTCGCCGTAACCGGCGGGCTGGGCAGAGCGCAGCTGCTCCATGGCATGGCGAAAGCTGCAGTCCAGTCGCACGTCAGCAGCGCGGTTGCGGTGGCGAGAAATTTTCGGCGGTCCATGCGGCTCTCGGTTTCTCCTGCGGCCTGCTTAGCTATTCTCGCGTCGATAGACAATTTTTCCATTGCAAACGGTCATGTCCACCTGGACATCTGCAATCGATGCGGGGCCGATGGAAAAAATATCCTCGGCTAGGACGGCAATGTCCGCCAGTTTTCCCGGCCATAGGGTTCCTTTGATCGCTTCCTCGCCAGAGGCGTACGCGGCGTCGAGAGTGTAAGCGCGAACTGCATCCTCAACTGAAACTTTTTCTTCCGGCACCCATCCCTCGGGGAAGCGTCCATCCAGAGTGCGCCGCGTTACGGCGGCATAAATCCCCAGCAGCGGGTTAATGGGAGCCACCCACCAATCGGAACCGAAAACGACTTTCACGCCGGCTTCCATCAACGAACGAAATGCATAGGTGGTCCGCACGCGCTCGCGGCCAATACGTTTCTCCGTCCAGCGGCCATCATCAATGCAGTGGTAGGGCTGAACCGAGGCAATAACGTTCAGCTTTTTGAAACGCGGAATGTCCTGGGGACGTAGATGCTGCGCATGCTCAATGCGGATGCGCCGGTCGCGTTTCCCATTTTCTTTCTCCAATCGCTCGCACATATCGAGCACCGTGCTGTTGGCTCGGTCGCCGATGGCATGAATGACCAATTGCAGTCCAGCATTGTCGGCATCGCGCAGGTTGCGATACATTCCATCGGGATCGAGCAGTTCTTCACTCGGTATTCCGCAGGTCTGCGGCGCATCGGTGTATGGTTCGAAGAACCATGCTGTCGTTGAGCCCAACGATCCATCGGAAAAGCTCTTAACTGCCCCAATCTGAAGCCTTCCTGAGTTGAAGTTGGCCATGATTCCAGCGTCGGCCAGCCGCCGCCATTGCGGCAGTGGGAGGTGCGCAGAGATGCGAACGTTCAGATTCCCCTCCTTGTCGAGGGCCTGATACACCCTCAACACCTCCACCATCGTCTCCGCGCCCCGGCTGCCGAGCACTCCCATGTCCTGCACGCTGGTGACTCCATAGGAATGCGCATGCCGTTGCGCAGCAACAATTGCGTCGCGTACGTGCGATGGAGAGGGCAGGGGAATTGCGTGGTCGATCAAACGCTTGGCGGCATCTTTGAAGATACCCGTCGGATTGCCGTCCCTGTCGCGCACGATTTCTCCGCCCGGAACGTCAGCAGTGTTGCGGTCCACTCCGGCAAGCCGCATTGCCAGGCTGTTGGCCAGCACCATATGCCCATCGGAACGGTTCACCCATACCGGATGATTGTGAGTTAAATCATCGATGAGCCGGCATGTGGGTAATTGGGAGCGGATCCACATTTCATGGTCCCAACTTCCGTGGAGAATCCACTCTCCCGCCGACTTCGTCTGGACGAAGCGCTGGATCTCTTCGCGAAATTCCTGCGGGCTGTTTGCGTTTCGCAGATTGATGCTCGTGAGCGTGTCGCCGCCGATATAGAAATGGACATGCGCATCATTGAATCCGGGCAGCGCGAGCCGGCCTTGAAGATCGACTAATTTTGTGTCGGCACCCGCCAGAGAGAGCACTTCCTGGTTCGTCCCCACTGCTGCGACCTTTGGGCCAGAGATGGCTATGGCTTCTGCCATGGGCCTGCCGGGCTCGCCGGTCCAGACTTTTCCATGCCACAAAATAAGATCGATCGCAGAGTTGGTTTGAACGGCTATTCCCATGCTTCACGTCGCGGCAAGTGCTGTGGCCGTTAGAACGGTTTGCGCCAATTTGCCCAGTGAAACTTTACATTCCCAATTACATTTCTCCGGCTGCCGTAATTGCAGTAGGAGATGGATGTGCAGATCGGCACGTATATCTTGTCGCCGAGGTTTGTGGAGGCCACCTGGAATTCCAGCGTCTTCCAATAGTATTGAACCGAACCATCGAATAGCGTGTATCCCGGCAGAATGAAGCTGTTCGCCGGATCGCCTGCAACCGTGCCGGTGTAGCGAGCGCCGCCGCCGAATCCCAGACCGCTGAGCTTTCCCTCCGAGACCGTGTAGTGCGCCGTCAGGCTGATCAGGTCCTGCGGAATTAGCACTGGACGCTTTCCGATCTCACTCACGGGTACTGTGTTGGTCACCACTTCGTCATCGTATGCATAGGAGGCATGCAGATCCAGTCCGTGCATTACATTCGCGACTCCTTCAAGCTCCACCCCGCGCGAGCGCACAGACCCGAGTTGTAAAGTGTTCTGCGGATTCGTGGGATCGGGCGACTCGACGTTGTTCTCATCGATGTCGTAGTAGGAGGCCGTCAGGAAACTGTTCGAGTGGCGCGGCTGATATTTCAGCCCTCCCTCATATTGCGTGCCGGTAGTCGGCTTGAAAGGCTGGCCAAAGAAATTCACTCCAGTCGTAGGCAGAAACGATGTCGAATAGCTGAAGTACGGAGCCACCCCGATTTTTGAAAGATAGGTGATTCCGGCCCGCTCGGTAAAGCGGCTGGGGTTCTGTCTGGTCGTGGGGGCGCCGAACAGCAAATCCTTTGTGGTCAGCTTCGTCCAATCTTCCCGCCCGCTCAACGTGGCGATGATTCGCGGGGTGAACTTGATCAGATCCTGCAGGTAAACGCCCGTCTGCCATGACGGTTGATCGCTTTTCAGGTATGGAACTGGCGCGGGAATCGTCTGATTGTAATTTGGGTCGTAGACATCGATGCTCGGTGTAGTCGGTGATATGCCGCTGATCTGAAGCGCATTGGCATGCGAGTAGTCGATGCCCGCCAGTACCGAGTGATTGATTCTGCCGGTATTGAATTGCGCGAATGCGTTGCTGTCCAGCGCGTACAGACCCAGAGTCAGCGCGTCAGAGTATCCAAAGCGATACAGTGTGCGCAGGTCGGGTGCAAATCCTCCGCCGAATGCGTCATTGCCGTCGAACCCAATCCGTGAATAGCGGAAGGTCTGGCGGAAGGTCCAGATTTTCGAGATATGGTGTTCGAAAAGATATGCAGTCGACCACTGCTGGCGGTGAAAGTAGTCGAAGCCGGGCTGCCCAACGAAGAAGCTGGTCGGAATTTTTCCGTTAGGGTTGGCGTAGAGTGTGCCCTGGGCTGGCAAAAACATGCTCCAGCCCGTATTGTCGTGCTGATAGTCCGTCAGGATCGTGAAAGTTGTCTTGCCGGAGGGAAGCCATGTGAAGGCAGGGGCGATGAAACGCCGGTCGTCCGGTACGTAGTTCACTTGCGTATCGCTGTCACGGTAAAGGCCCGTCAGACGATAGAGGTAATGACTGTTTCCTTCGAGCGGACCGCCAACGTCCCCTTGAACCTGCCGCCGGTTGTAGCTGCCGAACTGCGCAATCAATTCATCTGACGCTTGCACGGGAGGCCGCTTGGTGACAAGATTCACCAGACCGCCGGGCGTGTTCTGCCCGTACAGCACCGAACTTGGCCCCTTGATGACATCGATTTCCTGCAGCCCGTATGGTTCGATTTCGCCCTCCACCTGACCGCTCTGCCACCGCAGATTGTCGCGGAACATTCCGTATGTCGACTCATCGAAGCCGCGGATATTGAACCAGTCGAACCGCGGGTCGGCGCCATAAGTAGCGACGCCGACTCCCGCCGAGTACGCCAGTGCCTGGTTCATGGACTGGACATCGCGCTGACCGAGTTGATCGAGCGTGATCACGGAAATAGATTGGGGAGTTTCGATCAAGGGGATGTCAGATTTGGTAGCCGTTGTGGAGGAAGTCGCCACATAACCGCCGGGCGCCGTGACTGAGACAATGCTAGTCGACCGGCCGACATTGAGCGTCAGGTCGAGCTGCTGCTCTCCGGGTTTGCTCAGGTCGATTGTGCGTTTTATAGTTTCAAAGCCCGGCGACTGAATCTCCAGCGTATAGCTGCCCTCCGGGGCCGAGATTGAGTACGAGCCATCGGCGGTCGTTTGCGTTTGCTGGCGATAACTGCCGCAAACCAGACTCACATTGGCTCCGATGACGACTCCCCGCGACTGATCGGTGACCGTGCCGTTCAGCTTGACGGCGGGACGATGTGTATCCACATTACAGGAAGAGTTCGGCGCATTTGTCTGCGCATGCAGGGCTGGGCAGCAGAGCGCAAAAAGCAAAACGGCCACAGTCAAACAGCCAACGGAAAGCAAGGATTTCCCGCTGCACGGTCCGCGCTCCTTGAGCGCATTGGCGCGGCGAAGGGTCAGGATTGGGATAAGAAATGAAGCACGCCGTGCCGTTTTCATGGACCACCCCTAAAAATGTCTGTTGTTGTGAACGCGCGTTCCTTCGCTCCTCAGCTTGGGAAAGGATCGTGAATGTGGGTATGGTCAAATCTTTTGTGGTTCCAGTAAAGGTCCAGATCGTAAGCGATGCATGGATCCAGTTGCAAACGAGGGGTGGCTGCTATCTGTCACATGTCTGGATCCATTGAGTCGCCAATTTCTGGACCTTTACGTGATCCAGTGATTTCAACGAGTCTTTTCTCTGGAGCCGATACCGATGTTTGTACGCAACTGCTGGAAGCCGCGCACCGACGAAGAGCTGTGGAAGTTCATCGATGACCATCCCTGGGCACTCCTGGTCAACAACGGAAATTCGGGCCCTTATTTGACCAATCTTCCCCTCCTGCTCGACCGGTCAGGAGAGAAGCCGATGCTGATTGGACATCTTGCGGAAGCCAACGAACATGCCCTTGCACTGCGCTCTGCCTCGGCTCCAACGCTAGCTGTGTTTCAGGGACCTTACAGCTATATCACCGCGTCCTGGTATCCGAACCGCGACATGCCTTCCACCTATTACTATACGGCCGTGCACTGCTATGGCCGCGTCAGGATCCAGGAGCAAGCGGCCTTGCGGCAGTCTCTCGAAGTTCTAACCCAGCGGATGGAGTCGCAATATCCCGATGGATGGAAAACCTCCGAGATACCGCCGTACGACATCACGCGGCGGCTCCCGAACATCATGGGATTCGAACTCGACATCGATCGCATTGAAGGGAAATTCAAACTGGGGCAGGATGAACCGAAGAAAGACGCCCTGGCGGTCGGGCGCAGGCTGGCACAGGACGAGAATCCGTCCCATCGCGAACTGGCGAATCTGATAATCGCTTATAACGCTAACCGCGGCGACAACTGATCCGTCCACCTGCGGAGGACGCCATAGAGAAAGCCGTCAGTCCCGCGCGCGGAACCGGGACCCTGGTCCGCCAGCTTGGCCTTGGGGACTCCATCTCCATTGTCATGGGGATCATGATCGGCTCCGGCGTCTTCCTGATGGCCGGCAGCATCGCCCGAGAGGTAGGCTCCGTGGCCGCAGTGGTTGCGGTGTGGAGTATTGGCGGTCTGATGAGTCTGGCCGGCGCGCTCTCGCTCGGCGAACTCGGCGCAGCTCTCCCCGCGGCCGGTGGTCTCTATGTCTACCTGGTTGAGGCGTATGGCTCGGCAATGGGCTTCATCTACGGCTGGAGCGCCCTCAGTTTGATTTACGCCGGCAGCATTGCGACCATGGCCGCGGCGATCGGCTTTTACGTGGCCCCTCTTCTGGGCCTGACTCATCCCGAACAGAAGCTGCTCCAGGTCCTCTGCATTGCCTTCTTTACCATCGTCAATAGTCTGGGTGTCTCTTGGGGAAAACGCGTGCAGAATACGCTGACCGCGGTCAAGGTGGCCGGACTGGCTGTCATGATCGCCGTCTTATATGTGGGTGGCAGCACATCGCGTTTGCGCATTCACCTGTTTACCTCTAACGTCCCCGGCCACGCCGTTGCCTTCGGGGTTGCCCTGATCGCCGTCCTATGGGCCTATGACGGCTGGCACATCGTGTCGTTCACGGCGGGTGAGATACGCGACCCGGGTCGCACGCTACCGCGAGCCCTCCTCGTTGGTACACTGCTCACCACAGGCATCTATTTACTGGCGAATGTTGCATATTATGCGGTGCTGCAACCGAGCGCGATTCGCGCGACCGACCGGGTGGCGGCCATTGCTGTGCAGCATGTACTTGGACCTCACGCGGGTCTGGCCATCAGCATTCTGATCATCGTATCCATTCTGGGCGCGATGAATGGAGTGATCCTCGGTGCTCCGCGAGTGAACCTGGCCATGGCCCGCGACGGACTCTTCTTTCGTCAATTCGCACGGGTCAGCCGGCACTCGCATGCTCCTGTAGTTGCGACTGTTGCACTGGGTGCCTGGGCGGCCCTGTTCACCCTGATCGGTTCGTTCCAGGAGCTCTTTACCTCCTACGTTTTCACTTCGTGGATCTTCTATGGATTGGCGGTTGCCGCCGTCATTGTTCTGCGCAGGCGCAGGCCCGCTCTCGAGCGACCATATTTATGCCCACTCTACCCTCTGACGCCAATCTTCTTCGTGGCTGCTTCCATCGGCATAGTCGCGACCGATTTCGCCGTAAATTTCCGCCAGGCCGTGCTCGGCGTGGGATTGATCTTGTTGGGCTTCCCGCTCTATTTTCTGTTCCGTTATATCGAGAGAGATAGGGCTCCCATGCAGGAAGATCAATCGCAGTGCTAACCGGCCATCGCGTTCGGCAAGTCTTTCAAATTCCTCGAACCCAGCTTTCATGCGCCGGAGAGTGAAGGCCGTAAATCCGAAGACCAACCCTGGCGTTCGCGCCTTCAGCGAATACGACGAGAGGGGTGGGATGTCGAGTCCGCCGCCGCGCATGCGCGTCGACCATGCGTGGTCGTCGGCACCGTCTGGCAGCCAGCCCACCAGGTTCATGCCGCCATCGGTATTGCGAAATTCGAGTGGCAGGCCAGATTTTCGGAACATGTCCAGGAATAGCGCTTGCTTTTCCGCATACGCCCTGCGGCAGCGCCGGATGTGTGAATGAAATGCGCCGCTTTCGAGAAACATCGCCAGCGTTGCCTGGTCGATAAGGGGTCCGTGATCGTCGATCAGATGCTTGGCCGCGCGGAAGCGGTCGAACAATTCTGTGGGCACGACAACGTAGCCGACGCGGAGCGCCGGAAACAGCACCTTGCTGAAGGTGCCCACATAAATCACGCGCCCATTCACATCGAGGCTCTGCAGGCTGGGCAGCGGCGGTGCGTTATAGCGAAACTCCGCATCGTAATCATCCTCGATCACCCAGGTCTTGTTTCGCGCAGCATAGTTCAGAATCTCGAGCCTCCGCGCCAGGGAAAGTGACACTCCAGTGGGAAACTGCCGCGAGGGGGTTGTGTAGATTAGCGCGAGGCCACGGATATCGCTGCTGGGCAACTGCAGACCCTGATCGTCAAGTGGGCCAGGAATGATCCTCGCTTCCGCGCTCCGCCACGCAAGCCGTGCGCCCAAATAGCCCGGATCCTCCATGTAAATTTGTTCTCCGTAGCGCGGCACCAGCAGATTCGCCAACAGATAGAGCGCCTGCTGTGAACCGGAGGTGATCACGATCTGGCGCCAATCGCAGCGCACGCCGCGACTCGCCTGCAAATATTGCGCCAGACTTTGGCGCAGTGCCGGAAAACCGGAGACGCAGCTGGCTTGGTAATGCAGCAGATCACTGCCATGCTGTCGCAGCGCCCGTCCGCGCAGGCGGTTCCAGATCGGCAGCGGGAATAAGGTCACATCCGGCTGGCTGGGCCGGAACGGAACCGGAGCGCCCAAGATGCGCCCAGCAGATACTGTCTCCGGGTCGAGCGTTCTGCGCTGTTTTGCAGTGCTGGCCTCTCGGCCCTGCCGCGGAAGCGCTACCAGAGAGCAAACGAACACCCCGGAACGCGACCGCGACTCGGCATAACCTTCGCTGATCAAGCGGTCGTACGCATACACCACCGTATTCCTGGAGATGCGTAGCTGAAGAGCCAGTTCGCGGCTCGACGGCAGCATCTGCTGTGGACGAAGTACCCGGCGTTGAATTAGCTGCTTGATCTGCCTTGTCACCTGATCCTGCAGGGTTTCGCTGTCCTGCCGATTCAGCCAGATTCCGCCGAGAGTGTTCATTCATATCCCTTTGATCACAGGTTAATTCTTAACAAATAGCTCGTGCAGGAAATACGGACTGAATGCAGATGGAACAACCACGATGGATCGAAGCACCGCAATTTTTGGGCACAGCGTATTTGATCTCAATAACTTTTTGATAGCTATGACAGAAAAACATAGAACGGCGATCACTGAGCAGGAGTCGCCAGTCTAGGAAACAAAGATCCTTCCGCAGGCGACTTCAGCGTCTGTCGTTTACCAAATCTTTGTCGCTATCCTTCCATCCGCGCTGTGTGAGGGCCTGTTGGTGTGCCCCGTGCAATCTGGGTGTTGCTCGATTCACCCGGTTGGAGTGCCCGCCGAATTCTGTACCAGTGAATCAGAGAGAGAAACTCGTAGAGAAGGAGCAGAGGGGATGGCAAAGAAGAGGTACGCACCGGAGTAGGAAGTGGTATATTGCGGCGGTGGAAGTAGCGGTGGCGAACGGGAAGACGACGACGCAGGCACGTGCGGCTCAGGCCGCAGCACCGGAACCATTTCTGGAGCTACGACTTCAACCCTGATCCCCAAGGCTGTCCCAAAAGGGTCTCCGCAGACGGCTCGCTAACCCCGACAAAATCAATGGCCGGATCTAGCCATCCGCGCGTTCCAAAAGGTGGGTCGGGAGACAGTTCATCCTCGAGCTGCCGCGAAAGAATGGCCAAAGAGTAGCCACCGAAAGTCTGTGGTGGAGGAAAGCAGAAGTATTTCAACGCAGCTACCGCCGGTAGTATCTGCTCACGCACCTGTTTGAGCAGTGCCGCATAGCTCCAGGCCGCGTCAGCCATGATCTGATGCGGGGACTGAGAGTACGGGGATGTGCGTGATGGGCTGCCCCAGGGATACGAACCCAGATATGCTGATCCAGAGTGATTACCCGATAACCGTGTTGACCTAAAGTAAATGGCTTATCCAATCCCGGTTAGTTCACAAATCCCCCTGCCTCTTTGGTCTTGTCGCATATACCGTTAGTCGGCTGCGTAGGCAGGAAGTTTACCCATGCTGACCCTCCGCCGGTAGAATTGGGTGGGTTGAGATCCGCTGGAGTGCTGAAATCGAAGAAATCGCTCATGTCTCCGTTATTCAGCCACTGTTGATCCCGCGGTCCCAGCGGCTGAACATTGAATGTCTTCTCAATAAATGCCAGGATGGCAGTGTAGTCCATAGGAGTATGCGAGACGTAGTGCGGCTTCACATAAGGTGAAATCACCATCACCGGCACTCGCAAACCGCTCAGGTTGAACATATTGTAGCCCCCGTTATCGGGGGTGGGAGCGGTGAGAGTCGGGTCGTTGCCAGTACGGCAGTAGCCATAGGAGCCATTGTTCGGATCCGGGCACTGTCCTTGCGCGTACGGACCCGGAACCGGGACCGTGAGCGGCGGCACATGATCGTACAGCCCGCCTTCCTCATCGTAGGTCAGAATGAATACTGAATCCTGCCACGCGTCACTATTCATCAGCGCGTTGACGATGGACTGGACATAAGCCGCGCCGCTTTGAATATTGTTGTCAGGGTGTTCGTCAAGCCCGCTCTTACCAGAGGCGGCTTCGATGAAGATAACCTGAGGCAATGCTTTGTCGGGATCGCAGGGCGCACCACTGCAACTGCCTGCAAGCAGACTCGTCAGATAATTAAGGTGGTAGGTTTTGTTCTGTGTAGTGGGATCATTCCAGTCCTGGAAATTAGGCAGGAACATGCCATCCTGATAGTAGTAATGCCAGCTCACGTTCGCTTTATTCATCGCGGCAAAAATGGTCGGTGCGCTGTACTGTGGATGGCTGGCATCCGCATCCCCAAGTTCGTGACCGAATGAGCTTGCGGCGAACAAGTACATGCGATTGGGATATGTTGCCGTCAGGACAGGCGAAAACCAGCGATCGCTTGTGGCAAAGAAGGTCGCCAGATCGTAATAGTACGGTATGTCGGTCTGGTCGTAATAGCCCATGACGCGGCTACCGTTGGGATCGTAATTGGTCTCGCTGGGGGCCAGACCGCCGTTGGGCGTGTCCAGGAAATTGTTCATGGCAAATGAGCCGGCCGTGTACTGGCTGGTCGTTTGCCACGCAGCGTCCCCGCCCTTTAACGCAACATTATGATGGCTTTCATCCCAGGAAGGCGTCGGGTTCTGCGTACATACCGTTGGCTCATGGAATGGCTGCACTTTTTGGCCGTTATGATGATTCGTGAGCACCACGTTCGGATCGAAACCGTCTACATTCGATGGGCTGGCCTGAATGCCGAACGGCTGCAAACGTTGTGCGCGATACGCCCCGAGAACGCCGAAGTAATTGTCGAACGACCGGTTCTCCTGCAGCATGAAAAAGATGTGCTTGATCTTGCCCACCGCTGCTGAACTCACCGTTACCGTAACAGTTTGTTTTAGCTGTATACCATTTGCGAGCGTGGCCGTCGCGGTGTAAGTAGTTGTCGAACCCGGTGTAACCGTGACTGAGCCCTTAGGTAGTGGAGTGCATGGACCGCAAGCGCCATTGTCAATCGAAAGCGCAGTTACAGAGGGGTCGACATCCCATGTAAGTGTGACGGGTTGATTGGGCGGGGTAGTGGCCGGGGACGCTGCCAGGTTTATATTGACCGCGGTAATGGTGACACTCGCCGGCTGACTTTGTTGGCCTCCAGTGCCAGTGGCGACCATTGAGTATGTAGCCGTCGTCGGGACTGGAATCGGGATGCCAGTAGGATTTGAAACCGGCAAAGGGCCAGTCTCGCTCGGATCGCCTTGGGGAAGCGCAGGTGTAAAGGTCACCGAAGTGGCGTTGGTAGTATCCCAGGTCAACGTTGACGATGCGCCCGCAACAACGGTTGTCGGACTTGCGGTCAATTGCGATATCAGCGGCGCGCCTTGGGCAACAGCAACCGATACTGACTGAGGCGCAGTGCTGCCGAGTGGCCCAGTAGCTACCGCAGTGTAGGTTGTGTTTTCTGTAGGCTGGTCTGGAGCTGGATTTTGCGTCGTCGGGATCTGCCTCTTAACTCCGTCTGCGCCCACAGCTGTGATTGTGATCGAGGTGGCATTATTCATCTGCCAGCTCAGGTCCACAGTATCGCCTTTATTAATGCTGCTGCTGCTTGCGCTGAAAACCAAGCTCGGCGGTTGTGGTTGTGTCACCGTGACATCCACCTGCTGCGGAGTGCTGTTGCCGCCCGGCCCGGTAGCCATGGCCGTGTAAGTTGTGTTTTCTGTCGGCTGGTCTGGAGCTGGATTGTGTGCCGTGGAGATCTGCCTTTTAACTCCATCCGCGCCCACAGCTGTGATTGCGACCGAGGTGGCATTGGTCGTTTGCCAGCTCAGGTTCACTGTACCGCCCGTCATGATGGTCGTTCTATCTGCGCTGAAGGTCAGCGTGGGCACGGGCTGGTTCACCGCGACCTTCGCTTGTCCCTGGGCGCTCCCACCCGTTCCGGTGGCCGTCGCAGCATAGGTGGTGGTCTGAGTGGGCTTGTCCTGAATGCTGCCGTTCAGTTGGGAGTTGGTGAAGATTGGCCGGACGGTACCGTCTGCCCCGGTTGCGGTAATAGCCACGGAAGAGGCATTGGTTGTTTGCCAGGTCAACGTTACGGCTTGGCCTGTGACGATGCTGTTGCTGCTGGCCGAAAAAGCAAGAGTAGGCGCCGACGTCATCTTTGAACCAGATGAACCCGAACCGCAGCCCGTGAACGCGATGAGCGGTAAAACCGCCGCCAACCCAAACAGAATTTTTGAACACGTCGCGAGCCGTCCAATCCTGCTGAGTGTAGATGATGAAATTTGCCCCTCTTGGCTGCTCTTACGCATCCTGGTTCCACTCCTGATATCGGCCGCCTGTAACGTATCCCTGCTCAAGAGCAGGATTTAGTAAAGCTAACAATTGCCCACAACAATATTTCTGATGGCCTTTTTCCATACCAATCCCTTTTCCGGATAAGCGTCAAGCTGGCAAGCCTTGTGGCTCAAAATTTAGCTGCTTAGATTCTGAGCTGTTGCTCGAAGTTGGCCTGCAAAGGAGAAAGAGAATAGCCGAACTTGACACGTTGCTTAATGGCAGTAGAATCAGGAATTTGTCGAGATGTTTTGGAGGGCAAAAGTTAGCGTAAAGTGTTTTTTGTATTTGGCTGCCCCAGGCATCCATAATACTGATTTTGTGCCCGTTAGCAATTTCTCCGCGATGATGCCCTTACTCGTACCCCCACATTGCGGATCGACCGGTTCCCTGTGGGCCCTCGATGAGTGCGTCGCCCCTGTTCGCACATATCAACGGGCGTAGCTAGAAAAGCAAACCCTGAACGTCTACCCGCTCATCCCAAGGGGGTAGCGAGAAGGCCGGGTTGCCAGAAAACCTTGTCCAATTCTACAACGGCAGGGCGATGATGTCGCCAAGCCGATCTGGCTTCGCGGCAATTGATCGATGCCGATCCCGGGCTGATTGAAGATATCCTTTGCGACCGAGACAGCCGATATCGCATTCGCCCATCCCGCGTAGAAGGCCAGGTGGGGTGATGGTCTCGGAAAGCTCACTCGCCTTCACACCGTTGTCCAGCGCCAGGGCGAAGTGAAAGGGCATCTCAATCGCCTGAATGCGGGCGATCAATGCAGAGACTGTGACCAGGCTAGGGTCGTGCGGAGACAACTCGGGTCGGTTCCAAAGGCCATTCAGCAATGGCTCTTTGGTGTAGCGCTCCAGTGCCGGCGAGACGGAACGAACTTCATCGGACGTCAGCACGGAAAGGAGTGCATTCGATTTCTTTGTTTCTGTCATGGTGTTCTCCTGGGGTAAGCCGCCGGGTGTCCGTCCCATAGCGCAGCGGTGATGCAACTCGCAACGGACTTCAACACATCGCGCTGTGATGCTCCGGTTTTTCTCAACCTCGTGAGTCGTGACTTGCTCATAACCTTTGGACGGCGTTCGTCACGGTTGAAGTAGAGTTTTGATTGCGCGGCGTTCATCCATGGCGCGGTAGCCTTCAGCCACCTGGTCGAGCGGGAGAGTCAGATCGAATACCGTGCCCGGGTTGATCTTCCGTTCCCAGACGAGTTCGATCAGATCCGGGATATAGCGGCGCACCGGAGCGGGACCACCGTGGAGACGAACCAGCTTGAAGAATACTGGCCAGATGTCGAGTTTCATTCCGTGCGGTACGCCGACGTACCCGATGGAGCCGCCCGGGCGCGTAGAACGGATCGCCTGCATCATGGATTCCTCGGTTCCGACGCACTCCAGAACGGAGTCCGCCCCGATGCCATTGGTCAGATCCCTGATGCGCGCAACTCCCTCGTCGCCGCGCTCTGTTACGATCTCAGTCGCGCCGAACTCGCTCGCAAGTTGCTGGCGCTTCTCATGGCGGCTCATCGCGATAATCCGTTCCGCTCCCATTTGTTCAGCGGACAGCACGCCGAGTAAGCCCACCGCACCATCGCCCACGACAACGACCGTCGAGCCCGGCTTGACATCGGCCGCGTCTGCCGCAAACCAACCAGTTCCGAGAACATCGGAAATGGTGAGAAGGCTGGAAAGCAAATCGTCGGACGGAATGCCCGGCGTTGGTACGAGCGTACCGTCAGCCCACGGGACCCGAAGGAAAGGGGCCTGCGCCCTGGTCATGAACTCGAGGTTCTGGCATCCGGACTGGTAGCCGTTCCGGCAATTCGGGCAGGTGTTGTCAGAGATACAGAATGAGCCGATTACGAAGTGACCGGGCTTCACGGTTTTGACCGCGCTCCCGACCTCTTCCACGATTCCGCAGTACTCGTGCCCCATGGGCGTAGGCTGCGCGATCTTCTGAATGCCGCGATACGGCCATAAGTCGGAGCCGCACACACAGGTGACCGCAATGCGGATGATCGCGTCGGTTGGCTTTTCGATCCGGGGGGCTTCGCGCTCTTCATATCGGATATCCCGCGGCCCGTAGAGAACTGTTCCTCGCATTTGTAATCTCCTTGCTGTATCTTCGATGCCCAGATTCTCTGCTGAGCGACAGCCCGCGCTTAGATCACCGTCATCCCGCCATCCACGGTCAGAGCATGACCGACGACATAGCTGGCCCCGGGACTGCACAGCCACAACACGGCCGAGGCGATCTCCTCAGGGCGACCCGCGCGGCGGATGGGGACGTCCTTCGCAATCTCTTCGTACGCCTGTTCGTCCCCAGCGACGACATCGCGGGCAACTTGAGTATCGATCAGGCCGGGATTGACTGCGTTCACGCGAATGCCGTCTTTGATGTATTCGAGAGCCGCGGTCCGCGTCAGGCCTACCACACCATGCTTCGATGCAATATAGGAGCCTATTCCGGGATTGCCAGTTAGCGCACCAACTGACGCATTGTTGACGATTGCTCCGCTGCCTTGGTGTACCATCTGCCGCAGCTCGTACTTCATCGAGCTCCACACGCCGCGTAAATTGATGCCGATCACGCGGTCCCATTCTTCTCGCGTGCTTTCGGCTGTTGGAGCGATGCGGGCCATGACGCCTGCGTTGTTGAAAGCCGCGTCAAGTTTGCCAAACTCGGCCACTGTGCGCTCCACCATCTGTTCCACCTGGGCATCATCACTTACGTCGCAGCGGAGAGCAATCACTTTGTGGCCGGCGGCGGGAAACCATGCATTCAGGCGCTTCCGAAATACGCATCTTCGGAATCGAAGCGGATGTCCCGAGGGTCTCTAAAGTTCTGGATGGGCCACGCGGATGAGAGCATGTCCGATCTCTACGACCAGATCAAAGAGGACGTGGAGTTACGTCAAGAGTGGGCGGAAAGGTGTGGTTTCGGCTTCAAACTGCTTTCAGTTGTACCGAATGTACCGAATATAGAGGAAAAGGACGATGCGATGAAAGTCGCGTAAGTTTTTAATTGTGAGAGAAAGATTGGTCGGGGAGAGAGGATTTGAACCTCCGACCCCCTGGT
>CAWGLF010000045.1:0-100895 GCA_963823295.1 uncultured Acidobacteriota bacterium
AGTTTCGGCACCGCACGGCGCAACGAGAGATTCATATGTGTAACCCAAGGCTCGAAGGAGATCCACTTCAAAGCCGCGCCTGTAGCTCCTAAGTGGTCGATGCGCTTGATCTCTAGCTTGGCGGCGGAACAGACCGAAACTCCCTGCCAGAGGTTTGTCGGCCAGGAGCCGAACTCGGCGAGAATGGCCTCATTGAGCTCGGCCAATCGATGGCCGCGTTTGGTCAGCACCTGGAACTGATGCCAGGATGCGGCCCTGAAGACCCTGATATGCTCCAGGATCAGTTCGATCGGCAGTGATTCGTGCAGGAGATCGGAAAACTCGTTCACGAATATTCTCTTTGGACTTCGATCTTTCAACACCTGATACAGGTGCTTCGGATCGAAGAGCAGCTTGCCAGTGAATCGCTGGTCCTCGACCAATCCGTCGAACCGCCCGTCGCGGTTCAGCTTCGGATTGCGCGAATGCCGGTAGACACGATCGACGGCATAGCACGGCCGGCATCCGAGCGAGCATTCTTTACAGCCGTACAGACTGTTGAGCGTGCCGTCCGTCCAGCTGATCCCGGAAGATTCGAGACTCATGCCACGCCTCTATTGACCGGCTTCGGGACCAGAGCTGGCCGGCCATACTGCCGCAGCTCGATGATCGGAACACGCAGCGTACTGACTAAGAATTCCAGGACGTATTGGATCTCCTCAAGTTTTTCCTGTGGTTTTGCCGACCGGTAGCGGTCCTGAAATTGCTTCAAAATCCGCGCGGTAAATTCGTCTACGCTCAGCCTCTGCCGATCCCGCTGCTGCTTTTTTTTTCTCTCCTTTTCCGCGCGACATCCTCCCGGATCGCAACGCTGACGGCGGCGTTTGCCTCCTCTCGCGTTCCCGGCTCTGGCAGGTGGAGCAGATTCTCGATCATCTCAGCGTTCTTGCCGGCCGCCGGATCGATCTTCCACTCGATCATCGCCTCGAGCGTGATCGGAGGTAACTGTGATGCCCGCTCGAATTCTTCGATGATCCGATAGACCGTTCGTTCGCCGCGATTCATGGCTGCGGCGATCAATTTGGCCGCAGCCATCCAGCCGGCGCTCCGCCTTGAACTGTTGCTTCTTGTACTGCCGCAGTGCACGCCCGAGGTGAAAGCGGCTTTGGTTGAGCTCTAAAAGAGCTCCCACGACACCATTTCGAGCCTGCGTTAGCTCAACGCTGATGGCGTGGATAGATGTTCCCTCCACTTTTTCGAGTTCCCTGGAAAAAATTTGCCAAATTGTCAAATTTGCCCGTTTCCATGTTATTCATGCTGCTTCTCCCTTTTTTCCGGCTTTGATCCCAATAGTATGAATTCCCGCCCTGTTGCCAAAGGGTCAATAGCTATCAGACTCAAGATTGAGCGTAAACCACGCATTTTCTGTCACATAGAGAAACTCCTTCGGGTGGGTGCCGCATTTCCTTGTTCCGAATCTTTCTTGATCGTGCCCGTGCCTACGGCGACAACGGGCAGGAGGTCGATGACGGCCCCCCAGGTGGCCTTGTGGGCAGCGGGGATCCGACACGTTTCGTACCACAACACAGCTTTCTGCCAAAGTTTCGGATTTCAGGGTTCTGATCGTTTGGGCCGACGTCCCGGCTTTGCATCCGTACGCTTCTTCCTGCGAGGTTTTGAGGAGTGCTTTCAAACAAATCCGTGTCTAAGAACGATAGTTGAAGTGGTCCCAGAAGGATGCGATTGCCTTTTTGAAGAGGTTGGGTAGCCTCAGAAATTCGCCTCAGCCGTCCGGAAACCGGAACGCCGTCCTTAAGTCGCTGGGCAGCCGCTGACAATATTTGGTTGCAGACACGAACTCCCCGAACTGTTGGTGTAAGCAACCGGACCCGTGCGTCCGCTTGGGATTTCCTTGCACCAGACCGCTGTGCACCAGAAATGTACATGCGCGGCTCGCTTCATAGTCGTTCAGCCCGGTTTCTCGTCGAACGCCATATTCAGAGAACTCATTCCTCGATGGTTCGCTGCAAAGTGTAGAAGGCCAGAAATGTAAGGCCCTGCCTGCGGAGTTCCTGAATGCCGAGCAGAAAAAAGAGATTGCCGGAAGGCGCCATGGCTCGAACCAGTTGAGTGCATTGGTTGAATAATTGCATATTTGCAAGTATTCTACGCAGGGAATTCGCATCTGTATACGCCAGGCTGCAATAGTTTAGCCCTGGTTCCAGATTGTCACACTCGGCAAATTTCCGTCGATATGCGCGCAAGTCAGGATTGACAAATCTGTGGCTCGAAACGGCCACTATAGATACTCGGGCTAGCGGCACCAGGGTCGCATTTGGCCCAGGTGAGTTCTTATTCAAGCCGCTGTTGAGTGTCTAAAATGATTCGAATCACCCCCAACACGACGCGCACCCTGAATGGATGGACCTCACCCGGGATGTCGGCGGCCTTTCCCCAAAAGGACCGGGCGTCCCCGATAGGGATTGCGCAGAGAAAACGGACAAACAGAGTGACTGTCCGCTACGAAACACTGGCATCCGAATTCAAGACCAGTTCGCCACTTTACAAGGGCACCAGCGCGGTTCGAACGATATACCGATAGGTGGGCGGCTATCGCAGCCCAGGTTAGATTTAGTTTCCACGAGCATTGCATCTCGTTTCAAAATCTCCTAACGTTGACCAAGCGACGCCAGCAAAGCGGACAGGAAATAGGTATGCACGCAGACTGGTAAATAGGCCACATCGAAAAGAGTGGCAGATGGTGGGTCATACGGTGGTGGATGGACGTGGCGGGTCAAGAGAAGCGGGTTCACAAAAGGGCGAGGATTTGTCCGATTTCTGGCCCCGGAATCTTGTCGAGATCTGCACGAGAGCGCCGTCTCGCGAAATTATCGTCGAGAGCGGCGCGGATACCCGAGGAGTACTTCAAAAGGTCGTCAAGCAGGACGGCAGCGTCACATTTCGGGAGCAGGCCGTAATCTGGTTTGCACGAGTGAAAACCAGAAAGCGAAAGCCTGTAGCCGTTTCAACGCTGGAGCTGTGGAAGGGTTGTTTGCGCAATTGGCTGAATCCACAGGTCGGAGATTTACCTCTTTCTGAGATCAACAATCGGGCGCTGAAGAGTCTCGTTGCCACGATGTCGGAAGGAGGATTGTCTCCGAAAACCATCGACAACTATGCGCAAGTGGTCAAGATGGTGGTAGCGTCTGCGGTAGATGAGGAAGGAGAGGAGATCTACCCCCGAAAGTGGAACCACGAATTTATGGACATGCCCGTGATCGTGAAGGCGAAGCAGAACACTCCGCTTTCTCGTCCGAAGTAATGTCGGGTTTAGCTGCCTGGAAGAAGGAGCGGGAACGAATGGTGTTCATTCTGTGCGGTGCCGCCGGCCTGAGGATCGGGGAAGCGCTTGGTCTCGAAATTGACAAGCACATCTCTCCGGACTTCTTGACCCTCAGCATCGAGCAGAAGGCGCGCCACGGCAAAATAGAGAAGCGCCTCAAGACTGCGAGCGCTGCTCGGGAGGTCGATCTCGATCCAACGGTCGCAGCCATGCTCAAGCGCTTTGCCGGTCAGCGTAGGAGCGGATTCCTATTCTGCACACGGAATGGAAAACCGCTCGGATCTTCTAACATCCTTCGTCGGCACCTTCATCCGGCACTGAAGCAATTGGGATTTGTGAATCCGTTTACCGGCACTAGCAAGGCGGGAAACCATGCATTCAGGCGCTTCCGAAATACGCATCTTCGGAATCGAAGCGGATGTCCCGAGGGTCTCTAAAGTTCTGGATGGGCCACGCGGATGAGAGCATGTCCGATCTCTACGACCAGATCAAAGAGGACGTGGAGTTCCGTCAAGAGTGGGCGGAAAGGTGTGGTTTCGGCTTCAAACTGCTTTCAGTTGTACCGAATGTACCGAATATAGAGGAAAAGGACGATGCGATGAAAGTCGCGTAAGTTTTTTTATTGTGAGAGAAAGATTGGTCGGGGAGAGAGGATTTGAACCTCCGACCCCCTGGTCCCGAACCAGGTGCTCTACCAGGCTGAGCCACTCCCCGACTTATTGGTTAGTCCCTGAGTTTCATTAGTTTACGCTGCTCCGGCGGTTGCTGCAAACGGTCGACAATTGGGACCACTGGGACTGACTGGCAAATTTCCTGTCACGTTTTCCTGTGCGAACAACGCCACTTCAGACGCGATTCTCTGGCGAAAATCGTTATGAAAATGGGTGTATCGGGAAGTCGTTCGGAGATTGGAATGTCCAACCCATTCTTTCACCAGGTCGCCCGGAACCCCGTTTGTCTGAAGGATAGAGATGCGGCCATGTTCTCCTGTTTTAATGCGGGTTAAATGGTGGGCGTGGGTTGTGGGCGAGCGCGGCGCAACTCTGGAATCAGATTGCGCGCGTGAATAAGCCTGCAGTGGTCATGCCGAAATATCGGACAACGTCGCCGCACCGCGTGTACGAAACAGTTTCCGAGCCGTCCGGGTGCTCGCGGATGTTAAGGCCGTGCTGTTGAAGTGTTTTCTTGGTTCGCATAGTTCTCCGAAGTCTCTAGCTGTTCCCAAATCTTCAGTGCCAACCGACTTTCGGCAGAACGTTCGGGGTGTTGTTTGCGAATCTGCCACAGCTATGCGCGGGCATTGCTCCAGCAATTGCAGTTTGGCGGTTTGTGGTACGGGCAATGCACGCGATTCTTCGTTCCGCATGAAGCTTGACGGCGTTGAATGATTCATTGTCGGAGACGAAACCAAACGGTGTACGCTGATGGCCCATATTGACCCCCAGACGTGCCGGAGGGTGTGAAGCAAGGTGCGCAAACAATCTTGCTCCGCCGTCGAGAGCCCAAACTGGGCTGCGCCATCAAAAGCTCGCGCGGCGTTGCACGCCTAATTGCCAAGGATTCACCGGGCGAGTTATCGCGATCGATGAAGTGGATTGCGACCTACCGTGCCTGGGGAGCTGCTGAGACGCCCCTGCGATTTCCGGTCGAAATGATCCATCCCGATCCGGCTCGACATTTTGCGGGCCTTGTCGCAATGTGGAAGCACGCTAAGGATGAAACAGGCAAGCAGAAGAAAGCGAGCGGAACGCGCCAGATAAAACTTCGTCAAGTCAGTATCTCGATTTCGGAATGGCCGGTCAGCAACGAGCGACGGGATATCACCGGGTAACTGAAGTGGTCAGCAGGAGTTGTGATGCTGCCACGGGCGAAAATGCTTTCCAACAGGGATGGACAGCAGCATTCGGGATTGCAAAAATCATCTACTCTCGTTTCCTGATTGCGCATTTCTGCAATCACAGGCTACACTCTTCGAGACTTTAGAACAGCTCGCAGCTTCAATTCAGATTTCAGCAAGGAGGTCTCGCGTGAGAAAAATCCGTTCGGGCGCTACAATTTTCCTCTTAATCGTCTCTTTGGTTGCGGGGCTTTCCGCGCAGACCAACCAGGGCAGAATACTTGGATTGGTCACAGACCAAAGCGGCGCGGTTGTCACCGGCGCCCGGATCACTATTACAAATACAGCCACCGGAGTTACTCGGATACTTTCTTCCTCTGGATCCGGGGAGTACGTCGCTCCCAACCTTGAGCCCGGGCCCTACTCGGTCTCGATAGAAGCGCAGGGTTTTGACAAATTGCTGCGAACCGGGCTGGAGCTTGAAGTTGCTCGCGATATTCGCGTAGATGCCAAGCTGCACCCGGGCTCCGTAGCTACAACCGTTACTGTCAGCGGAGCTGCACCTATCATCGATACAACGAATGACGTTCTTGGCACCACCTTTTCCACCACTGCGATCAACGAGCTTCCGCTTCAGGGCCGCGATTTCCAGAACATCGTGACTCTCCAGCCCGGCATTCAGCGTACTCCTGGTGGCGGATTTCTTACCATTACCGCCAATGGAAATCGAGCAACCGACAATAACTTCCTCGTGGATGGCGTCGATGACAATGACGCCTTTTACGGAGAAACGGTACTGAACGAGCCCGGGGTTACCGGCACTCCGGCCACCCACCTCCCGATCGACGCGATTCAGCAGTTCAATGTGCAGTCAAGCCCCGAAGCCAACTATGGCGACAAACCGGGGGCGATTATCAATCTTGGCATCAAATCGGGCACCAATCAGTTTCATGGCAGCGCATACTATTTTCATCGCAACAATGCTTTCGACGCCCGCAATTACTTCAACCCTGTTGGCCAGCCCTTATCCGCTCTCAGACTTCATCAGTTCGGCGCCTCCGCGGGAGGACCGATCAGGAAAGACAAGCTATTCATTTTTGCGAACTATGAAGGCGTTCGGGACATTGTCGGTAACCCGCTGACGTTGAATACGCCGATAACCACGTTGACTTCTCAGGATCAGGATCCCGGCGACAATTTGGCGGTGGCCTTACAGCAGTGCGCCCCCGGATGTAGTCAGATCAGCGAGAATCTGACCAAATACTTCCTGCCGAACCCTGGATTTACGGCAAGCGCCACCGACCCAACCCTCATCTTTACCGATTTTGACAATCACAACCGCGAAGACAACGGGATTACGAAGGTTGACTATCACGCATCCGACCGTAACAGCTTCAATGGCACTTATTTCATAGGCGATAGCAATCAGGTGGAAGAAGACTCGGTTTATACAAACCAGCGCTGGCTTACCCTCGCTGACACACGCGCGCAATTACTGGGTGGCTCCTGGCTTTTTCTAGCCAATACTCGTCTTACGAACCAACTGCACGTCGGTTATAACAGGTTATCTCAGCAAATATTTCAGGGTGATCATACGGTCAACCCAACTACCTACGGCATCAACACGGGCGTAACCAACCCGCTTGATTTTGGCATGCCGGAGATTCGCATCGCCGGCTTTGTGAACCACACGCTTGGAGGCAATCTCGATTATCCACTGCTTACCACCCCAAATCAGACATGGATTGTAAGCGACAACGTGAGCTATCTCGTCGGGAAGCACAGCTTGCGGTTTGGCGGGGAATACCGGGTCGGCAGTAGCGATTATACCCGCGATGACTACGGGCCCGGCGAAGTACAGTTCAGCGATGTTCCCAGCTTTACCACCGGCGACGCCAGGCGCGGCTATGCCTGGGTAGGAGACAGCCGCCGTCTGGTTTCTCAGAAGACCTTCGGGTTATATATCCAGGATAACTGGAGAGCGACGAGTAAGCTGATTGTCGGAATGGGTCTTCGCTATGATGTAAGCTTTCCCATCACGGAGCAACACGATCTGCTGGGCAACTTCGATGCGAACCTCGGTCTCGTTCAGGTCGGAAAGCAGATCAGCAAGCCGTATAACACCGACTGGAACAATGTAGCTCCCCGGCTCTCCTTCACCTACGATCCGACCGGCACAGGACGAACGGTCTTTCGTGCGGGAGGTGGAGTGATCTATGAAGTTCCGCATCTCTCCGTATTTGTCGGGCAGAGCGGCGCGGAAGCCGAAGGCCTCGGAGTGATTCCAACCGGCGCGGCCGGGGTAACGCCGGGAAACGGCACTATCCGTGCGAGCTTTCTTCAACTCAGCGGAAGTACAGTTACCGCGAACTGGCAGGCAGGTGGGCCTGTCTTCGGCAATTTAGATCCCAGTGCTTTGAGTTGTTCGCCGGACCAGCCATGTCCGATTCTTGGGGTGGATCGCAACATTCGCGTACCGTACGTCTATAACTGGAATGCGAATATAGAGCAAGCCCTTTGGAAAAATTCGGCGTTCACCCTCGCCTATGTCGGAAATAAGGGAAACAAGCTCTACAGTATCCGCGATATCAACCAGAACATCTATGCGAATGACACTGCAGGTGACGAGCAGTCCGGCCGTCCATTCAACGTCAAGTTTCCTTATCTAAGCTACATAGACATGCTGCAAAACCTCGATTTCTCCATTTATCATAGTTTGCAGTTCACTTTGAAACAGCAGGCTACCCGTGGATTGTTTTTCGTAGCGGGATATACCTGGGCCCATTCCATCGATAACGGCAGCAGCAACCGAAGCGCTAGCGTACAGAATAGTTATGATTTGGCGGCGGAACGGGGCAACTCCGATTTCGATATACGGAACCGCTTCACCTTTGCTGCCACCTATGAGCCAAAGAGCAAGCCGGGATTCGCGCAGCTTCTCTCCAAATGGCGCTTCAATACCATATTCACCGCTCAGGGTGGGGAGCCGGTAAATTTCTATGACGACGGCGATGACATCAGTGGCACCGGCGAACTGAACGACCGCTGGAACCTTCACGGAGATCCAACCAACATTCATTGGTCCCGTAGCCAGGGACTACCTTGGTACGAATTCAATTCAGACTACCCAGGCACAATCAACCCAATCTGCGAACGATATGCATCCTACGACCAGTTGTATAACTATGGTTGTTATGCCGGTCCGGGGTGGGTAATTACGCCACCTGAACCAGGACATTTCGGAGATATGGGCCGCAACGTGGTCCGCGGTCCGGACTTTGTCAATCTTGATTTCTCTGTGATTAAGACATTCTCGCTCAAGGACAGGGTGAACCTGGAACTCCGCGGCGAATTCTTCAATATACTCAATCACCCTAATTTCGCCGGCATAGATGGAGATCTCTACGACTGGTATTACCAGGACAGTCCAACAGGCGGGGAGAGCCAGCCGGGGTATTCCACCGTAGGACAGGCTTTCTATACCCCGGATATTGAGGCTTCTAACCCTGTAGTCGGATCCGGCGGCTCACGCCACATCCAACTCGGGGCGAAGTTGCGCTGGTAGGCGAGGACCAGTTGTCCATCGCAGGCGGGCGGTTTAGTAGATCATTCCGCTCGCCTGGGTAGATTTGATTGTGCCCGCTTTAACGCTCAGCGTATACGGCGAGCCTCCAATGCGAGTCCACGACTTTACGTTGAATGTATCGCCCGCTGTCAGGCGTTGCACTGCAATGCTGGAGAACGACAGGGGCATTCCAGGACGGCAAACAGACGGCCTGACAGTTGCCTCCAAAAAATAGGCTTTGCTGGAGCCGCTCACGGTTGCGGTGCCATCCGGATCCAGAAGGACAGCGGTGTGCTCATCTATGCCGATGCCATGAATCGTGTGTGCTTTCCCGTCGGCCAGAATACGGCCCATGAAGGTCAGCAGCCTACCCATGCGATCCCGAGTAACGAAGTGTGTATCCGTAATAACATCGCGAAGCGCAGGATTCCTAAGAAAATCGGATGCGATGATGACCTGATGACCATAGGGGTCGGCCAGCGCCGCCTTCGACGTCAGGTCCGGTCCATCCGGAGCGTCGTGTTGGGCCGAATAGATGAACTGGCCCTGAACGGCGAGCCCGGCACTGGTTCCACCAATGGGCACTCCGCGAGTGATCGCACCATTGATGCCCTTCTGGACCGGCGTACCCTGCCAGAAGTTAATGTAGTTGGCCTGATCCCCTCCAGAGATGAAGATCGCGGATGCGTTTCGTATCTTCTCCGCGACGGCAGGATCATTTGCCGCTAAGCGGTTCGGGATTACAAGGGTTGCAACTGAATTGACGTGACAAAGCTTGTTGACATAGGGATTGTAGGCATCCGTTCCCGTGGCACGAACAATCAGGAAGTCTCCGCCTCCCGAGAGCCGACACATCCATTCGAAGGCGGCATCGAGGTCTTTCCCGCCACCTATCAGGGCGAAGCCGCCGCGGGTTTTTGTATGTTTAACTTGTGAGTTGCCCACCCGAAAATATTTGAAGGAATGTCCGGCGGCAATCGCAGCCATGGCAATCGCCAAGAGACATATACAAGAGACGACGCTCTGAATCGTTTTGCGCTGCCAATGCTTCATAACAATCCTTTCGGAGACTCTCAAATTCAGCCGATCTTCGGCTGCAAAGAAAAATCTGCGGCTGCAAAGACACACCTGCGCATTTGCAGAACCGAATGAAGGCGTCACCTCAAAATCGGCTTCGCTGAGATTCCTCCGACTGTTTGCTGGGGGGAATTGAAACCTGCAACTGCTTGGCCGCGGCGTCGATAGCGGCGCTCCAGTTCTGGAGTATACCGCCGACAATAGGCGACTCCTTGTCCGCAGTGGCCCAGTCGTGCTGATCGATCGCCTCGTGAACACCCGGCAGTGTTTTCACACCATAGCCGGTATAAGCGCCGGGAGCATAGATTTGATTCTTATACCAGGACCGTCCTGGCAAACCTTGGGAACGCAGCGTTGCGCGTTCCGTCAGCAGCAACAGATCGTTTACCTTTCGCATGGCTTGCATATCGAACACCGCATCGTCCGCCTGTGCCCTGGCCAGCGCCTGATGATACCGTTCGGCACTCTTTTCCAGCGCGGCGGCGCCATTATCGAGGGGAGCAAAGTTCAGATATGGGGGCAGGGCTTCACGCTTGGGCGGAGCCCAGGGCTTTTTCGGATCGGCGATCGCTTGAAATATACCTTCATCGAGCTCGCGATTGCGCTCTTCGATCTGCTTTCTAGTCTGGGCCGCCTCATCCTTTAGCTGCTTTACGTAGCCGGAGATCGTATCAGACACGTCCGTGAAATCGTAGGGAAGAAGTTCGGCATCCGCCATGCGCATAACCGCCGCCCCGGCCGTCTGCGACATCGCTTTGCCATACACAAAGTTAGTATCGGAGTAATGCGTATACCAGTAGAAGTCATCGTAAATGGAGTGGTAGACGCCCCCAGTATCCTCGCCGCTAAACCGCAGATCAAGCGAAGGAATGCCGACGTAATCCAAAAAGGGAGAATAGTCGGAACCGTCGCCCAGGGCAGCAATGCGCCAGTCGGCCCGCTTCCGCAACTCGGCACGTTCGGTGTCATTGGTAGCAGCGGCAATCCGCTTCAGATGAGCGCGCTCCCACACAGTGAGTCGGGTCTCAGGATCAATCGTACTTTTAGCAATATCGTTGATGAACCGCTCCAGAGAGTGGGATCCATCCACTCGCAGAAAACCTCGGCCGGTATTGTCGGAATTGACGTACATCACCGCGTGATCGCGTAGCTCGGAGGCATGCGTTTCCACCCATTCGGTCGATCCAAGCAGTCCCGGCTCTTCTCCGTCCCAGGCGCAGTAGATAATTGTCCGACTCGGTTTCCAGCCCTGCTTCAGCAACTCGCCAAAGGCCCGCGCCTCCTCCAGCTCCGCTACCAGACCGGAGACGGGATCATCGGCCCCGTTCACCCAGGCGTCATGATGATTGCCGCGGATAACCCACTGGTCGGGTTCGCTAGATCCGGGAATCTTAGCGATTACGTCATAGATGGGTTTGATCTCCCAATTCGAGATCATCTTAAGGTGGACCTTCGCCGGTCCGGGTCCGACGCGGTAAGTGATCGGCAGACCGCCGCGCCATTTTGGCGGAACGACCTGACCGCCGATCGCATGGAGCAATGGCTGCGCATCCCCATAAGAGATTGGAAGCACCGGGATTTTTGTGATCTCGGGAGAATCCTTAATGTTGAGCCGCTTCGCATTTTTTGCCGCGCCAACTCCGGGCGTCAGCGGATCGCCGGGATAGAACGTATCGGTAACGGATCCGCGCTGCACTCCCTCCGGCGGACGACTTGGCCCAGCAGGGAAAACAGCGTCCTCGCTATAACCATCCTGCTGCGGATCGGAATAGATGATGCACCCGATCGCTCCATGCTCCGCCGCCACCTTGGGCTTAATCCCGCGCCATGCCTCGCCGTAACGCGCAATCACAATGGCGCCTTTCACCGAGACGCCCATACGGGCAAGCTCATCGAAGTCTTCCCGGGTTCCGTAATTCACGTAGACCAGAGGCCCGGTCACGTCTCCGTCAGCAGAGTAGGCGTTATATGTGGGTAACTGCTCGGATTGCTGACTCGATGTGGGGTCGAGGGAGACGGGCGGCTCGCGGAGAGTAGCGGTGAATTTTACCGGCTCCAGCAGTTCAAGTATGCGTTCTTTTGGCGTAGGAAAAAGGACATAGAACGTCTCGATATGGGTATCGAAACCCCACTTGCGAATTTTGCTCGCAATCCATTCCGCGTTTTCCTTGTCATAGGGCGACCCGACGTTGTGCGGACGCGCACTCAGGTGCTGCATGTATTCACGCAGACGATCGGGAGAGGGGATCTGCTGGAACCTCTTTTCCCATCCCTTCTCTACATCCGAGGCTTGTCTGGAATATCCGGAGAGTGGCGCCTCGAGAGTCGTCTGCTGCGCTTGTAGAATCAGAGATGAAATCAAAACACCGGCTATCAACAATGGCTTACTCACGCGGCCCTCGCCTGATTTGGATTGGAAGCGGTCAGAATGAATGCAGCTACGACTACCTATGATACAAACCCTCGCAATACTCAAAGTGTTTATTGAGGTTTGGTGCACGCTTCCTTCCTCTCAGTGTGACGGAGCGACACTGCGACCTACCGTCCGATACTGGCAAGGATGGTGGGGTACGACACAAACGACGACACAAAAGAGATGACTCTGTTTGATGCAGACGTTGACAGTGGACGATCCCCGCCCGAGCCATATGTAAAGCATGTTATGGCTTCCGGCTTCCACTCCTCCCGTTCTGGCTCGTCGTAATTGATTGCAACCTCTTGACCAGGAGCATATTGCATCCGGGAGTATATGCCAAGGAGGTAGTTAGCGTAGCGCAAGTGGCTATTTGTTAATCTCGACACACTAATTAGGACACCTGCATGATCCGCGCTCTTGACAACCAGGTGACGCTGCCGGAAAATTAATTCACTTGTTAGCGCGTCCTAATCTCCGAGCGCAGTTCCTAAGCGCACGTTGCGGAGAAATGAAGCCAGTACGCTCCCCTTCCACAACGGGCAGATACAATCGCGTATTCTGACCATTTCTGAAGAATGGATGGTACTGCAGAGATGGACGAGAACAGAAGAGAGTTCCTGAAGACCGGGTTAAAGTTAGTCGCGGTAACGGCAGCTACCGCGCGCCTCGACACATGGCGCACACCGCGGATTGTCCTGGGCGCTAATGACCGGGTGCGGCACCCCAAACTATGCTTCCCAACTGCGCCGCGAGATCGATTGGCGGTCACCTCTTATCCGTTTCGCGCATACATCGACGCACCGGGAAATCATCAAAGGGATCCGAGCAAACCTGGTATGACCTTGCTAGAGTTTCCCGCGCAGATGGTGGAAAAATTTGGAATCTCCAATATCAACCCCGTCATTGACCACTTTGCATCAACTGATGCCACCTACCTCGAATCGTTCCGCGAAACAGTCTGGAAGGCTGGCTCTCATATCGTAGATTTAGGTTTGGATGGAAGATGGTTCTATGACCCGGATCCCGAAAAACGGGAGAAAAGTATTGCCTACGGTAAAAGCGGAATTGATATTGCGTTGGCCATCGGCTCTCCTAGTATTCGACAGCATCTGGCGGCGCGGCCCGGCGTCCAACCCAACGTGGCCTTGGCTGCGGAAAGCCTCGGCAGGTTAGCAGAGTATGGCTCTAATCAAAACATCGTTGTGAATTTGGAAAATGACGCCGCTATTGCTGAGAGCCCTTTCTTTCTCGTAGAGGTTATTGAGAAAGTCGATAATCCGTATCTGCGCGCGCTACCGGATTTCGGTAACTCCATCCGTGGGCATGATCAGGAATACAATGAACGAGGCTTAAGGAAGATGTTTGCACATGCTTTTAATATTGCTCACGTCAAAGAGTCTCTCCGCGTCGAGGACGGTCGAGAATATCACGTGAATTTACCCAATGTGTTTGCAATCGCGCGTGCAAGCTCTTATAAAGGATACTTCTCCATGGAGTTTGACACCCACGTGGGCGACCCTTATGAAGGTACTCAGAAGTTAGTCGACATGACCTTGAAATGCCTGTCCTCCTATGTTTCCGATGACAAGTGAACAGAGACATTTTCTCTGGCGTGAGTTTGAGAAGTATTTGAGATTCGAGAGACATCCTCATACAAATTGGATCATGTATCATGATTAAGCCATTGATCATATTGCGGGAGCGGATAGTCGAAGCTGCGGATGGGGCATAAATGAACCTTCCGCGGCCGATACGACCAATGGGAGCTTCGACGGCTGATAGATTTCTCTTTTTCCAACGGCACTGGCTCGTCCTCACCCCAACATTTGATGAAAGGCAATGGCGTTATCTGAATATAACCGGCATGAAAGGCCAAAACCGTAGGAGGTATAAATGAACATGAATTTGAATGTAGGACGACAGCGGGCGCTGCTGTACTCGTGCGCTCTGATAGTTCTTTTAAGCTTCACCGCAGGAGCCAACGCCACAACTTGGTATGTGGGCCCCACCCGGACGTACAAAACTCCCTGCGCGGTCAGCACCCTGGTGGCGAATGGCGACACGGTGTATATCGACTATTCTCCATCCACTGGACCAGGCGTGGGCTATTACGACGACAGTTGCGGATGGACCGCAAGCAACCTGAGCTTGATCGGCGTGCTCAACTCGAACGGCAAACGTCCGGTTCTCAACGCTGCGGGACTCACCGACACACCGACGACCGGCCATATTGCCCATTTCAAGGGTATCTGGGACACGATCGGCAATAACATTACGGTCGAGAACATGGAATTCGAAAATGCCGGCATCAGTAGTGACGATGGCGGGAACGGCGCAGGCATTCGCTCCGATGGGGTCAATCTAACCATTATTAACAGCTACTTTCATAACAATCAGGATGGTCTCCTGGAGAGCAATGTTCCCGGCAGCAACATTGTGATCGAGAATTCGGAGTTCTACAAGAACGGCAATGATGACCCAAACTCCAGCGGTTACGGGCAAACGCACAACCTGTATATCGGCCATTGCGCCTCGCTGACGTTCGTGGATAGCTATAGCCACGCCTCCAACATCGGCCACATATTGAAATCGCGCGCGGCTGTCAACTATATCCTCTATAGCAAACTCACCCAGGAAGATGGAGACCAGTCCAGCGCCGAAATCGACCTGCCCAACGGCGGCACTTCGTATGTGATCGGGAATGAGCTTCAGAAAGGCCCCAACGAGGGGAACCAACATCTCCTGCTTTACCGCGAGGAAGGAGCGAATCCCAACAATCCGGGGCAGGATCTATATGTGGTGAACAACACCTTCGTAAATCAGCTTGGCGACGACGCGACGTTCGTTAGCGACAGGTCGACAACCGCGGGGGCGTACCTGGAAAACAACATCTTCTACGGTGGCGGCACCATCACAGACCAGACGACGCCACCTCCAACGGAGACCACCAACTATTCCGTGTCGAACGATCCTTCGATGTTCGTAAACATCAACAAATATAACTACAACCTCACCGCGAGTGCGGGCTCGCCTCCCATCGATTCCGGCACGACGCCCGGATTGAGTCCCGAGGGATACTCTCTGACACCGCAGTATCAATATATTCAGCACGGCGATGCTGCGGGTAATTTTGAATGCGAGCAGGCGCGCACGACCGTCAACGGCACCATCGACATCGGCGCGTATGAATATGGCAATGATGGCAGGGTAACGTGTCCTGCCAAGTAATGTGACGATTCCGATTTCCTCGGCAGAGGACGTGGATCGTTAGGAAAAATAGCGCAGGGCCTCTAATCCGGCCCTGCGCTATTTTATTGCAGAGCTTGGCATGCTTCATCCTACGACCGTGAGGATTCGGCCTTCCCTGCTCTTGGTAGGCATAGGGGTATGGTCAGCGATCAATGAGGTCACCGGCATGTCCTGAGCCCGTGAACAGATGGAGTTCTGGAGAGCAATGCCGCGCTCGAATGGCAGGGGCGGCTTTCTTATTGTGTACTGAGGTGCCTTCAACTCCGCTGAGACTTATTTGCCCTTTTTCTTGTCCAGCGTTTCCTTTGAGCCGCCGCAATCCTTGCCCGTGCCTCGATGCTCATCTTGGATTGCCTGCCGTGTTTCCGTCGTCCTGTAGGGCTGTGCACGGCTGTAGTCGCGCTCGTAGATTCGAAATTCGCATCTCCGGGACGGGAACCCTGGCCCGACGCCACCCTTTACCGATCAATTATTTCGAGTTCGACCGAGAACTTGCTGGGGACCAAGCCATACCATCCGCGCCACGCCCGGCCTCGATAAGCGTGACGACTCTCCAATGCGGCACGTCGATGACTGCGATTTTATGTTCATTTCCACAGGAAACATACGCCACCAATCCATCGGGACGTACGAGGATCTCCGTTGGAGATTTCGGAACGTCGAGGCTGCGCACAACTTTCATCGTTCTCAGATCAACAACGGCTACTTTGCTGATGGATGGAATCGTCACCATCAGCCAGCGGCCATTTTTCGTCGGGGCGGTGCCGTATCCCAATCCGGGCAGCGGCACCCACCCGGAGACTTTGTTCGTGGATGTGTCGATGACCGCCAACTGGGGCTTCGTCTGGTCGGCCGTGAAGACCCTGCGATCATCGTTCGAGATGGAGATACGCTGCGTATTCCTAGAAATAGGAATGACGGTGATGATCTTGCGTGCCCCCATATCGAGGACCGAAACAGTGCCTGGCCCGACGTTCGCCGTGTATCCCCGCCGTCCGTCGTGGGAGATCGCCAGCATATGCGACTCTGCCTGCCCGGTTGGGATAGAGCCCACGATCTTCAGCGTGCGAGGATCGATGATCGACACGACGTGGTCCAGTTCCGTCGTCACATACAGTAATCTGCTTACCGGATCGTAAACCGCGCAATGCGGCCGCACGCCGTGGCCAAAGTCAATTTTCCCGACCCTCTTGCGGCTAGCCATATCGATGACATCTATGGAATGGCCATCCGTACCCGGCTTGCCGACGCCGGAGTTCCCATAGATGGGAACAACTGCAAGATCGCGGCCCGGAATTACCGCAACCTCGTGGCCTGTGACTCCATCTTCAGATACAACCGCAATCTGCCGATTCTGTGCAGTATCGATAAAGCTGACGCTGTGGTCGCCCTGGTTCGCTACAAGCAGGATCCCACCGGAGTTGTTTCCCGCAGGGACTTGACTTTGGGCTCGAGGCGAAACGGACATAAGACAAATTCCTAAAAGTGGAAAGACTAAGTAGAGGTGGACAGTTTCACAGTCGGAATTCTACAGGTTTACGACCGCGTTGGCCCGCTCTTTCGCATGCTGTCCGGCTTTTTTGCCGGTCCAGTCCAAAAGATACGGGAGACCAGCCGGCCGGCGGTCTGTTCTCTGCCGTGTAACAATAAAGATGTCTCCCGATTTATTAATGATGACATCCGCGTCCTCCTCTGCGATCCCTCAGCCGGCACAGATCACGCCGGAATTGCTTGCGCAGCACAGCCTTACATCGGACGAATATCAGCGCATCCTGACCGCGCTCGGGCGCACACCAAGCATGACCGAGCTGGGTATCTACAGCGTGATGTGGAGCGAGCATTGCTCCTATAAATCCTCACGGGTCCATCTGAAGCGGCTGCCGACCGAAAGCGACCGTGTGGTGCAGGGTCCGGGAGAAAACGCGGGCATCATCGACGTGGGTGACGGCTGGGCCTGCGCATTCAAGATCGAGTCGCACAATCACCCTTCCTACATTGAGCCCTATCAGGGAGCGGCGACCGGCGTCGGCGGCATCCTACGCGATATTTTCACCATGGGTGCGCGTCCGCTGGCCGTGATGGATTCCCTTCGCTTCGGCCCGATCATTCAGCAGGATTTAGAGAATGCCTCGAAAGATCAACCTGCCGCTGCAACCGCTCTGCTCCACAAAAACCACTCGATTCTGGAGGGGGTGGTCAGCGGCATCGCCGGATACGGCAACTGCTTCGGCGTGCCAAATCTCGGCGGAGAAACGCGCTTTGAACCCTGTTACTCCGGCAATCCGCTGGTGAACGCCTTCGCTCTGGGACTGGTCCGCAAGGACGAGATTTTTTATGGCAGAGCGAGCGGCATCGGCAATCCTGTCCTTTATGTAGGAGCGAAGACTGGACGCGATGGAATTCACGGCGCGACCATGGCGAGCGAAGAATTTCACGAGGGCTCCGAGCAGAAACGTCCGAATGTGCAGATGGGCGATCCGTTTATGGAGAAGCTGCTGCTGGAGGCGTGCCTCGAAGCTATGCGCACCGGAGCAGTCGTCGGCATTCAGGATATGGGCGCGGCTGGGCTAACCTCTTCATCCTGCGAAATGGGCGCGCGCGGCGGGGTGGGCCTGGAGATGGAACTCGACCGGGTTCCGCAGCGCGAAGCCGGTATGACGGCCTACGAGATGATGCTTTCAGAATCTCAGGAACGCATGCTGCTGGTGGCCGACAAGGATCGCGCTGATGAAGTGCTCCGCGTCTTCGCAAAATGGGGTCTGGATGCTGTGATCGTCGGCAATGTCATTGCGGAACCGCGTCTGCGTATCCTGCATCAAGGCGAGCTGATGGCCGATATTCCGAATACATCTCTAACCGATGAAGCACCGCGCTACCATCGACCCATTGGTGTATGGAAAACACCTGTGCCCCAGGAGCCGACTCCGGAAATCCTGCGGCAACTGAATGCGAAGCGCGATTTCACCGCCGATCTGAAGCGACTGCTGGCTTCATCCAATATTTGTTCAAAGCACTGGGTCTATGAACAATACGACAGCATGGTGCAGACCAACACAGCGCAGGGCCCGGGTGGAGAAGCGGGCGTGATGCGGCTGAAGGGAACGCAGCGAGGGCTGGCGATGGCGCTCGATGGCAACAGCCGCTGGTGCTATCTCGACCCGAAACTCGGCGCGGCACACGCCGTCGCCGAAGCGGCTCGAAAAGTGGCATGCACCGGAGCTACACCAGTTGCCGCGACGAATTGCCTGAATTTCGGCAATCCGGAGAAGCCGGAGATCATGGCGCAACTTTCAAGCGCGATCGACGGAATTGCGGATGCTTGCACTGCCCTGGGTACGCCGATCACCGGCGGCAATGTTTCTCTTTATAACGAAACCAAAGGCGAGGCGATTTATCCCACTCCTGTTGTCGGCGTCGTCGGAATTATTGAGGATGTATCGAAAGCAGTACCGGCGGATTTTCAGCGGGTCGGGGATGCGGTGCTGCTACTGACCCTTCCATCCGGCGCTGGAGGAGAAAGGCTTTTTCGTGAATTCGGCTCATCCGAATATGCAAAAACGATTCTCGGAGCGCTATGGGGGTGTCCGCCGCGGTTGCAGCTTGCCGAAGAAGCGGAGTTGCACAAATGTCTTGCGAAGTTGGCGGATGCGGAATTACTGCACTCCGCGCGCGACATTTCAGACGGCGGTATTGCAGTTGCACTCGCTGAAGGTTGTTTCGCCCAGGGGATTGGGGTTCGGGCTTCAATGCACAGCGGAGTGCCCGGGGATCCGATCGCGCTGTAGTTTATTTGCGGAGAACGCGAGTGAGGCAATCGTCTCCTGCGCTCCTGAATCGGTAGAAAAGATCAAAGAGATAGCCGACGATTATGGCTTCGTTACAGTCGTCCCGTTGGGTGAAACGATTGCGGATCGCCTGGAAATCAGCATTGGCGAAAAGTTGGTGATTTCAGAATCCATCGAGAACCTTCACCGGCCGTGGCTACACGCATTGCCGGATGCCCTCGAATCCACATTTCACCTCGAACCGGCCCACGCGGGTGAGGCATAATGGACGCATCCATGCACCTCGTGCCGAATTCAAAATCAATGGCGGACGAAACTTTCTCAGGGGACGATCTCCCCTTTGATAAGTTGCGCGAAGAGTGCGGTGTCGTGGCCATCCACAACCATCCCGACGCCGCCCGGCAGGCGTATCTTGCGCTTTATGCTTTGCAGCACCGCGGGCAGGAGTCGGCGGGTATCGCCACGGCGGATTACGAGAACATGTGGAACATCAAGGGCATGGGTCTGGTCTCGGAGATTTTTACCGATGATGTCATCGAAAAGCTTCCCGGTCCGCTGGCCATCGGCCATACGCGCTATTCGACTACCGGCGACTCGGCACTCCTGAACGCGCAGCCGATTCGGGTCGATTCCACCAAGGGACTGATTGCCATCGCGCATAACGGCAATCTCGTTCATCTTGGAAATCTTCGCGCTCGCCTGGAACGTGAGGGCGCAATTTTCCAGACGACCAGCGATTCCGAGATCATTGTTCAGCTGATTGCGCATTCCACACGGCCCACGCTGGTCGATGCCATCGCCGATTCGCTGGGACAGATCGAAGGTGCATTTTCCATCGTAATGATGATGCGGGACCGCATCTTCGCCGCCCGCGACCCACACGGATTCCGTCCCCTTTCCATGGGCCGCATTATGAACGAAGATGGCACGGAAACTGTCGTTTTCGCCTCCGAAACCTGTGCGTTCGATCTGCTGCGAGCTACGTATGAGCGCGAAGTAAAACCCGGCGAGTTGATCATGGTATCGCGCGACGGGGTGACTTCCCGGCAATTTTCGACTGGAGTTCCGCAAAACAGCTGCGTCTTTGAGCACGTCTATTTCTCCCGTCCTGACAGCAAAGTTTTTGGGCGATGGGTACAGGACAGCCGTGAACAGATGGGGCGGCATCTGGCGCGGGAATCGGGAGTGGACGCCGATCTGGTTGTGCCGGTGCCGGATTCCGGTGTCACTGCTGCCATCGGCTACGCGGCGGAAAGTGGTATTCCCTTCCGCTTCGGCCTGATACGTAATCATTACGTGGGCCGCACGTTCATTGAGCCGGAACAACGGGTTCGTGACTTCGGGGTCAAGCTGAAGCTGAACCCGGTGCGTAATCTGCTTGAGGGCAGACGCATCATCCTGATCGATGATTCAATCATTCGCGGAACGACGAGCCGCAAGATCGTCCGCATGGTTCGGGGTGCGGGCGCGAAAGAGGTGCATCTGCGCATCAGCGGGCCACCGACAATTTCCCCGTGTTTCTACGGAGTGGATACACCGAACAAGCGCGACCTGATCGCCGCAAACTATTCCGTTTCGGAAATCTGCGAATATATCGAAGCCGATTCCCTGGCCTACTTATCGCTGGAAGGGCTGCTCGAAGCCTGTCACGGCGAGGAAAATAACGGCTATTGCACCGCCTGCTACACCGGCGTCTATCCCACCCAGTGGGTAGACGTTGAAGATATCCTCCCCGCCCCTGCCTTGCAGGTATGAGCCTCTTCGCTCGGGCGATGTAAAGCGGCCCGAACGAGCTTCGCCGATTGAATTCTCAATCCAGATTTCCGGGACTCAAAGCTTTCCGGTGGAGCACGAGTTCTTTCGCCCTCACAATGTCCGGATGAGTTTGACTCGAATCCATAAATTCTCCGTCGAGGAGCATTTTCGGCAACTTGCTCATCTTGCTAAGTGGGTTTCGCGGATCGAGAACGAACTGAACATCACTCGTGTATCCCGCCTGCAATTTTTTGAGAACTTCTTCAGCTTCGGGGTCCGGTCCCTGCCTCATTGTGGCGCAGACCCGGAGGGCGAAGACGAGCCAGTCGAGAATTCGCGGACGCCTGCCTTCGCGCGCGGGCAGTTCAGACTCGCTCGTCACGGAACCGAGAGGATTATTCGGGAAAAACAGACGGCCCTGCTCGAGCAGGGCCGAGAGAGCGGATATTGTTTTGTAATGCGGTTCTTGATCCGAAGAACCGCGGGCCGCCAGATATACAGCATCGCTCAACGCGGTGGTGCAATTGGCAGCCCACCTGCGAACCTCCGCGTTGTATTGTTGACGGGCAGCGAAATCATTCTCCCGCTCGGCAACCGAAGAATCATGAAATCCCTTCCAGAGAGCGATGATGGACACCAGCAAACTCAAGGAAGAGAGTATGTAAACAACGGTGTCCATATAATTCTCCGCATTTTCGATAAGCCAGTACGTGCGCAGCACCGGCAAAAAAATTGGGTGCTACGTTCCCCGCACCAGCGCGGCGGTTAGCGCCTCGCGCCGGTTCGTCGCCAGGCGGTCCACTGCCGAAAGGCTATAAAACCATGCCAGTATTCCGCAACCGGCCAGGACGAGGAACACCGGTGCGGCCAATTGCTGATGACCGGTGTAGGCCAGAGAAAAATAGACCGCAGCACCGATGGCAAACAACACCAGCTGGACCAGCAGACTGAGGAGTCCGTTTCCCATCGCGCCCTGCTCGCGCGACATGCGCGTCAATGTCATGCGATATGCCATAGTAATCGAGAACACGTTGCCCAAAGCCAACTGCACCGGCAAGGCAAACAGAAGCCAGCAAAATGTCGCTGCAATTATTTGTCGTGCGGGCATTCCAAACCGGAGCCAGACAATCGCGCACACCAACGCCAATTCCAGACAGAACAAGACGATCTGCACTAAATTTTTTGCGAGCATTACGGTTCGAAACGGTGTCGGCGAAAGAAAGTAAAGCTGGATTCCCGCAGCTTCACCGCCGAGGCTGTTGCCGATCAGCCGAGTAAGTCCGAGAAACCCATACGCCACTCCGACCGGGAACGCATATTGAAACGCGGAGGCGTGGCCGGAGCGCGATGTGCCTCCAAAAAGAAACAGCAGCACAAGAGGCGCCAGGAGGCTGTAGAGCATTATGCCGCTTCGAGAGAGATAGCGAACCTCCTTCTCGAAAATCGCCCCGATCTTTCCTGAATCGTGGAGCGACGGCCGGATTTCCCGAAGCGGTGTATCGCGGACCGGCTGCGATTTTACCCGATCCGTCCTGCTCGGCGCTTCTCCCAGACTTTCCCCACGATATTCTGCGCGCAGCCGCAAACCAAGCAGGCCAGCAATACCGATGACGTACAGAGTCAGCCAGCCAAGCGGCACCGAACTTTCGAGTGCGTGATCTTGGCCAGCCAGTTGAATGGCGCTTGCAGCGAGAGCCGGAGGAAGCGGCCGCTGCAGCCGATCCGCCATTCGCTCCGCGTGTGCCGCAGAAATGTGTGCAGAGGAATGATGGCGGCCGCGCTGATGAAACGCCGGGTTCAGAAACTGCAATGCGAGAAAGGAAAAGAGGATCAGCGATCCCAGGATTTCCCGCGTTTTCCGCTGCGCCAGCCACCGATCGAGCCACGCGAAGATCATTCGCGTCAGCACTATGTTGAAAACGGCAAAGAGGGCGAGTGACAGCGCCGCCCAGAATGCCAGCGAGGGACGCGCAACCACCGTGCCGATCCAGATGCCGAGAAGGGCGACGCCACCCAGCAAAGACGAGAGGTCGAAAATTCCGAAGAGAACGTACAGCAGCGCATAGGAAGCAAAACTCACTGGAAAGCGGAGCAAGATGCTCAGATCGACGTTTCCCTGAAACGAAGTCAGCATGACCGGGAAAATCTGCCACATCAGCAGAACCGGCCATAACAGCAGGGGCAGCATCCGCAGCTGATTGCTTGCGGCGAATTGGTATGCGCCAAACCCGAGGCCAATGCCCGCCCCGAGCCAGATGAGCAGGGAGAATCCGGACGAGAAGATGCTCGCCCCGAGTTCAAACTTTCCGCGACGGGTCCGAAGCGAGTTCACGATCACGCGCCAGCGCATATGGACCATTGCGCCATATTGCGCGCGCGCATCAATTCCCATCACGCCAGCCATGACAGCTCCGGCGCAGCATCGCCCTCGCTCGCGCCAACGACATTCAGGAAGATCTCTTCCAACGTGAGTTTCTCCTCACTCGCCGCTCCGGCCAGTGTCGATGCCACGCCGGACCTCAGCTCTTCGAGAGAGCCATTCGCCACCACGCGGCCATGATGGATGATTGCCACGTGGCTGCATAGCCGCTCAACAATCTCGAGCACATGAGAAGTCAGAAAGATCGTGACTCCACGATGGATCATCCCTTGCAGCATGGCCTTGAGTGTGCCGGCGGCAACCGCGTCCACGCCTTCGAACGGTTCATCGAGGAACAACACCTTGGGTCCATGGATAACAGCTGCCGCAAGCGCGAGTTTCTTCTGCATGCCATGGGAAAAATCGGTGATCAGCTTTTTGGGTTCGTTCGCGAGGTTCATAAAATCGAGCAACTCTGCTGTGCGGCGATTCGCCGTCTCGCGATCCAGTCCATACATCCTGCCCACAAATCGCAGATACTCAGAGGCCGTCAGTCGCCCCAGCAGAGCCATGCCTTCCGGCACTACGCCGATCTGCCGCTTCACTGCCAGCGCGTCCGCGGTGAAACTCTGCCCCAGAATCTGTATCTGTCCAGAGGTCGGCTCCAGCAGGCCGGTGAGCATTTTGATCGTCGTCGATTTGCCGGCGCCGTTAGGTCCCAGAAACCCAAAGAACTGCCCCGGAGCTACATCCAACGAAATATCATCGACAGCCGTAAACTCGCCAAAACGACGCGTCAGACCCTTACATGAAATCGCCGACATATCCATCCCACAGCATGAACTCAGGCGCCCAACGAACTACTTGTACCGCAGCCGCATCTATCCCGGTAAGCCCAGCTGCGACGGAGCGCCATGCCTGATCCAGCCGATCCTTACAACCTGCAACGTTTCGTAGATGCCCAGCAGCAAGTCTACATGGAGGTGATTTCGGAATTGCGCGCCGGTTATAAGCAGAGCCACTGGATGTGGTTCATCTTTCCCCAAATTTCGGGTCTCGGCCACAGTTCCACGGCCCGGCATTATGCTATTCGATCTCTCGGTGAGGCCAAAGCCTACCTGGCGCATCCCCTTCTTGGCGCTCGTCTGCGCGAATGCACCCAGTTGATCAATCATTTTCGGGACCGCTCCATTGAAGAGATCCTCGGTTCACTCGATGCTCTGAAATTCCGTTCCTGCGTAACGCTGTTTCTGCGCGCCGCTGACGGCGATCGACTCTTCCGAGCAAGCCTGGAACAGTTCTTCGCCGGCGAACCTGATCCGCTCACCTTAGCGCAACTGGATATTACCGGTTCACTGGATTGAAATAAATAGACGCTGGTCGATTCTTCAGCCCTGAAATTTTTTAGGAGGCAATTGTCCGATGCGTGATCTGACGTGGTGGAAGCGAGCGATTATTTATGAGATTTACCCGCGCTCGTTTCAAGACAGCGACGGCGATGGCATTGGAGACCTGAATGGAATTCTGAAGCGGCTGGACTATCTCGTGCATCTCGGAGTGGATGCCATCTGGATCGCGCCAATTTACCCATCGCCAATGGCCGATTTTGGCTATGATGTTGCCGATTATTGCGGCATCGATCCCCTGTTCGGCACGATGGAGGATTTCGATCGTCTGCTGGAGGAGGTTCACAGCCGCGGCCTTAAGATGATTCTGGATTTTGTGCCGAATCATACCTCCGATCAACATCCGTGGTTCCTTGAAAGCCGCTCCTCGCGCAGTAATCCGAAGCGCGACTGGTATCTGTGGCGGGATAAGCCGAATAACTGGTTGAGCAATTTCGGCGGCTCCGGTTGGGAGTGGGACGAAACAACCGGCCAGTATTATTACCACTCGTTTTTAAAGCAGCAGCCGGACCTGAACTGGCGCAATCCGGCTGTCAAGGCGGCCATGTTTGATGCCCTGCGATTCTGGCTGAAGCGCGGTGTTGACGGTTTTCGCGTGGATGTGATGTGGCTCATGATCAAAGACGATCAGTACCGCGATAATCCTCCGAATCCCGGATATCATCCCGGCCAGCCATCCAGCTATCGCCTACTACCGTTGTACAACTCGAACCGGCCAGAGGTTCATGAAATAGTCGCCGAGATGCGGGCCGTTATCGATGAATACCCTGAGCGCGTTTTAATTGGCGAAATTTATCTTCCCGTACAGCAGTTAATGACGTACTACGGAAAGGACCTGAAAGGCGCCAACCTGCCGTTCAACTTCCAATTGCTGCGGACTGCATGGACCGCAGAGGCCATTGCGCAGATTATCTCTGACTACGATAATGCTCTGCCTTCGGGTGCATGGCCGAACTGGGTGCTCGGCAATCACGACAATACGCGCGTTGCTACGCGCATCGGCACGCTGCAAGCTGCTGTGGCCGCCATGCTGCTGCTCACTCTCCCCGGAACCTTGACGATCTACTATGGCGAGGAAATCGGGATGACCGATGTTTCAATCCCACCCGAAGATGTACACGATCCGGCGGAAAAGAACGAGCCCGGCGTCAGCCAGGGTCGAGACCCAGAACGAACTCCCATGCCGTGGGACAGTTCTTTGCACGGAGGATTCACCACCGGCCATCCTTGGCTCCCGCTCGGGATCGAGCATCATGCGATGAATGTAGCAGCGCAGGAGAAAGAGAAGACTTCCATTCTGCACCTATATCGCAAATTAATATATCTGCGGCGCAGCAATGCTGCGCTGGTTAGCGGCAGGATGCAAAATGTCACCGCCGAGAAGAACCTGTTGCGCTATGAGCGTGCCGAAGGCGAGAACCGGACGCTCATATTGTTGAATATGAGCTCCGATCCCCTTCAGGTAAGTAGCGGGAGCGGAAAAGTCCTCGCATCGACAAATCCTGATCGCGAGGGAGAACGAGTCGACGGCTCGCTCAGCCTTGGGGCTGCGGAAGGATTGATCATCCAACTCGTCCGTTAGCTTTGGCGAAGATTGGCCGAATTCTTGCGGCTTTGTACCACAATTATTCTTTTGATTTCAGCATCTTCTCAGAGTACTGGCGAGCGAAACCGAGTACTCGCAGGCTTCCTTGGAGAGCTCGCGCGCGGTCAGATTTGGGTTGATCTCTATGGATCATCTTTGATCCTTCATCGTCTCGTATGTGCGCTTGGTCTCAATATCATTGGTCAGCCGATCCGCCGTGAGAAAATTATTGCCCTCCATGTTCACCGCTCACAGAAAAAATTCATTCAGGACTTGCACTCAATTCGATTCTGCGTATTATGGAAATCACACCCCAGTTGATTTTCTGAATTCGTTTTGATCTGTTTGTAGTGTTTCGTTGGGCCGTAGTCATTCATCGCGCCTTGGTTTATTTCCCTAGATTTTGGAGCGCGAATGAAATTCATGTTGTATCTTCTTCTCTTATCTACGAGCGGCATTCTTATAGCTCAGACCTCCCATCCCGCAGCCAACGCCGGTGTAACTCAAAACCCTGTCGCACAAACTTCAGGCGGCCCTGGCCATCCTATTACCGCCTGTGGATCGATCACATCTCCCGGCAATTACTTCCTGCCGAAAGACCTGAGTTGCCCGGGGACGGCCTTGATGCTCGCCGGTTCTGGGATCCACCTGAATTTGAATGGGCATACGGTTACCTATGGCACATCCGGCGGCGCGACAGGCGCTGTCTATGGGATAGAAAACGATGCCTGTTGGGACAACCTGCAAGGGTCTCAAGCTGTACCCTGCGATAACACAAATGCCGGCGTGGGCGCGGAAGTTTACGGGGGCAGTGTCGTACAGTCGAGAAATGCTCCCGCCTTTTCCCACGCGTTTTTCTTTGGGCAAGACGACAATACAAATCAAGTGATCAATGTTCACGACGTAACGATCACGATTCAGCAGCCTGGCACCGAGGCTTTCCTGAGCAATTTTCAAACCGGCCAGATTCTGTTCGAGCACAATACAGTTAATGACAATGTAACGTCAATCAACCATCCCGGGCAGAGTGATCAAGGGGCGCGCGCGCAGTTCCAAGGTCAGGCGGTGTTTGTAGATAACTCAACGAACATGGCTTCGCCGGACCATATCGATAACAACAAAATCGTTGGTTCCCCGCAAGGAGGAATCCGTGATACCTCAACGTCGACAAATATCTATGACAACGACATCAGCATGAATTCGAGATATGCCAATGATTTTTGTGTAGATGTGCCCGGTTCGAATGAACAGGTTTACAGCAACTATTGTCATCCTGTGAACGGGCGCGGAATTCATGTAAATGGCGAAGGCAGTCACATCTATAACAACGATATCATTGCTACTGAGGCGCCGGTCAATGCTGAGTATGGCGGCTGTGAGGGCGGAGGTGCGTACGCAATACAGCTCGAACAGGATATCCACGCGGCCGGGAATATCTCGGTTACCGGAAATCAGGGAACTCTGAATACCGGAGCTTGCGGTGGCGCGGCTTTCCGAATCACCAGCTGGGACTCGGGTGTTCCGGCAACAGTGAGCGGCAATACCTGGACAGTCAATAGAACCTCCGGTGCAGATCAATACGGTGGGGTCTTATATTCGATTGACAACAGCAACCTGTCAGACGTGCAGTTCGGCGGTGATACTCTGCACACCAGCGATCTGTTCTGTGCCGGAATCGACTGGGATGGAGGTCAGAACTTCCATGCATCGCTTGCCGGATGCAGTGCACCGAATGCAATGGCATCGCTAAGCGGCGGCGGCGTTGGTACTTTCAGTGTCACCAATGCGCCGAATACGACCCTATTATGTGCCGCACACGTAAACACTACAGGAACCATCAATGGTAGGGCAGTGAAATGTCAATAATGAAGGAAAAGAATTCATTTTCCTTCATTGTTCGGCTAATCAAAGGACCATCTATCTCAAAGATGTTGCTGAATACATGAGAAGATGCTCGACGTAAATGAGAGAGCCATCCGGAATCGGATGGCTCTCTCGTTTCGTAAAATTACTTTTCGGTAAGAGTTTTCGTCGGTCTTTTCAACGTAACGTTTCCATTCTTTCCGCGATGTCCGTTGCCGGAACGGCCTGAGCCATCGGGTTCGAGCGATCCCGGCCATTCAACCACGTGCAGGCCGTTTTGTGATATCCACGATCCCAGGCCGTCCTTACCCAGCTCTCCTTCGCCAGTGGAATCGTTATAAAACTCGTCCACTACGCCCGGTGTAGGCGGCAGTTGGCCGATAGAGAATGGCCCTTTACCCAGGCTGTCGAGAGCCGCAGTGAATGCCTTCATGTGGGTGATCTCGCGCGTCATCAAAAATTGCAGTGCATCTTTCGTACCCTTGTCATCGGTTAAATACATCAGGCGTTCGTATGTGATCTTTGCCCGCGCCTCGGCTGCGATATTGTTTCGAAGATCAACATCCAGTTCGCCGGAAATTTTCAAATAGTTCGCCGTCCATGGATTCCCCATTGAATTCAGGAGATTCAGTCCGCCGCCGCCAGTCAGCGCGACCAGCGGTTCTTCTTCCGCTTCGGCCATTTTTTTCTTCATCGGTTTCAAGTGCATCCGGATGAGAGCGCCTACTACTTCCAGATGGCTGATCTCCTCTGTGCCGATGTCCATCAGCATGTCCTTCCGTTCAGGATCATCGCAGCTCCAACCCTGGATGGTGTATTGCATGGCGGCTGCCAGTTCTCCATTCGCACCTCCGAATTGTTCGAGCAGCATATTGCCAAATCGAACATTCGGCTCGCCGACGTTGACGTTGTACATCAGATTTTTAACGTGGTGATACATAAAGATCGTCTCCAAACCGGATATCCGGCAATGTCAATATGGGAAATTTGCCACTGCTCAATTTGATATGTCGCCGCAGCAGCGCAGACCTTGATGCGCTTCCAGGCAGTTGAGATGCGGACGATGATCGGCGTAGATAGGCGAGGGGTAGAGAGTCTATTTCGATACGGCTTTAGCGAGTTGAAGAGATCGGGGCAACCTCTTGTCGCGATATTCAAGCGAGTCTCACGGGAAAAAAGGACGGCTCCAGCACGAGATCCTGAAAACTGGAGCACAGAATTGCAATTTTCTATCAACTTACATATTGGTATGACCGTGGCGCATTTCTTCGTTGAAGGACGGCTTGGTGCGGGACAGGGCGTCCGCAAGCAAGGCATGATAGTGATCCGACCGCTGGAGCAGTTGCGGCGTGGCGGCCGCGAACTGGCCATCTTTATCCGGCTGCGCCAATCCTTCGCTCGCCAACGCCGCTGCTGCCTGGTGCAGTTCCGCAACACTGGTATTCAAGTATTGGGCATCGGTGGGATCCGTGATCCATACCGGCTGGCTTTCACCGAGTACGCCGGAAAGCCAGTACAGTTTCAGCGCGAGAAAATTTTTACGTGCTTCTTCGTCCGTGTCGGTGAAGACGAACTTCTTTTGCCAGCGGCTGTAATAACGCGTAGTGACCATCACCGGTTGCCGATTGCCGCTCTTGATCATCTCCATCTGGCCCTGGTCAAGGGTCTTGCGAATGGCATTGTAGATGAACGCTTCTGCATAGGGCTGCTCCGGCGCCGGCACGATGTCCGCGAAAGTGACCGTCATACTGGCGGAGATCTTGGCGTGCAGAGGGCTGGAGGTACCATCTTCCAGACGCGCGACACCATGCACCAGATATGTATCGGCACCGGAGGTCGAGCGATGAAAGGGCCACGCGAAACTGTCGAAACGCACCGGCAGACCTGCCTGCGTAACATAACAGTCCGGCCGCGGATTGCGCAGGCGCAGCGCGGAATCGCGCAGATAATTCGTCATCTCCGGCAGAAGAGAAGGCTGATGGAAATCGAACCTGTGGCTTAACTCCAGCCGCAACGTGCGCTCCGATGCGGTGTCGGCACCAAGACCGAAGGTAAAACAAGTTGTTGGAGCGCCACTGAAATCTGATCCTGCCTGCACGGATAAAATCGTGAGTCCGGCAGTTTTGGCTGCTGTTTCCATTGCATCCGTGAGTGCGGTCGACGGTTGCGGATTCGCCTGTTGCGGCATTGTCTTAACCACCTCTTTACAAAATTACTCGCCATCTTCATTTTACGGGCTGCTGCGGTAAGTTCCCACTGTGCTACACTTCGCGGTTATTCCTTCATGGAGTTTCCTCATATGCAGTGCTGCACCCCTTACCCATCTCGCTCTGCCACGACAGTTCTGCATTTATCGCAGGGGTATGCTTCGTAAGTAGCTTGCTTGCCGCAAACATCGCCATAGCGCAGAACACTCTGCCCGCAGGTGACCAAGCCAGGGTGGACGCGATCGCCACGCAGGTGCTGGCGCAGACCGGAGTCCCAAGCGCCTCAGTGGGCATTGTGAAGGATGGAAAAATTGCATACCTGCACGCATATGGGAAGGCTGAGCTCAATCCGCCCGTTGCCGCCGAACCGCAAATGCGCTACAGCATCGGTTCGATCAGTAAGCAGTTCACCGCGGCGGCGATTCTGATCCTTCAGCAACAGGGGAAATTGTCTCTCGATGACACCGTTGCAAAATGGCTACCGCGCCTGACCCGGGCGAATGAGGTGACCTTGCGTGAGGTCCTGTCGCATACCTCCGGCTACCAGGATTACTATGCGGAAGACTATTCCATGCTGCCCATGAAGGAGCCGACAACGGCGGATGCAATCCTGGCCAATTGGGGAGAAAAGCCGCTGGATTTTGATCCTGGCACGCAATGGCAATACAGCAACACAAACTATGTCATCGCCGGAAAGATTGTCGAGATCGTCAGCGGAATGCCGCTGATGAAATTTCTGCAACAGAACATTTTTTCGCCGCTCGATATGCGAGATGTCATGAACTCCGACGCGCACCAATTGCAACAGACTGACGCACACGGCTACATCCGCTATGCCCTGGGTCCGCTGCGGCCTGCGCCTCAGGATGGCCCGGGATGGATGTTCGCCGCGGGCGAGTTAGCTATGCCGGCGCAGGATCTGCTGCTTTGGGACATCAGCCTCATGGACCAGTCACTGCTGCAGCCCGCGTCCTATAAGCAGATGTTTACCGGTGTGAAGCTGAAAAGCGGTGACGACACACATTACGGTCTTGGAGTGGAAATCTCTACCCGGAACGGTCACCTCGTGATTTCGCATAGTGGCGAGGTTTCCGGGTTTACCAGCGAAAACATGGTTTTGCCGAAAGACAAAATGGCAATCGCAGTATTGACCAATCAAGAGGCTGTCGGCGCCGCTGAGGCGATCGCGAGCAAGATTGCGGCCCTGCTGGTGGGTTTGCCGCCGAGCGAAAACAAACGGAGTACGGAACAGGCACAACAGATTTTTCTGAACCTGCAAAATGGAAAGATAGATCGCTCGCTGTTCACCGCGAACTGCAATGCTTATTTTGACGCTCAGGCGATCGCTGATTTCGAATCAAGTTTAAAGCCTCTGGGTGAGCCACTCGAATTCCGGCAGATCTCGAAAGATTTGCGCGGCGGCATGACCTTCCGTGTTTACGACGTGTTCTTTCCGCATCAACATCTGAATGTCACCACGTATCAGATGCCGGACGGAAAAATAGAACAATATCTGGTCATACCTTCGGAATAGGTGATCGCTTTTTTGCAACTCACATCGAAATGGTCTTATCTAATATCACTCCTATTCAGCGATTATCGGCTGGCGTGGCGGTCGGGCATAGCTGAAATGTCGCTTAAGCTTTAGAAATCGGACTTCATAGAAGGTGTAGCTGATCCAGGCCAAGCAAAGGCTCAAGCTGATCGACATTAGGGAAATGGCGAATTCTCGACGAAGAAGACCGGTCGCAGGATGCATTCGCACCATAGCGCCGTTCACAAGATGCAATAGTGCCAGGTGAATCACGCAAATTCCATAGCTATATCTACCCAGCCATCGCATCGCTTGCAATCGGCACAGTCTCGCTGTAATTGAATAAGGATTCAGCGCCATCGCCAGCAGCGATGCAAATCCCATAGCGACGATGGAGTAAGCCGCATTGGGAACAAAATTGCCCGAATGCATGGAGCTGAATATCCCAGGCAGGCTGAACAATAGGTACAGCAACCCACACGCCAGGAATACAGGACGCGCAAACTTCGCCAGCCACTGTTGTGCGGGTCCGCGCGCCGCCAGTCCAACCCACGATCCAATCAAAAGTGAATCCATCCGGCAAGGTGTAAGCGTATAGATTAGGTCGCCCGATATGCCGTGACGAGACATGGCGATCCGGCATATTAACGACAAAAACGAAAGGACAAGCGCCGTCGCCATGAGCCGGCGTCTATCGCGAATGAAGAATATAAGCAGCGGCCATACTATATAGAACTGCTCCTCCACCGCTAGCGACCAAAGCTGGCCGGTGTAGTACCACAGCACCGTGTACGGCTTAACGAGAATGATATTTTGCACATATGAGAGAAATACGGGAAGCATTCCGTTCCATGCGATACGAAGAGGATGGCTCAGAAGAAACAGAACAATAAGATATCCGTAATAGAGAGGAAAAATCCTCAGGAACCGGCGCATATAGAAGTTTCTAAAATAGTGATCTTCGTCGAGTGTCCTATAAAGGATTCCGGTGATGAGAAAGCCTGATAGCACAAAGAATAGGTCGACTCCAATGTATCCGGAATTTGTAATCACCGCCGTACCCTGCATCCACCAGGCTTGATCCTTGCCCACTGCAAAACCAAAATGGCGTATCAGGACCAGCAGAATCGCAAGCCCACGCAGCCCGTCGAGCGCCAGAACGTGCTTTGGCTCTCCCTGCAAAGCGCCCCGATCTCCGGATTGTTCAGGCAGTCTCGACATAGCTGTGTTCCAGAACGGACGCAGTCGCAATCAGGAACAATACAGAACAGGGGGTGATCTGTTTGCAGATCAATGTAGTCGATCGGCCCGGCTCCTAAAATAACTGGCTTTGCCGGCGCGGCTGTTCGATGCCGAAGTGCTGATAAGCGAGCCGCGTGGCGACGCGGCCGCGGGGCGTGCGGTCGAGAAAACCAATCTGGATCAGAAAGGGTTCGTAAACTTCTTCCAATGCATCTTCTTCTTCGGCCAGCGCCGCGGCGAGGGTGTTCAGGCCCACCGGGCCACCATCATATTTTTCAATGATGGTCCGCAGCAGACGGCGGTCCATTTCGTCGAAGCCATGCGCGTCCACCTGCAACAGATTGAGGGCAGCCATGGCTGTTGGCCGGTCGATGTGGCCGGCGCCGCGCACCTGCGCGTAATCGCGGACGCGGCGCAGCAGGCGGTTGGCAATCCGCGGTGTGCCCCGGCAACGCATAGCAATTTCCGCTGCGCCGTCATCGTCGATCGGCACGTTCAGCACCTCCGCGGAGCGATGCACGATCACGCGCAGTTCTTCGTCTGTGTAAAACTCGAGGCGCAGGAGGATGCCGAAGCGCGCCAGCAGAGGCGAAGCCAGCAGTCCGGGGCGCGTCGTCGCCGAAACAAAGGTAAACGGATGCAGGTCCATGACATGCGTGCGCGCTGCCGGTCCCTGACCGATGATGATGTCGAGTTTGTAGTCTTCCAGTGCGGTATAGAGCTTCTCCTGGAGCGCGGGCTGCAGGCGATGAATCTCGTCGAGAAATAGTACCTGGTGTTTTTTCAGGTTGGTCAGAATGGCCGTCAGATCGCCCTGAATCTGAATGGCCGGCCCGGAAGTTTGCTGGAAACCAACGCCCAGCTCATTCGCAATAATGTTGGCCAGCGTCGTTTTGCCGAGGCCTGGAGGGCCGGAGAGCAGGACATGATCGAGCGCTTCGCCGCGATTCCGGGCGGCTTCGAGCGCAATCGACAACTGTTCCTTCGCCTGCTGCTGCCCGATGAACTCATTCAGGCGCTGCGGGCGCAACTTCAGGTCGAGCGCGAGGTCATCTTCGACCGGCTCGGCGGAAACAATACGATCCGATGAACTGTTCAATGCCATTGAAGCGGATGGTATCGCGGCTGGCAGCGCAACGCAACGCGGTTCCGTGCCCGGCCGGAACTCCGCTGCCCATCAGCCGCTGAACATAAGGCGTCTGGAAGGTAAGAGAAAGCGGCAATCTGCAACACAAATGCCGAAATAGTTGAAGGATTGTGCGGGATAGTTGAAGGATTGTGCGGAATAGTTGAAGGATTGTGCGGGATAGTTGAAGGATTGTGCAGCCCGCATGAGCTTCCGGGGACGGGAGGCACATGGGTTACTAGTGAATCCTGCCGAAGGACACAGTTTTGATGAATGCGAGGAGAAGTCAGCCGCGGTACGAAGCTTCCTCAACCTCATTCTACCAAGCCGCTGGGCAGAAATGCGCCAACCCAGCGCGACTTTGGGTGTGGTCAGTTTGAATGGGAAGTCCCTCAGCGGCTGAAGCCGGGGTCTACCGATTTTTTCTCCCCCGGCTGAAGCCGGGGGTCTACCCGAGAGCCAAGGTTTTCATCGGGCCGATCCTTCCAACGCATCTCGAGATTTACTTGAGTCGCTGGACATACAGTGCGCGATGAAATGGTGGCAACCAGGCCGTGTAATGAACCGGAGGATACTGAGTCGGAGCGAAACACGGCAACGGTGAGGGCACGATGAAGTAGGTTGGTTGGATCGATGGCGTTAGTTTCATAAACTCGTATCTACACTGTTTCGGGATTTGAAGCTCATACGTGTATGGTTTGTAGGCTCCGGCGGGTACTTGAATCCGGACGTCATTCATGAATCCGCCGCCCCTGATCTGGAACCATCCATCGCTCGCCAGTCCAGCCTGAATCAAATTTCTCTTTACACCTGAATTCTGAAGAACCCGAACCGTGCTGACGAGCGCGCGCGATCTGGAGAAAAGATCGTGAGTTCCTCCGATTGCATAGATCGCGAACAGAACAACGGTTACTACGCTCACCTTCGATAAATTGCCCGTAATTCGCTGCTGGTATAACTTCAGCACAGCGGCAATCGCCACAGGAATCAATCCCAACACATACCTGTCCTGAATGATTGAGAAGGTTCCGCTGGGCGCGAGCAAGAGAAGATAAGCGAGCGAAAATGGACCTCCTATCCAACCAAGCTCCTTCCATGAGAAAGGTCGCCCATGAGACACGTCGGGCTCGCTTGTTCGGCGATGCATCAACAACGCGCCGAACACCAGCAGCGGCGAGATCACCAGTATTGAAAGAAATATCCGCAACAATGTTGTCATGATGGCGGATGTCGCGCCGAGAAAGCCTGGCAGCGACATAGATTGCCATACCAGTACCGGTCCAAGCCAGGGCGCGATCCAGCTACCAAGTATTCCTTCGACATATGAGGCGATCACGAGTGCGAAGAAAGCAGCGGCAATTGCAAGGAATCGTCGTTTGAGATCAGGTGACAATCGCCGGATGGAGGCAAGCCACGCCGCCGTAACGGGAAGGATGATCAGCAGCAGACACAGCAGCGTCTTAAGGTACTGGGCCGCCAGATGGATTAACGTTTTCGTCTGGATCGGGCTCGCAATAACAAAGTCTCCGATGGAATACGGTTGCCGGCTGAACCAGTGCATGCACGCCAGCACACAAAGTACAGCCAATATCCAGAGCAGAACTCCGGTGAGCTTCATTCTTCGCCGCCGCCGCAACAGCCATGCAGTGGAGGGCACCATGACAAGCGCTCCGAGCCATGCGATTTGCCGAACCGTGCCGCCGGCGATATTTACCAACGTTGCGAAAATCAGCCACAGGAGAGCGGCCCTGTCGGTTCGCGCTGCGACCGCGCGCTGGCACATGTACATGCAGACGAGGATGACGAATAAACCGGGGATATCGGTCATGTAGGTTGCCGCCAGAGGCAGAAACAGAGGCGACAACGCCATCGTCAAGGCGCCGAGGACGGCGTTGGCCGGATTGATTCCGAATCGGCGCAGGATGTCATGGAACAGATACACAGCCGCCAGATCGATCGGCAACATCGAGAGGCGCATAACATTGAAAGAAAACCCGAACAGCTTGATGAACAGCGCTCCCCAGGGGACGAGCCAGCCGAGCATTGCCGTGGCCCAGCCGTTGTAGACGAAGTGGCCGGTGCGGGCGAACTCCAATGCTGTTTTGGTGTAGGAGAAATCATCCACGAAAGGCATGTTGGCGATTGGGATAAGCCAACAGCAAAGCCATGGCGAAGACGAAAGCACACAGCAGACCGTTGCGGGTTGAGTGGCGGGTCTCGTCTATTTCGGCGGGGAGCGATCTGGCTGCCGGGACACCGACGGCGCTGCTCCCATCACTCGCGTATTCTTTGCTCCCCGCCATGCAACACCCACGATGACCCGTTCTGTCCTGGCTTTCGGAAAAGATTATTTCGACCCATGTGCGAGTTGCTGTACGTAAAAAGCCTGATGGAACGGCGGCAGCCAGGCCGTGTAATGAACCGGAGGAAATCTCGTCGGCGCAAAACATGGCATCTGCGGGAATTCAAGAAAATAGTTGGGAGTGATCGCAGGCGTGAGAGTGTAAAACCAAAGCGTGCATTCGTCAGGAAGTTTCAAGCGGGGAGTATTTGGATTGTAGGCCCCGGCGGGAACTTTGATTCGGGCATCATTGACATGGCCACCGCTTGCGATTTGCGCCCACCCGTCGCTTGCCATTCCAGTCTGGATATTCATCCTCGGTACACCGGAACTCTCAACCATCTGAACTGCCCGGACCAGCGCCCGACACCGAGCAAACAGGCTGTGAGCACCCGCCACGCCGTAAATCGCGAATAAGGCGAGCGTGGCCAAACTCACAGTTGACAGTCTGGTCGTGACTTTCTCCTGATACAGCTTGAGCAGAATTACGATTGCGGCAGGGATCAATCCCAACACATACCTGTCTTGAATAAAGGCATAGGTGGCCCTGGGCACCAGCAATAAAACGTAGCTCAATGTAAATGGACCCAAAATCCAAGCTAAATCATTCCATTGCGAGTATTGCTTCCTATGCTCGCGCCGTAGTTGGATCACAATCTGCTCGAACAGAATGAACGCCGGAACTACGAACAGTAAAGATAATCCTATTCTCATCCAGGCCTGATACCCGGCGAGGGCCTGCGACTCCAAGAGGGGAATGAGCCAAGGCATCAGCCAAGTATCGGCCCTGCCATCTAGATATAAACTGGTCGCTAGCAATGCCAACACGGCTGTTGCCGCGCATACCCGAACTCTGGCCCCGAAACCAAATTGACCCAGGACGGGTAACCACGCTGCTGAAACGGGGAAAATGACAAGCAGCAGACATAGGAACATTTTTAGCAACTCGGCCGCCGAGTGGACGGCCATCCTCACGCCAACGGGTCCCATGAATACATGCTCGGGCACCGAGTAAGGCTGCCGGTTGAACCAATGCAGGCAAGCTATGACCGCAGTCAGACTACATAACCAGAGTAGAATTCCAGTCACTTTCATACCGCGCCGCTCACGCAAGAACCACGTCGTCGAAGGCACCATCACCAGCGCACCCAGCCACGCAATTTGCCGCACCGTGCCGCCCGCCACATTCACCAGGGCTGCAAAGATGAGCCAATACAGAGCAGCCTTATCGCTTTTCGCCGCTACCCCACGCTGGCACATGTAGACGCAAACAACGATGACAAAAAGCCCCGGTACATCCGTCATGTAGGTCGATGCCAATGGCAAAAAAAGGGGCGAAAGAGCCATCGTTAATGTGCCCAAAACTGCGTTCTGCGGATTGACCCCGAATCTGCGCAAGATGTCATGGAACAGATACACGGTCCCCATGGCGATCGGCAGCATTGAGAGTCGGACGGCGGTAAAGGAAAACCCGAACAGCTTGATGAACAGCGCTCCCCAGGGGACGAGCCAGCCGAGCATTGCCGTGGCCCAGCCGTTGTAGACGAAGTGGCCGGTGCGGGCGAACTCCAATGCGGTTTTGGTGTAGGAGAAATCATCCACGAATGGCATGTTCGCGTTTGGATAGGCCAACAGCAACGCCATGGCGAAGACAAAAGCACACAGCAGACCGTTGCGGGTTGCATGGCGGGTCTCGTCTATTTCGGCGGGAAGCGATCTAACTGCCGGTGCATCGACGGCCCTGATCCCATCATTCATGTAGTCTTTGCTCCCCGGCATCAGAACGCCGATGATGATCCGTTCTGTCCTGAATTTTGGAAAAGATTATTTCGACCCATGTGCGAGTTGCTGGACGTAAAGAGCCCGATGGAACGGCGGCAGCCAGGCCTTGTAGGGTACGGGAGGATATCGAGTGGCAGCAAAGCATGACATGGGAGATAGAACGACAAAGTATCTGGGAACGATGGCTGGAGCTAACGGAACGATCCACGGCAGGCATTCTGCAGGAAGTCTCACATTCGATGTGTTTGGGTAGTACGCCCCAGCAGGAACCTGTATGCGGGGATCGTTCATGTGGCCATCGCCTTGAACCTGCACCCAGCCATCGCTCGCTACGCCGACCCTGGTTGATGCCGTCAGAACATCCGTCCTCCGCACTCCAGAGCTCTGAAGCATATGGATTGTAGAAACCAGGGCCCGTGATTCTGCATAAAAATCATGAACGCTCCCTAGGGAATATACCGCGAATACCACCAGCGCAACGATGCTTACTGTCGAGGCTCTCGGCGCAATAACATCCTGGTATAGCTTCAGCAGAGCCACGATTGCGACCGGCACCAATCCCAACACATATCGATCCTGAATGCGATCGTAAGTTCCCATGGGCGCCAGCAATAGGACGTAGCTGAATGAGAATGGAGCTAGAATCCAGACCACCTGGTTCCACGGCGCTATGTCCTTCGGGTAACGATAGAGCTGAACCAGTTCCCGCCCGGTGGTGCGCGCCAGCAAAGCCACCGCGGATGTCAATACCAGCAAAGACATGCCGAGGACCACCAAAAATCTCGACGCAGCAGGTACAAGCCCGAATACCCTGGGTATAAGTACGCTTTGCATATACAGGATAGGAGTGAGCCACGGCATCAGCCAGCCATTGAGGTTCCCATTCCGATACAGGACAAGACCGAGCAGGACCAGCACGGCCATCGTCAAGGTAAACCGCAGTACTGCCTTATTCGTCAGGCGGCGAACTGTCGGCAGCCACGCCGATAAAACAGGAAAAACAAGAAGAAGCAAGCAGAGAAATGTCTTGGAAATCTGTGCCGCCAGATGGGCCAGCATCCTGCCGTGAATTGGCCCTTGAAAGATCGGTTCCGGCACAGAGTAAGGCTGCCGGTTGAACCAGTGCATGCAAGCCAGCACACATATGAAAGTCAGGAGCCACAGCAGAATCCCGGCGAGTCTTCATGCCTCGCCGGTGGCGCAGAAGCCACGCCGTCGAGGGCACCATGACCAGTGCTCCGAGCCATGCAATCTGGCGCACCGTGCCGCCGGCCACGTTCACCGCCGTTGCAAATATGAGCCAATAGACAGCAGCCTTATCGCTTTTCGCAGCTACCGCACGCTGGCACATGTAAATGCAAAGTAAGATGACGAATAATCCCGGTACATCCGTCATGTAACTCGCCCCCAGTAGTAAAAAAAGAGGCGACAGTGCCATCGTCAAGGTGCCCAGGACGGCGTTTGCCGGATTGATTCCAAACCGCCGCAGTATTTGATGGAACAGATACACAGATGCCATAGCGATCGGCAGCATTGAAAATCGCAGGACATCAAAAGAGAAGCCGAACAGTTTGATGAACAGCGCGCCCCACGGGACTTGCCAGCCGAGCATCGCCGTAGCCCAGCCGTTGTATACGAAGTGTCCGGTGCGGGCGAAATCCAATGCTGTTTTGGTGTAGGAAAAGTCATCGATGAACGGCATTTTTGCGAATGGCTGAGCTATCAGCCAACACATTGCAAAAATCGCCGCGCATAGCAGAGCGTTGCGACTGGAGCGGCGGGCATCGCCGACACCGGTCATGACTGCTGATCCGCCGGGGGCGCTTATCACGTGATTCGTGCAGTTCTTGCTCCGCGGCATTGCAACACCAACGATGACCGGTTCTGTCCTGAATTTCGGAAAGTTATTTCAACCGATGTGCCAGTTGTTGCACATAAAGAGTCCGATGGAACGGCGGCAGCCACGTCGTGTAATGGGTTGGGGGATAGCTTGCCGGAGTGAAACACCAGGGCCGAGGTGGATCGGGTGGATTCTTGAACCAGGGAAAGAGAATGAAATATCTGGGCCTAATCACCGGCGCGAATTTTGTAAATCCATCTCTGCACCCATCCGGGAGCATCTTCCAGGGTGGAGGGTTGGGGTCGTATGTTCCGGCCGGTACCCGGATCCGGTACTCATTGATATGGCCGCCGTTTTTAATCTGAACCCATCCGTCACTTGGAAAAGCAGCCTGGATGGATCTTCTTGGCACGCCGGAGGCTTCGACCATCTGAATTGCGCTGACCTGGGCACGTGACTCTGAAAAAAAATCGTGGGTACCGGCAACGGAATAGAGCGCGAATACCGCCAGCGTGATCAGGCTGATAGCCGGCAGGGTCGATTTGATTCGATCCTGGTACAGCCGGAGCAGAAAGACCACTGCGGTGGGCGTCAACCCCACCAGATATCTATCCTGAATCTGATCGAAGGCTCCCCTGGGCAACAGTAACAAGAGATAACTGAGGGAAAATGGGATCAGAATCCAAGCCATGCCCTTCCATGAGATTGCCGCTCTTTCAACGTTGAGCCGCTTATCCTGCCGCCGGCTCACTATCTGCTCCGCCATAATGAACGCGGTTGCCAGCACAAATAGAGAAATTGCGAGCCTGATCCACACAATGATTGCGGTATGTGTCCCGAACATGCCTGGCATCAGACTGGATTGTTCAGCCAGAAGGAACATGAGCCAGGGCATGATCCAGGTTTCGATCCTGCCCCTTGAGTAGGCGAGGGTCCAAAGGGCAACCAAAACTGCCATGAAAGCGGCAAACCGCATCCAGGCGGTGCGATTCCATCGGCGCGCGACCGGCAGCCAGGCCACGGTCACAGGCAAAATGACGAGGAGAAGACAAGCTAACGTCTTCACGATCTCCGCGGCCAGGTGGGGCATCGTCAAACGATCAATGGGACCCCAGATGATGTGTTCGGGCACGGAATATGGCTGATTGTTAAACCAATGCAGGCACGCCAGCACACCGGCAAGACTGAGGAGCCACAGTACGACTCCGGCAATCTTCATGCCGCGCCGTTCCCGAAGGAGCCAGGCCGTAGAGGGCACCATCACAAGCGCGCCCAGCCAGGAGATCTGGCGCACGGTACCCCCCGCCACGTTGATACCCATTGCGAAAGACAACCACAGCAGGGCGACTTTATCGCTGGGAGTGGCGACTGCACGCTGGCACATATAGATGCAGATAACGATGACGAGCAGCCCCGGTACATCCGTCATGAAGCTGATGGCGGAAGGGAGGAAAATGGGCGAGAGCGTGACTGCCAGAGTGCCGAACACCGCATTCCTGGAATTGATTCCGAAGCGCCGCAATATCTGGTGCAACAAAAACGCGGTTGCCATGTCGATCGGCAGCATTGACAACCGCATGACTGTGAAAGAAAAGCCGAACAGCTTGATGAAAAATGCACCCCAGAAAATCAGCCAGCCCAGCATGGCCGTGGCCCAGCCGTTGTAGACGATGTGGCCGGTACGGGCAAAATCCAGCGCCGTCTTGGCGTAAGAAAAGCCATCGCTGAAGGGCATATTTGCGACCGGGTATGTGGCCAGCACACAGCCCGCGAGAATAAGCGCGCAGAGCAGCCCATTGCGCGTTGAATACGAGCGCTGGTTGCTTTTGCTTGTATCACGCGCAATTTCCGGCGCCCTGGCGGTACTGATCATTTCATTCATGCGCTTTTTTTCATCACTCGGGCGCTTCCGACGGCTCGAGCCATCTTGCGACCCAGCCGCACACTTTCGGCAATTCCTCGATCTTCAGGGTAGTAGAAACATGTATCGGCAATCTGCAGGCCATGGATCGGCGTCTGCACCGGCGGGATCTTGGCCGCGAAACCGGGCTCGCACACAGGCTGGCCGTGCTTCAGGCGAGCCACCTTGAAGTCGATGATATCTGCCGCCGTCAACGCCGGATTCAGCCGCTGCAGGCATGAAAATGCTTCCTGGAGCAGTCTTTCATCGGGCCAGGAAAACTTGGCGTTCGTCACTGGCATGTAATAGGGCACGTACACGATGGTTGTGCCGCCGACGCTCCTCAGATTCGTGAACTCGATGATCCCCGGTATCTCGATGCCGGGCTCCGAGATGTTGACCCAGAAATGCGGGCTGACCGAGCGTTTCAGCTTCAAGATTACGCAGATTACTCCGATGTTGTGAATGGCCTCGTAACGCGCCTTCCATTCTGGCGGCAAATCGGGAATCATGCGGGAGATGAGCGGCGTGGGGATGGTGGAAAGAACGGCGTCGGCGGGGAAATGCGTTGCAAGAGCGCTGACACCCTTCACGCGATCGCCTTCGATTTCCACTCGTTGCACGGGAGCGTTCAGATGCAAACGGCCGCCACGTTGCTCGATGGCGTTGATCAACGCGTCGACCAGGGTTTTCGAACCTCCTTCTATATAGCCGAGTTCTTCCTGCATGATACTTTTTCGAGATTTGCCGATCCTTCGAATGCGCGTCCATATCCATGCAGCGGAAATGTTGTCAGCGTATTCGTAATATTTGTAGTGCAGGAGCGGGCGCCAGAAGCGGTCGTAGACATCTTCTCCGCAATAGCGAGTGATCCAACTGCGGGCCGATTCGTGTTCCAATTCGGGCCATTTGTCGCGCCGCATGCACATAAATGCGAAGAAGCCATAACGCAATTTGCTGATCGGGCCGACGCCGGGAAGCCTGAGCAAGGCGACCGGATCGCCCCAGCGATTTAAGCGTCCCTGGTTGAAGAACCCCATGCTGGTCTGCACCCAGCGCATCTTGTCCGGGATGCCGAGCTCGGCCAGCAATTCAAATGTCGGATCATCCGATCGGCAGACGAAGTGGTAAAAACGTTCAATCGAGATGCCGCCGAAATCGAAGTGCCCGGCCATGCCGCCGGGCTCGGGAGATGCTTCGAGGATATCCACCTCATGCCCATCCAGAAGAGCCTGATATGCGGCGGCCAATCCCATGACACCCGCACCGATGACAACGATCCGAGACATCGACAACCTTCTTCAGCGCAATCCGCGCCAATCGTGCCGGGGGGACTTTAGTCTAGCAGGGCAACTATGGATACCGAAATCACTCCCCTGGCGGGTAGTGGGTCAAGCTGCACCACTATTTCCCTGGCGAAGCATGCCGCGGCACAGAAACCACTTACAGACAGAGGTTTTTGTCGTCCTCTAGTAAACTCAGCAGCAGACTCATGCGAATATCCAATTTTGAATTTCGCAGGCCGCAGAGACTTGCGGCGGCGATGTTGCTCTTGTTTATCGTGCAGTGTCTATGGGTCGTACGCCACCAGGTGCTGACGCGGAGCGATTATCAGTACGCCCGCTGCGGGCGCGAACTGTGGGAGAAGCCCTCGCCGCTGGCCGGCTATCTGACTTCCTGCGGCAATATCAGTGACGGGACATTTGCTTATCGGGCAGCCGGGCTGCCGCTCACGGTGGAGCGCATGGTTGCGGGGCTGCCCAGCAGCGCCTCTCCGTGGGAGATGCGCCACCTGGTCTGGGACGTGCTGTTGTTGCTGCGACTGCCGTTCATCTTTTTTGGCGTGTGGCTTGGCGGCGGCCTGTGGTGGGTGTCGCGGCGGCTCTATGGAAATGAGGGCGGGTTCATCGCGCTCGCCCTGTACTGCTTTTCACCGGCGATCATTCGCGCTTGCGTGCAGCCAAATAACGAGATTCTCGCGGCCTGGGGAATCTATGGCGTGCTTTATACCGCTATCGGGCTGGCCCACACGATGCAGGGACCGCCGAGAAAGTGGTGGCCGAGGCTAGGCTTGCTGACGCTTGCGCTGGGTCTAACGGCAACTGCGCATGTGGTGGCGGCGATCCTCGGTTTCCTGCTGGCCCTAGGGTTCATGTTGTACGTGGCGGAAGGAAAACGATCGCATATTCTCCCCGTGCTGGGCGGCGCCACGGTGGGCGCTTTTCTTATTCTGTTTGCGTCTTACACGTTCAACCTGGATGCGTTGAGCTATGTGTTCCAAAGCGCGGATGCGTTTCTGCGGCCTTCCTGGGGCGGCGCCTGGCACATGTTCGCGATTCTCCCGAATGCGGGCATTACGATTGCGGCATTGACAGCCGCCGCACTCTATCTGGTTCAACGCCGCTCGCGATATTTCGGCAATACCACTCCGCTTATCGTCGCTCTTGTTCTGCTGTCGCTCGAGACCACCGGCGTTCACTCCGAACCGTGGATCTGGGGGCTGCCATTCGTACTCACGTTTACCGGGGGAGTATTTGCCGATGTTCTGGAATCGTCTCACCGCCGGATGTTTTTGAGGCTGACCGGAGCCATTCTGGTGACCCAGGCTGTTCTCAGCATCGCCAGTCTGCGGCTGCTGATAACATAGGGCATTTTCGACCGCGATATCGATGCTTAGACCGGTTTTAGCCGTGCATCTTCAATCACTTCCGGCAGCGAATTTCCTGAACCAATCCCTGCCAAATACGCTCCACACACGGTAAAATAAAAGGAGACCTTCACCTCCATTCGCTTGTCTGTTTTGTAGGCCTGCGGATCGGCCTTTGGTCCCTGTTTTTCGAAGCGAATCAACACAAAAACTATGGCAGACGAACAGAATCCTCAGCTCCCCCTTGGCAATAATGGCAGCGACGGCGATGGAAACACTCCGGGTGGCCCTACTGGCCCCGGCGCGGCGAATATGATCTTCATCAACATTGAAGATGAAATGCGCCGCTCGTACCTGGACTATTCGATGTCCGTCATCATTGGACGCGCGTTGCCGGATGCGCGCGATGGCCTGAAGCCGGTGCATCGGCGCGTGCTGTATGCCATGCAGGAGATGGGCCTGCAGCACAACAAAAAATACACCAAATGCGCCAAGGTTGTTGGCCAGGCGATGGGGCTCTATCACCCCCACGGCGATGCGTCGATTTACGACACCATGGTGCGTCTGGCGCAACCGTTCACCATGCGCTACACCATGGTCGATGGGCAGGGGAACTTTGGCTCCGTAGACGGTGACCCGCCAGCCGCCATGCGATATACCGAGGCGCGGCTGACCCGTATTGCCGGGGAAATGCTGGCCGATATCGATCAGGACACTGTCGACTTTACGCCGAATTACGATGAGAGCACCGTCGAGCCGGTGGTGCTGCCGACCCGCATTCCGAACCTGATCGTGAATGGATCGAGCGGAATTGCAGTCGGCATGGCGACGAATATTCCTCCGCACAACCTGACAGAGATCGTCAACGCCGCTATCGAGATGGTGAACAATCCCCATGCCGGCCTGGTTGAGGTGATGAAGCACGTGCAGGGGCCGGACTTCCCCACCGGCGGATTCATTTACGGCCGCAGCGGAATCATTGAGGCGTACCGCACCGGGCGTGGCCGCTTCCTGATGCGGGCGCGGGTCGCGATCGAGAACCTGACCCAGGGCCGGCAGGCCATCATCGTGACACAGATTCCTTACCAGGTGAACAAGTCGAAGCTCATCGAGCGCATTGCCGCCCTGGTAAATGACAAAGTCATTGATGAGATCAGCGATGTGCGCGACGAGAGCGACCGCGACGGCATGCGCATTGTGATTGAGCTGAAGCGCACCGCCGAAGCACAGATCGTTTTGAATCAGCTCTACAAAAACACGCAGATGCAGGACAGCTTCTCGATGATTTTCCTGGCCGTCGTCAATGGACAGCCACGAGAGTTAAGCCTGCCGCAGGCGATCCGCCATTTCCTCGATCATCGTGTGGATGTCGTGCGCCGCCGCACCGCCTTTCTGCTGAAGAAAGCGCGGGAGCGCGAGCACATTCTGGAAGGCTACAAGATTGCGCTCGACAATCTCGATGCATTCATCCGGATCATTCGCAGATCGTCTTCGCGCGCGGATGCCCGGGAGAATCTGCACCGGTTCGCGATGGGCAAAGAGATCGTCATCAAGCTGGACAAGGAGACCACGAATCTTTCCGCTGAGGCGGGAATGACCTACCGCCAGATTGACGCGGTTCTGGAATTGCAGCTCTATCGTCTGACGCAGCTTTCGATCGACGAACTGCTGAAGGAATTGGCCGAGGTCCGCGAACGAATCGCGGAGTATGAGTCGATCCTTGGAAGCGAGAAGAAGCTGCGCAGCGTGATCGTCAAGGAACTGGAAGCGATCAGAAAAGACTACGGCGATGAGCGCCGCACGGAAATCCTGGATGAATCGGCCGAGTTGCAGCTTGAGGACCTGATCGCGGATGAGCAGGTGGCGGTGACGGTTTCGCATTCCGGTTATTTGAAACGGACGCCGATCTCCACGTATCGCCAGCAGCGCCGCGGCGGTACGGGGCGGTTCGGCATGCGCACCCGTGAAGAGGATTTCGTCGAACAGCTCATCATCGATTCAACCCATGCGTATCTGCTCTGTTTCACAAATACGGGACGCATGTATTGGCTGAAAGTGTATGAGATTCCCGATGTGGGCGCCGCGGGAAAAGGCAAAGCGATGGCCAGCCTGCTGAGCTTGCAGCCGGGAGAAAACATCTGCGCCATTCTGCCGGTACGCGACCTGGAAGAGGAAGGCAAGTTCATCTTCTTCGGCACGCGCCAGGGGACGGTGAAAAAGACGCCGTTGAAGGATTTTTCCAATGTGATGTCGAAGGGCATTATTGCCATCGGCATCGACAAGGAAGATGAGCTGGTTGCGGCGCGGCTTACGGACGGCAAACAGATCGTCTTTTTGGCCACCCACGATGGCATGGCGATTCGCTTCGATGAAAACGATGTGCGATCGATGGGGCGTCCGGCTTATGGCGTCCGTGGCATCGATCTTGGAAAAGATGATTACGTGGTCGGGAGTCGCGGTCACGCCGAAGGAGCGCAAGAAGAACAAGGGCGAAGACTGTGCATGCCTGATCCTTTCCGTCACCGAAAACGGTTATGGCAAGCGCACGGATGTCGACGAATATCGGCTGCAGACACGCGGCGGCAAAGGCGTTATCAACGTAAAAACCATGAAGAAAAACGGCAAGGTGTGCGCTATCAACCTGGTGGACGATGCCAGCGAACTGATGGTCATCAGCCAGTTTGGCAAGATCATCCGCATCGATACCAAGACGGTGCGCGCCGCGGGCCGGTCCACCCAGGGTGTGCGCCTGCTTAACCTGGAGGAGCCGGACAAGATTGCGGCTGCGGTCGTGATCCCGCCGGAAGAAAAAGAAAATGGCGACGAGCCTACGTTGATTCAGTGAAGGCGTCATTCTGAACGAAGCGCGCGAAGCGAAGAATCCAGAGAATGTCCAACGTCTGGTTGTGCCGCTATCACCCTCTGGATTCTTCGCTGCGCTCAGAATGACGAGCATAACTTTTGAAGATATAAAGCCTCTTATTCTTCATCGCCGCCGCCCGGCAGATTCGCTGGCTTGCGGTTGAGATCGAGCGGCGGCGAGATGGGCAGCGCGCAACTGCTCGTCCACAGCAGGAATCTCGGTTTTCTTGAACTGCTCCCATCGCGATAATGCGTCGGCAACCTGGTGGCTGATCTCGTCGAGTGCCTGAAGTTGCGAAGCCGTTGGCGCGGCGTCTGACTGGCCGAGCTGCAGGTAAAAAGGGATGGCGCTCTCGGCCAGAGCTGTCAAGCCCTGGCGCGTTTTGCTGGTCTTCGCCGGAGGAAGCGGAAGTGGAGCCTTGCAGCAGAATGTTGAGCGCTGTATCGAAACGCTGAATCGCGCTCTGCAGCACCGGATTCCGGCGTGACTTTTCCTCCGCTGCGGCGATCTGCTGTGCGGCTCCATGCGCCTCCAGGGTCGCCTCTGAAATAGTGCTCAGTGTCTTCGCCATCTGCTCTTGAGACTGAAACAGTTGCTGCAAATCGCCGGCCGATGTGTGGACGCGTGGGTCCATCGTGATGGTGAGTGGAGCCGTATAGCTGTGGCCAGCGGCGATGAGTTTCACTGTGTACGTTCCGGGCAGCGCCAGCGGTCCTTGCGGAACGGTCGGAGTTCTGTGCGGGACTGCGGAAATCGGATATTCATAACGAATCGCCTCAGGCGCCGTGTAGTGGAGATCCCATATCTGGCGGTGCATGCCGGGAGTTGCCGGTAATGGGCGGTTCATCTGCGGCCAGTAGGGCGGAATCAGTTGCTCGGCGAGCTCGGCAGCCGTGGGCGTAACTGCGCCGGTGCTGCTGTACTGCCGGACCACTGTGCCGCGGGCGTCGATTATTTCCAATTGCACTGGTCCCTGGATTCCTGCCGGCAATGCGTAATCGATGATCGCGCCATCCGGTGGATTCTCGCCGGCGGGCTCACCCGGTGGAAGCGGCGTGTCGGTGTTGGTGTCGCGGCGCACGCGGTACGTTACGCCCGGCGTGAAAAGAAATGGGCTGGCTCCGGTTGGAATATGCCGCGAGCTGACGCAGAGGGCTGATGCCGTCCAGCACCCAGAAGGAGCGCCCATGGGTGGCGACCACCAGATCGTCGCCATGGATGAGCAGGTCCCGCATGGAGGTGTGCGGCAGATTGTACTGGAGCGATCTCCAGTGATCGCCGTCATCGAACGATACCCAGACACCGTTCTCGGTCGCGGCATACAACAAGCCGCGACTGCTGCGGGTCGGCGCGGACAGCGTTGACTGAGGAGTTATCGGGCAGCGTGGAGGCAATCGCCTGCCAATGCTTGCCACCATCGTGCGTGCGGAAAATATACGGGCGCTGGTCATCGAGCCTCATGCGGCTGACGGAGACATACGCGGTGTCGTCATCGAATCGCGAAGCATCGATCTGGGTGATTTTGCTCCACGCGTCAACGCCTGGCGGAGTAATGTTGCTCCAGTGCTGGCCGCCATCGCGGGTGATCCATAGCAAGACCATCGTCCGTGCCGGCCCAAATCGTTTGAGTGCTGTGGAACGACGCCGCGACAGAGTAAATGGCGCCCCGGCGCTCCGCCTGCTGCTTTGGCGTCAGCGGCGGCACGGAGGCAGGCTGACCGGTGTGTTCGCGTGTCAGATCGGGGCTGATCGCCTTCCAGCTTTGGCCGCCATTCCCGGTTACGAAGAGTTCGTTGGCAGCGTAGTACAGCAGGTGCGGATCGACCGGAGAAAAAAGAATTGGCTGAGTGCGATCGGCGCGGAAACCTGCGTTCTTGACCGGAAGCGGAGTGACATTCTGTACTTGGCCGGTGACGGAGTCGTAGCGAGAAACTTCGGTGCGGCCCGCGCCGTAGACAATATTCGAGTGCAGCGGGTCAGGAGCCGCATAGCCGTATTCGATAATGCCGGCGGGATGCCAATCGCGAAATGTAATTTCTCCGTCGTTGCCGCGGGTGGAGGTGCATACGGAGCCGCTCTCCTGCTGCCCGCCGCACACCTGATAGGGGAAGGTGTTGGTCGCGGCGACGTGATATATCTGCGCGGTGGGCTGGTTGTACCAGGAACTCCAGGTTGCTCCGCCATTCACGGTGACGACCGCGCCCTGATCGCTGACCAGCAGAAGAATCTGCGGATTTCGCGGATTGATCCAGAGATTCTGATAATCATCTCCGCCGGGCGCCCCGCGCAGGCTGATCCAGGTTTTACCGCCGTCCGTCGAGCGGCAGGCGACAATGCTGGCGCTATAGACAATGTCGGCATTCTGCGGGTCTACGACAGGAACCGGCAGATCGCCGCCGCCGATCTTCATCGCGGGGCGCGGATCGTTGGTGATTCGTCTCCAGCTCTCGCCTGAGTCGTCGGAGCGGAAGACACCGAGTCCGTTGCGCTGAAGCGTAGGCGCTTTCGGTTGTGGTGGAAATTGTCGCGTACAATCGACGGCTGTCGCTGGGCGCCACGGCGACATTGATCTGAACTAAATTATCCGGCAGTCCCCTACTCAGCCGACGCCACGTGCTCCCGCCGTCTGTGGACTTAAAAAGGCCGCCGTGGGTGCCCTCGTAATTGTTATCGTCCTCCCACGGAGCGAGCCTTTCTTCCCACATCGAGGCATAGACCACGTTCGGGATGCGATGGGTCGATGACAACATCCGAGCCGCCTACGTTTTCGTTCTGGTAGAGCACCCTGGTCCAGGTTTGTCCGCCGTCGGTCGAACGGAAGATGCCGCGCTCCGGATTTGGACCATAGGGATGGCCGAGCACCGCGGCAAACAGCCGGTTCGGGTTTGTCGGGTCGATGGCCAGCGCGGGAATCTGCTGCCCGTCGCGTAATCCGAGATGCGTCCACGTGCGCCCCGCGTCCGCCGAGCGGTAGATGCCATCGCCGATGGAAAGATCCGGCCGATGCAGGCCCTCGCCGCTGGCTACGTAGACGATGTTGCTATCGGAAGGCGCGACGGCGATGGCGCCGATCGACTGCGTGTCCTCTGCGTCGAAGATGGGACGCCAGGTGCGGCCGTAATCTTCAGACTTCCACACGCCGCCATCCACCTGGCCCATATAGAAGACGTTTGGCTGACTGGGAACGCCGGCAGCGGCGCGCGTGCGGCCTCCGCGAAACGGACCGATCATGCGCCAGTGCAGATCGGGCATCGCGGAGTGGTTTGCCGCGGTTTGCCGCTGTTGTCGAGTTCTGCGCGGCGAAACTCGCTGAAGTGGAGATACACAGGGCAGCAAGAATGAGGATTGCTACCCGGGAAGCTGAAACCATGAACGAGTCCTCAATATGTATCAGGAAAACATTTCCAACGCTAGCGCGCAATCATGGGAGCATTTTGGGAGCGTGCGCTCAACTTAGAGCATTTTTACTGTTTGTGTAGAGTACGACATTCAGGAAGTCCGTCATCCTGAGCCCATTCGGCTTCGCTCAGGGTAAACTCCGCGAAGGATCTCTGTATTGCCGAGGAAAGCGAAATGCAGAGGTTCTTCGCTTCGCTCAGAATGACGCGTTGTTACTCCATAACAACCGCAAAAATACTTTAAATGCATAACGCATTTGTCCGGCGATCGTTATTGATTTGGGCTATTCTCACGCATTGGCTTCAACGGCCTGACGCGATTGTGAGAGCCGAGACCGCAGAAGCGCCACAACATCTTCCATGCCCTGCCCGGTTTTGGAGGAAACCTCAAAAATCTGCATCCCGGGCCGGACGCCTTCGATGTTCCGGCGGGCCGCTGCTATATCGAACTCCGCAGCGTCGGCGAGATCCATTTTTGTGATCACCGCAACATCGGAGCTGTTGAAAATGGTGGGATACTTCAACGGCTTGTCTTCGCCCTCGGTCGCCGAGAGCAGAACGAAACGAAGCTCTTCGCCGAGGTCATAGCTGGACGGGCAAACGAGATTGCCTACATTTTCGATGAACAGAAAATCGACGCTCGCCGATATCCCACGATTCGAGAGCCTGCTGAATCATCTGCGCGTCGAGGTGGCAGATCGTCCCGGTGGTGATTTGTTTTACATTGGGGGTTGCGCGTTGCAGGCGTGCGGCGTCGTTCTCTGTGGCAAGATCGCCCACCAGAGCAGCAACGCGATACTCCTGTGCAAGCCTGCCGAGCAGTTTTTCGAGAAACGCCGTTTTTCCTGATCCAGGGCTGGAGACGAGTCCGACCACACAGGTTCCGTTGCGCTGAAATTGCTCGCGAAGGACGCGAGCCAGCACATCATTCTGCTTGAGCACCTTGGCCCGCACTTCGACAATGCGCGTGGTCATGCCGCAATCTCCAGCGATGCAATTTCGATCTCGCGGCCAGTAACGATGTCCGGGGTTGGGATCATGCAGTCCGGGCAGCAGAGATGATAGAACGAAACAGGCGCTCGCTCCTGTTTGCAGCCGGGACAGAAGATGACGAGCGGGATCGTCTCTATTTCGAGGCGCGAACCTTCCAGAGGCGTACCCTCGCAGGCAAGTTCGTATGCGAACAATAGAGCGTGCTTGTCCACGCCGGAAAAGACACCCAGCCTGATGTGCACGGCCTCGACGTCGAGGCCGCCGCGATTCTCCGACTCCTCGACGATCTGCTCAATCATGCTGATCGCTATCGACAATTCATGCATGGAAAGCCTTCGATAGGAGCTTTCGCGGAGTAAGTTTACATCCTGCTGATCTTGATATAGCGAATGAGATCGGGAGCCGAAAAAGCGGCTACCGCAATCGCCAGCAATCCGACTGCGCCCAACAAACCATATCCACTCAATCTTCCAAACATAACGGCACCTCGTTGATTGTTTTATGAAACAGGACAAAGTTTCTTTTCTACAAGAATACGCGCGACCAACTCTTCCACCATTTCCGCTGCTTCTTCCACCACCCCCTGCACCACTTCGGACAGCCCCATGCGACCTTCCAGTTCATCGCCGAAATCCCGCGGTTCGCAGCCGACGATCAGAACGCGCGCGGAAATGGTTCCCATGGAAGCAGCCAGGCGCAGTACACGCACCGGATCCATCCCGTGAGGATTCATGGCCATATCGGGCGATGTTGGCGCCTCAGCCGCAGCGAGATTCGGCTCGATCGTATAGAGCGTGCCGGGAACTTCGCCGCGCGGAATCGCATCGACAAGAATCACCGCGCTCCATGGTTCAAGCAACGCATATGCGAGATCAAAGCCGCGGATTCCGAAATCTCTGACTGCCACGCCTTCCGGCAGCTGACGCCTGGCGAGCGAGCGGACGACCTCGACTCCAAAAGCGTCATCTCCGAGGAAGATATTGCCGATACCCGCAATCAGGACGGTGGGGGTCATGCCTGGCCTTCTTCCTGAATCGTCTCAGATTTCTCAATCGGCTCGATTTCTTCGGGAGAAAAGAAGAAGCGGTGGCCTGGCTGGCGCATCATCCCGAACTCGCGGCCAGGATCATCGTCAAGCACTACGGCAAATTGAATCTGATCCTCAAAATCCTGCTCGATCGCTTCGATCACTGCAATCTTGCCGGCAAGCGCCATGTCCATGATGTCCGCCTGTTTCTGCGGCCATAGACGAACTCGGTCGCCGACATGCAGGTCGATCCCGAAAACACGAACGCTCTCCGGGGCCAGTTTCGTTTCTTCCAGAGGATTCCAGTCGCCGTTCCTTAACTCTCGATTCATGGAACTTCCCTCCGAATGTCGCGCATTCCACGGATCACGCCGTGTGCCTTCATCATCGATTCAGCCGTAAGGGACTCAGACCGTTCCAATATCTGCCGGGCTCGCGGATCGCTGTTGCGCATCTCCTGCTTCTCAGCGTCCGTGAGGGTCAGGACTCGCAGGGTGAGCATCTCATCCATCTCGGTGCCATCGAAGAAATCGCCCTCGCTCTCCGGCGCGATCTTCGGATAGTCGTAGAGAATGATCGGCGAGCAAAGCATCATGCTTCGATCCGGCTCTTCCCCGGCAAGCACCGGGAATACGCCGACGTTCTGACATCCCGCGACGGCTTCGCGATACCTCTCCGGCGGATCGAGCAGCGAGATGAATTGTGCGCCGGTGACGCCCAACAGCACATGCGCGGAAACAAACGCCTGAGGAAGAGCTTCCTCGCGTTTCGCCGCAGCGCCGCTGGCGAGCGGACTCGTATTCTGCAGTTCGAGGTGAAGCCTGCAGGCTCCGCTTTGAACAGATTCAAGCCCAATCGTCAGAACCGCTTCGAGCCGCTGGACGGAGGATTGGTTTCGGCCCTCGGGCAGTTCGGGAGTATTTATTTGCAGGCTGCGAACCAGCGGGCGTTCGAACAGATCGTTCAGGTTGAGCGCCAGTTCCGATGTGCACTCGACCGCTTCTTCCCACGCGAGTGAGGGGTCGGAAAGCGAATGCATGCCGTCTGCGAGCAGGCTCGGATAGATCGTTCTGCTTGCTGAATCAAGCTGCAGGAACTGAAATTTCAGGTCAAGCGTCGCGTCCTCTGAAGGCGCCTCGATCAGACACTCCGCAATGAACCGAAAAGGCTCCTCGGGGCGCTGCGCCTGCGCATACGCGCGCGGGTAGAGCGTTCCAAAGTTCCAGCGCTGTCGGTTCTTCATCGAGCTGGGACGATATGGGTAGAGAATGTATCCCTCATACAGAATCGCGGCGGCAATTTTTTCGACCTCGGCGAAGTTCATGGCGCGATCTCCGCTGTTTCTTCGGCGGCAAGCGCGCGCGCAATCGCCTGCTCCCAGGTGGGAAGCCCGTGACGCATTTTGTATTCATAAAGCTGCTGGAACGCGTCGCGTTGCAGGCGTAGCCACACTGAGTTGGGGAAATAGATATCCATCATCTGTTTCCAGACAGAGATGGGCAGGCGGAAGGTGGCTTCACGATCCCAGGGAACTTGCGCAACCTGCAGCGCATCGTCGCTTCCCTTATAGAAGACGGTACCGCTAAACATCACGCTGAGCGGAATTTCGCCGGAATTGAGCGCGTGAAAGTACTTCGTCGTTGCCACATTGAAATCGAACGTGCATGGCAGTTGCAGATCGACGAGAATGTTGTCGGTAAAACCGGGCACCGCAACGCTGGTGTTCATCCATAGAAGCGGACGGACGGTTCGGCTCCATCGCTCCGGTTCACCGAACAGATCGTGCAATTGCTCGCGCTCCTGGCGGCTGATAGCTGCGACGGGCGGGTTCGATCTGCACCTGGCAGCGCAGAGCAAGCGAATGGATAGCTTCGGTTCGCAGGCAAATTGACGATACGAAGTTTCAGGGCAATCATCGGCGCGGCAGCGTTGGCCACCGCCTCTGCGCCCTCGATCGTGAAATGCAGCTCAGGCACGCGCAGGCTCCCTGACGTCGATGCTTCGAGATTTCAAATCCGCGAAATACCCGCGAATCTCTTTCCACACTTCGGTGCCGCCGGAAAGACCGCGCCAATGCATGCGGATGAGACCGACCAGGCGGTAACACTCGTCGATAGGAACGATGTAATACTCGGCCGGCGTAGCCACCCGATTTACCAGAAAGCTTTCGACATCGGCCTCCATCGCCTGCAATGCCGGATGTTCGGCAGCCATTTCGGTCCATGATTCCAGGCTGAGCAGCGATTCGATGGCTCCGGCGGGACTGGGATACATTGCCATCATCTTGTCGGCTGCGCTATTGCGATTAAAAAATGCAAGATTGATGGGAATCATCAGCGATTCCCATTGCAGATCGGACATCTGGAAATCGGGCAGCGAACGAATGCGCCGGGGAATTTTCAGGTAATGCGCACCGGGCTGACCGCAAAAGAGAATCGCGCAAGCATCGCAGGAGCACGTAATCTGGCGGGCTTTTGTATCCAGCAGATGCTGATGCAGCGGACCTATCTCTGCGCTGCAGAGTTCGCAGATTTCGGTCCTGGAGCGCCGGCGCGCAAACTGCCGAAGAAATGAGGGCGTACTCTCGCGTTCGGCGTCATCTCTGGAAGTTCGCTCATCGTCAATTTCTTTCACAACGCTCAGGCAGGAGGCATTTGCGGCATGCGCGGATCGATGGGAGCGCGGTCCTGCGGGTTGATGCCGGTAGCGTCACTGGCCATACGCGTGCGGCGCTGCTGGAGCGGCCGGGCGCGGTTTTCACCCTTGGGTGTTCCCGGTTGATGAGACGGAGCATCGGGTGTTGTGTCCTGGTGTGTCATGGAATTCTCCTTGCTTGCCAAAGCTTACTTGAGAACGACGAGATTCGAACTGGCATGATGCTCAGCGGCGGCATTCTCGGCCACGATTTCGACGATGTCGGGAGCCGCGTCAAATAGCGCATCCTCGACTGCGCTCTTCAATGGTAAGCGAGGAGGACGGGCAGCTGCCGCAGGTACCACGCAGCACCAGCCGGACGATTCCATCGCGCACACTGGCAAGTTCCACGTCGCCGCCATGCGATTGCAAATACGGCCGCACCTTTTCGATGCCGCGCAATACGCGAGTCTCGATGTCGTCCGGATGGAGGCCATGCAGCAGGAGCATGCTGGCAACCATTTCGTCGCTCAAAGCTTCACTGAGCGCCCGCTGCCCCTCCACGGTTCGAGAGAACGACTCGATCATGCGACCGAGCGCGGCCCCATGAAGCTCGATGACGGACTGCACCAGATCGAGCGCGGCGGCGCGAGTTTCCGGGTCGCCGGCATTCTCCAGCTTCGCCGCCAGTTTCTCTATCCGCTCGGTTTCCAGGTGGAAGTCTCCGCGTTTTGGCGGGTTGAGCGGTTGCACGGTGGCCGCCATTATTCCTGCTCCGCGGCACCGAACATGGGCGAGTGCCGAGTCTCGAGTATTTTGCCATCTCCCAGATACATGTGCACGCCGCACGGCAGGCATGGATCGAAGCTGCGGACTGTGCGCATGATGTCGATGCCCTTGAACTTGTCGGGGCCGTTTTCTTCAAAGATGGGCGTATTCTGCACCGCATCTTCATACGGACCGGGAGTTCCGTAGATATCACGCGGATTGGCGTTCCACGGCGTCGGCGGATACGGGATGATAATTGGCGATTTTGCCATCCCGAATGACGACATGGTGCGACAGAACGCCGCGAACCGCCTCGTGAAAGCCGCATCCGATCGCTTCTTCGGGGACCTTGAACTCGGACCAGGTGGCACTGCGACCGGCCTGGAGTTCCTCGATCGCCTTCTGCACAAAATGGAGCGCGGTCGCGGCCGCATACGCCTGGAAGTACGTGCGGGCGCGGTCCCGTTCAATGGCATTGCTCCACTGCGGAATCTTCCACTCAAATTCAGCCTCCGGCAGCATGGCGGTTTTGGGCAGATTGATCTTCACGCTGTGCCCGGTGGCCTGTACGTAGCCGATGTCCACCAGCCCGGAAAGCGCGGTGGACCAGAGACGCGCAATCGGTCCGCCGCCGGTATCGAGCGCCAGATAATCTCCGGTGCGCTCGTCATACCAGCGCGGAGACATCACCCAGGTATAGTTGCCGGCGAAATCCCGCTTTTGCGGCCGCGGAATGGTGGTCTGATTCCAGGGATGCCGCTTGTCGACAGGATTGCCCAGCGGATCCTTGGCAACGAAAGTTTCGGCATTCTGCCAGTCGTCGTAGTAGGAACTGCCCAGCAGAATGCGAATGTTCAAATTGATATCTACAAGATTGTTGGTGACAAGCTTGCCATCTACAACCACGCCGGGGGTGACGAACATCTTGCGACCCCAGTCCGCCATGTTTTTGTAGGTGTAGTCGCAGCTTTTGGGATCGTTGTAAGAGCCCCAGCAGCCAAGCAGAATGCGGCGCTGGCCAACCTTCTCGTATCCCGGCAAAGCCTCGTAGAAGAAGTCGAAGAGATCGTCGTGCAGAGGCACAACCTTCTTCATGAACTCGACGTACTTCATCAGGCGCACAAGATAGTCGGTGAAGAGTTGAATGGTGGCCACGGTTCCGACTCCGCCCGGGTACAGCGTCGAAGGATGCACATGCCGGCCTTCCATCAAGCAGAACATCTCGCGCGTCAAACGGCTCATCGCCAGCGTCTCACGGTAAAACGAGCCGGTAAACGGATTCAGCGCCGTCATGATGTCCGAGATCATTCGAAAGCCGTGCTTATCGGCATTCGGCGAGGGCGTGGACTGGGCCTTATCCCAGACGCCGGGATTGGTTTCCTTCACCATCTGCTCACAGAAATCGACGCCCACCAGGTTGTCCTGGAAGATGTTGTGGTCGAACATATACTCGGCGGCTTCGCCGAGATTGATGATCCACTCACCGAGATCGGGTGGCCTGACGTTAAAAGCCATATTCTGCGCATACACGGCGCAGGTGGCATGGTTGTCCCCGCAGATTCCGCAGATGCGGCTGGTGATGAAGTGCGCGTCCCGCGGATCCTTTCCCTTCATGAAGACGCTATACCCGCGGAAGATGGAGGAGGTGCTGTGGCACTCAGCCACTTCCTTATTGGCGAAATCGATTTTGGTGAAGATTCCGAGGCTGCCCACGATCCGGGTGATCGGGTCCCAGTTCATCTCGACGAGGTTGCGATTTTTCCGTGCGACTTCGGGCAGCGTTTCCTGGATCGTTGCCATGGCATTTTCCTTTCCGTCAGTAGGTCGTCAGTAGGTGGTGGGCCGATAGCCAGTGGTCAATTTCGTTCCGCTGTGCCGCCATTTCGGTTCTTTGTTCACCGTCGAATTCGTGATCGCGCGCAGTGCTCGGATGGTGCGTCCGTAAGCACCGACCACCGTAGAGGAAAGCGTTCCGCCCGGCGGCTCATCCATGAACGGCATGAATTTGTCCGGGAAGCCCGGCATGGTGCATCCGATGCAGATGCCGCCGACGTTGGGGCAGCCGCCGATGCCACGCATCCAGCCGCGCTTGGTGACGTTGCAGTCGACAACAGGACCCCAGCAGCCGAGCTTGACCAGGCATTTCGATGATCCGTATTCGTGCGCAAAATCGCCTTGCTCGTAGTAGGAACCGCGATCGCAACCTTCATGCACCGTCTTGCCGAACAGCCAGGTGGGACGCAGTTGCTTATCGAGGGGAATCATCGGCGCGAGGCCGGCGACCTGATACAGCAGGTATAGAACCGTCTCCATGAAATTGTCGGGCTGCACCGGGCAGCCAGGGACGTTGATGATCGGCAGACCGGCCTTCGAGCGCCAGTCCCATCCGAGGTAATCTGCAAGTCCCATGCAGCCGGTTGGATTGCCCGCCATGGCGTGGATGCCGCCATACGTCGCGCATGTTCCGGCGCCGATGACGGCGGTCGCCTTGGGCGCCAGGCGATCGATCCACTCGCAGGTTGTAATCGGCTGGCCGGTGTCGGGGTTCGTACCCATGGCTGCCCAGTATCCTTCCGACTTGATCTTCTCGTTCGGTATGGAGCCTTCTACGACCAGCACGAAGGGTTCCAGCCTTCCCTTCTCCGCTTCGTAGAAGAACTGCATGAACTCATCGCCGACCTCATAGGCGAGCACAGGATTATGCAGGTGAACCTTGGGCAATCCAGGAATGGCGCCGAGTAGAACATCTTCAATACTTGGCTGCTCTGCGGCAGTGACGGAAACGCTGTCGCCATCGCAACTCAGGCCGGCGGTGATCCAGAGAATGTGGACGTCCGATACAGCAGGAGGCTTGGTGAATTTGCTGGTTTGCTCAGGCATGGGATTCTCCTTCATCTGCATAGCTCGTCATACAATCTGGGATGCGAAATTGGCTGGGTCACGATGTGTCGAGAAGTAGCGGCCGAAACCGGCAGCGGCTTCAGGCACAAAAACAGCGGTGGATGGGATTGGCGGATCGGGATGGCAGAAGCAGGTCACGGTTGCTGCCTCGAATATCGAAGTGTTCTCCGAACGCCTAACTTTGAACACGGGCAACGTTACGCCGCGGATGGACGGAATGTCAAACCGCGGTTGTGCGGTCGATGTGATGCGATCCGGCCGAAAGTAACTCTGCCGCAAAGGCGATCCATAACACTGGACCGGACGTGGATGGGCCGGCCAAATTCGCATTTTGGGTAGAAAGCTAACGGCGGTCGGTTTGCCTGGAATAGAAGGGCTTCAACAAAGGAACAGTTGGCGCAGTGCCCCCCTGATTGGCAATCACGTATTCGCTCTGCACCATTCCGCTGGGATACGACCGCGTGGAAACGTGCTTGAACTGGATATCGTGCGAGAAGGCGCCGAATAGCGGAATCCCGCTTCCCAACAGCACCGGTATTCGGGTGATGATGAAGTGCTGAATCAGTCCAGCCTCGAGGAAGCCCTGGATGGTGACGCCGCCGTCGACATAGAGGTGTTCCAGGCCGCGCTGGGCGAGTTGGTCGGCGATCTGTTGTGGAGTGCCGGCCATTCGCTCGCATACGGCACCGTCGGGCGCCTTCAGCTTCCACATCGTTTTACTCAGCACAACGACTGGCTTGCTGCCGTAGGGCCAGGCATCGAATGTCAATACGGTTTCGAACGTTTTGCGCCCGATGACAATCGCATCCACCGTGGCCAGGAATCCCTCGTAGCCATGCGCCTCGCCGCCATCAGATGGAAGCCAATCGAGGGCGCCGTCCTGGCGCGCGATATAACCGTCGAGACTGGTCGCAACGAATACGGACGCTCTCATATCTTTGGCATGGATTTGCGATCAGCAGATGCGCGGCAGTTGTTCGCCGAACATCACATCCAGGACTCTGGTTCCACCGATTCCAGTGGTCATCAGAACCATGCCGGGATGCTCGCGAACAACTTCTCCGATGATGACCGCGTCCCGTCCCAGCTCATGATTGCGCATCTGCTGAAGCACGTCTTCCGCCATTTCCGGCGCAACAATCGCGATCAGCTTTCCTTCATTGGCAACGTAGAGCGGATCGAGACCGAGGACTTCACATGCGCCTTGCACGGTGTCGCGCACGGGAATCGACTGTTCGCGCAAGGTCATCCCAACGCCCGCGCGCCTGGCGATTTCATTCAGTGTTGTCGCCACGCCGCCGCGGGTCGGGTCCCGCAGGCAGTGGAGGAAATCCACGCGGCCTTCGGCTGATGGAATATCCAACATCGCAGCCACCAATCCGTTCAACGATGCGCAATCGCTCTCGATAACGCCTTCGAACTCCAGGCCCTCACGCTGGGACATGATGGCCATTCCATGGTCGCCGATATAACCGCTGAGGAGAATCTTGTCGCCCGGGCGCGCGCGGTCGGCGGAGATGTTGGCATCACTGTCGATCACACCGATGCCGGTGGTGGTGATAAAAATCTGGTCACCCTTGCCGCGATTCACCACCTTGGTGTCGCCGGTCACGAACTGAACGCCAGCCTCTTCCGCGGCGGCACGCATGGACTCGACTACTCTCCGCAGATCGTCGGTGGCCAGCCCCTCTTCCAGGATGAATGCGGCAGAGAGATACAGCGGGCGGGCGCCGCTCATGGCCAGGTCGTTCACTGTTCCATTGACTGCGATTCGTCCAATATCGCCACCGGGAAAAAAGATCGGGGTCACGACGAAAGAGTCTGTCGTGAACGCGAGTCGCGCGCCATTGATGGTAATCACCGCCTGATCATCGAGCTTGTCCAAAACGGGATTGGAAAATGCGGGAAGAAAAACCTTATCGATCAACTCGGAGGTAAGTTTGCCGCCGCTGCCGTGGCCAAGAACAATCTCCTTGTGGTGAAACACGGGCAGGGGACATGAGCCGAACAAGGCGGAAATATCGCCGTTCGCCTGGGCGGCCGGATCGATCTGAGATCCATTCATCTTCTCGTCCGTCCCAAAGCCGCTCATCAGATGATGTCCTCTTCGCCCATGGAGATATGAATCAGGTCCCACAGGACATGCAACAGGATGACGTGAGACTCCTGAATGCGATGCGTACTGAAGCTCGGAACGGTAAAGCAATACTCGGCTGCCCCGGCGAGGCGGCCTCCGTCCCTGCCGGAAAATGCGATGGTCAGCATGTCTTTCCGCTTGGCAGCCTCCAGTGCGTAAATCAGGTTGGGGGAATTACCGCTGGTCGAGATCGCGAGCGCCATGTCTCCCGGTTTGCCGTTCAGCTCGATCTGATCGACGAAAATACGGGCATAGTCCTTGTCGTTTGCGATCGCCGTCAGCACCGCCATCTGACTGGCGAGATCGGTGGCAGGCAACGCGCGCCTCTTCTCCAGAATCGGATGGATGAACTCGACAGCAATATGTTGCGCATCACAAGCGCTGCCACCGTTTCCCATCACCCAGAGTTGATGTCCGGCGGCAAAGCGGGCTGCCATCTTTTCGCTTAACTCGCCAATCGAGGCCGCATATTGATCGAGAAATTTCTCCTTGACCTCGACGGACTCCTTGCATTTATGCATCACGATGCCGTGCCAGTCATGGTGTTGTCCGGGACCATGTCCGGAAACGGTGCTGAGACTGGGATTTTCCGTCATGCCGCGCCCCCTGCAAGGGAAGCGACCGGAGCGTGCTGACCTTCCCTTTGCTTTTCGAGATGCCGGCCATACGCATAATAGGCGGCGCAGGCACCTTCAGCAGAAACCATAGTGGCGCCCAGCGGTTGCTGGGGCGTGCAGATGCGTGCCGAAGGCCGGACAATCGTGGGGCTTTTTGATTCCGCGCAGAATCTTTCCGCTAATGCAGGCTTCCGGCTCTTTTGTGTCGATTTCTTTAACGTTGAAGAGCTTTTCCGCGTCGTGCTCGCGGAATTCCCACCGCAGCTTGTATCCGCTCTTTGGAATGATGCCGATGCCGCGCCATTTGCGGTCGGCAATCTCGAAGACGCTGGCGACCAGTTTCTGGGCGGGCAGATTGCCGTCCCGGTTCAGGATGCGGGAGTATTCGTTCTCCACCACCGCGCGACCGCTCTCCAGTTGCCGGATGGTCATCAACGTTCCCTGCAAAATGTCGAGAGGCTCGAAGCCGGTAATCACGATGGGCACTTTGAATCGCGCGCTCAGCGGTTCGTACTCGCGATATCCCATGACGGCGCAGACGTGGCCGGGCCCGAGAAATCCCTGCACGCGATTCAGCGGCGACTGCAGTATCGAGGCAATGGACGGCGGCACCATGACGTGGGACACAAGAATGGAAACATTCTTCACGCCTTCCTGCTGAGCCCGAAAAACGAGCATTGCGTTTGCGGGCGCGGTCGTTTCGAATCCGATGGCAAAGAAGACGACTTGCTTCGATGGATTGCTGCGCGCAATTTTCAGACAGTCCAGCGGCGAATAGACAATCCGCACATCGCCGCCACGGGATTTGATGGTGAACAGGTCTCCATCCGAGCCCGGCACCCGCAGCATGTCGCCGAAAGAACAGAAAATGACGTCCGGGCGCTGCGCGATGGAGTGAGCTTTGTCGATCATCTCCAGGGGCGTTACACAAACCGGGCAGCCGGGACCGTGAACGAGTTCAATGCCTTCCGGCAGAAGATGATCGATGCCGTGCTTCACGATCGAATGCGTCTGGCCGCCGCAGACTTCCATCAGGACCCATGGCCGCGTTTGAGTACGGCGAATTTCCTCTACAATCTTGGCGGCAATCGGGCCGTCGCGGTATTCGTCGAGATATTTCATCGCCGTTCCCCCTTCTGTTCGACTGGCTCCGGTACGATCTCCTCCACCACCGGAGATTCCAGCTCCGTAAGTTGGTCCAGATCTCGAAGGGCCTGATACGTTCGCTCGGCCTCGGCTTCATCGACACGGCTGATGGCGAATCCTACGTGGACCAGAACGTAGTCGCCCACCTGCGTCTCCGGCACATACTCCAGGCAGGCCTCGCGAACGATGCCGCCGAACTGAACCTTTGCCATGCGCATGCCGCGCTGGTCAAAGGCTTCCACTACCTTGCCGGGTATGGCCAGACACATTTCATTCTCCTCGTTGCAGCAATTCGTTTGCGATTACGGCCTGTCCCAGAGCGATGCCGCCATCGTTCGGGGGCACCATGGCATGTAAGAATACTCCAAATCCCCGGCCCCGTAACTGCGTTGCGGTGCGGCTGAGCAGATAGAAATTCTGGAAGGTTCCGCCGCTCAGACATACTCTGTTCAAGCCGTCGCTCTCTCGGATGCGGCAGCAAACCTCCACGATCGCCGCGCACAAGGTGTTATGAAAGGTCGCGGATATCTCCCCGGCTGATTTGCCCAGCGACACATCGCTGACGATTGCAGCGATGGTCGGGCGCAGATCGAGAACGGCCGGCTCGCTGTTTTCGATGTTGAAATCATAACGCCGCTCGATTCCATTTGCAGCAACCGCTTCGAGAGCTATCGCAGCCTGACCTTCGAACGTGACCTCCGATGCCAGCCCCACCAGCGCTGCGACTGCATCGAAGAGCCGGCCGATGGAAGATGTCTCAACCGTCTGCAGCCGGCGCGCAATCATCCGATCGACTAACGCAAGCTGATTGCCCGGAATGGCCCGAAAGCAATCGAGTCCTGGAGGTATTTGCTCGCCAAACGTGTCGCGAAGATAGCTGAGCGCCATTCGCCAGGGCTGCCGAACCGCGGCATCGCCGCCCGGAAGCAACACATTGCGCAGATGCGCTCTCCGCTCGAATCCGGCCAAATCCGCAACCAGAAATTCGCCGCCCCAGATCCGGCCATCGGTACCATAGCCGGTGCCATCGAATGCGACGCCGATCACTTTTCCGCGCAAATGATTTTCCGCCATGCAGCTGGCGATATGCGCGTGATGATGCTGTACCGCAATTTTGCGCTCGAATTCCGAAGCAAGCGCCATGCGGGTGCTCATGTATCCGGGATGCAGATCGTAGGCGGCAGTGCGCGGTTCCACCTTGAACAGATTTTTCATGTTGGCGAGCGTTTCCCAGAAAAACTGCATCGTCTCATAATTTTCGAGATCGCCGATATGCTGGCTCAAAATTGCATAGCGATCTTTGGTGAGGCAGAAGGTGTTCTTCAGTTCCGCGCCGAAGGCCAGCACCTCGCGCATTGGAGTTCTCAAGATCGATCGCCTGCGGAACGAATCCGCGCGAGCGGCGCAGTACGCGTTCGCTCCCTTCGAATGTGCGAACAACCGAGTCGTCCACGCGCATGGCGATGTCTCTGTTGTGCAGCAGAAACCAGTCCGCGATTCCGTCGAGCCGCATGAGAGCTTCCTCGTTCGAGATAACGATCGGCTCCTCGCTCAAGTTGCCGCTGGTCATCACCAGCGCGGGAAATTCCGCTTCGGTATCGGGCGAATCGCTGAACAACAGATAATGCAGCGGCGTATACGGCAGCATCACTCCGACGGTGTTGTTTCCCGGAGCAATGCCTGGCGACAAGTCCGCATCGGCGCGACGCGGCAGAACCACGATTGGCCGGCGCAGGTGCGACAAAGCCGCTTCATCGGCGGCCGATACCGCGCACAATTTTCTGACAGCGCCGACATCCCGCGCCATTAGCGCGAAAGGCTTGTCGGGGCGACGCTTCCGTCTTCGCAACTCCGCGACCGCGGTATCGTTCTGGGCATCGCAGGCGAGCAGGAATCCTCCGAGCCCCTTCACCGCGAGAATTTTTCCTTCGTCGCAGCAGCTCTCTCGCCTGATGAAGAATCGGCAGCGACTCCGGGTTGCGAAACGCCTGCTCGCCCAGAGAGGTCCCGCGCGGGATCAGCGCAAGCGATGGTCCGCAGACGGCGCAGGCATTCGGCTGCGCGTGGAAGCGCCGGTCGGCGGGATTTTCGTACTCCGCCTGACACGCATCGCACATCTTGAAGCGCGACATAGTGGTGGTCGCGCGATCATATGGGATGTCCTGAATGATGGTGTAGCGCGGCCCGCAGTGCGTGCAGTTGGTGAACGGATATCCGTAGCGGCGGTTCTGCGGATCGCCGAAATCGCGCCAGCACAGGTCGCATGTTCCGGCGTCCGGAGAGATCAGAACGAATTCGCCGGCTTCCTGCCGGCTGTGGAGAATCGAAAAGGCAGTATCGCCGCGAGCATCCACATCCGAGACGGTTATGTCGGTAATTTCGGAAAGCTGCGGAGGGTCGGATCGCAGCGTGCCCAGAAATTTTTGGACATCGCTTTCCGCGCCTTCAATCTCAATCGTCACGCCCGCAGAGGAATTGAAGACATATCCCGTCAGGCCGAGAGAAGTGGCGAGGCTGTAGACGAAAGGGCGAAATCCCACTCCCTGCACAATGCCCCTCACTTGGATATGCCTGCGGATCGTGGGGCAAGCGGCCGGTCGGTGCATGGTATTCCTTGAAAGCTGTGCCGCTAAATAGCGGTCTGCTCGGCGCGCGCTTTGAGCGCCTGGTTCATCGCCACAAACCCTGCCCGCGATCCGCTTTCCAGTCGCCGGGCAAACAGCGGAACCAAAATGCCCCGGAATTTTTCCTCCTGAATAAAGCGAACACGGTTTGCGCCCAAATCCTCGATGCGGAAGGCATGTTCTCCGTCAAAGATGCCCGGCAGGAGCAGGTGCCCCATCCAGCGCAGTTCGTTGTTATGGGAAGCCTCTAAAACAATCGGGTGAAATCCCATTCCTTTGGAGCCTTGCGGTTGTATAAAAACACGCAGGCGCTGACCGACGGCGGGGTTACCTTCAATGCGCCGCACAAACGGGTTCCAGGCGGGAAAGGCGCCGAAGTCTGTAAGGATTTTCCAGACCTTCTCCGCGGAGGCGTCGATCTCGATTTCGGTGCGGATGATTTTCATGGCGTTTTATGCCGCCAGCTTGATGCCTGGCTACACTGCCGGTCGGCCTGAGAATATGCTCTTCGCGTTTTGCCTCAGAGTTTATCCATTCAATTCCAGATCATCGTATCGCCGCCACTTGTAAATCGAAATCGATACGATCCAGCTGAGCGCAAATAGTCCGACGATGCAGTAGCCAAGTGTGCCGAAGTTCTCATTGAGTTTGCCGACGAAACTCCAGAACATTCCCTGCGGATGGAACTCGCCGGCCAGCAGGCCGAGCCCTTCGATCCCGCCGACCACAACCGCGACGATGACCGAAACCAGCGTGATCGTCATGTTGTAGTAGAGCTTGCGAATCGGCTTGACGAAGGCCCATCCATACGCGCCCAGCATCAGGATGTTGTCTGTCGTATCGATCAAGGACATGCCCGCTGCGAAGAGCGCCGGGAATACCAGAATCGACCAAAGAGACAAGCCTTTGGCTGCCTCGGCCGCTGAGATACCGAGAACACCGATTTCAGTTGCGGTGTCGAAGCCGAGACCGAACAGGATTCCGAGTGGATACATGTGCCAGCTTCGGCGAATGATCGCGAACATGGGACGAAACAGTCGAGAGAGAAATCCGGGCCCGCATAAAAGCAGGTCGAAATCTTCCTCAACATAGCTGCCTCCGCGCCGGACCCGCTGGAAAGCGAGAAAGACGGAGCGCAATACGACCAGGTTTACGATTGCGATCCCAAACAGGAAAAGCGTGGAGATTGTCGTGCCCACGACTCCACCAATATGCCGCACTGGATCCAGGCGATGCTGCAGCGACAAGGCCGTCATCGCGATGGCTGCCGATCCCAGCAGCACGACCGTCGAGTGACCCAGAGAGAACATGAATCCGACGGCGACCGGACGCTTGCCCTCCTGCATCAGCTTGCGCGTAACGTTATCGATGGCTGCAATGTGGTCGGCATCGACGGCATGCCGCAGACCAAAACTGTATGCCAGGAATGCCGTGCCGAGAAGAACAGGAAAGTGACGGAACGCGACAACCGCCCACACCCACGCGGCGATATTGATCGCCAGCAGGATGCCGTAAATTCCGGCCACCTTGCTTCGCGTCTTGCCGGCCGAATCGTCGACCAGGGCTTGCAGCACAGTTTGCATCGCGCCATTCCAGAAGGCCGGAGAGATTTATGTCCTGCGGTGCTCAACCAGTTCTCTGATTCGAACTCTGCCTCAGCCTACTGTAGCAGGCTGGTTTATTAACGGGCGAGGTCGCCCGCGATCTTTCGTTCGTTCGTGCCGCGGTCGACAATTGCCCGGGCGATCTCTGCACCACCATTGCATTTGCGCTAGACTTACAGTCCATCCGGCGAATCCGGATAGCCGAACACCGCCGGCGATCCGGAAAGGCCCTTGCTTAACAGAAACGAGACCTCGTCGCCAACAGCAGGAGACTTCCATGAGATGCAAAAGAATCAGGCTATCGATCGTCGCAGCGATGGGATTGATGATCGCGGTCACCGCAACTGCGCAAACCCCGACGCGAATCGTTGGCGCTGTAACTGCCGTTTCCGGCCGTACGCTCACCATTAAACCGGATAATGGCGCGTCCGCGACAGTGACCGTAAGCGATGCTGCGCGCATTCTCCGAACAGCACCCGGAGCCAAAAAGCTTTCCGAAGCCACGCCGATCGCATTCAGCGATCTGGCAGTCGGCGACCGCGTGCTGGTTGTTGTGAAGGGCGATTCCGCTACTACCGTCGTTGCCATGAAACAGGCGGATATCGCCCAGAAGCAGCAAGCCGAGGCCGCGGACTGGCAACGCAGAGGGGCATCTGGACTGGTCAAGACGATCGATACCGGCACTGGCACTGTCACTGTGGCATCCGGCGCTCGCACCCTTACCATTCACGTGACACCCGCGACCGCTATCTATCGCTACAGCCCCGACTCCGCCCAGTTCGCGGATGCCAAACGGTCCACGATCGCTGAGATTCATCCCGGAGACGAGCTTCGTGTCCGCGGAAATAGAAATGCTGAGGGCACCGAAATGGCAGCCGAGGAGATCGTTGACGGATCGTTTCGCAATATCGCCGGAACCGTTCTCACAACCAACCCAGCCGAAAATACGTTGACGGTGAACGACCTGATCGCGAAGAAGCCGAGTCGTGATTCATATCACCGCGCAATCGCAAATGCATAAGCTTCCGCCGGAGATGGCAAAACGCGTCGCCGCCACACTGAAAAATTCTGACGGCAAACACGGCAAGGGTAACGGTGAGCAGCAAGAACAGGCCGCGCAGCAGAGCGGTTTAACATCGAATGGTTCCGGCGAAGGCGCCGCCGAAAAAACCCATGACAGCAATCTCTCGCAGATGCTGGAAGGTACGCCCGCCACAACTCTGTCCGATATTCACAAACATGACGCCGTCATCATCGTGGCCACGGAGGGCACACCCGGTTCGGCGACCGCAATAAGCGTGCTCACGGGAGTTGAACCAATCCTCAGCGCGTTTCCCTCCGGCAACCAAAGCGTATTCTCGGCCTCCTGGAACCTTAATGGCGGTGGGTCGAGCGCCGGATCAGAAGGTACGCCGTAGCGAGATTCCGTCGCGGTTGCTTACGGAGTAGCCGGCCATTCGCTATTGGGTTGCTCAAGGTACATGTTTTCCGGCGAAATATCACTTAGCTCCAGGCTACAAGCGCTATACGTGAGGCAATCCTGGGCATCACTGGCGTCCAAGCGGGTTGAAAGAGACCTTTACAGCAAGGGCCTTTTGCGTTTGGTTATCCAGCGATGGCGCCGCGTCCTGCCAGAGAGCTGCTATCTCGTTGCTCCGAGTGAGTACGATGGAATTTTTTCCGGATTAAATCTTCCGCGTGTCAAATACGTTCCAATCAGAGCGACGGTAAAGTATGGCTGCCAAACTGCCAGAGGGATCACGTATTGCTTCTTTTTGACCATCGCTTCAATTACGCCATATTGTCTGCCGCTGCGGTGAATCTTTCCCGGAACCTGCGGAATGGTGAACACTGAAAGCCGCAGGTTCTTGTGATGTTTCGCATAGGATACGAAGGATTTCGCAGTCTGTTTCGGAGTCATCAAGCCGACGTCAGCAGTAAAACTTCGGTGGACGGAATGCGGGAAGTAAAAATTTAAGATCGATTCGGCGAAATTCGCGCAGTTGCGGAATAGAAGATTGAAGTGGCCTTTAGAGACCCGAGCATTCAGATACTGGATCAGCAGGTCGTCTTGAGCTGCGGTTGTCTGGGTCTCAAAGACATGGATCTTGCGATCGTACGCGCTTCCCATGAGCTGGGACCAATTCTTGTAGAGAACCTTGCCATCGGGATCATCGGGCAACAGATTCTTTAGATATTTCCGCCTGTAACGAGTTCGCAATCGCTCCAGTGTAACGGCATCCATGGAAGCCGGAATATCTTTCGGCCGGTCGACTGCGTAAAGATACGGCACCAGCGGAATCGCGGTCCAGTCATACCGGTCCGCTTGATTGTACCGGCTAATGACGACGCCATATTCTCCAGGCATGCATCGGCGCAGGCTGGTAGGAGATGCGGCACAGACGCGCGATAAATAAATTGCGACGTGCCCTGCTCCGGTGAGGCGGCCCAGATGTCCGATTGGCTGCTCCAGCACCAGCCCGATATCGGCATGCGCCATCGCTGTGGCCGAGATCAGCAGAAATAATAATAAACCCACAATTTTCGCCGATACACTCTATCTTTCCCTGCGGAGTTAGATGAATCTGAATCGCATTGCGTCTATTCCGAGCGTGTACGCACGGCTCCAATTTCACGCATTATTTTCGACAGGGCGGCACATATAATTGGATACCGATTCAGATTGCTGTCAGCCGGTTATCTTTCATGGAACTTCTGCTTGTCCGTCATCTCTGGGGTGTCGATCTATCGAAGGGCTTCTCCGCTCATGTTGGCCATTGGCACGATATGGGGTATGGAGCGCTGGAGGCCTCCGTTCGCACAATTCCCGACGCGAACCTTCTGCGGCGCACGCTAAAAGAGGAGCGTTTCGCCTGGATTGCCGCTGTTTTCAGCAACATGTTTGTCCATAGCGGAACAGTCCGGGAGCACTTGCTCTCGCTGAGAAGTCAGATTGATGACTGTCTCGATGCGGAACCGCTGTTTTTCAACTGCCATAGCGGTTCGGATGCCTGGAGCATGGCCGAGGCGGAAGATTTCTACGGCGCATGTCAGCAGATGGAAAAGGAAATAGGTGTCGTCCTCTCGCACGAAACCCACCGCTCCCGCTATTTTGCGAATCCATGGAATACTCAGCGGATTCTCGATCTGTTCCCGGCACTGAAATTGACCTGCGACCTGAGCCACTGGGTTTGTCTCACGGAACGGCTGCTGGAAGATTGCGCGAGCATTATCGATCTCAGCGCGGCTCACTGCTGGCATCTCCACGCCAGAGTCGGTTATGAGGAAGGACCGCAGGTGCCCGATCCACGCGCTCCTGAATGGAGTAGTCATCTGCAGGCCCATGAAGAATGGTGGGAAAAAATATGGCGGGCACAGCAGATGAAAGGGCAGAGAGTTTCCACGCTCACTCCGGAGTTTGGGCCGCCTCCTTATTTGCAGACTATTCCCTACACTCAGCAACCGGTGGCTGACCTGAACGAAATATGCGATTGGATGGCCGAGCGACAGCGGAGTCGATTTGCGGCTCGGACGCTAGACGCTGAATGCTGAGTTGACGGAATCAAACCACACGAAATCGGTTGGATGTGCGCGAAAGGAATTGCCAGAGTGTTAGAGTCAATAGCACTGATGCTGTGCTGCGGTCGGGATGACAGCATTATGCGATCAAGCCACACAACGCGGTATGGATCGCGCGCGACAGGATGGTAGATTTGCGTTGCTTTCTGCGACAATCCGGTTTGAAACAGAGGAGAACTGCATGCATTCTTACCCACATTCAGAGTCAGCGAGATGGAGCTTTGCCAACCTCCTGACTACGGCGATCGCATTTTTCTGCTTATTTTCCGCTCCATCCCAGGCCCAGTCCGTGCGATTGGCGGCCACTCCGCCGATGGGATGGAATAGCTGGAATCATTTTGCCGGCAAGGTAAATGACGCGGATGTCCGCGCCGCGGCGGATGCGATGGTCACGAGTGGAATGCGCGATGCCGGATACATCTACGTCAATATTGACGATACCTGGGAAGGCCAACGCGATGCACATGGAAATATCCAGACGAACAGCAAATTCCCGGACATGAAGGCTCTGGCCGACTATGTTCATTCGAAGGGCCTGAAGCTGGGAATTTATTCCTCCCCCGGGCCGAAGACCTGTGCAGGATACGAGGCCAGCTACGGGCACGAGCAGCAGGACGCAGATACCTACGCCAAATGGGGGATCGACTACCTGAAATACGATCTCTGCAGCTACGGGAAAATTATGAAGAAAGAAGCCGGAGCCGATCAGCAGAAGCAATGGGCGATGATGCAGCAGGCCTACGAGAAAATGCACAGAGCGCTGCTGAATACTCACCGGCCCATTGTGTACAGCCTGTGCCAGTATGGCTGGGATGGGGTTTGGAACTGGGGTCCGAAGGTGGGTGGGAATCTGTGGCGCACTACCGGGGATATCAACGACAGCTACGATCGGATGTCAGTCATCGGCTTTGCTCAAGCGGGATTGTCTAAGTACGCGGCGCCCGGCCATTGGAACGATCCGGATATGCTGGAGGTCGGCAACGGCAAGATGGCTCCCGAGGAATACCGCACCCACATGAGTCTCTGGGCGATTCTTGCCGCGCCGTTGCTGGCCGGAAACGATCTTTCGAAGATGGATGACACGACGAAAAGCATCCTGATAAACAAAGATGTGATTGCCGTGGATCAGGACCCCCTCGGGATTCAAGGGGATCGTGTGAGCGCCACGGGACCGTATGAAATCTGGATGAAGCCGCTCAAGGGCGGAGCCAAAGCGGTGGCGCTGTTCAACCGCAGCGAAGCGGTTTATCCCATCACATTGAACTTGAAAGATGTTGGCTTTGCGGGGCCGGTTCATGCGCGCGATCTCTGGGCACATCGGGACCTTGGGACGTTGCAAAACTCCTACACGGCGGTGGTTCCACGGCACGGTGTCGTTATGCTGCGACTCTCTCGATAACTACTGATCTCCGGCGCGAACACGCCATCACCATAACTTTTCGGATTCGGCGTGTTCGCGAACCAGTTCCATGTATCTGTTGGAATCGAACTTCTTTCCGGTCGAGGCAGCTGACATATAACGAATTTTCCCAAAGATGGGGCGATCAAACCATGGGCGATCATATTTTCCGGCGATAGCCCAGGCGATGCCCGCATATCCACTCGGGTCCCGTCCATCCAGTTCGTAGCGATCATTGAGGGTTATGGCGTGATGGAATGCGATGGCCGGATCCGGCGACCATTCCAGGATTTTCTTCGCCCAGTACATGCGCATATAGTTGTGCATCCAGCCGAAGTGCACCATCTGCAGTTGCGATGCATTCCATAGCTCGTCATGTGTTTCGCCGCGCTCCATCTGGTCCAGCGTGTAGTTCCAGTCGCGGCGATCCTGGGCATGTTCGGCCAGCGACTGCGCGGCCCATGGCTCGGCACACTCAATGGAATCGTAATTTGGCGTGTACTTTACGAAATTCACCGCCAGCTCGCGCCAGACGATCAGCTCGTTGAAGTAGGAATCGCGCGCCTTGGCGAGCGCAGCATCCTTTTTCACCGCGGCATTTACCGCCAGCGCAATTTCCAGCGGGCCGATATGGCCGAAGTGAAGATAAGGCGACAATCGGCTGGTGCCATCTTTCTGTGGCTGGTTACGGTTTTCATCGTAGTGCTTGAGGAGATGCTCGATGAAAAATTTCAGGCGCTTGCGTGCCGCGTGCGAGCCGCCGGTGAACCCTTCTACCGGGCCAACACTGCGATCGAGTTTTTTCCAGCCCTGGGTAACATCGCTGGTCACCGGATAGCTTTCGAAGTTGCCGGGGCGTTGCCACGCATGCTGCGCTTTGGCATTTTCCAGCGGATGTAGATAGTTCGAAAGCTCTCTATAAAGCCTCGGTCGCAACACATGTGCGGCATACTGCGCTTTCGCGAAGAGCTTGCTGGGAACGACGACATCCGCATCCACAGTCCAGAAGGGAATGTTTAACCGGCGAGCGATTACCTGTCGCCATCGCTCCGGTTCGCGGCAGGGATTCTCATCGCCTATCAGAATTGCGGCATTGACTTCCTCCAGCAGATCGTCGAGCGAGTTGCCGGGCGGCCGTCGCACTATGAACGATATATTCCGATCTGCAAGATCTGCTTCGATATCGCGCAATCCCCGGTTCAGAAACGCGTAATGACGAAGATTTGCATGGGGATAATTTGAGATGACCGAGAAGTAGACGACCAAAGGCAGTTCCAGCTCGTTTGCTATGTTTACGGCGCAATCGACGGCTGGGTTATTCAGACCGCGGCCGGCGTGCTGCATCCAATAGACCACGCACGCGGCGTCACGCTTCGGCGCGCCACTCCGGCGCACTGTAATACGGGGATCGGCAGCAAAGCTGCGAATGGCCGCCGGCACGGAGAGATCATCTACAGGTTCAGTTTCCGGCATCGGCGCAAGTTCCCACTTGCAATTTTGATGGGACATCGCACCAGTCGAGATCTACCGCCAAAAATACTTGAGCTTCCGGCAGATGAAAATCAAACCGACAATCGAGGTAGGCGAGGCAGAGGTGTTCCTGTTAAAAGCGCAGGTCAACCGGCGAAAACCCCAGTGTCTTCGCTTTCCGCTCAACCCATAAAAACAGGGTTTTCGGATTTTCATTGATCCGGACCCCAATCACAACCCCGGTTCCATATTCTTTGGAGACCAGAATCTTGGCGCTGCGAATCACGCCATATTCGCCGGATGGACCCCAGTCTGAGAGGAAGGTTTTATATGGGTATGTCTGATATTGGTTGGGGTGCTGCTGCCAGTTGGGATCGTTGTTCCAGATGCCGAACGCGCGCGTGTAATCCTTGGCTTCCACTGCGCTGAAAAACTTTGAGACCCGGTGTTCTTCGGGCCAATTCCAGCTATACCAGGTGAAGAACGCGATGAAAGGAATGGCAACGATAATGCCGATGATGATGTTGCGGCGAATGCGAGCCCGGCGTGCATCGTACTTTGGTGCGTCCAGCAGCGTCATGGCGTCATTGTAAGACGCAATGGCCCGCGAGGGGAACTTTACAGGATTTGTTCTCTACACTGTAGGAATGAGGCCAGCACCACTCGATCCATCTCTCGGGCGCAACGGCAGGTGCGGCGGGTGATGATCGCGCTGCACCTTCGCATCCGACGGCAGGATGGCTGCCGTTGGTTTTCTACGTCTGCTCCTTTGTTGTCGCGGTGAGTGCCGCTTTTGTGCTTCGTGGCTTCCGTTCCATGAAACTGGCTGATCTGGCCAATCTGATGGGACCGTTGTCGGAGAATCTGGCGCACGGCCGCGGTTTTGTTGTCTGCACCGACGCGATGACAACCGCCGGCGACGTGATCTGTTCCCATGCCAGCCGAATGCCGCTGTCGCCTTTATTGTTGGCGTGCCTGATTCGCATTTTTTCAAACCGCTATCTGCCGGTAGAGCTGGCGAAGATCGCGCTGGTTCTGCTGCCGGTTGCGGCGGCTGTTGCGCTGGCAGTGGAAGAAATCCGAAGCACATCCCATTCCGCAGCCAGAATTCTTGTCCCCGCATTGCTGTTTTTCGCCGTCGTACTGCCGACGCAACTGATTGATGTGGTGAATATGCAAGTCGAGGAGGGTTACAGCTTTTGTCTGTTGACCTACGCGCTGGCCGTACTGTTGTTCGGCGTGCGGCAAAGGAGTCTTTCCTGGCGAATCACGGTTCTTTTCGCGCTCAGCGTGCTCGGGCTTTACCTGACGAAAAGCTCGATGATTGCCGTGGCTGCATTTCTCGTCCTCATTTTCTGCCTGCAGGTCAGTGATCGCTGGAAGCGTGCGGCGGTCCTGCTGCTGGTGGCCTGTGGTCCTGTCGGCTGGGGACTGTACGCGCTCCACGCCACGGGCCGGTTCAGCGTTGGCACAAGTCTGGATGGAATCAATCTGCACAAAGGAAACTACCCGGCGTTTCTGGATCGATATCCGCCGCCCGACGAGGGAAGCCTCGACCGGTATGACAGATCTTTGAACGATGGAAGATATTTCTCAAATGAATGGACGTTCAACACATTTCACATGCACGCAGCGGAGAGCTACATGCGATCACATCCGGCGCGAACCGGTGATGCAATGTTGCGGAAGGCGCGGGTATTTTTTCTATCGCTGCGCAAAATTGGCTCTGGACAGTATTCAGGGTGGCTGAACGCGGCGACGGATGGAAGCATGGTGCTGTTTCGTCTATTGCTTTGGGGAGCATGCTGTATCGCTGTCTGGCTGCTGATACGCGGCTCCGGCGCGGCGCGATGGGCGGCCATCACCTACATTGGCACTGTCTGTGCAGTCGCGGCTCCTTATCTGGCGGGATTCGCACTGACTCGTCACGCCGGCGTACTGGTGCTGCCGTCGGCACTCTTCATCTGCTGGTGGCTCACCCAGAAGGCGACGGATCAGCGGGTATAGTGGCTAGCCTGCTTTTCCGCGTGGCGTTCCAGGGCCAGATCAATGAGCCGATCGATCAACTTACTGTAAGCAATACCGCTGGCCTGCCACAGTTTGGGATACATGCTGATGGCGGTGAACCCAGGCAGCGTGTTCACTTCATTCAGATAAATTTTGCGCGGCCGCGAGGGGCTCGCGCTCGCCGGGCTCCATTAAGAAATCAACGCGCGCCATGCCGGCACAATCGCAGGCCTGGAAGGCCGCAATGGCCATTTGCTGGATACGTTTCGTTTCCTGCTGGGGTTAATTTCGCCGGGATAATCAGCTCCGAGCCTTCGCTGAGATATTTGGCTTCGTAGTCGTAAAACTCTTTGCTCGGAACGACTTCCCCTACCACGGACGCCTCTGGCGAATCGTTTCCCAATACCGCCACTTCCAGCTCGCGCGCCTTCCCCCGCTTTCCGCCAATGCTCTGCTCGATGACAATCTTGCGATCGAAGCTGGCGGCAAGATCGAGCGCCGCATCCAGCTCGGTACCATCGTGCGCTTTGCTAATGCCGACCGATGATCCCAGATTCGCGGGCTTCACAAACATTGGGTAACTCAAGGCCGTTTCAATTTCCTGTTTCGCGTGGCGGGGGCTCTCCTGCCATTCGCGGCGCAACAGTGTCATGTGCTTCGGGATCGGAAGTTTGGCTGCGGTAAACAGCCGTTTCATCACATCTTTGTCCATTCCCGCGGCGGAACCAAGCACGCCCGAACCCACATAGGCGACGTCGGCCAGTTCGAGCAGGCCCTGCACTGTACCATCCTCCCCGAAAGTGCCATGCAGTACAGGAAAAATTACATCGAGATCAAGCGATCGTTCGGCGCTCGCGCGTAGCCGGACCAGAGAGCTTCCCTCGTGTTCCGCATGCATTGGAACCGGTGGCATCAGGACTTCTTCGCCATGCTCCAGCAAAGCGGCGCCGGGCGTCGCCTCCGGATTTCCGGCACGCAGGTTTTTGCGATCAGCAGCAGGCACCGAGGGCAGCAGGTGAGCGGCATCGGCCGCAGTCAGCCAGCGGCCATCCTTGGTAATACCAATCAGCTGAACGTCATATTTCGTGTGATCAATCGCTTTCAGGATGGATGCGGCCGAGAGCAGCGACACTTCATGCTCGCCGCTGCGCCCACCGAAGAGAATGCCTACACGCAGTTTGTCCATATGTAATTGAAATTCAGTGTACAAGGCAAAAACATCGATGAAACGGATCTCGCACAGAATTCTGCGAGTGACTCTCGGCAATTGGAAGCAAGCCACGCATCCATATATATAGACCAGTTTTCCTGCTCCTAGTGGCCGCAGGCAGTCTTTATGTGCACCCGTTCTTTGAGGAACGGATGCGTGTGCTTTCTTTGCTGGTATATACCTGCAGGAAAACTGGTCTAGAGCAAGTAAAAACAACGCGAGGGAGCAATTCGATGCAGCAAAGAACGTTAGGTCAGGGATTGAAGGTTTCGGCGCTGGGGCTCGGGTGCATGGGGATGTCAGAGTTTTACAGTGGCCGGGAAAACGAGCAGGACTCGATTGCGGTGATTCATCGCGCGCTCGATCTAGGTATCAATTTCCTGGATACCGCGGATATGTACGGTCCTTATAAGAATGAAGTGCTGGTCGGCAAAGCCATTCGTGGACGCCGCGATACCGTTGTGCTGGCGACCAAGTTCGGAATTCTGCGCGATCAGTCGGGAGGCTTTGTTGGCGTCAACGGAAGGCCGGAATACGTGAAGAGCGCATGCGAGGCAAGTCTTCAGCGGCTCGGCGTCGAGACGATTGACCTTTACTATCAGCATCGCGTGGATCCGAAGGTTGCGATTGAAGAGACGGTTGGCGCGATGGCGGATCTGGCGCGGGAGGGAAAAATCCGCCATCTTGGATTGTCGGAAGCCGCTCCTGAAACGTTGAAGCGAGCCATGGCAGTGCATCCCATCAGCGCTCTGCAAACCGAATATTCTCTGTGGACGCGCGATCCTGAAGACGAGATTCTGGCAGCTTGCCGGGAACTGGGTGTCGGCTTTGTCGCCTACAGTCCGCTGGGGCGCGGCTTTCTGACCGGACGATTCACGCGGCCGGAGGACTTTCCCGCCGACGATTACCGCCGCAATTCTCCGCGTTTTCAGGGTGAAAATTTCGACAGGAATCTGGAATTGGTGCGGCAGGTAAAGCAGATGGCTCAGGAGAAAGGCTGCACCGCTTCTCAACTGGCACTCGCCTGGGTGCTGGCACAAGGCAAAGATATCGTGCCGATTCCGGGGACGAAAAAGCTACGGTATCTGGAGGAAAATGCAGGCGCCGCAGAAGTGAAGCTCACATCCGCCGATCTGGAGCGGATCGCCAAAGTTGCGCCGCCAGGAGTAGCAGCCGGCATGCGATACCCAGAGACCGCAATGGCGCAGGTAAACCGCTGATTCGACCTGTGGGCAGCCCGCGAATTGCGTGGTCAGCGGGTTCCGCTATGACGCACGTGCCTGGCGGGATGTCCTTCTGTGCTCGTCTCGGCCAGTGCCTGATCGATCATCTGGTACAGCTTATCGAAATCCAGCACTTCCGAATAAGGGGAGCTGGGATTGTCAGTAACGATCCAGGCCGTGGGGGTATGTTCGATTCCAATTCGCTGGCCTAACGCGAAGTCCGCCTTCACCTCGGCCGCGAGCTTGCCTTGTGGGTCCACAACGAAAGGAAAGCCGACGCCGTGTTGCTGGGCGAATTTCTCAGCGAAGGCGCGCAGGTCTGGCTTGGTCTCAATGCTCGACTGGTTCGCGAACACGGCATCCCGGAAATCATCGCCCAGCTTCTTTGATTTCGTGTCGAACCAACGCGCATCGACCGCAGCATCGAAGCTCCACACGTGCATCTGCAAGGGAAAATCATGGCGAACCCACGGAATGTGATATTTCTCGGATGCGGCCTTCAGCACTGGATTGACAGCGGCGCATCTCGGACATTCCATGTCCTCGAATTCCACAATCGCAACGCGAGCGCCCGGAGGCGGCTTGAGTGCGGTTGCGTCGTGAACCTGGGTTGGCGGTGTGGCCTGCGCCTGAAGAGCGGGAACCGTTGCCGCGAATACAAGGAGTGAGAGGGCGAGAGCAATGCGCTTCAAGGATGCCTGCTGGATCGCTGGGTGCGATACCTATATTTTACGCATGCCAAGCGGGAACAGCGGTGATGCGCGAAAGAGCGCTTTCGCCGCTATGAGCTGATCGCAATGCGGCTGGTGGGGCATATTCCTTCTCGAGATACGCCGTGAGCGATTCACACTTGGCGCGATTTCTTGGCGAACTGGATAAGGTCCGTTTACGCAGACATACTCAATCCGCTAGAATTTCGCAATATGCCGATTCCCGGCATTCGCTATAATTCAAGCAACGGAGAGATGGCCGAGAGGCTGAAGGCGGCGGTTTGCTAAACCGTTATAGGGCCAAAAGCTCTATCGAGGGTTCGAATCCCTCTCTCTCCGCCAGACAGTCTTCCTCTCTGATTCGCTCAAAACAAAACAATCCAACTGCTGCGCTTTATGCCGAATATCGATGAACTATGGATTGATCCCTTTGATTAGTTGCCTGAGCTGGAAAATGCCGTCCGATTTCTGTGGTTGCGCGATATGTCAGTTTCGCTTCACAACCATCAACTCAGTGTCCTGAGCCGCTCGCTTTGGCCATATGCAAAGAATCAATCTTAGATTGGAAAAATTTATCTGCCTCAGTGCGAAAACTGTACAGCCCGCGATGGTTGCGGTGGTTTATTTCAATGGCCGTTAAGAAACACGGTAGTCATATTCATTCGCTCTGACGGGTATCGAAAGGTGAGTGGCAATTCTATGGACCCGGAATGAATTCAACGCATCGATCTGGAGGTACATCATTTCGGGTTTTCCATGCAGAGGTTCTGACTCCAGGTCGTTAGTGAGATGTGTTTGCGTTCGCGCGCATTGATCGCGTTTAGATCGATCATGAACAGGTAGATGCCGGGTGGTGGTTTACGCAAAACCCAAGTAAAGGTTCGACCTGCGCTTTCTCCCGGAGAGAAATGCATATCAAGTAAGTTTGTTCTGCTAATGTCAATAATCTGCTGGCCGTGCTCAAGTTCCTTCGGATCGATATACATCGGAGAAGACGTCAACTGTTCCGGAATGGTCGCTCGCCACGCCCGAATGCGAGCACCTTTAACGTCAAACGAAACGGCTCCTTGATTCGTCAAAAGCAGATCGAAGTACACATAGCAACTATTTGGAAATGGGCCTGGCGATTCATACTTTAGATGCTCAGAAGCGTCGACTCGTATTTCAAGGCTCGGCTTCTCTCCTACCCGGAATCTTGTGTACGCCCAATATGCCGCCACAGCCAACCCGATAATTTGTATCCACTTGCTGATGTGGTCCGTATTAGCCCATACCCACCGGGCATATTTGCCCGCTTGCCTTATGTATTTCATAGATTGCATGAATCGGTCGCAATAATACTACTCACTGCTAAAGCAAAGTGGAAGGACCACGCCCTGGCCGTACAAGGTGCGAATAGCCAAAGCATTTGTCTCAAAAATACTCGCCGAACAGGCTCAGGGAACAGGATACAGAATTGCAACCCGAGCTACCCGCTCAAACCCGCAAGCTCGGCGAGATCAAGCCAACCGTCTCGGATGACCGCACCGTGCCGTCGGTGTGATAGCATCATTGCGTCGTCATCTGCGATAGAGCCCAACTCTCGTTTCGCTCCAACATCAAGTCTCTGGTCGCCATGTCAACAAGAACTGAAGCACAGGTGCTCGGCTCGCAGGGCCAAAGCTGGTCACGCACCTCATCAATTCGATGGGCGACTGGATTGCGCGGGCTCAGGGTGAAGACTTCGGCATTGACCTAGAAGCGGAACTGGCAGTCCCCCACGTCAGCGGTCAACTGATAAAAATTCAAGTGAAAACGTCGCAGTCGGTTGAGATCTCGGAGAAGGGTGTGGTCTGTCAGATACCGAGGAAGCTTGCGGACTATGCCGATTCCTGCCGTCTTCCCATCGTCCTCGTACGGGTCGATCTCGAGCACCAGAACGCATGGTACGTATGGCTTCAGCAATGGCTACTCGACAGGCAGTGTTCCGGTCTGCGGATGGAAGATATGCCCGAGTTGGTCACGCATCACGTCCCGGCCCGATCGGACGCTCAAGAAGGGCCTCCAGGAAGAGCTTCGGGATATTGCGCAATGGAAAACAAAAACGCAACTCGTTCTTACAGTAAATGATGCAATCCGCACTTCCGCGGCCGTTTACAACCATGGGGTATTGAATCACCTGATTAGGTTGCTCGATGAGGTCGGTATCGCGAATGAGCATTTCCCATCAATCTGGTGATTGAGCAGGCGATCGCACTCGAGGGCAGGTTGTGGGCCACGTATGAAGGTAATCAGGCAAGCAGTACGCTCTATGCGATTTGCCGCAACTTCGGAAAGAAATTCTCCGCCGATCAGATCTGGCGGATGGTCACTCGAAATGAGTCGACATCGCGTACGGGCTTGAACGCTCTAGGAACTCTTTACGACGAAGCCTATGACCACATCTCCAGCTTGAACCTAGTACAGCTCTTTTTGACGCATCCGGACAAACGAATCGCGTTCTATTGTCGCCTCCGGGAATTACGACCGAAGGCTCAGTTTTTCGATTGTCTCCACAGCGGATTCGACCTTCAGTTTGCCGATCTGGCCATTCACCCCAGCCTTAAGGAAGACCTGCTGAGCAAGTGGCCCAACCGGGGGGACGCTGTCGTTCTGGACTATTTTTATTCGACCCGCGACCCAAAGATCGGCTCGGTTTGAAGGGAGGCAACCCTGAACTATATACAGCCTACGATCCGGTGGAGCGTGTGTCATGTTCTATGCGCAAACAACACCGATGGGATCGGACGAGAAACAAAACTAGCCATAGCCACCACCGCGGGCAATGAGCGGGTTGAATCTGCGAACGAGCGTGCACGATCTATTATGCTTCTGGGGGAACAAATGAAAACTTTAGCGGTGCTAGCCGCGCTGCTACTTTTTAGCGCTGTTGGCCAGTGTGAAACTATCACTGCGTCTCAAGCGAAAGCACATCAAGGAGAGAACGCGACCGTTTGCGGAACTGTGGCGAGTGAACACACCGCGATGCGTAGCCGGGGCGAGCCAACTTTTATCGATCTCGGCGCTCCCTACCCCAACCAGGTATTCACGATTTTGGTGTGGGGAGCCGACAGAGGAAATGTGGGGGCGTTACCTCACAAGGGAGCACATGCCTGCGCTACCGGACTGATTACGGACTATCGCGGAGGGCCGGAGATCGTGGTGCGGAGCGGCGAACAGCTGAGTCATTGACCCGGGGCAGACATCGATCAAATGTCAATGCTATGCCTTTCGGTGTGCAAGCATCTTCACGACGACCGCTTCATGCTCAGATGGGCCGACCCGTCGCTCCTCATAAATCACCAACTCGAAGGCCGGTTCGAGGAGTTCGCTCAATTCGCCCGGGCGCGGCAACTCCCGATAGTTCTCTCCATGCCCGGGAACCGTTTCGAGAAGGAGATAGGCACCCGGCGTGAGCGACATCGCGAAGGCTGGCAAGAGCGTCGTCATTAGGAAATGAACATTGATGATTCCTCCAACGCTGCCCGGAGCGAAGGGCCAAGGGTCGTTCAATAAATCGAGATCCTTGGCTACCAACCGCGTCGGACAACTCGTCCGAATGCTCCTCCGACGTTGAAGGTTCGCATCAAACGATGTCAGGTTTTTGTCGATGCAGATCAACCTTGCGCCCAACCGTGCTAGAAATATGGCGTTCCGACCTGAGCCACAGGCAACATCGAGAATCTCTCTTCCAGCCGCCGCCGCGACAATTTTTGCAGCCCACTTCCGCACAAACGGGGAGGCATCTCGAAAAATCTCGTCTCTCAGGCGTGGGCTCGTCTCGTGCGCCAATGAGCCGCCCTTGTCGGTCACGGTCAGTAACGTCTCTGGGCTGTGCTTTGTGGCAGGGTCGCAAGCGCATGAATATGTTCACTGTGCTTTTTGACCGCCCATTGGAATAGCCCCCCGCACGCCGGAAGCGCACTACAGCGCTCGCACTCCGGGAGATAGAGCGTCTTCCAATCCGAAATAGACTTTCGTGCGTAGCGCCACAAAGATGGTCTGAGTACGCAAAGCTGATGATTGTAGATGGAGACGTTCATCCCTCTGACGACAAGAAATTCCACGGCCTCTTCGAGCTCATCTTGATAATCATAGGGATCGATCCAAAGCCCTTCGATATTGCGCGGCGTATAGCCCGTGTGCTCAAGGCCCATAAGGGCAATGTGCTCGGCAAAGGTAAGGTTCCGATAGATGTACTCCACGAGTTTGGTAAGACGCGGAATAGTAAGCTTGTGTAGTACCACCCTGATCTCCACGCGAATGCCATTGCGCGCGGCCTGGTGCAGGCCTGTGATGGTCTGGTCGAACGCGCCCTTCGCTTGCACCACGTAATCGTGAGAACCTGCAAAGTCCGAGTAGAGTGGTATGCCGAGACTGATCCTCGGATGCTCTAACGAGGAAAATCGCGGAGCGTAGTCCGGCCACGCGAAGGTGCGGCCGTTGGTAAGCATGTGGAGTTCGGTGTCCGGCATCGATGATTTGAGCTGCGTAATGAGCGTGAATAGGTTATCGCCAAGCAGCGTCGGTTCGCCGCCCGTAATCGTAAGGTAGGGAGGAGGACTCGCGATCAGGCGTATGAGCTCCAAATTGCGCGCGGTGAGAGCCTCGACGTCGTCCCTATCTTTCGGCGGCTGCGAGCACATGAGGCAATTGCTGTTGCACCGCTCGGTGACAAAAAGATGGTGATGCAGTTCGTAGGGTCGGTAGAGCGAACGCACAATTCCGGAATTCGGCTGTAGAACGACGATATCGCCGTTTTTCAGGTGGTCGGATTCACGGAGGTGCTGCACGTTAGGCACGCCAAGAGCATCTGGCAGTTCGTCATGAGAAATTATCGCGCGATAGCCGGATATGTCCTGGTGACGAAGTGTCTCATGAACAGGAAAAAAGAGAATCTTGTCGATACGCTTCTCAGGCGGCAGGTGCTCAGTCGTGAGGACGCCGACGATGCTTCGGTCGAACTTGCCTGCGACACCGGTTGTCGTCAGGCGCATGAGTTAACCTCCGGTATCATTTGCCCTCCATTAATCCACGACCAAAAGATCCGTATTGTCTCGCGGTCATTCTCCTCTATAAGAGAAAAAAGATGCCTGATTACCTCCATGTTCCGTGTGCAAAATCCGCTTGTTGGCCGGTGCCCGTACATGTCGCCTTGCGTTGCGTAGTGGTATACGGGATCGGCGGCGCAGTAGGACTGGAACGCGCAGTCGCAACAACCCGCGAGCGCTTGATTGCAAGATGCCTGAAATAGTTGCATCGCCGGATCGCTAGTGAAGAGAGACCGCCGGGTGTCCTTGTGCACGTTACCGAGGCGGAAAGTCCAGTCGCGCATCTCGGCCAACATTCGCGATTCGTCCGAGGCGTACACGTCGCCGTCATAGTTGTAGACAAGCACGCTCCATGCCTCTCCCGCAGGTGATTGCATATCGACGTAGCGGGTGCTATGAGGCGTCAGGATTTTAGTGAGGAGAATCTGCGAATATACCTCGGAGAGGCGATACCCGCCCCGGTTGATCTTGAGGATGTGCGCGAGGCCCTGCCTGTAGAACTCAAGGAAGCGTTCCATCTCATAGCCAGTGCGATGGCGGGTTTTTACTGCAAATCCATAGGGACTGATTGGTCTCAAAAATATCGAATGGAAATCGCGCCGGACGTACTCATCGACAATATCCGCTGCATGGTCGAGGGAAGCGGCGGTGGTTGTCATGAGCGCGGCAACGCTTTCTACGCCTAGGATTGCGCGGCTCCGTTCGATCCCCTCAATGGCCTTTTCATAACTGTTGTGTCCAGGCCGGGGCCGGTTCTTGTTGTGTAAGAACGCTGGACCGTCAAGGGAGGTGGATATCTTAACTCCTTCATCGCGGAAATAAAGCAGCATGTCGTCTGTAACGCACGCAAGGTTAGAACAAACAACGATATCGAGATCCTTTCCGCGCTGGAAAGCGAGCTTTTTGGCTCTCGGGATGATGTATTGGATCAAGTCAAAGGCAAGTAGCGGTTCTCCCCCTTGGAATTCGAGCGTCACGGCAGGCGCCGGACTGTCCATCATCATTGCAATTGCCCGGTCCGCCGTGGATGGGCTCATGTCGAATTCGCCCCGCGTCGCCGTTTGTCGGGAAACCTGACAGTATTCGCACGAATGTTCGCAGCGGAGCGTTACGACAAAGATGTGCAGCTTGGTCCCACCGCACATGTGGTCGAACTTTGTCCTGACTTTGGTTGCCAAAATGTCAAGGAGCGGTGACGATGAGTCGTCGTAGACGAATTGCTTGGACTTGAGGTCCTGATACAGTGTGCTCGTGGTGTCGAGGTGCTCGTCTGTTAGGCACTTTACGGTGCCCGGCGGGACAAAAAGAAACTCACCAGCCTCGTTCACAAGCAATTCTTTCCCGTTCAGGCGAGTGAACCTAAACGGCAGCAGGTGGAATGTCGGCGTGGCGGGTGCGAATCGCTCAATAGGATAGAACGCGCGGGCCATAGCTCAACGTCCCTCAATTCCGAGGGTTACCCAGAATTTTGAACATACCATCGGGTTTGGCTTCTTCAACGATATCGCCGAATACGCCCTCTACTTGATCCTCCAAGACACCGGATTCGGAGAATGCTTTTGCTAGAAGAAGATCGCGGACGCCCGATGTCTTAGCATCGATTTTCTCGCGAAGTGCGAAGTCCATCGCGCTCGTCGTGAATGCGTCTTTTGTTGCGACAAGACCGATTACAAGCGCAGGGGCGCGGGGAGTCAAATACACGTCCGCGATGCGCTCATTCCGATTCCGGACTTCGCAGACGAAATCCCGCGAGAACCAGTAGCACGTCTTGAGGAGGGCCTCGGTGCTTATAATGGTGAGATCAACCTCGACCACCGCCGAGGGTGCGGCTGGTCCGCCGTCGCTTTCGGATTGTCCCATTGTCAGTAGCCGCTCGACGAGTGCGACGAGTGCGAAGAGTGAGAGTCGTGCGAGGAGTGGGAGTCGTGCGAGGAATGCGAGTCGTGCTGGGCAATCATTCTGAAGCTTTCACCCTGCCGCTTCAGGATTAGTTTCGGAGCAAGCGGCCTTTGGGTCGTCATGCTCGACGCAGAAGCACCGCTCGACTCGGGAAGGGGCGATGTTGAGGTCAAGATCGCGGCATTCGCGAACGAAAGCGCAATCGAGCTGCCCACGAGCATGGCCAATTTGCCAGCGATGCTGTTCCAAAATAGCTTCTTATCGTTGAGCATAGAAACCCTCGATTTGCTAAGTCTCAATTGGCTGCAATTCTATACCAACAGTTTATTTCCCGCCGCCTTATTATTTTTGCCGACTTTCCGCTCCAAAGCCAGGAATCGCCCCAGGCTGCAAGCACTCACCGATCTCCGTGAGCCGGCCGACCCGCCTCCAAAATTGTGGGATCTCGCGCGATTTACTTCTGTGCTTTTGTGCAATAGATATTCACCTTATATTCGCCTACGCTAGATGAGTCCTGTTTGAGAGTCCAAGTTCGGCGAATTACCCGTTCGTTGTCGTCTGCAAAGGATGTCAGCGTCACATTAGGGGAAACACGGCGGGGGCGCACGGGTCGAGGCCGATGTGAAGGGGCTGCGAGACTGGGCCATCATTGCGCTTATGGCCTCTACCTTTGCACGGATGAGCGCAGTACTGAAACTAATGCGATCAGACTACGCCCTGCAGGGGAAGCGGGCACGGCTTCGGCTGCTCGAAAAGGGCAATAAGGGGAAGCTGGTCTGGCTGCATCACGAAGCAGAGCGGTTTCTCGACTCCTATCTGGATGCGGCGAACATCAATGAACCGGCGGGGGCGCTGTTTTAGACGCTGGATAAGAAGCACCGCTTTACGGGCCTGCCCCTGTCCCGTCGCGATATGCTGGGCATCATCAAGGGCCGCTGCGCACTCGCCGGGTTGCCAGAGACGATTTGCGATCATACCCTCCGTGGAACGGGCATCACGGTGTTTCTGCAAAACGGCGGGTCGCTGGAGGCGGTCAGGACATGGCGAATCACACGGACCCGCGTACAACAAAACTCTATGACCGGCGCAAGGACTAGCGACGCTGGGCGAAATCGAGGGACGAATAGCTTTTGAGTGAACTGGCCGATTGCCGTTCGATGCTACAATTGCTGCCGTCTTAGCTGACGTGGTGAATTCGCATGTTGTTAAGAAGTTTGGATGAGTTAGTCAACTCGCCGACCATCGGAATTGCGATCAAGATACTGGGGAGCGTGGGTTCCGTAGTCTTTGGGATCAAAGCGCTCGGCACGAAGGCGCGCGATGACGATGGCAAACTCACACGGCCCGGGAAGATAGCTTTCGTCGGGATCCTGGTTTCGGCCGCCATTGCGAGCAGTAGTAGTCTCTATGACTTCGCTTCTGCCAATTCCAAAGACCAAGCAGCGAAAGAACAAACCGACCGTCTGCGACTTTCCGTTCAGCGCGGCTACTACCCTTTGCGAGGCGCGACCGTTGATTTTACTGTAGCCCTAAACAAGGACTTTGATGGACTCGATGAGTATAAGAAAACTATCAAAAAGGCGTTTTCACTCGATCCGCAGTGTAAGAAAACAGTACAGTTTATTTGCGACACCGATGATCCAGATGAGCCCAAGGACTACAACTACACAATCCCAAAGAACTCTTCTCTTTTTCCGCAAAGCAAATCTGCGTTTCGCAAGACCATTGACAGCCTGAGTATCGAGGTTTTGATGCTCAGGGCGATCCCACAGTTAGGAAAGATGCCTAAGTATGAACGCCTGGGCTCGTTCAACATCGAACTGGGCAGCGAGGTGCCAAAGGAATGGCAGTTGGAATATGACGAAGACTCAAAATCTCTTTTTCTGAATGTGCGCGACTATCAGATCCCGGAAAAAGAAACGAAGAGTGCTAAAGTCTTTTCTCTGGTCGACTTCACGCCTGGAGCGATTGCTGTAGGTAATTCAATCTTTAACCCTTATACCACGCATACAAACTGGAGCGTTGACGAAGTTCTCTCGTTTATAAAGTCCCTCAGTACAGGGTTAGATGTCAGAAGTCTAAAGCTTTCTTTTAGTTCACCTCGCGCGTTCGAATTCTACCGGTACTCTTCTCCCCTCGATGATGGAGAAGTGGCTGCCATTCCCTGTCACAGTGGCGATGGCGACTTTCTCGTTTTGAAAACGCCCAGTGACATTGAGCAGCGCAATCGCTTAGCGTCAATTCCCAGACTGTACCGCAAGCAGAGGTGAAACAGATTTGCACTGCTGTTTTAACTCCACCTCCAGAAAAACCCACTCCGACCGTTCCATAGTGCCTTTATGAATAGGAACGCGCGTCGCGGTGCCTTTCAAGCTTTCATGAACACGCTCACCCTTAAACGTTAGATAAACGGGATTATCACGCGCTTGAAACAAGAGCAAGTGCGAACAGGCTGCGGGGTAAACCGATGAGCCAGAGCGCCAGAAGAAACTGCGCGCCAGGGCCGACCAGCTCAGTTCCATCGGCGCGGCCGTCGGAAGCGCCAGCTCCGTCGATGAGGCGCGCGGTCACGAAGGCGTCGCCGCACAAAATTATTTCGCGGTCTTCAACGATCTTGTCGGGACCGACCGGGAAGCGTTCCGTTTCAACGGTCGCTCGCGCCGGCCGCCGCTCGATCCACCTAACGCCATGCTGTCCTTCGTCTATGCGCTGTTGCGCCACGACATTGAGTCCGCGCTCGAATCCGTCCGCCTCGACCCTGCGGTGGGGTTTCTCCACACCGACCGTCCAGGACACCCCGGCCTTGCGCTCGACATGATGGAGGAGATGCGGCCTCATCTGGCCGACAGACTGGTGCTGACCCTCATCAATCGAAGGCAGGTGCAGGCATCGGGGTTCACCACGGAAGAGTCGAACATGCCGGGGCGAAACCAGCCTACGACCCAGAAGGCACGCTAATGATGTAGACGCGCACTTTACAGGGAGTCAGAATCAAAACGCGGACCTGAAGCATGCACGGATCTGCGGTGAGATTCGCGTTCGCAAAAATCATTGCCACGTTTAAAGATCCGCGAACTCATTTGAAGAATAGCCAAATTGAAATTTTCTGGCGCGTGGTTCGCGAAAAGGACATGATAATTTTAGTAGCTCGTAGAGGTTGGCCGAGCTGCCGTCGCCCCCCATGCGGGGGCGTGGATTGAAACAACGACGATTCCGGCACCTGCGGAGTGAACGCTATCGTCGCCCCCATGCGGGGCGTGGATTGAAACATTTTCCTCTACTGACTCAACAATTGCGCCCGCTGCCGATTCCAATCGTCCGGAATGTTTCCGAGATAGCTATCGAGCGACAGATGAGCGGCTTGCTTGCCGTCGAGAATTGCTTCCGTCAGGTCCGGAGCCAGGAAGGCGAGCGGAATGATGCGGCTGATATAGCGCTCGTCAAGACCTGTTTCATGCGCGATGGATCGCTGGTTGACGGCCTCGCCGCGCAGGATGCGATCCAGCCAATCGTGCGCTCTCGAAATCGCGCGAATCAACGAGGATATAGGGCTCGGTTTGGAGCCCGGAGAATCGGGTGGCAGGACCAGACGCACTTCACCGCCGCATCGCTTTAGCTGGGCAGCAGCTTCAATCGCGACCGGATGGTCCGCGCTGTTGCTCGGCAGCGGTGGATCGTCGGCCATGCCCAGCACCGTTTGTCGAAGAGCCGATCTGTTGACCTGGATTTCAATCCGATCATTGTGAACAACGATTCTTTGCACCGCGGATCGTAGCAGGCTTTGAATCTTATCAGTCGTAGCCGTATTCCACTCTCTCACTGTTCCTGTTACGGCGTGTATTTCTGCTGGTAATGCGTCCGGTCCGACAAGGATGTCCAGCATGCGCTGGGGTGATCGCAGCAGTAAGGTCAGTTGCGACATCACCAGTTCTTCGACCTCAGACGCCGGAATCCGTACCGGGCCCTGGTGTCGGCTTCCAGGGTTTTTGATTACGGCCTGGGACGTGTAGTAACGATAGTGTCGTCCTTTCTTGGTCGCATGCGACGGTGTGAATCGATTGCCTGGCTCGTCATAGAGCAGGCCCATCAAGAGACTTTGTTCGGTGGCCCGTGGTCGTTTTCGTGCTCCCTGAAGATTGGACTGAAACTTCAGTTGCACTTGATCCCACACCTTCTGCTCGACGATGGCCGGATGCTGGCCGGGGTAGGAGGCTCCCTTGTGGGTGATCTCTCCCCGATAAATCCGGTTGTGCAGGATCAGATAGAGGGCACCACGAGAGTAGGAAGCTCCTCCCGAGGCTCTTCCAGTCCGGCTCACCCGTCTTTTGCTGTGAATGCCCCGTTGTTCCAGATTCTCTTGCAGCTTGGTGACACAGCCCAATTTCAGGTAAAGCCGGTAGATCTCCTCCACCTGCTTCGCTTCGGCTGGATTGAGAACAAGATGCCGCTCTTCGAGATCGTAGCCGAGCGGGACCACACCACCCATCCACATTCCCTTCCGCTTCGAGGCCGCAATCTTGTCCCGAATGCGCTCTCCAGTTACTTCCCGCTCAAACTGGGCAAAGGAAAGAAGAACGTTCAGTGTCAGCCGTCCCATCGATGTAGTGGTATTGAATTGCTGGGTGACTGAGACAAAGCTGATGCCCTGTTTATCGAACTGCTCGACAATCTTGGCAAAGTCTGCCAGAGAGCGTGTCAGCCGATCCACCTTGTATACGACAACCGTGTCGACTCGCTTGGCCGCAATATCTGCCAGCAGACATTTCAGAGCCGGTCGTTCCATGTTGCCACCGGAGAAACCTCCGTCGTCATAGTGGGTAGGGATTAGCTGCCAGCCTTCATGCCGCTGGCTCACGATATAGGCTTCGCAAGCCTCGCGCTGGGCATCGAGCGAGTTGAAGGACTGCTCCAGACCTTCTTCCGACGATTTCCGCGTATAAATGGCGCAGCGGATTCTGGTAATCATGCCTTTTTCTTCGTCCCGAAAAAGAGTGGGCCGGACCAGGGACTTCCGGTAATTTCGCGGGCAATCTTCGACAGACTGGAAAACGTGCTACCTCTATATAAGTAGCCCCTATCAGTTACAGTGACTTCGTGGACTTCGCCATGCCAGGAGCGAAGCAGGCGAGTTCCCTTCTCCGAATCCGGCGCAAGCTCTTTTTGGGGCCGTTTCTCGGAAGCGATGGATTTTGCAATCTCGCGCAGCCGTTTCCGGGCCGAATGGGACAAACCGCCGTATTCTTTCTCCTGCATCCGGTAGGCAAGAATGGGAACCATCAGCTCTTTGCGCAGCCTGGGTGGGGGCGATTTGCTGAAATTTTCGCGCCAAATAACCAGCAATTGGGCTTTATTGAGGGCTGGCAATGCCAAGATTCTATCCGCCAGGTTTTTGTCCATATGCGTCTTCTGCGGATCATTTCTCTTCGAGAGAATGCCGGCACACACAGTGACGCTCTACCTGGGCGAACAGTCAAGCTTTATCTGGGCGGGGGAGATCGGCTTCCTGCCTGTCTAGTAACTGATAGAAAGCGACAAATCAGTACCGATTGTTCTGGATGAATTCATCCGCGATTTATCATCAACTGAGAAAACGGAACTGCGACTTCTTTTCGCCGGTAATTCATCCGAACCTGTTTAAAGAGCTGATGGATGTTCACCGTGTGCTTTGGCACTCACCAAATGCTGATGGAAGCGTCGGTCCGTCCGAAATGCCCACTACGAGGTCATCGCGCTTTTCATCTTTCTTAGCCAGACGCCATCAATGGCGAGGAAGGCGGTTTCCGTGGTTCGAACTCTGTCCAGGGTGTAGATACAGATCAAAGAAGGCGCTCTCCCGAACCCAGAAGTCTTGCATTGCTGCTCCCCCAAAGCCGTGGCCCTGTCCTGGGTAGCGAAGAAACGTCACCTTCTTTTTAGACCAGCGGAGAGCGTTGAACCACTCTATGCTTCCGATAAGAAAATCCTGATCGAGATCCCCGTCGGCAATGAGTACTGGAGTCTCCACTTTTTCAGCACGAAAGACAGAAGAAAGTTTGATGTAGTTTTCTGGATTTTGTATCGGGTCTCCACTTGCAGCGAATTTCGGTAAAGGCGAATCGGTATGGAGGAAAAAGGGCGCGAACCAATCGGGATAGACAGCCGCTACGGAAACGGCGCATTTGAAGCGATTCGTTCGAGAAAGAAGCGCGTTTGTGATGCCACCGCCGTTGCTGAAACCATAGAGGCCCATCCTATCGGCGTCAACGATGCCTCCCTTAACTAGCTCGTCAACCCCGGAAAGCACTTGCTCTGCCGTTACCTCGAAGCCATCCGGCCCTTTCGCGCTCTCATCGAATTTTGGGCTGCGAAAAGGGTTCATCCATACATGGGGCGCACTGGCATCCGGATAGAAGACTGCGTAGCCTTTGGAAGCCCACGCCTGATCTCCTTGCATTGTGTAGGCGTTAAAGGAATTTCTGATGCCGGGGTATGTATTTACAATCAAAGGATAGCGTTTGCCTTTTTGATAGCCGACGGGTTTGATCAGAATACCTTCCATATCTTCGCCGCGACCGCCTCGCCAATGCACAACCTCTTGGTGGCCAAGCTCCCAATCATCGATTTGAGGATTCAGGTTGATAAGAGTCATCGCGTGGTCTGCTCCCGGGCGCATTAACTGAAGGAGCCCCGCATGTGTGCCATTGCTTTCGACCCATGCCATATCGCCGTCCTCGGCGACCGATACATGTACGCGCTGTGCCGCTCCTGCTTGACCGGGCGAGTGAACAGCCCCATTTCCAAGTTCCATTCGGACCAGTCGCCAATCGACTCCGTCCATGGCTAGTCCTAAAATCGCGCGGCTGTCGGGAAGCCAGCGAAATTCTCCGATGCTCACAGGGAGTTGGCGGGACACGTTCTGAACATCTCCGCTTTTCACGTCGAGAACGTCAACGGATTGTCTTTCACCAGAAGCTACGCCTGTGAAAAATGCCAATTTGCGGCCGTCGGGCGACCATGTCGGGAAGGCTTTGTTTCCGATTGCATTTGTAAGCGATCTGTTTTTACCGGTCTCGAGATTAATCTCAACAATAGAAGTCGTATCTATAAAAAACCCGAACGTGTTGTGGCCAGATGGTGTGCTACAGGCAATCGATTTTCCATCCGGAGACCAGTCTGGAGTGAAATAACCCTGGTCATCGTGTGTGATTTGTCTGCTTTGTGCAGCTTGGATATTGGTTATAAAAATCTGGCTTGTAAGTGTTGGAGCTATTTTCGGATGCTGTGTTCCGGGCGCCAGCGTTGGCTGACCAAATGCGCTGACGAACACTCCGTTCAGTGTCCATGCAGCGGGAGTTGTATTGCTAAGAATAAGCGGCTTTCCTGAGTTCGTATCTTCGGATTCTTTTTCGTCATTCATGGGTGCAGTAACGGGAACTTGCGATGCAAAAACGATCTGCGTCCCATCTGGAGACCAGCTATAGCGTTCGTAGTCATCAAACCAACTCGGCGGCGCGGCGATTTCGGGATTTATTCCTCCCGCGATGTCTGTGACTTTCTTGCTCGACCGTGAGGACAGGTCATAGACCCAGAGCTGGTCCGTTCCCGATTTCGTGGAATAGTAAGCTAGCTTTCGTCCATCGGGAGACCAGACAGGAGCACTTCCGGAGCCTATCAACTGGACACTGCTCCCGGGTTTGCCTATTTCTGAGATATGGACTTCTCTGTTCGAGATCCATGCAATGTGCTTGTCGTCTGGAGAGATCTCTGCTGCATGGATATCTTTTATGCTCAATAAATCATTCAGCGTGACGCGATGCTTTGTCTGGGCCGTGATTGAATTACCGCCTAACAACATAAACAGGCCAGCGATTCCGATGAGTTTGAGATGGCGCAATCGGCTAGACATGAGCCATTTTAGCGCTCGATGAAACCGTTCGTCTGAAGTAGAGGGTTCGAATTCACGCCATCCATAATGCCTTGTAGGAGCTTTCTAACCGCGCATCTTGATATAGTCTGGCATTACGAATCAAACTAGGAAGCAGCAGATCGCGGCGTTTATCTATGATTTTCTGTTGTTAACAATCCGTCTGGATAACGGCCAAACCGGGAATAATGTGGTTGCCTATAACAGGCCGAGTCTCTTCGAGATCCGCGCTATGACCTGGAGGCAGTCATCGATTCCTTCGATCGACTAATTTACGGGATCGATTGATCGTGGGAATACTTGCCCGCGTAATCTTCGCAACTGAACCCACTGGCGAAACTGCACATCAGCGTCTAATCGCAGCCCAGCCTCCAGTAAGGAACTTCACTTTTGGCGAAGTATCGGAAAGCATCCGGACCATGATCATGGATTTTCAAAGGCTTTTCCTCGCCCCTCTGAGCTGCCTTCGCGTCCCAGGAGTATGTTTGCATCTGTTGGATCGTCTGGGGAGTGGTCTGGCGGCAGAACCGTACCAGGCGCTGATTCAGAACCATGGAAGTGATGCGCATCCCCTCGTTGACGTCATCGTCGGCATTTGCGTACCAAATCCCACGTTTGAGCATTTCGGCCTTGAATGATGCGGCAGACGGGTCGATGATCACCTTAGCGTTGTTGACGGGGCCAATGAACTGGGCGAGATCCTCAGCGTATTCGGCGTCGGTCTTCTGTCGCATCTCAACGGATGAGTCCCAGTAGTACTCGCGAGTCACCCAGAACAGCCGCCCGTCGTCATAGATGTCCAGGAAGACCATGGGATTGGTTGTCCCATAGTCGACAGCAATGAGTCGCTGTTGATATCCATGAAGCAGATTTCCGGACAGCCTCCGGATAATCCAGAGACATATGGTGAGCTGTACGGAGGCCACAAAAAACTCTCGGTAACCGAGATGACGCATCACATCTGTCTACTCCTTGCGCCAACGAAAGTACGTCTGCTCTACGATCTCGGCTTCCTTCGAAGCCTGCGCCGTCGTCTTCCCGTTCGCCACAGCTACTTCGATCTGCCGCAGAAGATTCACCACCTGCTCAGGCTGACACTCCTTGCCCCTGCCCATATGCTCTCCTTGTCCACTGGCACAATTCAAGCCGGGCACTCCAATTCAGCTGAACGACAAACCTTTCTTGGCTTTATACCCATCTAAGAATGCCTCGGCGCAGCCGCACATTCGATATCCTACCAGTCAACCGTCCTCGCATCGACTCTGGTGACGAATGCCTCTCCAAGAGAGCCGCGATCTCCGCCGTTCAGGTCGATCAAATGCAGCGACACCCGCGCCACACCTTTAGGCGCGGCTAATGATTGGTGAAGTTCGACCTGATCTTGCGGATTAACGGATTCAACTGACACTTCGCTAATCTTGCGCCCCCCATCGTTATACAAATATGCTACTAACTTTCCGGGAAAGAAAACTCCAAAGTTACCACTCAGCTCTAGCCCTTCGGCGGCTACGGTGGCAGTTAAAGGCTGGCCAACTAGCCCGGCGTCGGTCATCGCAGTGAAATCTCGACCCATCCGAGATGGAAACCACGTTGTGTCCATCTCATAAGTCTCCGCTGGCGCTAGGTCAACCATCGGACTATTCAGTTCAGCTTCCACAAAGTAGGGTGGGTTGGAAAGGCCCTTCGATGCGAGATATGGAATACCTTGCCCATCAATCTGGAGCATGGGTCCATTCTTGAAGAAAATCATAGTCGCTTTGCCCGGATATGTTGATCCACCAATATATTTAGTCTTCTCAACCATCGCGTACTGACTTGCGCCATCAACTACTGCGAGCCATCCGGCAATTGAATCGACCCACACCTCGCTCTCCAGGCGCGTCCAATGGAGACGAAATAAGCCGTCCTTTACACTGTATGAAGGATCGCTCGCGAGGCCATCGCGAATATGAAAGCCATTCAAATAGGACGAGTGAGTGTTTACCGGAGTAAATGCCCAGAAATCATAATTGGATTGAAGAGAGTCGTTTTGCCCGGATAGACTGTAGGGAGACACAGACTGTACTGACCAAGTTACTGAATGGGCCGTAACATTTTTCATAAGCGCATGGAAGAAAATTTCTGGAGAGTTACTTCCAAGGCTGATTTCTCGCATATACAGCAGACCGGTGGTTGGATCCGGCGGACCCACTAGTCGCACTGCGCATAGCGCATTTTCGGAAAGAATGGTGAACGTATAGGGGTCGTCATCGAGCGGTGTCGAAGCGACTGCCCAGTGCTGCTCATCGTGATTGCCTTCAGGGAGCGGCCAGATCCTATCACCGCCATAGTAAATCAAACGGCCCGCCGCGTCAGCCGGAGAAATATTCTTGCCCTTGTACTTCGGGTTAACGAACAGATATGCATGCCCATTGAAACTGACTTGCATCAATCGACCACCCAACTCAGGGACTATGGTCAATCTTACCCACTCGTTCGCAATTTCCCGAGCTTGCCATCCATCAAAAATTATAGAGCGAATCTTACATGAGGAAGCCGGAGCTTGGATCGAATGCTGGGCTCGTCCAGTGCAAACCACGATACACAATGCCAGGCAAATACAGCAAATCGATGACTTCACCTATAAATGCCTTTCAGTAGCACATCATCTCAGGAGCGACGCACTTTTTTCCCGTGTTCCTGGCACTTGCTGCTTTTCCAATTATTTTAAAAAGCAGCAGCAGAGGGGGATTTGTGAGCTGTTTTTCAAACCAGCTCGTGGGACCGCTCCTCATCAGCTGTTGAACTGCACATAAGGGATGGCGCGTCCGATTCTCACCCCATATCAGTGCCCAGTTAAAATAATAATTTTAATGCGACTTGCATGATGCGAGGATCTCTAGCGGAAGTAACATAGCCAAAACCACCCGTACCAGTATTGTTGAAGTTGCCGGATGGATTGTTGAATTGCGCATGGTTAAAAACGTTGAAAGCTTCTACGCGGAATTGCAATTGCGTCGACCCGGAGATCTCCGTATTCTTAAGCAACGCCATGTCAGTATTATTGATGCCGGGCCCGGAGAAAAACCGGCGCATCACATTACCGAACTGACCCAAATTCTCCTGGACGAAATAGCTGGGATTGAAATACGGTTTTCCGCTACGCGGGTTCTTATTTACGAATAAACTGCTGCCGTTATTTGCATAATTTGGTTCATCGAGTCCGCCGGTTCCTATCAAAGAGCGATCGTCATTTTCTGATATCGTAACCGGGATACCGGATGCGAACCTAGTAATACCGGAAATTGCCCATCCCGCTGTGAACCGTTTGGCGACGTCGCCTTTGCCTACGAAAGTGTTAAAGGGTAGTTGAACCGTATAACTGGCCACCAGATTTTGAGGGACATTAAAGATGGATAGCGACCGGCTCAACGCGGGGTTTATAACATTGGTATTATCGAAAACACTGGAGCCATTATCTATCGATTTTGAATAAGTATAGCCAATAAGGAAATTAAAATACCTCTCCGTATGTTGCAAGCTTACCTGAAGTGAGTTGTAGCTTGAGCTGGCAACAGTTTCTTCATATGGGTTATAGCCAAAATCCGGACCAAACATTGTGCGCGTGCTGTTTACAATCTGCCCACTCTTCAGAGTGTATACCCCTTGTTCGCCATTCGGCCCACAGGTTGGGGTGCCCGGGGCAACGTTAGCCGGGTTGTTGAGTTCTAGACAGAGTGCTTGATCTCCTGGATTGGATTCGACAAACGATACCAGATGATGTCCAACATTTCCCACGTAGCTCACACTCAGAACAGAGGCCGGTCCCAATTGTCGCTGAATCGATAACTCGAATTCCTGTATCATGGGGAGAACGTTATGAACGTTAAAGTACACGGAACCAGAGATCGGTATTGCTTGCGCCCAATTAAACGTTGTATCCGGGTTTTTCGGAGACACATTGGTCGGAGGCCACGTGAAGGGGAACTAATCCCTTCATTGTGACCGGTCGGTCGATCGATATAAGGGGAACTGAGAATAGGCGGCGTTGGACTAGACCAGTACTGGCCGTAGGGTGGATCCCCGGCCTCATAATAGGCGGTCGCGTCTTGGATGGCAGTATAGAAAACCCCGTAACCGGCACGGATGCTGGTCCTCCCCGATCCTCCTAGAAGTTTGCCGAGGAATCCGCTCTCGATGTCCGGTGAGTATGCAATCCCAATTCTGGGAGCAAAATTGCCGTAGCGAACCGGTGCAAGTGTTTTCGGCACTCCGGGGTCGCCGGGGATCAAAAGTCCAAGAGGTGCGCCAGGGAAGGACAGCGACTGCTCACCTTGAATCACTGTTTCGAGTTTATTTTGGGTGTCATACCACGGGGTACTGACTTCCCAGCGAAGGCCATAGTTTAAAGTTAAAGTTGGCAATACCCGCCAGCTATCCTGCCCATAAAAGCCATAATATTTGCTGCGCGAGTCCAGAATCTGATTACTCCCTTGTTGAAACGATACCGGAGCACCGAGTAGAAAGTCCGCAAAATCCAAGCCCGTCTCGTTGCCGTTGAAGTTAAAAGTGCCGTTTGGAGTATTTTCGAGGCGCTGGATGATTTCATCGTAATGAAGATCGGCGCCAAACTGAAGATCGTGGGTTCCGACAATTTTTATAAAATTGTCAATAATTTGAAAGGTATTGTTGAATTGGGGCAGGACGTACCCTGAGGATCCGAAGTTATAGTTATTAAAGCCAAAACGCGGCACACCTATAAGTTGAGGATCGACGTTGCCGATGCCACCGGTGCTGTTCCAGGGCGTGTTAAAACCCAGGGAAGCCAGTGAAACTCCCTTGCCTCCTACTGGAAGCCCTAGATGGGTTGCCACCCGAAGATATGCCAGGCGAAGATCGTTCACAGTGGAGTTATTGATTGTCTTGGTAAGCCCTATAGTTGCCAGTTGAGTAAGGCCGGTACTGTCTTGATCGAAGCCAGGAACGGTCGCATAAGTATACGGATTTATCAAGCTGTAACCATCGCGAAAATAGTACCCAAATAGAGAGCCGAAACGGGTATTTGAATCCACGCGAATCCCGCCCTTATTATCCGATAGAGTTTCGTTATAAGCCGAGGTTTGGAAGGCGGATTGGCCGGGAACATTGGGCGCGGGGATATACTTCAACGTGTTCAACGCGACCGGCGACCATGCCCTTTGAGGAATAACCGCATTCGGGAAGACGCACTGGGCTGTAGTTGTGCATCCTGCCGTGTAGTAAGCTTCCCCTTGCGTGACAGGATATCCCAGTTTTTGGGAAAGCAGATTTGCCCAGTACGCGCCGTTCACCCCCTGACCACCGTTTGACGGGTTTGCCTTGATAAATGATGCTGATTCGTCGATCAGGTTCCCGCTCCGGTCTGCTGTGGAGGGCACTGGAAAAAACTGGGTTTGGCCTACAATTTGTCTGGTTCCCTGATAATCTCCAAAAAAGAAGACCTTATCTTTCCTAACCGGTCCGCCGACAGTTCCTCCAAACTGATTCTGGATGAAAACGCCGCGAGTGGGAGCAAAGTAATTCTTGGCGTCGAGATCCGTGTTGCGCAGGAAGTCAAAAGCATTTCCATGATATTGATTGGTTCCGGACTTCGTCACAACGTTGACTTGGCCACCACTGTAATTCCCAAGTTCCGCGTCAAAGTTATTGGTAATAATGCGGAATTGTGCAATGGAGTCGATGTTGGGTGTCAAGGCGGCACCGGCGGCCACGCCTTCTTCCACATCTGCTCCGTTCACCATGAAGGCATTTGAGCCGGATCGACCACCATTGATAGACTGTGCCCCGTTCGATTGATTGCCGTCTATCAACTGGGCTCCGACACCTTGTGTGAAGGAAAGATTCTGATAAGGAATGACACCCGGTTGGAGTGCTAACAGGTCGATGTACGAACGGCCATTCAGTGGCACTGAGGTTATTTTGCTGCTCTGGATCACCTCGCCCATTTGCGTGCTCTGCGTTTCTATCCGCAGCACGTCACTTTTTACCGTAACCGTATTCTTTACTGAGCCAAGCGCGAGAGAAACGTCTATGCGGACCGCTGAGTTGGCGTTGATCTCGACGCCTTGTTCCAGGAAGTCCCGATATCCACGATAACTGATGGAGATATTGTAGTGGTCAACATTCAGGGTGGGAAAGGCGTAGAATCCCTTGGAATCGGTAACAGTAGTATGCTGCACGTTCGTAGACGTGCTGGTGGCGACCACGGTTACCCCGGGAACAACAGCACCACTCGGATCGCTAACAACTCCTAAGATCGAGCCGGTGATGGCTGCCCATGCCGTAATTGCTCCTAATAGGACGATGACGCATACACCGGAGATCAACACTGGCCTGGCACGTCGATTCATTACTTCCGCCTCGTTTAAAAAATGTGTTGCGGTGCATAATGTGGAACATCGTTCTACATGTCGCATGAAGGACACAAGCATTGTTAAACCCTTCATCGTAGGTGTCAAGTCATTATTTGAAAAACCACCAGTCTGCTGCGCCGAACGACCTTCGTGCTGAAGCGGAGCAAAAGTATTAAAGCTGGAGCGCTAAAGAACAATAATAGAGGGCACCGCAGCATACGGCTCAAGGGCACGCACAGAGGCTTCAACTATCGAGATTCGACGGGCGGGGATGAAAGATGCGGTGCCAAGAGAGCTTGACTGAAAGTTCATTGGCCGCCGTGCGCAGCATTTTCCCGATTCTTTGGTTGAGCGCGCTGGTCTGAGGCGAAAAGACGGACCCGCTACGCTCATCGCGGCAATGGGCCGTCCAATGCTATCGAGTATGGGGACGCCGATGCAGCGTAGACCCTCTTCGATCTCTTCGTTATCGATCGAATACCCTCGAACGCGAATTTTGCAAAGT
>CAWGLF010000046.1:0-49368 GCA_963823295.1 uncultured Acidobacteriota bacterium
GGCATTGGATCTGGATATTTTCGCCGGCCCCTGGGCATCGCCATGGTGGGCGGACTGTTGCTGAGCCAGATTTTAACACTCTACACCACTCCCGTTATTTACATCTTCTTCGATAACCTGGCGCACAGATTTTCGCGCTCCCCAAATCATCCGAAAACCGGCAATGAGCCCCAGGTGGCGCAGCCGTGAATATCTCCGCGACCTTGATCCGCAGGCCGGTGGCAACGATTCTGCTGACGATTGCAATCGCGCTGGCGGGCGCCGTCTGCTACACCATGCTTCCCGTCTCCCCGCTGCCACAGGTGGACTTCCCCACCATTTCCGTTTCGGCCAGCCTGCCGGGCGCGAGCGCGCAGATCATGGCGTCCTCGATTGCAACTCCGCTGGAGCGGCAGTTCGGCCATATTGCCGGCGTCACGGAGATGACCTCCTCCAGCCAGCTCGGGTCCACCCGAATCACTTTGCAGTTCGACCTGAGCCGGAACATCGATGGCGCGGCCCGCGACGTGGAAGCGGCAATCAATGCAGCGCGGACTTACCTGCCTGCAAATCTTCCCGGCAATCCTACATGGCGCAAATCGAATCCGGCGGACGCGCCGATCATGATTCTTGGCCTGACCTCGGATAAATTCGACAAGGAGAAGCTCTATGACGAAGCCTCCACGGTCATGGAGCAGAAGCTCTCACAGATTCAGGGCGTGGGAGAAGTGGTAGTCGGCGGGGCTTCCCTGCCGTCAGTGCGCGTGGATGTCAATCCTACCCAGCTGAACAGCTATGGATTGACCCTGGGGAACATCCGCTCCGCATTGAGCCTGCAGAATTCCGATATGGCGCGCGGGCAGCTTTCGGATGCCTATATCACAGCGGATATTCTGGACAACGATCAGATTTCTAAAGCGAACCAATATAAGCCGCTGATCGTCGGCTATCATAACGGCCAGGCGATCCGGCTGTCGGATGTGGCCCAGGTGACAGACGCGGCGCAGAATATCCGCAATGCCGGATATCTGAATGGAATCCCGTCGGTCACGGTCATTATCTTTCGCCAGCCCGGCGCGAACATCATTGCGACCAATCAGTTGATCCGGAGCCAGCTCCCGTTTCTTCAGTCCGTGCTACCGCAGGGAATCAAGACCACCGTTGTTCTCGATCGCACGACAACGATTAAAGCCTCGGTCAACAATGTGGAACAGACGCTGGGCCTCTCCGTCATTCTGGTGATCCTGGTGGTCTTTCTGTTCCTGCGCAACTGGCGCGCCACGCTGATTCCCAGCGTCGCGGTACCGGTATCGCTGATCGGCACTTTTGCCGTGATGTACCTGCTGGGCTATAGCCTGGACAATCTTTCCCTGATGGCGCTGACCATTTCCACCGGCTTTGTCGTGGACGACGCCATTGTGGTCATGGAGAATATTGCGCGTTATCTGGAAATGGGCATGGCTCCAATGGCGGCCGCCCTGAAGGGCGCCGAGGAGATCGGGTCCACCGTCTTCACCATCAGCATGTCGCTGATTGCGGTTTTTATTCCGCTTTTGATGATGGGCGGCATCGTCGGCCGGCTGTTCCGCGAATTTGCGGTAACTCTCTCGACCGCCATTCTTGTCTCGATGGTGATCTCGCTCACTACGACACCGATGATGTGCGCGCATCTGCTGAAGGAGCATAAGGGCGAGAAACACGGAGCCATCTACCAGGCCAGCGAGAAGTTCTTCAACTGGATGCTGGCGACCTACCGGCACTCGCTGCTCTGGGTGCTGGATAACCCGGTTTTGACGGGGGTGGTCCTGCTGCTGACGATTGCGCTCAACGTCGCGGTCATCGTGAAAATTCCCAAGGGATTTTTTCCCCAGCAGGATACGGGAGCGATCATTGGCGGCGTGCAGGGACCGCAGGATGCATCTTTCGCAGTGATGAATAATTCCATCAAGCAGTTGGTGAATGTGATCAAGGCCGATCCTGCGGTGGCAAATGTCAATGCATATGTCGGGTCCGGCAATGGCGGCTTCATTTATATCGCACTCAAGCCTCTCAATGTGCGGAAGGTGAATGCGGCGCAGATCATCAACCGGCTACGGCCTAAGCTCAACCGGCTCCCGGTTGCCTCAGCGTTTCTGCAACCTTCTCAGGACATCCGCATCGGCGGGCGGGGAAGCAGCGCACTGTATCAATACACTCTGCAGTCGGAAAGCTTCAGCGACCTGACAAAGTGGGGACCCATTCTGCTGGCGAATATGAAAAAGCTCCCCGGTTTTCAGGACGTAAACTCCGACCAGCAGAATGGCGGTCTCGAAGAATATCTCACTTATGACAGAACCGCGGCAGCCCGGCTTGGGATGACATCGCAGTCGCTGGATTCGAGCTTGTACAACGCCTATGGGCAATCCGAAGTTTCGCTCATCTATACGCAACTTAACCAGTATTACGTGGTGATGGAAGTCGCGCCGCCGTACTGGCAATCCCCGGAAGGGCTCGCCTACTTTTATCCATCTGCAAAAACCAACGGCGTCACGCCCCTGGGCACGGTCGCAAATGCCTCTCTCAACACCACGCCGCTGCAAGTGAACCACACTGGCCTGTTCCCTTCGGTAACCGTCTCGTTCAATCTTGCACCGGGAGTTTCTCTGAGTCAGGCCACACGGCAGATTGAGCAAATGCAGGCAAAACTGGGGACTCCTTTGTCGATTCGAGGATTTTTTGCCGGCACCCTGCAGGCCTATCAGCAATCTCTTAGCACGGAGCCAATTCTGGTCGCGACCGCGTTGCTTGCCGTCTATATTGTGCTCGGGATTCTCTATGAGAGCCTGGTGCATCCGTTGACGATCATCTCCACTCTGCCATCGGCAAGCGTGGGCGCTATGCTGGCGCTGATGCTGTTTGGGATCGACCTGAACGTGATTTCTATCATCGGGATTGTGCTGTTGATCGGTATCGTGAAGAAAAATGCCATCATGATGATCGACTTCGCCCTGATGGCGGAACGCGAGGGCGGCATGAACACGCAGGATGCAATTTTCGAAGCATGCATGCTGCGCTTCCGTCCGATTCTGATGACCACGATGGCGGCGCTTTTCGGAGCGCTGCCGCTGGCTTTTGGAACCGGCACAGGGTCCGAACTGCGGCGTCCGCTGGGCATCACCATCGTGGGCGGGTTGATCCTAAGCCAGATGCTCACGCTGTACACAACCCCGGTGATCTATCTGTTCCTCGATCGCTGGCGGTTGAAGGTGAAGGGAAGGCATCATCGCGATACGTTGCAGACGAGTATGGAACAAGCAGTTTGAGAAATCTGATATCGACTGAATGGGTTCGGGCAAGCTTATGAAGCAAATACTCTGTATATTCCGGATGGCGTTTTTGGGCGGCCAGAAGCAGAACGCGAATCGAAGGCCTGGAGCGCTGCTGCGTTATGGAACGGCGTTTCTGACCTGCCTGCTGACCGGTTGCACTGTGGGGCCGAAGTATCATGCGCCAGTCATGCAGGCGCCAACGGCCTATAAGGAATCGCCGGAGAATTTTCAGAATTCCGATTCGAACGCCGGACAAAAACCCGGACCATGGACCGTCGCCCAGCCGCAGGACGCTCAATTACGCGGTGAGTGGTGGAAAATCTTCAACGATCCCGAGCTGAATGCGCTTGAAGACCAGTTGAACATCAACAACCAGAACATCAAGCTATATTTCCAGAATTTCATGGAATCGCGGGCGCTGATCCGCGAAGCACGCTCGCAGTACTTTCCCACATTTGGGACCACGCCCGCTTACAGCCGGCAGCGCACTTCGGCGAACCTGAGAAACGCTGGCAATTCAGTTGGTAATAATGGCGGAGTGGTGACGAACGTCGGCGCACAATCGACCCTGTATTCGCTGCCCTTCGATCTCTCCTGGGAACCTGATCTGTGGGGCAGGGTCCGCAATCAGGTTCGGGCATATCAATACTCCGCACAGGTGAGCGCGGCCGATCTTGAGAATGAGCGGCTCACGGAGCAGGCCACGCTGGCCGTATATTTCTTCGAGATTCGTGGGCAGGACGCGCTTCTAAAGCTCTACACCAGCACCGTCGCAGCAGATAAGAATGCGCTGGCCTACACGCAGGCGCAGTATGAAACGGGCGTGGGCGATAAGATATCCGTCATCGAAGCGCAGAATACGTTGCAGAGCGCTCAATCCTCGTTCACCAATCTGGGCATTTTGCGGGCGCAGTATGAGCATGCCATTGCGACCCTCGTCGGAAAAGCCGCTTCCGACTTTACGATTCCGGCCAGGCCGCTGACCACCGCGCCGCCGCCAATTCCGATCGGCGTCCCCTCTCAACTGCTCCAGCGCCGGCCGGATGTCGCGGCTGCGGAACGCACGATGGCCGCGGCCAACGCGGAGATCGGCATTGCCTATGCCGCGTACTACCCGACGTTGACGCTCTCTGCCAGGGGTGGCACGGAAAGCTCGCTGGCAAAGCATCTGCTGGACTGGCCCAGCCGATTCTGGTCGATCGGGCCATCCGTCTCGGAAACGATTTATGACGGTGGCCTGCGCCGCGCAACCGTCCATCAATACGTTGCCACTTACAATGCCAATCTTGCCAGTTATCGCGAGACTGTACTTACTGCGTTTCAGCAGGTGGAAGATGCGCTGGCCGGAGTTCGCATTTTGTCACAGCAGATTGAGCAGCAACGGAGCGTGGTCGCTTCGGCCCAGACCGCTCTGCAGCTCGAAATGGTCCGGTACAAGACCGGCATCGACCCATATATCGATGTCGTTACTCTGCAAACAACGTTGCTGATCGACCAGCAGACGCTGGCTACTCTGCAAGTACAGCAGATGAGCGACGCTGTGCAGCTGGTGGAAGCTCTGGGTGGAGGCTGGAACAGGTCGCAATTACCGACGCCGTCCCAGGTGACCGCAAATCCGCCGGCGGCAGAAACGAAAATCCAGCAATGATGTTTGGCATCGCGCGCAGACGGCGGGAATCTATTGATGATTCGCGCGCCATCCGCAGTTAGGATAGAAGCGTGACTTCAAGGCACACAATTCTCGAGTGCTGAGCTGGAGTCAGGAGATAGGCACGAGTGCGATTGTTGGATGCTTTACAGATAATCCAGAGGGCAGACGCGACACTCCCCTCTTTTCAGGTATTTCTTGCCTGCGGGTTTACTCCTCTTCATCTGCAGACCTTCCTTGCTGCCTCGCTGCAGGAGCAGCTTACGAACAACCATGTCGAGATATCCACCGGCATCTATGGAGATCTACCGGGCAACATCAGCCGGATGACAGATGCCAATCCCTCGGCTGGAGCGGTAGTTATCGAATGGCAGGATCTGGATCCCCGGCTCGGTATTCGTCGCGTGAGCGGTTGGGAATGGAAGGATTTTTCAGAACTGGCTGAGGATGTCCGCCGCATGCTGCTACGTCTGGAAAACCTGTTGCTGTCTGCGGCAGAACGCATGCGCGTCGTGATCTCGTTCCCGACGCTTCCATTCCCGCTACTCTCGTCTCGGCATCCGGCAACTGTGTCTCCGCTGCAGGCCGAGATCGAGCTTGCGATCAGCGAGACGAAATGCCGTCTTCTCAAATCGCGGTCCATCTATCTAATCCAGCAAGGCTCCTTATCTGCTCAGGGGCTTGACCCGGCAGGAGAGATTTCCTTCGGATTTCCCTATCTTCTCTCCCACGCCTCCGAGCTTGCAAAGGAGATCGCCACGGTACTATCTATGCCTTCCAGTAGGAAGGGGATCATTACCGATCTCGATATGACGGTTTGGAACGGCATTCTGGGAGATGACGGGATCGACGGTGTTCATTGGGACTTAGATCATCATTCGCAGCCACACGGCCTATATCAGCAATTGCTGCACGCACTTTCAAAAGAAGGGGTCCTCGTTGCCGGTGCGACCAAGAATTCTTCTGAAACGGTGCGGCAGCTATTCGCTGAACGGCAGGATATGATCCTGAAAGAAGGGGATTTATTTCCGTTAGTTGTGAGCTGGCAGTCTAAGTCGGAAATAGTCGACCGAATTCTAAAAACCTGGAATATAGGCGCCGAGTCGGTTGTCTTTATCGACGATAATCCATTTGAACTGGAAGAAGTTCAGCGGCAGTTTCCATCAATGGAATGTATCCAGTTCGATCCGTCGCCTCGATCTCTAATGAACCTGTGGCGCGAGTTACGAATGCGATTCGCGCGTCAGACGATCAGCGAAGAGGATCGCATTCGCAGCACGTCCATTCGTGCGATCGCAGAGAACAAGCAACTGCCGGATAGCCACACCGATCTCGACGAATTTCTCGGCACCCTGCGGGCTGAGCTGAAGTTTAATCTTTCCCGTAATCCAGGCGATGAGCGGGCATTCGAGCTGATAAACAAAACGAATCAGTTCAATCTCAACGGAGTGCGTCTGGCCGATACAGAATTCCGCAGCTATCTGGGACAGGAAAATAGCTTTCTACTTACCATCAACTACTCCGATAAGTTTGGTGCTCTGGGGAAGATTTCTGCAATGCTTGGTTGTATGCGAGGCGACAATATTCTGGTGGACTCGTGGGTATTGAGCTGCCGTGCGTTTTCGCATCGCATCGAATTTGCCTGCCTCAGCGTGCTGTTTGAATTATGTGCCGCAAGGCATGTCTGCCTTCGCTGGAAAAGCACCGAACGGAACAGTTACTTACAAGAATTCCTGCGGCAACTAGCCGGCAAAAAGGTAGATAATGAGCTATTTATTGATCGCGATCAATTTCTGCAGAACTGTCCGGCTCTTCCCTATAAGATCACGCAGATTTTCGCGGAAGGATTTGAGATACGAGTATGACCTCAGCTGAAACGAAGCTTCTGGACTGTGTGAAAACAGTTTTTCCAAATGTGCCCGAAGACAATATTCCTGAGCTTACTATGGAAAACACCGCGCAATGGGACTCTCTTGCGACTGTCACCCTGGCTGCGTTGATTGAGGAAAACTTTGGGATAGAAATCGAGGCGGAAGATTTGGCGCAATTTACGTCATTTAGAAATATTTCTTCTTTCCTGAACGGACATGCCGCGGATAACAAGTGACTACTTCTGCCGGTTGGCCCAATCCAGCAATGCTTTCCGGGGCCAGATGAATAGAGCATTGCGGGGGCGGTAGACTCCGGAGTCGTATAGTTCTTTTCGTTTTGGGCTGCCCACAAGGAAACCCGAATCTTCCGTTGCAGGTCGCATGTGAGCCAGCGTGCCGCCATTCTCCAAAAACAGCCGGTTGAGCCAACCTAAATGGGGTGAAACCTGCGTTGTTTCGTCGGAATGCATCCAGGAACAACCCATAATTCCTCGAATGCGTGGCTGCAATTCCATTGATTGGGCGATGCGCACATAGCTCCGCTTGTAGTCTCTCTCGAGTAAAAACGGCGCGCCGCGGGTGGGGATGTGCGCTTCAAAGCAGGGAGCAAAGCCGCCCATTTGTGCGATAACGGCAAGAGTGCGGGTAGCATCCCGCAAGCGCATTTGCAGCAGCCAGGATCGTGGGATTCCAGAAACCTGCCAGTGCACCTGCCCGGCAATGAAACGCCGCAGACGCGCAACCGCCGCCATGGATCGGAACTCACGTGCCTCCGGAAGAAATTGTTCCTCTGGCACTGAACCCGGTTGGCAGAAAAATTGGAACTCTTTGCAGATGAGTCGCTTTACTTCGGGAACGACAGGCAGGTCCGGAATCCGATCTATAGATATCAGTGCCCCCTGCGCCAGCATCCATCGCCCAACGAGTGGGCGCACTTCCCTGACCCGCGCAGGAACCGAACCTGATTGCACGATGCGATCTAATAGCGCGAGAACTTCGGTTTGCGTCAAGCCGGATCGAGCCGCGTCCTCGGCCACTCGACTCGATTCCGGGCGATAAAGAAACCGCTCCAGCTCCTCGCGGGTAGCGGCGAGCCAATCTTCTTTACTCCGGTTCATGCCGCGCCAGACAAACGCATCTGCAGTCCGCTCGCATACAGCTTGAAGGTCGCCAGATCCGCGTGTCCGGGGACAACGACACGAGGGATACGATATGGGTCCTGGCCCGGGGTCCGCCACAGCGGCGTGGTCATAAACCCCCATTCAAAACCGGCATTCCGCGATTCTTCGACTACTTCGTCATTCACGTCCCGCACAGTTCCGTTCGGGTACGCCAATGCGGTGCAAGGGCAATCCAACTCGCGTTCGATTGCGGATTTGCTTTGTTTCAGCTCGATCGCAACCCGGCTCCGTTCTACACGCGACAGGATCGGATGTTGCACAGTATGCGCGCCGACCTTAAAACCCATGGCCCGCAATTTCCGGGCTTCATCCCAGTTCATAAAGGCGCGAGCCTCTGGATCGTCCATGATCTCGACTGCCGGAATTTCTGAACGCAGATAAGCGAGGAATTCTGACCTGGCATTTTCCTCCAGCTGCTTGCTGAGTCGCGCGATCCGATCGGCCAATTGCTGGCGCTCCGGCCGCGCGGAAGGGACATGAACGATCTCTCCCGACGGCATTCGCAAAGAAGGCAGAAGGCAGTGCAAGACCCGCATTCGTATTTCGTCTGGCCAAAGTGTCCGGGCGGTCCCGATGTAACCGGTGGTAAGAAAGAAAAGCGCCGGCACGCCTTCTTGTTTCAGAATTGGCGCAGCCTCGGTTACGTTATTGCGATAACCATCGTCAAAAGTAATGAGAACAGGCCCTTTCGAGTTCGTCCACTCTCCGCTCTGCCAGCGGACCAGTCCCGCCAGATCCGTAGGCTCCATGATCCCTTTCAGCCAGCGCAACTGGTCACGAAATGTTTTTCTATCAACCCAGTTTTCGTAATTCCAATGATCCGGCCTCGGTTCCGCTATCACACCGTGATAGCAGAGTACAAGCAGATCGGATCTTCGCCTTCGTATAACCGTGTCATTCACACCGAGCGTATCGAACAGTTTCTTTGCAATCGATTTCAAGGCCATCAAACTCACCTGTTGTAGTTTAAGGGGCAATATACGCGGAGATAAACTGCAGCCGGTTCATAAATTGCTCAGATGCAAATTTTTGCGCTGCGGCGGAAGTGGACGCTTCACATTCCAGGAATCTGCGGAACAATGGAAATGCGATGGAATACGTCTTTGAGGACGCGGCGACTCCGGAAGCTCCGGCGACTGGGCGGCAGTCCGCCCGGTACGCGGCAGAATTGCGCCGCGAGCTTAGCGGACGAAATCGCCTTTGGGCGCGGCAGAATAACTTTGCTCACGAGATCAGCTTGGGCGGAGTTCCAGCGGTGCTCTACCGGGAGGATGAAGAGGGCCGGCATGGCAACTTCCATCCGGCGGCGTACGCAAGAATCAAAAAGAATCCGGGCTGGTCGAAACGCCTCCGAAAAGTACACACGACTGCGCGGAAGGTATTGCTGAGCCGTGATGCTGATCGCTGCGAGCTTGACTCATGCAACAGCTCCGATGCGTTGCTGATGAATATTTTCTGTCATCCTCAGATGGTTCAGAAAAGCAGCTCGCTTCGGCGGCTGCTTGGTGTCGATATGGAAGCAAATCCGACCTTCGGCTATCGCCCGCGTATTCCACTCCAGCGCGGCCGATTCGACAGCACGGAAATCGACCTGCGCGTCGGCGACTTGCTGGTGGAGGCGAAACTGACTGAGTATGATTTTCAGACGGCGCCCTGGAGATTGCTGGAGCGTTATCGCGATCTCGAGGAGGTATTCGAAGTTGAGGAGCTTCCACGGTCGGGCGCATCTCTAATCTCATACCAGCTTGTGCGGGGTGTCCTTGCCGCTCGCGCGGAAGACGGTGCCCGCTTCTGCGTCTTATGCGATGCGCGCCGGCCCGACCTGATTGCGAGCTGGTATCGCATCTTGCAGTGCGTACAATCCCCCGAACTGCGCTGCCGTCTGATGCTCCTCACCTGGCAGGAAGTCGCCGCAGTGTGTACCGACTCGCTGCAGCAATGGCTGCAGGCCAAGTACGGCATTGGATAAGTGCGCGCGGCCGTGCCGCTTCTTCAACGACGATCGACCAGTTCCAACTGTCCAAAGCGTTCTGGTACGTGAAATGTCTCTTTCATTGTGGGCTGCCAGACAATGGACTTTATATCCGGAGCCGGGCCTTGCATCCGGAACATATTCACGCGGAAAACGGTCCCCGCACGGGGTGCCTGCGGATCGATCGCGGCAAACGGAATCCGCATCGCTCCGTACCAGATCTTTTTCTCCCGATCGATTCGCGCGGAGACCTGAAAGCCGGAATTCCATACCCACCCGTCTTCGTGGTGTGGCACGTCGAGGTTCACGTCAAGATCAATCCACTCCCCCTGCGGGGAAACCTCGAATTCCTTATAGCGGCGAATGTTGTGGAAGTCAGATCCGATAAAGACCTCGGCCACATCCCAGTTCCAGAGCTGATTCGTTTCCGTTTTGGGATGTGGATTCGGCTTGAGATTCAACTTGTCATACGGACAGACAAATAAGAAGTAGATATTCTTTTCTGTCCATCGTGAACGGACTGCACTCCGATAATGAGGAACAACCTTTCCCCAGTTGTCGACTGCGAGATAGACTGGTGCGGCTTCGCGCCAGAACGCGGACTGGGGATTTGTTTCTAAAGGAACATCGTGAGCAGCCCGAATACTTTTAAACGTTCCCGAGTCAGCTGATTTCGCAACGGCCACACTGGTCATAATGAGTAAGGATAAAATGACGATTTTTTTCATTGAGAACCTCGATCGAAATCGCGCAATATTCAGCGCGTCGGCTATGGCTGGATCCTGATAGATTCTTTGCAACCGGAACGCATGCTGGCATAAGCGGCATCCAGAGCCCGCTGGTTCTGCAGGGCATCTTCGCCGCTTGCCGCATAAGTGCCGTTGTCTTGACTTGCGGCGCCGAAGGCATCCAGCATATCGCTGTAAGCAGCACGGTTCGTCACCGTTTGCGCATCCAGGATTTCTCCTTTCTGCCGCAGCACGACTTGCACAGGATGGTCCACCGTAAAGCAGTCGTCACAGTGGATCACTCCATCTTCTCCGACGATTTCCAGCCAGGAGCGATACTTCGCACGGAAGCTGACCATGATTGATCCCAAAGTCCCGCGGGTGAAATCGACCGCCATGGTCGCGCCGGATTCGACGCTGCCGGACTGCGCATCCTCGCGGGCAATGGTTGCGATCGTCGATATATCGTCCGCAAGAGCATAGCGCAAGGCGTCGATGCAATGGATACCTACGTCCCCAATGGCGCCGCCACAGGCAAGCGCTGGATCATAAATCCACTGACGCGGACTGCGATCTGCCTGAAAACAGAAATGAGCGGTGGCAAGTACCGGCGATCCGATCCTTCCCTGCCGCAGCCAATCTCGAACCAGGTTCACGCTGGGGTTGTAGCGAAAATTCTGCGCGATACCGAAGAGCACATTCGCCTGGCGTGCGCCGGCAAGCATCTGTTCCAGCTGGCTTGCGTTCATAGCCGCGGGTTTCTCACACAGCACCGGTTTCCCGAAGGTAAAGGCCAGCAAAGTGTCGCACATGTGCAGGGCGTCTGGCGAGCAGACAAACACGACGTCAATTTCCGGTGACGCGCATAGCTCTTCGGCGGATTGAAAAACATGTTCAATCTTGAATTGCGCCGCGTTCGCATGTGCCTTCTCCATATCTCGACGCCAGATGCCGGCAAGGACGGATGACTGTGCCCCTGCGAATGCGGGAACCAGGCGACTGATGCCGTGATTGCCAAAGCCGAGTATGCCGTAGCGAACCATGAAAGTATCTTAAACGTGCCGGGCAAACAACCGGTTCCCATTCGACTCGCCCTCGGCTCGCTCAGGGCAAGCTCTCGACTCCGCTGCGCGCTGCTAGAAATGACAATCTTCTGTATGAGATCACCAGACCGCTCGATGCACGTCCGGTGTTCCGAATATCAGCAGCGCCATTTCGAGCCGGTATAATCCGTGGACAAGTGTTTTCGATTAGATTCTGGACCTGAATTAATTTTGCGATATCAGAGGAGCGCCAGCATATGTCATTTTCCCGTCGTCAATTTGTAGTGGGGCTGGGTGCGGCAGCGGCAGCAGCGTCCGCTCCAGCCATGGCGGCGAAAATACTGGAAACACCGGAGCGGCTCTATCCGCCAGTGGATTTGTCGTATTTTGATGTGCCAATTCCTCATGGTCCTTCCGCCATCAAGATCGGCTATGCGTCCATCACATGGAACCGCAACGACAGACAGGCCATTGACGACATCTCCGCGCTCGGCTATCCAGGGATTCAGCTTCGGGCCAACGTGCTCACGGAGTTTCCCGACCCGCATGCACTTCGAGATCTGTTGGCGGAACATCATCTGGCATTCGTCGCACTTTCAAGCGATGGCGGTTGTCCCCTTGATCCCAGTCTTCAAAACAAAGCCATCGCAACGCATGTAAAGAATGCGCGTTATCTGCACCAAGCGGGAGGGAAATATCTGCAACTGGTGGGCACCTCTGAAAAAGGACCGTTTACTTCCGCGGATTATAAGCGCGAAGGACAACTGCTGACGGAAATAGCCAAGCAAGTTGCGGACCTTGGAATCAAGACTGGATTTCATAACCACATGGGCAGCATTGGCCAGAGGCCCGAGCAGGTCGATGCGATTATGGAAAATTCCGATCCGAGATACGTGAAGCTTGAATTGGATGTTGCACATTACTTTCAGGGCGGAGGCGATCCCGCTGCGGCGATCCACAAATATGGCAACCGCCTGCTGTTTTTGCACCTGAAAGATGTCGAACCCGCCGCCACTCGCGACGGATATCAATTTGTGGAGCTGGGACGGGGGAAAGTCAATTTCCCCGCAATCTTTACCGCGCTGCACGATGTCCACTTCCGTGGATGGGGCATCGTCGAACTGGACAGTGAACCGACCGGAGCCAACCGCACGCCCAAGCAGTCCGCGGAGATAAGCAAAGAATATTTAATCCAAAAATTAGGGGTGTCTGTATGAGCTGTCCCTTTCGCCTGGCCGTGATCAACGATGAGATTACCCAGGATTTCGGCCATGCCTGCGAGGTGGCGTCAAAAAACTTCGGCTTGAATTGGATCGAGCTGCGTGGAATGTGGAACAAGAGTCTGGCCGATCTGGATACAAAGGAGATTGCGGAAGCGCGCAGGATACTTGAGAAAAACCGCCTACGTGTAACCGACATTGCCAGCCCGCTGTTTAAAGTGGACTGGCCCGGCGCGCCACGGTCGAGGTTCAGCGAGCATCGCGACCAGTTCCATGCGGATTTTGGATTCAAACAGCAGGATCAATTGCTCGAACGTTTGATCGAGCTGACGAAAGTATTTGAGACGAATCGAATCCGCTGCTTCGATTTCTGGCGATTGGACGACCCGAATAAATATCGCGCGGCCATCAACGAGAAGTTACGCGGCGCGGCAGAAACATGCGCGAAGAACAATAAAATTCTTCTGCTCGAGAACGAAATGTCATGCAATACAGCAACCGGCGAAGAGGCTGCAGCGGTGTTGAAAGCCGTCAGCAACAAGAACTTCATGTTGAACTGGGATCCGGGAAATGCAGCCATGTTCGGCGCAACTCCATATCCCAATGGCTACGATCTGTTGCCAAAGCACAGGATCGGCCACTGCCATTGCAAAGACGTGGTGCGGGAATCGAACGGCAAACGGGCCTGGGCTCCCGTCGGCGCCGGAATCGTTGACTGGGTGGGTCAGTTCCGCTCTCTTCAGCGGAGCGGCTATCGCGACGGAGTAAGCCTGGAAACACACTGGCGCGGCGCCGGTACACCTGAGGCTTCCTCGCGCATCAGCATGCAGGGCCTGAAAGCCACGCTGCGCAAAGCCGGGATTGTTTGCTGATGCGGCAAATTCGAGTTATCTCAGCGGTCTTCTAAAAGGCACGGGAAGCCAGAATTTCTGGTTGGCAACGAGAAGATGCACGATGGGAGAAAAAGACAAGCAAATCAACCGGCGGGAATTCTTAAAACAAATGGGAATGGGCGTCGCGGCCCTGGGAACATTGCCGACCACGAAAATGTTTGGCGGGGACAGTCGTGTAATTGGAGCGAATGATCGCATTCGCATCGGAATCATCGGAGCAGGCGATCGCGAACAACAGGATTTTAAGTCAGCGCTGGCGCAGCCGAATGTGGAGTGTGTCGCCGTGGCCGATGTTTTTTCCGAACTTGGCTCATCTACAAAAGCGCCGCGTAGCGATTGAAGAGGCTATGGTGGCGAAGCCGGAAGCCTGGATGCAGCCGTCGAATTCACCGACAAATTGTCCTGGGTGAATCGTTCGGCTGGAACACTTGCCGGACGAAAAGCATCAAATAATACCGGCACATGGTTCACACGTTCAATGATCGTTTAATGAGGAAGCTCCGATGAAGAATGCCTGTTTTCGCCTGGCCGCAGTTTCAGTCTGTCTTCTGGCTACCACCGCGTTTGCCCAGGAGGCATCTTCGCCCGATAACGCGAAAGTTCGAACCGGGCAGGCAGCCTTCACGAATTATCAGCAGGAAAAGCCCGGTGTCGCCCGCAAAATCACGCTGGCCGATCTGCCGCAGCCCTACGCCACTCCGTCCGCCAATAACGACGCTACTATTGTTCCCCGCCCCAGCAACGTGTGGCCGAAGACGCTTCCGGCTTCAAGGTGGAGCAGTACGCAACTGGCCTGAACAATCCGCGCCTGATCCTAACCGCGCCCAACGGCGATTTGTTCGTGGCGGAAAGCAAGCCCGGAGATATTCGCGTTTTTCGCGGAATGACGAAAGACGGAAAACCGGAAAAATCGGGGATTTTCGCCACCGGACTGGATATGCCGTTTGGGATCGCGTTCTATCCTCCGGGGCCCAATCCGAAATGGGTATATGTCGGTAATACCGGATCGGTGGTGCGTTTTCCGTATCACAACGGCGATATGAAAGCGACTGGGCCATCGCAAATGATCGTGCCGGATATTCCTCCCGGCGGCCATCTGCGCGGTGGCGGCCACTGGACGCGCGATGTAGCGTTTTCCCCGGACGGCAAGACGATGTTCGTTTCGGTCGGCTCGCATTCCAACCACGACGACGCCGATACGCACCCGCAGGAACGGCACCGCGCGGATATCCTGGCATACACGCCAGCGGGGAAGGATTTCAGAATCTATGCCTATGGCATTCGCAATCCGGTCGGAATTGCCATCGATCCGTCAACCGGGCAGCTATGGACATCTGTGAACGAGCGCGACACGCTTGGCAATAATCTTGTCCCGGATTACATTACCCATGTTCAGAAGGGCGGCTTTTATGGCTGGCCGTGGTTTTATATGGGTGGCCACTGGGATCCGACTCTGAAGGGCAAGCACCCGGAATTGAAAGACAAAGTCATCACTCCCGACGTTCTGATTCAACCGCATTCGGCATCGCTGGAATTGACCTTCTACGAAGGCAACCAGTTTCCGGCGAAGTACCGCGGAGACATTTTCGCCGCCGAGCATGGCTCGTGGAATAAGAAAACGCGTGGGGGCTATGAAGTGGTGCTGGTACCGCTCCAGAACGGCCATGCATCCGGTATTTACGAAGATTTCCTGACAGGATTCGTTCTTCCCGATGGCAGCGTGTGGGGGCGGCCGGTCGGTGTTGCGGTGGCGAAGGATGGCTCGTTGATGGTTACTGACGATGGCTCGAATTCGATTTGGCGTGTCAGCTATACGGGGAAGTGATATGTTTCACTGAAGACCCGGTGAAACGAATGAATTGTTCTGGACGGCGATATGCCGTGGTATCACTGTGCGTTATCTTTCTGCTGGTTTTCTCGACGCTCACGTCTCCCGAAGCGAGTGCGTATTCAGTTCTATCGCATGAAGAGACTGTGGACCTGGCGTGGAGCCACCATATTGTTCCCCTGCTGCTGGAGCGATACCCGAACGCCACGCCGGACGAGCTGCGCATTGCGCATTCGTATGCGTATGGCGGCTGCATTATCCAGGACCTCGGCTATTATCCCTTCGGAAGCCATCAATTCAGTAATCTGCTGCACTACGTTCGCACCGGAGATTTCGTCAACAATCTTCTAAAGGACGCGAGTAACTTGAATGAGTATGCGTTCGCGCTGGGTGCGCTGGCGCATTACCGGGGGGATACCATTGGACATCCTGCGGTGGGAGCCGCCACCGCCCGTGAGTATCCGCGGCTGCGCAGCCGGTTCGGCCCGTTTGTCAGCTACTATGATTCGCCCAAGGCGCATATCCGCACGGAGTTCGGTTTCGATGTGGTCCAGGTCGCGCAGGGCCACTACGTCAAAGACGATTACACAAACTTTATAGGCTTCAACGTGGCCACGCCATTGCTGGAACGCGCCTTCAAGGAAACATACGGGGTCGATATCAAGACGGTGCTGAAGCACGAAAATCTCGCGGTGAATACGTATCGTTACTCCGTCAGCAAGGTGGTTCCTGAGATGACGCGCGCAGCCGTCCTGCATTATGGGAAGGAGATTCAGCAGCGGGTCCCAAGCTTCGATCGCCGCAACTTTGTCTACCGGGTCAAGCGCAGCGAGTATGAGCACGCGTGGGGCAAGCAATACCACCGGCCCGGGTTTGGCGCTTACCTGATCGATTTCATCGTTAAGATCATGCCGAAAGTGGGGCCGTTTTCCGCGCTCAAGCTGGAAATGCCCAATGCAGCGGACCAGAAATCGTACTTGAACAGCATGCAGACGACGGTAAATTCTTACGAGAAGGATGTCGACCAACTCAAGGTGCAATCGGCGCAGGACAGCAATTTGCCTTTGAAGAATCTCGACTATGACACGGGAAAAGCGACCGCCCTTGGAGAATATCCCCTGGCCGATCAGAGCCATGCCGAGCTTCTGAAAGCATTGACCCACCAGAAGGATGTCAATGTTTCCCCTAGTCTCCGTACCTCCATGCTGGCTTACTACTCTTCGCTCAAGACACCTCGCAGAAGACGAGCATATTATTTTTTCCATCTCCGCAAGGATCGGGCACAGAGACAATTGCAAGTAAACCTGGCTCTTCTGCGTCGCCAGCAGCCTCAGGCGGTCAGCCGCCTTTCAATGCCACCCAGCAAAGCCGCGACTCTGCGGGTGAAGTCGTCACAGCGGGCTTCAGTGCCCCTGTTACCAGTCCCACAACGGCGATGCGGTAAACTGGTAAAGGGACCAAAATGGTTCCGCAGACGAGTCCTTGTCTTATCCCGGACTTCCAGTTGGACTTGCTCAGTCAGACTCGCACTGGCATTCCCCAGCCCACCTATTCTTCAGACAGGAAACTTCATTTATCGTGTCGTCCGTTATTCGAAACATCGCCATTATTGCCCACGTCGACCATGGCAAGACTACCCTTGTAGACGCTATGCTTCGCCAGAGCGGAACTTTCCGGTCGAATGAGGCCGTAGCCGAACGCGTAATGGACTCAAACGAGTTGGAACGTGAGCGCGGAATTACAATTCTGGCGAAGAACACCGCCATCATTTTTCACGATGCCAAGATCAACATCGTAGACACGCCGGGCCACGCCGACTTCGGAGGTGAAGTGGAACGCGCGCTGAAAATGGTAGATGGCGTGATGCTGCTGGTCGATGCGAGCGAAGGCCCGTTGCCGCAAACACGCTACGTTTTATCCAAGGCACTGGAAGCCAAGCTGCCGCCGATTTTGGTTATCAACAAAATTGACAGGCCGGATGCGCGCCCGCAGGAAGTGCTGAACGAAGTCTACGATCTCTTCATCGATCTCGATGCCGCGGAAGACCAGCTTGATTTTCCGGTGCTCTATACGAATGCAAAGCTGGGTACAGCGTCGAAGGATGCAAAGACTCCTGGCTCCGATTTGCAGCCGCTGTTTGAGACCATCGTTTCCACAATTCCGCCGGCCACCGGCGATCCGGCCGGCCCGCTGCAGATTCTGGTCACAAATCTCGACTACTCCGACTATCTGGGCCGGCTGGCGATTGCCCGCGTGTTCAATGGAACGCTTCGGACCGGAGAAGAAGTTGCGATCTCCAAACGCGATGGGAGTCTCGAAAAAACGAAGATCACCAAGCTGTTCAGCTTCAGCGGACTGAAGCGCACAGACATCGAGGAAACAACCTTGGGTGATATCGTCGCCATTGCCGGGATCAGCGGCATCACCATCGGCGAAACCATTACCAGCCTGGAAAACCCCGCACCACTGCCGCCGATCACGATTGATGAGCCGACGATTGCGATGCAGTTTTTCGTCAACAATTCCCCCTTTGCTGGAAGAGAAGGCCAATACGTCACCTCCCGCAATCTGCGCGAGCGCCTGGAAAAGGAACTGCTGACCAATGTCTCGATTCGCGTCGAGGATACGGGCAATGCCGACAACTTCAAAGTCCTGGGACGGGGAGAATTGCAGCTCGCGATTCTAATCGAGATGATGCGCCGCGAAGGATTTGAGCTGATGGTCGGCCGGCCGGAGATTGTCACCCGCATGGTTGACGGCAAGCTGATGGAGCCCGTGGAACTGCTGACCATCGATGTCCCGGAAAATTTTGTGGGCGTGGTCATGGAACGGCTTGGGCCGCGCAAGGCCGAGATGGTGAAGATGCATAACCATGGCTACGGCCGGGTCCGGCTTGAATTTCGCATTCCTAGCCGCGGCCTGATTGGACTGCGCAGCGAAATGCTGACGGAAACCCGCGGCACCATCGTGATGAATTCCCTGTTTGACGGCTACATCCCGCACCAGGGCGAAATTCCGCAGCGCACCACCGGCGCTTTGATTGCCGACCGCGCCGGCACGACGACAGCCTACGCGCTGGATGGATTGCAGGATCGCGGCGTACTGTTCATGGGACCGGGGAATGAAGTGTATGAGGGCATCATCGTGGGCGAGCACTCGCGCGACAATGACCTGGACGTCAATGCAGTCCGTGAAAAGAAACTGACGAACATGCGCGCTTCTTCGGCCGACGATGCAATCCGGCTGGTGCCATTCCGTCCCTTGAATCTGGAGCAGGCAATCGAATTTATTGCCGACGATGAACTGGTAGAAGTGACCCCGAAGAATCTTCGCTTACGCAAAAAGATATTGCAGGCCAATCGCCGTCCCAAGCGGAATGCGGTGCCTGCGTCAGTTTAAGATCGAAGCTGTAGCGTTATCGGACCGGCTTCACCTGATCAATCGAAAAATGCCGCATCAACAAGATCTGTTTCCGCCGGAACTCCCAGCAACCCAGGACCCGCAGTTGCCACCAGCGGGGTTGCAGGCGGGCCCGCCCGCACCGATTTGGTATCAACGCATCTCCATCGTGATTCTGGTCGTCTTCTGTTTCTATGTCGGATTCCTGGTATTTGTGCTTCCCTGGACTCGATATTGGCCGCAGAACCAATACCTGCTGAGCTTGCCCGGGCTCGCGACGGTGATGAATTCCGGCATCACGCGCGGAATCGTTTCCGGCCTGGGATTACTCGACGTATGGATCGGCATCTCCGAAATCATTCACTATCACGAGCAGCGCAGCTGATTTCTGCCGCATCCCTCCATCACGTTCATGTAAATCCGCGGGCTCCGGCTGTATGATGGTTTTCTTGTAGAACATTTATAGGAGATGGTATGGAAATTCGCGAGATATTGTTACCCGAGTTCGATCAAGAGATGAAGAAGACCCGGGAGTTCCTGGAACGCGTCCCGGAAGACAAGCCCGACTATAAACCGCATGAAAAATCGATGGCTCTGGGCAGGCTGGCGGCGCACATCGCGCAGCTGCCGGAGTTTGCGGTTCGCATCGTGGAGTTACCCAATCTGGATTTTTCCACCAGCGACATGAAGCCGCTGGTGATGGAGTCCCGGCAGCAACTGCTAGGAGCCTCTGATTCCATTGTGCAGCGCGCACGCAAGGCGATCGCAAGCGCGGCCGATGAGCAATGGCAGCAGCGCTGGAAACTCAGCTTCAAGGGCCAAACGATCACTGAAGCGCCTCGTTTCCTGGTCTATCGCGGCCTGTTCCTCAATCATTTGATTCATCATCGCGCCCAGCTCGGGGTGTATCTGCGGCTGAATGGGGTACCGATTCCCGGCACATACGGGCCCTCCGCCGACGATGCGATGGGCTTCTAGAGCAACCCGGCAAGCTACTGAATGTTTCCGATGAAAACTGCGAACGGGGGTAGCGTGACGTGGCCCAGATCGAGGGCTTTTTTCATGCCGCCGTCTTCCAGCAGCGCCGTCGCGTAATGCCCCTGAATGCCCTGCTGCGCCAGATCATAAGAAAGCGTGTGAGGCTGGCCGGTAAAATTCATCGCGACCAGCACCGACGGACCCTGGCCGGGATTCTTGCGCACGTAAGAAAGAACGTTGAGATCCGACGTGTTCACCATAATGTTTTGCCCGCGGTGCAATGCAGGATTCGTGGCGCGCAGCTCGATCAGCTGCTTGTACCAGTTCAACAATGAATCCTGCTGGCCGGATTCCACCTGCACGTTGACCGTTTTATAGCTCGGCGGAATCGGCAGCCATGTCTTTTCCGCCGTGCTGAAGCCGGCGTTTTTACCTGGGGTCCACTGCATGGGCGTTCGTTCCCCATCGCGCCCTTTATACTTCGGCCATCCGACTTTGCCCACCGGATCCTGGACCTCCGCGCGGGTTTTGGGCGGAGTGGTCACCATGCCGATCTCTTCGCCGTAATACATCAGCGATGCCGATCGAGTGGTCAGCAGAACGGCCGCGATGATGCGAGCAATGGCGGCGTTATTTTTACCATCCCCATACCGGTCCCAGCTGCGAACATTGTCGTGATTATCGAATACGAACAGGGGCATGTCGCCGTTCAGCTCGGTTTCCGCCTGATTGATTTTGGTGCGGAATGCATCCACGTCGAGCTTGTTGATGAAGCCGAGCTGCATATCCATCGGCAACTGCAGCTCGTCATTATGCTTGCCATACCAAAGCAGCTGATCCTGAATGTTCGGCAGATAGGTCTCGCCGATCAGAACCCGGTCCCCCGCGTAGCTGTCAACCAGCTTGCGAAGCGCGCGCATCACCACATGCACCTGCGGCAGATTCGTCGTCAAGCTACCGTCGATATTCGGGTCGCCGAAATCGTTCTTGCCCGGAAGAATTTTTTCATCGCGAAACTGCGGGTCTTCAAACAGTTCCGGAATTGCGTCGAGACGGAACCCGGCCACCCCTTTATCCAGCCAGAAGCGGCATGCGTCGAACATTGCCTTCTGCACTTCCGGATTGCGCCAATTCAGGTCTGGCTGGGCTGCGTAAAATTTGTGGTAGTACCACTGTTTTGTCGTCGGATCATATGTCCATGCGGAGTGTCCAAACGCACTCTGCCAATTATTTGGAGGAATGCCGGGCCCTTTCCCGTCACGCCAGACATACCAGTTGCGTTTCGGATTGTTACGCGAACTGCGACTCTCCTTGAACCACGGGGACTGATCGGAAGTGTGGTTCATCACCATGTCCATGATGATGCGGATATGGTGGGCCTTCGCGGCGGCGATCAGGCGATCAAAATCCGCCATGGATCCATAGAGCGGATCGATGGCTTCGTAATTGGAGATGTCATAGCCGAAGTCAACCTGCGGCGACGGATAAATCGGCGTGAGCCAGACGGCATTTACTTTCAAGGACTGCAGATAATCGAGGCGCTGAATAATTCCGTCAATGTCTCCAATCCCATCGCCATTCGTATCTTGAAAGCTGCGGGGATAAATCTCATAAATGACCGCGTGTTTCCACCAGGGAGCAGTCTTCGAAGCCGCCGCTGAATCTGCCGTGGGCGCGGTGGCTGCGGCCTGCAACGGTCCTGCGGGGAAAAATGTGACCACGAGAGCAACGGCAATGGCGCATGTCATGCGCTGAAAAACTCTTGGCAAGCCCGCAACCGGACAGTCAGATTCCATCTTTATCTCCCGCATCGAAGTGTTCGCACATCCCGCTCGTCCGGAATTGCGCTGGATCATAACGGGGTGCTTACTTGCTTGGCTTTCGGTACCAGTTCAGCGCCAGGCAGCACAACTTTAGCCTGTATTTTTCTAAACCCAAATACCACCGCGACCTGCGGAGCAACGTACCGCGTCAGCCACATCACAAAGAGGATCAGCGGAATGTAATGGCCCCACAACTGCGGATGGACGGGGAGCAGCAGGCCCGGCGCAGCAAACGCGGCGTATGCGACCAGCACCAGTCCCCACGGACTCTCGCGGGCATCGCCAAAAACTCCGTTCAGAATGATGAATGTGAGGAAATACATGATCGGCATCACCACCACGATGCCAGACCAGCCAAATTCCCGGTATGCATCGCCGATCGGAGCGAACGCAACGGCTGTCGTATAGTCTTCACTGCTGGCTTCGTTGGTTTCTCGTCCATAGACATTCCCTAATGAAAGAGTCAGCCGTCCTGGCCATACGAAGTGCGGAATCACCATTTCAAAGCCGGCGATCAGGTATGCGGGACCCACCGCACCGGCATGTTGCGTGACGTCAATCAGACGATCATCCTGGCAGATCAGGGATTCGCGATCGATCAGGCCATGGGGATGGTCATAGCAGAGCGCGACCTGGTTAATATCTTCATTCATCTTCAGCGAGTCCGCATACCACTGGTACATGGCGGGAATGGTATCCGGATTTTTCAGCAGGCTGAGGGTCGCATCAACCGTAGCTGTCAACGTCGCCTGGCGAGTCATGGAACGCGCGTATTGCGCCCATGGAAACAAGAAGCCCACGGCAAAGGCCAGCCAACTCAGGATTGCGATCACCTGAAGCGGGCGGAAACGATAGTCGAGCGCCGCGCAAACCAGAAAGTAGGAGAAGAAAGGCGCGTACATTCCCTGCTTGGAAGCCGCGATGAACCCGAACCCGGCGACATACAGGATACTGACGAGCACGATCCAGTTCATGCTACGCGTACCGCGGCTGATACATATCTCGTAATACGTGGCGAGAATCGTTGCCATCGGAATAAAAATGTTCAACTGGTTGAGAGCTGTCCAGATAGTTCCGCTTGCCCCGGTATTGTAGTTGGTCAGCAGTATCTGGCTGATGAGGCCGATGACGAGGAGGCCCGCGGATGTATTTTTAAGGTTTTCGAGGTCTCTCGCTCGAAAACGCACGATATTTTTTCTGGTCGAGAATTTTCCGCTGAGGGCTGCGGCTGCCACGATTCCCGCCCACCCCAGGGCAGTCGCGGAAATGGTAAGCATGGGCTGTTCGAAATGCCGGTTTGAAGGCTCCCAGTAAAGAACTTTGACGAAGATCAGGATTATGAATGTGGGGATGGCGGTAAAGAGGACATATGCCCCGCTGACCGTTGCCATACCGTTCAGAATGTTGAATGCCAGCGCGCTAAACACCATCGCCGTGCATGCCAGGAACGCGAAAACAGGATCCGTACCATCCAGTAATTGCGCAAACAGGAGGAACAGAACCACGATCAGCACATGGTTGATGTTCACCCGGGTAGGATAGGGGATTCGCATAATCGGGAATTCCAGCCTGGAACTGGATAGCGGTGCTGCGGCTGACTAAGACTGCTCCTTGTAACGCGCGTGGCATGCCAGGATGGTACTTCTGGCGGCTTCAACATCGTCCCATCCGATCGCCTGCGTCCGCTTCCCTTCCAGATCCTTATAGATCGAAAAAAAATGTTCTACTTCACGCAGGATTTGCGGATAAACAGAAGTATAGTTTTCAATCTGGCTGAAAGTGGGATTGCCGGCGGCAAAGGCGATAACTTTTTCGTCTTCAATGCCCTGGTCCAGCATACGAAACAGCCCCACAGGACGCACCGTCAACACGCAGCCGGGGAAACTCGGCGCATCCCCAAGAATCATAATATCCAGCGGATCGCCGTCGCTGGCCAGCGTGCAGGGAATAAAGCCATAGTCCCCGGGGTAATGGACGGGACTGTAGAGATTGCGATCGAGCCGGAATACATGGAGGACTTTGTCGTACTCATATTTATTGACACTGTCCTGGGGAATTTCCACTACAGCGGTGACGAGATTGGGTGCATCGCTGCCAATGGGCAGTTCAAGGTAATTCGTCATCCTGAAGGCTATCCACTTTTCAGTATTTCTGGTGCGAGTATACCAACTGTGTGCCTGTCCATGCCGCCTTGAACCGGGCGATGCGACAATAATATAGATACGCTTCCCAGGAGTGCCTCGAGTCCCGACACCATGCTGCAACTGACCTCGGCCGGCAAGCGCTTCGGCCACAAGCTTCTATTTGAAAAAGTCGACTGGCAGATCACTTCCGGCGAGCGTACCGGACTGGTGGGCGGCAACGGTACGGGAAAATCAACCCTCTTGCGGATTCTGGCCGGGCTTGATTCTCTGGACGACGGATCGGTCGAGCGCACCGGGGGCATGACGCTGGGGTACCTTCCCCAAGACGGCCTGCAACTACGTGGCCGCACGGTCTTCGAAGAGTGTATGTCCGCTTTCGAAAAGACCCGCGCGCTGGAACAAAACATTCAGGCGCTGAACGCGCAGTTGGCGGACCTGCCGCCGGAAAGCGCACAGTATGCGGCATTGGCCGATCAACTGGCCCATAGCGACGCGTTATTTCATGCTCAGGACGGATACACCATGGAGGCGCGTGCCGGTATCGTGCTGTCCGGCCTGGGCTTTGCGAAGGAAGATTGGGAGAGAAATACGGAAGAGTTCTCCGGTGGATGGCAGATGCGGATCGCTCTGGCGAAACTGCTGCTCGAAACACCGGACCTTCTCCTGCTCGATGAGCCGACGAATCATCTCGACCTGGAGGCCCGGAACTGGCTGGAGAGTTATCTCCGCTCCTATCCCTACGCCTACATTCTGATCTCGCACGACAGATTTTTTCTCGATGTCGCGACCAACAAAATCGCGGAATTGTGGAACCATCGCCTCTACACCTATACCGGGAACTACGAGAAATACCTGCAGCAGAAAGGTGAACGTTTGGCGCAACTGGAAGCTGCATATCAGCACCAGCGCGAACACATCGAGCATCTGGAAGCTTTCATCAATAGGTTCCGAGCTCAGGCCACAAAAGCGCGCCAGGTGCAGAGCCGGATCAAAGAGCTGGAACGAATCGAGCGCATCGAATTGCCGCCGGCGGAAAGTGCAATCCACTTCACCTTTCCGCAGCCGCCGGCCAGCGGGCGGATGGTGGTCGAAGCGCGCCAGGTGAGCAAAAGCTATGGACCGAAACAGGTCTTCACCGGCGCCCAGTTCACCATTGAACGCGGGGAACGCATCGCGCTGGTCGGGCCCAACGGAGCCGGCAAATCGACGCTCATCCGCCTGCTCGCGGCGCTCGATGCCCCAACGACGGGAGACATCCGGCTCGGTCATAACGTCGCGCTCCAGTACTTCGCCCAGGACCAGTACAAAGAGCTCGATCCGGACGCTCGCATGCTCGACGACATCGGCCGGAGTGCGCCCAGGATTCCCCAGACGGAATTGCGCAGTCTGCTGGGCTGTTTTCTGTTTTCCGGCGATGACGTTTTCAAATCTTTAGGCGTACTTTCGGGCGGAGAGCGCAACCGCTACGCGCTGGCGCGACTGCTGGTCAGCCCGGCGAATTTCCTGCTGCTCGATGAACCTACGAATCATCTCGATATGCGCGCTAAAGAGGTATTGCTGGAGGCGCTCCGGAATTTCTCCGGGACGCTCGTATTCGTATCGCACGATCGCGCCTTTATCGATGCTCTGGCAACGCGGGTCTTCGAAATTCGGGACGGCGCTATCCATGTTTACACCGGCAATTATGAGGATTATCTATGGCAGATTTCCCGGCAGTCTGCAGCGCAAGCATCGATGATTTCTGCATCAGCGAAGATTGGTGCGAACGGAACCGCGGCTGTCGCAGCAGCGGAGTCCTCCACGATTCCCCAGACCGACGAATCATCGCGGATCAAGCGAATCAATCCAATTCGCCTGCGTCAGATGCAGCAGCGGTGCGATGCGCTGGAAGAGGAGATTCCGCGTATCGAAGCTGCCATACAAACGACAGAACAACAGATGGGCAACTTTATCTCCGCCGAACATTACAAGACGCAGGTTGACCAGCTCGAAACACTTCGCTCCGAACACACGGCGATGCTCTCTGAATGGGAAGAACTGATGATGCAGTTGGAAGAGCAAGCGGCGATTTTGTAGTCGCGGAGTCAAAAATGCCTGCCGTTCCTGCATAATTCAAATATCTATGGAACTTTTGTGGAAACCGGAGGACTGGCGCGAGCGCCTGGAAGAATTGCAGTCGTTCGATTCCGAGCGCAAAGAAGCGCCCCTGCGGCGAGACGTGCGCTCGCTGGGGATACTGCTCGGTCGCGTGCTTCGAGAGCAAGGTGGCGACGAGCTTTTCCAGGCAGTGGAAGATCTACGCCGTTTGACATCGGAGAGCCGCGAAGCACGCCTCCAGGGCAATACGCAAAAAGCTGAATCACTGCAGGCCCAGTCCATCGACCGCATCGGCAGTTGCGAGACAGAGTTCGCCGAGCAATTAACGCGCGCCTTCGGCTTCTATTTCGAACTGATCAATCTGGCCGAGACCAATCATCGTAAACGCCGCCGCCGCGCTCACCGGCTGCTCGGCAGCAACAGTGCTCCCCAGCCAGGCGAAATGCGAGGCACGCTGCGGCGCATGCGGGAGGCAGGCATCAGCGCTGCTGATGCATTGGAGCTGCTCGGCAAAATTTGCGTTATACCCGTCTTTACGGCGCATCCGACGGAAGTGGCCCGGCGCTCCGTACTATTCAAGCGGCGGCGAATCGGCGAAATTCTTGAAGAGATAAATCGGATTCCACTGCCCGATGAGGAGCTGGCGACCAGGCAACAGGCTATTGTCGCGGAGATTACAGCTCTCTGGCAGACGGACGAAGTCCGCAGTTACCGGCCGACGGTACAGGACGAGATTAAGCTCGGTCTCGATTATTACGACATCGCAATCTTTGAAACGCTGCCCCAGCTGTTTGAAGAAATCGCCGGCGCGCTTCACGCTGAATACGGCGTGGAAGTGGAGCCGAATGAATTGCCGCAACTGGTCCGCTTCGGTTCCTGGATTGGCGGCGATCGCGACGGCAATCCCAATGTCACGCCGGAGATAACCTGGGAAGCCATCGACATGGCGCGCCGGAAGCTGATCGAGCACTACAGTGCCCGCGTGCAACTGATCGTGGATCTGCTTACTCCCTCGATTCAGCGGGTGGGTGTATCGAACGCTTTACGCGAAAGATTGCAGGCCTACGAATCGCAGTTGGAACATTCCGGCTCCAGCCTCAGCAGTCGCTTCCCTCACGAGCTGGATCGCCGTTTTGCGCTTTGCATTCATGAGAGGCTTGAATCGACAAAAGCCAAACTGCACATTGCCGGAGCACGCACCGGGTTGCCGGAATATCGCGCTGCGCAGGATTTGCTGGATGACCTGACGCTTCTTCGGACAAGTCTGGTGGAAAACAAAAGTCCTCGTCTGGCGCGCTCACTGGTCGATCCAGTCATCCGCGAGGTCCGCACGTTTGGACTGCACCTGCATACATTCGACATCCGTCAGCATGCCCGCCTGCACACGCAGGCACTGCAGGAAATTGCGCAATCCCCCGAGGAAAAACTGGCTGCGGAGAATTTCGCCAAACCGCTTTCGCCGGAGACCGCCGACGTCCTCGCAACGTTCCGCGCGATTGCGCAAATCCAGCGCGAGGAACCGGCGGAAACCATTCAGCAATATGTCATCAGCGGCGCCACCGGTGCAGAGGATATCTGGCGCGTGCTGCATCTTGCGCGGACCCATGAAGTCTCATGCGTGGCGGCAGAAGATCGCGCCGCAATTCAGGTGGTGCCTCTGTTTGAGTCAATCGAGGATTTGCGCGCGGCCGCTTCTATCTGCCGAGAGATATGGACCGCACCGGCATACCAGCCGCTGCTCGATTCCTGGAGACGCCGCCAGGAGGTGATGCTGGGCTACTCCGACTCCAATAAAGACGGCGGCATGCTCACCAGTACGTGGGAGCTCTACAAAGCGCATCGCGCGCTCTATGCCGTCGCCCGCGAATGCGGCGTTGATCTGCGCCTGTTTCATGGCCGCGGAGGAACGGTGGGCCGGGGCGGCGCTCCTACGCATCGCGCCATTTACGCGCAGCCGATCGGCGACTTCAACGGCGAAATTCGCATTACCGAGCAAGGCGAAGTCCTGCATTGGAAGTATTCCGACATCGTGCTGGCGGAGTGGAATCTGGAGCTCATGGTAGCCGCGTCACTCGATGCGCTCGCGCGGCCGGAAGCGCATCGCCCTGGAGGACACCGCACCGGCGAAATGATGGAAGGCTGGGAAGAGGTCTGTGAAGAGCTTTCCCTTGCCTCCTTCAGCTTCTATCGCAAAAACATTCCGGAAAATGAGGCGGTGCTGCAATACCACGCTGAGGCGACGCCGGTTAATGAACTCGAGTTCGCCCGTATCGGCTCGCGTCCCGTGCGCCGCAAGGGCAAGCCCAGCTTCGCCGATCTGCGTGCGATTCCATGGGTATTTGGATGGATGCAGAGCCGCCACGGCGTGCCGGGATGGTTTGGCGTCGGCCATGCACTACAGCTTTCCATTCAGCAGGGAAACCTGCCGATGCTGCAGCACATGATGCGGGAATTCCCGTTGTTCATCGACCTTATCCGCAACGTGGAACTCGCTCTTGCCAAGGCGGACTTCAACATTGCCCGTCAATACTCATCCCTGGTGCGCGATGCCGCCATGGGCAAGTCCGTTTTCGCGCTGCTCGAGTCCGAATACGAGAATACTCGGCAGGCTGTGCTCGCTGTGACCGGACAAAGCATTTTGCTCGAAACCAATCCTGTTCTCGCGCGCTCGATCCGCCTGCGCAATCCGTATGTCGATCCCATGAGTCTGATCCAGGTGGAACTGCTGCGCCGCAAACGCGCCGGCGATACCAGCGATTCGCTGCAGCGTGCGATAGCGGCGACGATCAACGGGATTTCGGCGGGTCTGCGAAATACCGGGTAAACTGCTTGCTTGCCGGCACGGAAGAAGTGCACTCCGGGTTTTCAGACGATCTTCAGATTGCTCCTCCATACTGATTCCAGCGGTGCATGCAATTGCGGCTAGTGTGGGAAGATATGTCTCATTCCAAACGGGCCGGATCAATAGACCGGCGACCGCTGCTTGCTCGGTGAAATCTGAACCAATCAATGCCTCGAAGAGAGGATGATATGTTGCTTTCAAAAGAGCATCTGCAAATAGGGAAACGAACCCGGACCGCCCTGACGGGTGTTTCGATTCGCCGCAAATCCCGGACCGCACGAAGTATGCGGTTGAGGAGATGGCGATGGATGATGTTCTTTTTAGGATTGGCGGTTTTTTTGTGCCGGTGTGAGCCCCAGGTTTTGGCGCAACAACTATCGCTGCAGGCCCCTTCGCCGGCAGCTTCCCTGTTGGAACAGCCGAAACCTCTGGCGAATACGGGCGCCCCCGTCATCATCACCCTGCAGGATGCAATCAGCCGAGCGCGCCGGTATTACGCAACCTACGGCACGGCGGTAACCGCAGCGAAAATTGCGCAGGAGAACAGCATTCAGGCTCGTGCTTTGCTTCTGCCGACGATCAGCTATACGCAGCAATATCTGGGTACGCAAGGGAACGGGAAAATTCCGACCGGACGCTTCGTTACGAACGACGGCGTACACGTTTACCGGGCCTGGGCTGTGCTGCATCAGGACCTTCCGGCGGGTTTTTTCACGCTTGCGCCCTATCGGCGAGCCGAAGCCGGTGCTGCGCTGGCGCAAGCACAGGCCGAAATTGCCCGTCGGGGACTCACGGTCACAGTGACGAACAGCTACTATAACGTCATCGTCACACTGCATGCCTATGCCAATGCCCAGCAGAATCTTGACCAGGCGGGCCGCTTTCTGACGACAACGAAGGAGCTGGAGAAGGGCGGCGAAGTCCCGCATGCCGATGTTCTGAAGGCGCAGCTTCAATTTGATCAGCAGAAGCTTGCGTTTCAGGAAGCGCAACTCGCGATGGAGAAGGCTCACCTGGCCCTTGCAGTTCTGCTCTCGCCGGCCCTGGACCAAAATTTTACAACGGTCGATGATCTTGGCAGCTCTCCGGTGCTGCCTTCTCTGGGCGAGATCAATGGAATGGCCGAGCACGCCAACCCGTATGTGCGCTCCGCCATGGCGGCGCTGAGGCAGGCGAAGGCCGATGTAACAATCGCCCGAGCGGGATTTTTCCCCACCTTTTCCCTCGATGTGGACTACGGGATCGAGGCCAACGCGTTTGCGTTGCGGAGCACGGTCGCAGCCGATCCAAAAGTAGGTCCCGTGCCCAACCTTGGGTATTTTGTCACCGCGGGGATGAACGTTCCTATATGGAACTGGGGCGCCACCGAAAGCCGATTGCATCAGGCAAAATACACGCGCCGGCAGGCAGAGCTTGATTTATCCCAGGCGCAACGGGAGGCGCTGGGGAATCTGTATTCGTACTACAGCGAAGCAAAAGTAGCCCGGTCGCAGATTGAGATACTGCGTCAAGATATGGATATTGCTTCCGAATCTCTGCGGCTCGCCACTTTGCGCTATAAGGCCGGAGATGCAATTGAACTTGAGGTTCTGAGCGCACAAGCAGCGCTTTCGACGGCTCAAAATGCGCTGGACGTTGGAGAGGCTCGCTACCGGGTAGCTCTCGCAACCCTGCAGACATTGACAGGAACCTTTTAACGTGCCGAGAAGAATTGCCTTACCCGTGTTCGCAACGGCTCTGCTTGCGGTCTCATTAGGCTGCAGCGGTAGCAATTCCAATTCGAGCGCCCCCGAGCCGATCGTCTCTGTCGAAACAGTGCCGGCCAAAGTACAGCCAATCACAGATGTCCTGAGCGCGGAGGGTGTTTTGTTCCCCATCCAGCAGGCATCTCTCTCGCCGAAAATCAGTGCGCCGGTACGAAGATTTTATGTGCAGCGCGGCGACCGTGTGCATCGCGGAGAACTGCTGGCGGTGCTGGAAAATCATGATCTGGCCGCGGCGGTGGTTTCCGCAAAGGGCAGCTATGACCAGGCAAAGGCCACGTACGCATCGGCTACCACCTCAACCTTGCCGGAGGAGATTCAGACAGCAACTCTGAATGTACAAGACGCCAGGACCAGTCTGAACGCAGAACAGAAGCTTTATGACAGCGACCAGAAGCTGTACCGGCAGGGGGCAATCGCGCGCAAGCAACTGGACGCAACCCAGGTTGCGCTGACCTCTGCCCGCAGCGCATATCAGACAGCCCAAAAACATCTGCAGAATCTCGAGGCTTCCGGAGCCTCGCAGCAGCGACAGGCGGCCAAGGGTCAGCTTGAGGCGGCCCATGGCCAATATCAGGGCGCGACCGCGCAGCTTGCCTACACTGAGATACGAAGCCCCATCGACGGCGTGGTTGCGGAACGGGCGGTTTACCCGGGCGATATGGCGCCTGCAGGCACGCCGCTGCTCGTCGTGATGGATACGTCCAGGGTGGTGGTGCGGCTGCATGTGCCGGAATCGCAAGCGGCGCAATTGAAGCTGGGCGATAGCGCGACTTTGCAGGTTCCCGGGTTCACCTCGAAGTTCCCGGCAAAAGTCACCGTGCTCAGCCCGGCGCTCGACCCCAACAGCACGACAGTTGAAGTCTGGGTGCAGGCAGACAATCCGAAGGGCGAATTGAAGCCGGGCGCGACGGTGCAGGTTTCGATCACCGCCAACATGCTACCGCATGCGCTGGTGATTCCGAGTCAGGCGATTTTAAAGGGATCGAATGGCGAGACTACCGTGATGGTGGTCAAGTCCGATGGCCGCGCGTACTCGCAAAAGGTCGAGACAGGGATCCAGCAAGGTCCTCTGATCCAGATTCTGAGCGGCCTGTATGCGGGAGAGCAGGTGATCGTGAGCGGCGCCTATGGACTTCCCGACAAGACGAAAGTGAAGGCCACCCCAGCCCCATCCAGCAACAGCGACTCGCAGGCCGCGGGGTCCTGATGGCGACCCCGGAATTGCACAACTCCGAACCAAACATCGAGCCGAAGAGAGCTGCGCGAAACAGCGCGCCGAAGACCTACTGGTTTGCGGTCTTCTCCAAGGCGATGATCGCCATCATTCTGGCGCTCGCCTTTGTCGGCGCGTATTCCGCCTTCAATATTCCGATCGCTGTTTTTCCCACCACAGATTTCCCACGGGTGCTGATCGCCATCGACAACGGAGTGATGCCGATCGATCAGATGCTGGTCACCATCACCCGTCCGATTGAAGAGGCGGTGAACAGTGTGCAGGGCTTGCAGACTGTCCGTTCCATCACCAGCCGCGGCACCGCCGAAGTGGACCTGTTTTTCGACTGGCACGTCGACATGTTTCAGACCCTGCAGCGGGTGTACGCCGCCATGTCGGAGGTGCAGGCTTCTCTGCCTCCGACAGCGCACATCCAGGCAAACCGGCTTCGCTTCTCCAGTTTTCCGATCCTGGGATTTGGGCTTACTTCAAATACCATGCCGGCCACCAAACTGTGGGAGCTCGCCACCTATGAGATAAAGCCTCGATTGAATCGAGTGAACGGCGTCTCCAGCGTGCTGGTTCAGGGCGGAGAGGTGCCGGAGTTTGACATTGTTCCCGACCCCGCGAAGCTGCTGCGCGCTTCGGTCACAGTCAACCAGATTCTTGCCGCGGTGCAGCGGACCAATCTGATCGAGTCTCCCGGCCTGATCACAGCGAATCACGATCTGGTGCTCGATTTGATAGATGGGCAGGTGCACGATCCGAATGAAATCGCCAATATCGTGGTGAAGCAAACACCAGCGGGCGTTCCCGTGCATATCGGCGACATCGCCACGGTGCAGGCAGCCGTCATGCCGCATTACACGGTGGTTACCGCCAATGGAAAACCGGGCGTGCTGCTGAGCATCAATCGCCAACCCGGTACGAATACGGTGACGGTGGCCGATGGTGTCTACCGGGAGCTCGATCAAATCAAGAAGGACCTGCCTCCCGGAATCAATTTCTCGGTCTACTACGATCAGGCCGGACTGGTGAAGGCAGCGATCAAGAGCGTTCGCGACGCGATCCTGATCGGCATCATCCTGGCGTGCATCGTGCTGGTGCTGTTTTTGCGCGACTGGGGCAGTTCGCTGGTGGCGGGCCTGGTGATTCCGATCACGATTCTGCTCACGTTTATCGTATTGAAGCTGTTGGGAGAAAGCTTCAACCTGATGACGCTGGGCGGGCTCGCAGCTGCGGTGGGCCTGGTGATCGACGACGCGATCGTCGTGGTTGAGAATATCGTCATCCATCGCGATGCCGGTCAGGGACGGATGAGGGCGGTCCAGAACGCTCTCAGCGAGTTGAAGGTGCCGCTTCTCGGCTCGACTGCAACTCCGGTAGTGATTTTTCTCCCACTGATCCTGATCACCGGAGTCACAGGAACATTTTTCCGCGCGCTGGCGGTCACCATGGCCTCGGCTCTGATCGCCTCATTATTCCTGGCGCTGACCTGGACGCCGACACTGAGCCAGTATTTCGTTCGCCGCAAGGATTCGTTCGACCCGGAGGATCAGATCGGGGAGTTTGCCTCCGCGGAAGATGAGGCGAGCCGGCTGATGGAAGCCGAGGAAGCCTCGATCAGCGGCTTCATGGGGCGAATCATCGGCGTTTATGAGCGACTATTGACCTTCGTGCTGGCGCGCCCGTTGTGGCTGGCCTTATTTGCCGCAGTGTTGATTGTGATCTCGTATCTCAGCTACTCCTCCCTCGGCTCCGATCTCCTTCCCAAAATGGATGAAGGAAATTTCACGATCGACTACGTCATGCCTCCCGGCAGTTCGTTGGCAGAGACGGACCGGGTTGTGAGTCACGTGATCCAGATCGTCCATACGATTCCGGAGGTCATCGCTACTTCCCGCCGAACCGGCCTGCAACTGGGCTTGGCCGCGGTGACAGAAGCCAACACGGGAGACATTTCCGTAAATCTTACGAGCCACCGCAGCCGCGATATCTACTCCATCATGGACGAGGTACAGCAGAAGGTGAGCCAGCAGGAACCGATGCTGGACATCGACCTGCACCAGACACTCGAAGACATGATCGGAGATCTGACCAACGCGCCGCAGCCGGTCGTTATTCAGCTTTTCAGTGAAGATCCCGCACTCCTGCGGCACTGGGCGCCCATCGTGGCGGACAAAATTTCAGGCGTTCCCGGAATCGTGGGCGTGCTGAACGGGATCGACGACACCATCAGCAGTCCGGAAATCGTGTATCACGTGCAGCCCTCCGTAACCGCGACCAGCGGATTTACGCCGGATGAAGTGGCGACCGACGCCAACGCTCTGCTGCAGGGAGAAACCGCACCCACGCCGCTGGTCCTGAACAACCGCGCCTATGATATACGGGTCCGTTTTCCGGAGCAGAACCGCGCCTCTCCGGAGGCAATGAACAACACCCTGCTGGTCAGCGCAACGGGAACGACGGCGACGCTGGGTTCGCTGGCCACCGTCGAGAATCTTCCAGGTCAGACGGAGATTCTACGGCAGAATTTGCAGCGCCTGGTCGAGGTATCCGCCCGATTGCAGGGGACGAGTCTCGGCCAGGCTATTACCGGCGTAAAGAAGGCTGTGGCCTCCCTGAATCTGCCGTCCACAATTCGCGTGGAGTACGGTGGAACCTACGCAACGCAGCAGCAATCGTTTCGGGACCTGCTGCTGGTCTTGTTTGTGGGATTGATGCTGGTCTTCCTCGTGTTGATATTTGAGTTCAGGACATTTTCCGCACCGGTTTCAATTCTTGCCTCCGCCGTGTTGTCAACTTCCGGTGTGTTCCTCGCACTGCTGATTACCGGAACGGAGTTCAACATCTCATCGTTCATGGGCCTCATCATGGTCGTCGGCATCGTCTCGAAAAATGGGATTCTACTGCTGGATGCCGATGTGAAATTCCGCGCGGCCGGTCTCTCCCCGCGAGACGCCATGATTCAGGCCGGGCGCCGCAGACTTCGTCCCATCGTAATGACCGCGGTTGCGGCGGTCGCCGGAATGTTGCCACTGGCACTCGCTTTTGGCGCGGGCTCGCAGATGTTGCAACCTCTAGCCATCGCGGTGATCGGCGGAATTCTGATTTCCATGCTGCTCTCGTTAATCATTACGCCCGCCGTCCACTACTACATGACCGGAAAAGAGTCGCAATCTTCAGAGTGACCGTGTATTAATTACAGCCCTCTCTGTAAAAATTGGGCATCGAAACTGGCCATATTTTCCATCCTACTTATTGAAGCGTTGCTTCGAAAGGAGAATAGATATGGCTACATCTCAATACGGGGAGTTCCCGACGACTGTTCCGGTGAACCGCAGCCCTTATTTCTGGTCTTGGGCGGGTATATTTTCCGGAACGTTCTTGTACATTGTGATCGAGTCGACATTCGGATTACTTGGCGCCGCCATTTTTTCTAGCGCGAGCACCCCCAGTGCCGGGGTTCCCACCTCTCCAGCCGCGAGTACCGGGTTCCAGGTCTGGATGGTAGTTCTCTCTATCATCGCGCTTTATTTTGCCGGCAAAACATCGAGCAAGCTGCTATATGGAGCGGCCGATCGCAATCTGGGCATGTATCACGGCCTGGTGACGTTTGGCATGTCCATTTTCACTACCATCCTTGTCATAGCGCTGGCTACTACCGGGACGACGGTCTACACCGGCACGGCAGTTCCAACGCAGTCGGCCGGCCTGGGCGGGTTCATTACCGCCGGTGGTGAATGGTGGCTGTTTGTGGCTTTCTTCCTGGCGATGATCGCGGCCGCGGCGGGCGGAATCCATGGAGTAAGAGCGACTCGCGCGCTCGACGATCGCACCGTTACGACGAAGCGTGCTGCATAGCCTCTCCGGCAAATCTGCACAGAGAAAAGGGCTGCATTGAGCAGCCCTCTGTTTTTGGAGTGTGATTTCGTCGGTTTCTTAGATATAGACAAAGCCCGTAATTCTGAGCGCAGCGAAGAATCCCGAGAACATCGCTTCGTGTGGATCCTTCTAAACGAGAATTGCTCTAATCGGTTTGTTCCTTGCGGGCTTTTTTGCGATTGCGTTTGCGGGCAAGCGCCTGCTTCATGCGCATCTTCTCGCCTGGCTTCATGTAATACGAGTGCCGCTTGACTTCCTTAATGATGTCTTCCTGCTGCACCTTGCGCTTAAACCGGCGCAGCGCGTTTTCCAGCGGCTCGCCTTCCTGAATCTTAACTTCCGCCAAATGAGATTACACCTCCCAACGCTCCGGTTGGACACCTTTCAGGATACCGGAAATCCGGCCGAATCGATACCCTTGGGTCCGGTCACCGGTTCCTCTCTATAATTTTCTCGATGTCTCCAAAATCCATCACCCACGATATACAGCAGCAAATCGACGATCTCCGCGAGAAACTCCGCCACCACGAATACCTCTATTACGTCCAGGATGCCCCGGAGGTTTCCGACGCGCAGTATGACACGTGGATGCGCGAGCTGCGCGAGCTGGAAGATTCCCATCCCGAGCTGCTCACCCCGGACTCACCCACCCAGCGCGTGGGAGGCAAACCAAAAGAGGGATTCCCCAAGGTGGCCCACTCGCGGCCTATGCTTTCGCTCGACAATGCTTATGATGAAGCCGAGCTGCGCGAATGGGACCGGCGCGTCCACGAACTGGCCGGCCAGGAAAAGATCGACTACGTCTATGAACTGAAACTCGACGGATTGTCGTTGGCGCTGACTTATGAAAATGCGCGCCTCGTGCGCGGCGTGACGCGCGGCGACGGCGTAATTGGTGAAGACGTAACAACCAATGTACGCACCATTCGCTCCGTGCCACTCGGAATTCCCACAGCAAAGCTGCAGGCTTCCGGCCTGCCGGAAAACTTTGAGGTTCGCGGCGAAGTCGTTCTGCCTCTCTCCGCATTTCAGAAGCTCAACGCCGAACGAGAGGAGCAAGGACTCGCCCCCGCCGCGAATCCACGCAACTTCGCCGCCGGAACATTGCGCACATTGGAGCCAAACATCGTCGCCCAGCGGCGGCTCGACTTCTATGCATACCTGGCTTTGGACCAGAGCGGCTACATATTTTCCCAGCAGAGTAAATCGCTCGATGCTTTGGCGGCCGCCGGTTTTCGCGTGAATCTAAAACGCGGCATCGTTCATAGCATCGACGAAGCACTGAAATTTATTGCGAAAGCCGACGCCATGCGCGAATCGCTGCCGTATGAAATTGACGGGGTGGTGCTAAAGGTAAACAGCACCACTCAGCAGAATCATCTCGGTTTTACCGGCCGCGCTCCGCGTTGGGCCATCGCCTATAAATTCGCCGCCAGGTCGGCAGTCACGCAGGTCGAAAATATCACGGTTCAGGTAGGCCGAACCGGCAAGTTGACCCCGGTTGCGGAGCTCGTCCCGGTGCCAATCGGCGGAACCACGGTAAGCCGGGCGACGCTGCACAACGCTGATGAAATCCACCGTCTCGGTCTGAAGATCGGAGACTTTGTCACCGTCGAGCGCGGCGGGGATGTGATTCCGAAAGTCGTTTCCGTGCTACCCGAAAAGCGCCCCGGCAACGCCCGTGAATTTTCCTTCCCGGCAGTCTGCCCCGTATGTGGCAGCGGTCTCGTTCGTGAAGAAGGTGAGGTGGACTGGCGATGCATTAACGTCAACTGCCCGGCTCGCCTGCGGGAAAGCCTGCTGTATTTTTCCGCGCGCAAGGTGATGAACATTGAAGGCTTGGGAGAAGCAGTGGTGCAGCAACTCACCGATCGCGGAATGGTCCGCAATTTGGCTGACATTTACAAACTCGATGAAGCCGCGCTGCTGTCCCTGGAACGGATTGGAGAAAAAACAGCGCAATCGCTGCTGCAGCAGATTGCGCGATCGAAACAAGCGCCCCTCGACCGCGTCGTTCTTGGCCTCGGAATCCGCTTCGTCGGCGAACGCACCGCACAATTTCTTGCTGAGGCCTTTGGCACGATGGATCGACTGATCGAGGCCGGCAGTGAGGAGTTGGAGCGGGTGCCTGAGATAGGGCCACGCATTTCAACCGCGATCCGCGAATATTTTGCGGTGCCGGCGAATCGCGAACTGATCGAGCAGCTGCGCGCCGCAGGCCTGAACTTCACGGCGGAGCGGAAGAAAGTTTCTTCAAAGCTGAGTGGACTGACGTTTGTGCTGACCGGCACCCTGCCGACTTTAACCCGCGAAGAGGCCAAAGAGCGAATTGAGCGCGAAGGCGGAAACGTTTCCGGTTCGGTGAGTAAGAAGACAAGCTATGTCGTCGCTGGAGAAGAGGCGGGTTCCAAGCTGGATAAAGCCAGGGCACTGGGAATTGCGATTCTGGATGAAGCTGGATTGCTGAAAATGCTGGAAGGTGGAAGGCAAGTTTGATCAACAGCGGGTGCCCAGGTTCGCGAAACCGTGGCCCCGGCCACAAGTCTTCGTCGCTGGGGTGGGAAGCCCACCTGGGTCTGTTTACTGTGTCGAGCTTGGAGCGAAGTAGCCCTTCTGCACCCGCACCTTGTATTTGCGGTCATACGCCGTAAGAAAGATGGGACGGAACGCGCCGTCCGCTTTGAAATCCGCCGGTTTATACACCAGCGAATACTGACTTCGCAGTTCCTCCTGAATTCCCGCAAAAGCGGTGGCTACATCCTCCATCCGCGGCGGATAAAACGCCCTTCCCCCCGTCACTAGCGACATCGCCTTCAGGATGTCGTCGCCGCGGTCGCGGCTGGGGCTGTCATTCGTGCTGATAGCGTAAATGGTGGTGTCGGCGCGCTGGCACATCTTTACCGCGTCATCCAACGTGGCGTGGCTCTGGTTGTCGTCCCCGTCGGACAGCAGAATGACGACCTTCCGGATCAACGGCGGTCCATGGAGCGGCAGCATGTCATCGTGGCAGGCCGTGTAGACCGCATCGTAAAGCGCCGTGCCGCCGCCGGGAGAAAGCTTCCGGATGCCATTGCTCAGTAGATCGCCGTTATTCGTATAACTCTGGGTGATGTCCGGGGTGACATCGAAACCCATCACAAACGCCTTATCGATCCTCGGTCTCAGGACGGAAAGCAGGAACTCGACAGCAGCATTCTGCTCGAACTGAAAACGGGAGCGAATGGAACTGCTGGTATCGATCAAAAGCCCAACCCGCAAGGGGAGATTCGTCTGCTGGGTAAAGCTGTAAACCTCGGCCGGCGCCATGTGATCATCCAGCAGAGAAAAATCGCTTGCCTTAAGATCGCGAATAAAATGGCCGTGCTTGTCGGTAACAGTGAAAATCAGATTCACTTCATTGACGACCGTGGTGATGGTATATGCGCCGTTCTGATCGGTGACTGCGGAGGTCTGCTGCTGCGGCTGGACAGGGGCTGTGGGTGGACTTGACGGCGGGTTCGCTGACTGCTTTGGACTCGCCCCGTTTGGATTTGCCGCAGTGGACCCATTCTGTGAAGGCGAAACGGCAGGTTTTGCATTCTGGACGGCCGCGCTACTGTTCTGCGCACGCACCGTATTGGATATCACGAGAAACGCGCTGAGGAACCCGACAGCTATCCATAGCCGTGTCGTGTGGAACTCACGATTCCGCTGACCGCATTTCCGCTGGATCATTTCTTCGATTTTATCAGCGCAGGAGCACTTGTCTCGCCTGGAGTGGAGGCGGGAACCACCGATGTTAGATGTCTCAGCCAGCGCTCCAGATCGGCCGGCAGCGGCGCCTCTAATTTCAGCAGCTCGCCGGTTTCAGGATGCGCGAATTCTAAACGCGTGGCATGGAGAAAATTTCGGTTGAGCGTGATGGCGTTCCGGGCCGCAGCTTCTTTTTGGCGGCGCGTCGCAGGTGCTTCCAGTCTCGGCAGAATCGATTGCGGAGCGCCATAAAGCGTGTCCCCCACAACCGGATGTCCAATCGAAGAAAGATGCACCCGAATCTGATGTGTTCGCCCGGTTTCTATGTCAATTTCAAGCAGAGTGAAATGGCCGTAGCGTGATTCAAACCGCTTGCGCACACGATAATGCGAGACTGCGCTGCGTCCTCCGGCGCGCCGCGTGGTCATGCGAGTACGGCGTTGCTGGTCGCGACTGATGGATGCGTTCAGCGTTCCATGGTCAAGCTTCACCGCGCCGTGCACCAGCGCGATATAGGTCTTATGCACCTGGCGCCGAGCAAACATCTCTGCCAACCGCGCATGCGTCCGGTCATCCTTGGCAACGATGATGAGGCCGCTGGTCTGTTTATCGAGGCGATGCACGATACCCGGTCGCAACGATCCTCCAGAAGCCGATAAGGACGCCATGTGATGCAGGAGGGCATTCACCAGCGTGCCCCGGTTGCGGGCGCTTTCCGTCGCACCCGACCCGGCATGCACCATCATCCCCGCAGGCTTGTTCACAACGGCTAGAAATGCATCCTCGTACACAATGTCGAGCGGAATCGCCTCCGGCATGGCCCGCAGAGCAGGCGCAGCGGCTTCGCCCATCATGATTACGGTTTCACCGGCGCGCAGTTTTCCGCTTGCCTTCGCTGGGCGCGGGATACCGTCGGGGGCGGCGACGGAGACATGATCCTGCTCAATCAAAGATTGCACCCGCGCTCGGCTGACATCCTGCAGATGCGCGGTGAGAAACTGATCGAGCCGCTGACCCGCACTGGCCTCGTCCACTGCAAATCTCCGCTGAGTCTGGTTCATCACACGCGCACCTCGCCGCGGCGACGCGCTGTACTTGCGCGTCCATGTTCCAGCAGCAGAAGACCACCCAGCACAACCATGCAGAAGCCGATGGCCTGGGTCAGAGACAGAGCCGCACCGAAAATCATGAGGCGATTATTTCCGCGATAGAAGTCCAGAAAGAATTGCCCCAGGCCGGACAGAAGCAGCCATCCTCCCGCCAGCTCCCCAGCCTGGCGGCGGCGCGGCAGCCACCAAAGCAGTCCCGCGCACAACGCCAGTTCCAGCGCGCAAACATACAGTTGAACCGGATGCAGCCGGACGCCAAGCGGCGTACCGTTCCACAGCATCGCCCATGGACTGTGAAACGCAATTCCCCACGCGCGAGGATGTAGGACGGCCGTAGTCGCAGCCGGCAAAAAAGCATCCTAGCATCAGAATTGCCTGCCCCAATGCCCATCCGGGCGCAACGGCATCGAGCGTAGCCAGCCAAGGCGCTCGCTTCAATGTCAGATAAAGCAGACCGGCAAAGATGCCCAGCGCCAACTCGGTCGCGACGGAATCGACGGTGCGTGGAATCGAAATGCTGAGCATCAGCGCCGGGTAAGAAAGAAAATCGTGCCAGTGGCCGGCAATCAGCAATATCCGGGAACCGAGAACCGCGCTGAAAATACTGATCAGGCCAAAATTCCATACAATGTCTGGCCGAACACCGAGAGCTTTCGCCGCTCTCATCGCCAATACAAGCCCGGCGATCAGCGCGATCGCGGCAAAAAAACCATAGGTCGGCAATGCAACCGGTCCGAACTGAAACAGACGTGGATACACAATTGGAGTAGAACAGAATCTCTCCGGAACCGGCGAGAAGGGAAAAAGAAAACCGACCCACGGGGCCGTACAGTGATGCGCCGGTGAACCCGTCCTAAGACGGTGGGAACCCGCCGCGGCTCTTTAGGCATTCCGGACTGGCGGACACTGCGCACCGAGCCGTATGTACGAGTCGAATTCCCTGTTCAATGAATGTAGGTTCAACCAGCGTTAACCACCGCACCTGCTTTGCAGGCCGGTTTCTACATGGATGCTAATGGGCAATGCCGCGGTTGGCAAGCGAAAGGTGACGCAGATCACAACCGGCAGTTACCGTTCGCATGGTATAGCAATCGAAGTTCAATCGTCGTCCAGAAACAAATATGGCCATTAACTAAGGCGCGTACTGTTGGATGCATGCATTCAGCGCAGTGGTGAAGTAGCCGCTGATAGCACCATAACTGGATATAGGCTTGGCACGGAAACTGCTTGCCAACTTGTCGCCCGCACATTTCGCAATGACAGGCATCTGTGCCTTGAGCTTTGGATCACCCCCCTCGACATGATAAGCGCGATCCGCGCCCCATTTCGATATCTGGGCCGCCGGAGCAACGCACTCGGGGTATTGAATGAAAGCGATAACATTGGTCAGCGGCTGCTCCATTCCGTGTTCCCTCCGGTACTCGCGCACCTTCTGTGCAAAACAGGAGCATTCATAGAAATTCGATAACGTTTCATTGCTGGCGCAATACTGTTTTGAAGTTTCGACTTCACTCGACATGCTCTGCTCATCCCGTGCCTTAACAGCCGAGACTGCGGCCGCGTGTTGTGACGGCGTTGCACCGCAAGCCGGATTGCCTGAGACCGGACTCGCTGGCCCCGTCGTCGCCCCGTGAGCTTTCAGAAGGTTGTATATCGAACATGCGCTATCCAGCTGCTGGCGCGTGTGGAGATTGGGCTGGTTCTTATAGGCGGTCGCGGCATTGTTCAACGTAAGCTGCGCAATATCGAGGGTGGTATTGCCCGGCGCGAAATGCCTGTTGAAATACTTCAGCCGGACATCAGCGCCATGTTCAATCAGCGCCTGGACAGCTTCCGGACTGTTGTTATGGAGAATGGCATAACTCATGGGCGTGTCGCTGCTGTACATTCCATTGACAAAATTTTTATCATTTGGCGGAAGCAGTTGAGTATTTACCTTGGCGCCATGGTTCGCCAGATACGCCACGATATCGGAGTGGCCGTAACTCGAAGCTTTCATAATGGGGGATACAACAGGTTTGCCGTATTTCATCGGCGTAAGATTGACATCCGCACCATGTTCCACGAGGCACTTTACAACATCCAGATTGTCTGACTCACCAGGATTTGTGCGCAGCGGAATTGCGCTCAGGAGCGGAGTAGATCCTGAATATACCCCATAAGCGGGAGAAACATTGACATTCGCTCCCGCCGTGATCGCTGCTTCGCAATCGCTGGCGCTGCCGCGAGTAGCAGCGGCCAAAAGACGCCCATCCGGGCTTCCGGAACTCGGGCTGGCAGAATTGCTGTTCGCGGATGCTTGACCCGCTGCAGCGGGAGTCCCGGATGAGACACCGGAGGAAGTACTCGACCCGGCAGACGAAGAACTGGACGCAGAAGCATTGGTCCCGGATACACTGTGCTCCATCTGATTGGCCTTACTCTGGGCTTTGCGGCGTAAATTGGAAAATGAAATTTGGGAATAAAGCGCAGATGGGGTGATTAGCAGGAAAACAGCAGTAAGAAATAGGTGGACAAACTTGCATCTGGATAGGAACATTGTCGGCCTCGAAAACGTCGTACAGGCCTTACATCGGGAGGGGGCCGGGATGTGACGGAACAGACCTGCCGTAACGCTTGCGATCGTAGCGATCGGATAGAAAGCTGTCAATCTTTATATCGAAGCAGATAAATTGCAGTGCTGACCCGCTCGCCGCGACGCGTAATCCCTACCATTTGGGAGAGGCGGGTTCTAGCCGGCCTTGCGGTTGGAATCGAGCGCGGCGTCCAGCATTTCGGCCAGTGTTTCCGTTCTGGATTTGATATTCTTCGCAACATTGCCGGCCAGCGCGTCCCGCTGCTGGCGCAGCGTAACCAATTCGTCGGCGATGTTCAGGGCGGCCAGCACCGCCACTCGCAAAGAATCCACCGTCATGCCATGTTGCGCCACTGCGCGCATCTTGGCGTCGACCAGTGCTGAGAGTTGTTCGAGATAATTCGGATCCGGGCCGCGCAGGTGATACAGCTGGTCGTAAATATCGACCACAAGACTGCTCGAAACGGCGTCGTGTGACGGAGCACTCGAACTGGAGTCGTCCGGCACGCTCTGGACCACGTGCTCGCCGCGTTCCTGTTCATCCTGCCGAAAATCCGATTGCGCTTCGCTGCGATCCATACGTTCTCCCCCGTACTGGCGCGCGGTTCTTATTGCCCAGGGCACATCAGACTAAGACGCCTCAATTGCATCGAGCGAGGACATCAGGCGTTCCACGCGTGTGCGAACCACGTCGCGTTCCCGGTGAAGCTCCTCAATCTCGCGGCGCAATGTTGCAGTTTGGGTATGCTGTGCTTCCAACTGCTCGCGCAATTTAGCCATCTGTTCCTCAGTCGCCAGGCGCTGTTCCCGTTCCCGATTCAGCAGTTCGATCGCCCGCACGACGCGCTGCTCCAAAGCGGCAAACGTATCCACCGCCAACTCCAATTCCTGATCCCTTGCCATAGTCGTAGTTGCCATAATCAATAAGATGCTCTTCGCGCAGTATAGCGCCGCTGTGGAACGGAAGCGCAATCTTCGCGGACGATAATTCGGATTTGAAAACCAATCCGCTCAAAGCAGCTCGACCGGGAACCGGGGCTGAGCGCCTAGTTCCATCAGTGCTGCGAAGATCCGATGCGCCCAGCCCTGCAGCTCATCGAGCCGCAGCGTGCGGTCCTGCGCCTGAAATACAGCGCGCACCAGCATGGAGTAAGAATGTGTCAGGCCGGCGTCCTTGGTATCCCGGAATATCTCGAGCGGCTGTAAGCTGCGCATCTCGGCGATACCGAGCGAATCGATAACCTCGGCAATTTGAGCCCAGCGAATCGTATCGGGAAATTGAAAAGAAAAATCGCGCACAACTGGGGGGAAACGCGACAGATCGCGAGCCGCCGGAATGCGCAGCGCATGGCGAAACAAACGTTCCAGATTGAATTCCCCAACGAAGACCGCTTGCCGGAGTTTCCGCTGCTGGCTTTCCTGCGGAGCGAGCTGCCCGAAAAACCCAATCGTCTCGCCGTCCGCTACCATCCGCGCCGACCGTCTCGGATGCAGCCACGCAGGCATCAATCCGCTCTCCGCCGAAAAGGCGTCGAAGTAAACCGATGCCGCGACAAAGCCGGAGAGCAATTCTTCCGCAACGCCTTTCATATCGAAAAAGCTATACTCGCGGGGCGCGGCAGTGGCATGAGCCTGAATTGCCATGCCGGTTGCGCCGATCGCCAGAGATTGTTTTTCCTGCACGCGATCGATCGCGTCGCCTCCGCTTCTGGAGAATATGGTCCCCATCTCGAACAGCCGCACGTTCTCCACTTCCCGGTTCAGGTTGTACGCCAGCATGGCAAGCATGCCCGGAACCAGCGACGGTCGCAGACAGCCAACTTCCTCGCTGAGTGGATTGCCAAGCGGCACATATGAATTTGGCTGATGCGAAAACGCAATTGCATCGGCGGCAGAGCAAAACGTGCTGCCGATCGCCTCGGAATATCCGGAGGCCAGAAGCTTTTGCCGAAGCGTACGCTCCTTGGCGGCCCAGGGCAGCTCCACCACGCTTCCGGCAAATGGCGGCAGAGTATCGGCAAAACGGTTGTAGCCATGCAACCGGGCGATCTCTTCGATCAAATCGATCTCCCGCTCAAGATCGAGCCGCCAGCTGGGCAGCGTGACGGAATATTCTTCCGCCGGAAATTTCTGAATATTCGCGCCCAGCGCAGTGAGATATCGCTCGATCGTCGAAGCTTCAATGCGATGCCCATCGAGTGTTTTCCCCAGCATGCGCGCCACCTGAGCCGCATGCAACCGAATCGCGGGACGCTCGACCGTGCGCGCCGCCTGTTCCGGGACGACAACATCGACCAGCTCGCCTTCAATCTCGCCGCCGGCGGTGAGGATCAAACGGCTGACGAGCGCGGAGGCAACCGGCGGCGCAGCGAAATCCGCCCCACGTTCGAAACGGTGCGACGCGTCCGTGTGCAATCCATGGCGCCGGGCGGAGCGCCGCACCGTGCCGGGATCGAACCATGCCGCTTCGACAACAATATTTCTCGTTTCGGGCGTAATCATCGTGTCCCAGCCGCCCATCACCCCGGCAAGCGCCAGCGCCTTTTTCTCGTCGGCCACGACCAGATCGTCGGGAATCAAAGTACATTCCGTCCCGTCGAGCAGCTTCAGCCGCTCGCCCGCCCGCGCACGCCGCATCACAATGCCGCCTTCCAGCTTGTCGAGATCGAACGCGTGCGTCGGATGGCCCATCGCCATGGTGACGAAGTTCGTGGCATCGACGGCGTTGCTGATCAGTTTTTGTTCCAGCAGGGCAAAACGCGCGGCGACTTCTCCCGAAGACGGCGCAATCCGCACGTTCCGCAGCACGCGCGCCGTAAAACGTCCGCAAAGGTCTTTCGCCTCGATGCGAACGGTGATTGGCTGCTTCGCTCGTTTCGCCGGGGGCAGTGACGCATCGAGCGGCAGCAGCGGAATATCGTAAATTGCCGCCGCCTCGCGCGCGATTCCGTAGTGGTTCATGGCATCGACGCGGTTCGTCGTGATGTCCATCTCGAATAGCGAGCCATTCCCAGGGCCCCCGGTTTTCGAGGGAAGATCGAACACGCCTTCCACCGCGATGCCCCGCAGCGTCAGATCGTCAGCCAGTTGGCGGTCGGAAACATCCAGAGCAGGCAAATAAGCGCGCAGCCAGCGAAAGTATCTTCATGCAAACTGCTCCAGAAACCGCATATCGCCGGAGTAGAGCAGGCCAATGTCGTTGATTCCGTATTTCATCATCGCGATGCGATCGACGCCCATGCCGAAAGCGAACCCGGAGATCCTGGCCGGGTCGTACGCCGGCTGCTTGCCGCGAACGAATTCAAACACCGCCGGATCCACCATGCCGCAACCCAGCAGCTCAATCCAGCCCGAGTGCTTGCATTTTCTGCAACCTTTGCCGCCACAGAAAATACAACTGATCTGAACGTCCGCGCTCGGTTCCGTGAACGGAAAAAATGACGGGAAAAACCGCGTGCGCACGCTCGAACCAAACAGCTCCTTCATGGCATGATCCAGCGTGCCTTTCAGATCGCTGAAAGTGATATTCTCATCGACGCACAAGCCTTCCACCTGGTGGAAGATCGGCGAATGGGTTGCGTCCGCCGCATCGTTGCGGTGAACTTTGCCGGGAATGACGATTCGCACGGGTGGCGGCTGCCGCTCCATGGTGCGAATTTGCACCGGCGAAGTGTGGGTGCGCAGCAATAGCCGATCGCGCGGCGGCTTATGCTCCTGGTTGGCAATGACCAGCGTGTCCTGGGTATCGCGCGCTGGATGATTCGGCGGAAAATTCAGCGACTCGAAATTGTAGTAATCGGTTTCAACCTCAGGCCCCACGCCTACGGAATATCCCAGGCGTTCAAAAACACGGATGATCTCGTGCATGGTCCGAATCAGCGGATGTTCGGCACCGTGCGCAGGGCGTATCCCCGGCAGGGTGATGTCGATCGATTCGGCATCGGCAACAACAGCCGGACCCTGCGCGGGCTCCGCTTCGAGCGCCTGCTCGATCTGTTGTTTGAGTTGATTGAAATGCACCCCAAGAGCTTTCCGGGCCCCCGGTGGCGATGTCTTGAGCCACGCATCACTGATGCTCTTGAGGCGGCCCTGTTTCCGTCCCAGCCAGCGCAGCCGGAACTGCTCTCGATCCTGTGCCGTGCGCAGTGCGGCGGCGTCTTCTGCCACTTCCGTATGGAGCGACCGAAAAGCTGCATCGATTGCATCGGGCTCATAGCTCTGCAAGACTGGAGTTTGTGTAGAGTCCATGCTTTTTTGAAGAATAACTGAGAGAGCGCGGGAATGCCGACCACTCGACCGAATTTCGAACTGCTATGAAGGGCGAAAGTAGTTTCTGAAAAAGATGATCCCATCTGTCGTACTCATTCCATCCCGGCCGCTACAATGGATGCAGACATCCTTCTGTCGAAAATTTGTTTCCCGGCAATGTGGCAGCCGGATAAACAAAAAGAGCACCAGGATGCCACATTTCGGCCGCTCTCGCACCACCCACGCAAAAAAAATTGCAATCAAACGCGCAAATAGCGGCTCAAAACTCACATAACAAAAGAGTTACATGCGATTAAAAGGAGTAAGCGTTTTGCGATAAAAGTTGCAATGACGGCTCAAATATCCCACAAAACAAAAGAGTTATACGCGAAAAGGAGCAGGCTTTGCGGTACATTATCTTTTTGCTGGCAATCGCAGGCATCGTCGTGTCTTCCCTGGCTTGGCAGGTGCACTACTCCACTGCAACCGAGCCTTGCGACATCAACGCGCACTGGGACTGCGGAATCGTAAACCACAGCCGCTATTCCATGCTGGGTCCGGTTCCGGTTGCGGCGATCGGTGTCGCCGGCTATCTGCTGCTCGCGCTACTGGCGCTGTTTCGAAAACGCGCGTGGACGCTGTTGTTCGCGCTCCTTGGCCTGGGATTCGCGCTTTACCTCTCTCACATCGAGGCGTCCCTGCTGGAGGTCTGGTGCCTCTACTGCGTGATCTCGCAGGTCATCATTGCGTTGATCGCACTGATGGCCGCGATCGATCTGCTGCTCAGCAGAAGGCGGCGTGCGGCGGCAATTTGAAGCCAGCGGTATAAGCGGAAAAGCGCATCCGAAGATGCGCTTTCCGCCGCTCATTGCCAAACGTTATGCAGCGGAGCTGCGTTCGTTGTGCTCTTTGGTCAACGCGCTCTTGGCCTGTTCCGCAAGAGCGGTGAATCCGGCCGCGTCTTTGACCGCAATGTCGGCAAGAATCTTGCGATCCAGCTCGACGCCGCCTAATTTCAGACCGTGGATCAACTGCGAATAGCTCATGCCATTCAGCTTTGCAGCCGCACCGATGCGCACAATCCACAGCGAACGGAATTGGCGCTTCTTTTCCTTGCGGCCGCGATAGGCAAATTTCAGTCCGCGCTCGACGGCCTCTTCCGCCGCCTGGTAGAGCTTCGACTTGGTCAGGAAGTAGCCGCTGGCGCGCTTCAGTATCTTTTTTCGATATTCCTTGCGTTTGTTGCCACGTTTTACGCGGGGCATGGTTGTTCTCCTTTTGCGTATCGTTGTATGCGGCTGGAGGTAGGAGTCGCTGATTTATCCAGCGCTGAATCGCCTCTTCACTCGCTTTTCTTGCTCTGATCTCAGCGGAACCTCAAGTTCCGGGGGCCACGAACGCGTGCGGGCCCTTGCTTCCAGAAGAAGCCGATCAGGCGTAAGGAATCATGCGCAGCACCTTCGGCAGGTCGGCATCCGAGACCATCGCAGAAGCGGCAAGATGCCGCTTGGTCTTGGTTGCCTTCGAGGTGAGGATGTGCCGCATGAAGGCCTGGCCGCGCTTTACCCGACCGCTTCCGGTCTTCTTAAAGCGCTTGGCCGCACCTTTGTGCGTTTTCAACTTCGGCATGGTAATCCCAATCTTTAGAACAATTTTACGGCTTCGATCAGTATACGGTAGCGAGAGGCGCGAGGCTAGGCGAAGACTGTTTCTGTTGCGGTCCTCCATGATTACCATATCGACCCTTCACTTTGTGTTCAAAGGCGAAAGCCAGGGTTTGACCCCGTCCCGCACACCCATTATGATGAAGGTGCGGGGTGGAGCAGCCCGGTAGCTCGTTGGGCTCATAACCCAAAGGTCGCAGGTTCAAATCCTGCCCCCGCAAC
>CAWGLF010000047.1:0-40031 GCA_963823295.1 uncultured Acidobacteriota bacterium
AATTTTCCAGGATCTACCTTCCATGCGTGCGTTTTGACGTCCCAGTAGGCCAGGGAACGCTTGTCAAGCGTTGCCGTCACGCGGTGTACTTCGCCCGGAGCCAGGACCACGCGGGAAAAGCCCTTCAACTCTTTTTCCGGTCGCCGGACAGTGGCGGAGGGATCGCCGACATAGATTTGCGCAACTTCCGCTCCCGCGCGCGAGCCGGTATTTTTCACGTCGAAGGAGACCGTGATAGGACCTGCGGCGGAAGCGGAGTCGGGCAATACCGAGAGATTGCTGAAGGCGAACCGGGTATACGATAACCCGAAGCCGAACGGGAACAGCGTCTTCACCTGGCTGGTTTCGTAGTAGCGGTAGCCGAGGAAAATGCCTTCGGAATATTTCACGTCACGCGTGCCTGGCTGCTCGTAATAATTTTTGTAGGCCGGGTCGTCCTCGATCTTCTTCTCCCAACTGATCGGCAGCTTGCCGGACGGATTGACATCGCCGAACAGAATCTTCGCCAGCGCAGTGCCAGCCTGTTGACCGGCGTACCAGGTCTGCAGCAGTACCGGTACATGGTCGATCCAGTCGGCGGTAGCCACGCTGCCGCCGGAGGTCAGCACCACGATGGTGCGGGGATTCGCCGCCGTGATGGCCTGAATCAATGCATCCTGCCCGAACGGCAGCTGATAGGTGCGGTCGAAGCCTTCCGACTCCGTTGCCGGCCCGAACCCCACGGAAAGCACCACAATATCCGACATTTTTGCCAGCTGCACCGCCGCCGGATCAATCAGCCTGTCTTCCGCGATCACGCCGAGTCCAGCCGATTCCGGTCCCGCACCGGCAAATAAACGAACTGAATTTTCGCAGCTTGGCCGCCTTGAAGCGTGATCTTCGCCGACCGCGCGCCTCCGCCTTCCTCCTGCGTCTCCTGCAATATCGATTTACCGTTTACCTTCAGCTCATAACGGCCGCGGCCAACGGCATCTGACACAAAGCGGTAAATGCCCGAGGCGCTCGGAACAAAATATCCGTTCCACTCCACGCGGTGGGGCGTGTGCGCGGGGCCGCCCCATTGACGCCCCGGTGGCGTTAATTGTCGACCGTGGGATCAACTGTAGACAGCAATTTCGCATTTGTCGATACAGCATATTCGTCGCGGCGCAATCCCGGTTGCCGGCAGGCGGGATCGACGCACCACTTTGAATTTTTAAAAATTTCCGATGGACTCTGAATCCCGGAGTTCCAGTAGACCTTGGCGGCTGGATACAGCGCATCGCTCAAACCCGTCATAAAACTTACCGGGCTGAATGCGGTTACGCGAGAGCTGCCTCCCGCTCCCGGCACCGCGGGATATGCATCCGGGCCAAGAACCGCAATCGAGTGGACAGCATGGCGGTCCAGCGGGAGCAAATGCCCTTTGTTCTTCAACAGAACCGCGCCTTCCTCAGCGGATTTCAAGGCAATCGCATTCCCGTGCTGGTTGAAAAGCGGAAAATTAGTCCTGATCGCGATCCAGAAACCCGAACTGCATCGCGGTCCGCAGAATGCGTCGAACCTTCTGGTCGATAACGGACTCGGAAACATTTCCGCTTTTGATCGCAGGCAGCAGCGTTTCCGCGGTCATGAATTTAGCATAGGGCATTTCCAGATCGAGCCCGCCATTTGCCGCGGCCACGCCGTCATAGGTGGCATCCCAGTCCGACATGACGATACCGCGAAATCCCCAATCCTTTCGCAGCACCTCGATATTCAGAAACTTATTTTGCGTGGAGTGTTCTCCATTGACCAGGTTGTAGGAATCCACACCGCGCCGACATGCCCCTGCTTCACCGCCGCTTCGAAAGCAGGCAGATAAATCTCCCGCATCGTCCGTTCGTCGCAATAGAGTTCTCATTGTGCCGGTCATACTCTGAGTCGTTCAGCGCGAAATGCTTGACCGTCGCGCTTACGCCCTGGCTCTGTACGCCGTCGATATAGCTCACGGCGATCTTTCCCGCCAGATAGGGGTCTTCGCCAAAATACTCGAAATTGCGTCCATTCATGGGCGCGCGATAGATATCGACGCCCGGTCCCAGCAGAAAATTCACTCCCCGCGCTCGCGCGTCCTCGCCGAGTCCCGACTCCGATCTTCTCCGCCAGCGATGTGTCCCAGCTCGCCGCCAGGCCGATCCCCGCCGCGTATGCCGTCGAGGGTCCCCAGGTTCGCACTCCCATTGGGCCGTCCGACATTTTCAATCGCGGAAATCCAATGCTCGGCTCGCTGCGGATGAACATGCTATCCTCGCCGCCGATCAGCGCGATCTTCTGTGCAAGGGTCAGCTTATGCACCATTCCATCCACCCTCTGCTCCATTGCAGCGGTGATCGGTCGCGGTCCCTGGTTTCTATCTGGATGGGAAGATGGTTGAGCCAGTGCGGCGGCGGAGGGAAGGCAAAAAATAACGGGCAATAGAAGCAGCGTGAACGCGGAAAATCCTCTTCGCATTTTGATCGGGTCTCATTTCTTTTTCAACTCTGAGTTAAGCCAACTTTACTCTCAGAAAAATTATTGGCCTATCCAAGTACGATGGCAAGCACAATCGAAATAATTGAGGCCGGGAATCCCAGTTCCTGCGGTCCATTTCCTCCAGAGGTTTGGACGTCTACCTGCTTCGGTATAAATTGTCAGGTAAGGAATTACAGAGGTTGTGATGAATCTGATTCGGGTTTCGAGCCCCTTTTGTTGGCATGGATGGTTTTCTCCTTCAGCCAGCTTTTACCGCGACAGTTATGGGCGGCCGCTAACCGGACCATCGTGCTGAATCAAGGATGGCAATTCAGGCAATCGACCGATCTTGAGGGGATCGGGCATTCTGATTGGCTCCCGGCACAAGTTCCCGGCGATGTACATCTCGATCTGCTCCGGAACGAACTGATTCCGGATCCTTATTATCAAACAACGAAGCCAAGCTCCAGTGGATTGAAAACGCTAACTGGGAATATCGGACAACTATTTCAGTAAATGCCCAGCTTTTGAGTCGAAGGAATATCGATCTCGTCTTCGATGGGTTGGATACATGCGCGCAGGTATATCTGAATCGGCAGCTTCTGCTTACATCGGACGACATGTTTCGTATTTTTCGTCTGAATGCGAAGCCATACCTGAAGTTGGGAGATAACCAGCTTCTGGTCATGTTTACCTCGCCGATCGTAGGAGCCGCCAGAAATGCTGCGAAAGACAAGTGGTGGCCGGAAATCAATGTCCCGGTAAAGTCGTATATTCGCAAGGCTGCATACCAATATGGATGGGACTGGTCTCCGCGGTACGTCACCAGCGGTATATGGAAGCCAGTTCGTCTGGAAGCATGGGATGAGGCGCGGATCGCGGACCTGAATGTTCGGCAACTGGACATAACCGCTCCGTTGGCACATGTTCTGGCTGAGGTGGAGGTTGCGGCAACATCCGAAGCGCCTGCGACGGTCAAGATCAACTATGCAACCGGCGGGAAAGAATCGATTGTCACGCAGAATACGGAGCTGCATCCGGGCATTAATTCCGTCGTCATTCCCATTACCATTAAAAATCCCGAGCTGTGGTATCCGGCGGGATATGGCGATCAGCCTTTGGATTCCTTCCATGCAGAGGTCGCGATAAACGGCGCAGTTCAGGACAGCGACACAGTGCGAACGGGTCTTCGATCTGTCGTGCTGCGGCGCGATACCGACCAGTGGGGACGGTTGTTCGAATTTGTGGTGAATGGAATTCCGATTTTTGCTAAAGGTGCCAGTGTTGTCCCGTTTGAGAGTTTTCCGAGCCGGGCTACAACGGCGCAAATCCGCAACATTTTCGCAATCGGCAAAAGACGCCAACATGAATATGGTCAGGATATGGGGCGGCGGCTATTACGAAACCCAACAGTTCTACGAAATATGCGATGAACTGGGCATTATGGTCTGGCAGGATTTTATGTTCGGCAATCCCTGGCAGCCCGGGAACTATGCATTCAAGCAGAATGTCGCGCAGGAAGTAACAGATCAGTTAAAACGGCTGCGCAACCATCCGAGCATCGTGTTGTGGTGCGGAAATAACGAACAGGAAAACAACTTTCTGCAGGATAGTATCCATGTCACTCCGATCGCACGGCTCCAGATGTGGACCAACTATCTGACGGTGTTCAGCGGTATCATTCCAACACTGGTGGCGCGTTACGATCCGGCAGCTCCCTACTGGCCCAGCAGCCCGAGCGGGAAATCTACGCTGAGACGAAGGACAAGAACTACTGGGTGCTGGAAGATGGGGATGATGTCGGCGGCAACCAGCAGTTCGGCGACACCCATGACTATACGGTCGGGACTTCCATCGACGTAATGCCGCGTACCGTTCAACAGCGAAGAGGATCGCCATTACAGATTTATCAGTGAATATGGCTTTCAATCCCTTCCCGATATGCAGACGATCGATGCGTTCACGCTGCCTCAAGACCGCGTCAGCACATCGACCAGAGTTATGCAGTCCCATAGAAAGGCGCCAACGGATACAACACGATTCGCGATTACATGCTGCAATACCATGGGCGACCAAAGAACTTGCTTCACTGGTATATGGCAGCCAGGTGCTGCAGGCCGAATTTACCAAGCTGGTCGCCGAGCATCACCGCCGCGACCGTCCGCGCACAATGGGTTCTCTTTTTTGGCAACTGAACGATTGCTGGCCGGTGGTTTCGTCGTCGAGCATCGATTATTATGGCCGCTGGAAAGCGCAGCAATACTACGCACGCCGCTTCTTCAGTCCGCTGCTGGTGTCATCGCGCATCAAGGATGGAAGCCTGGCGATTTCTGTTGTCTCGGATAAGACCGCGCCTGTCCAGGCGAGTCTTCGCGTTCGCATGATGAAATTTGATGGGACGGTGCTGAACACCCAAGAACAGAACATCACCATTCCTCCACTCTCCAGCAAGATCTATCTTGAAATTCCCACACAACCGTACACAGACCCGGCGGAGACTTTCGCAGCACTAGACCTGACGGTTGGGAGCAAGCAGGTTTCCAGCAACCTCATGTATCTGATTCCGACGAGAGAAGTGCATCTCCCAGCGGCGCACATCGAAAGCCACTGGACCGACGCGAACGGGATCAATGAACTGCGGCTCTCCTCGAGTGTGCTGGCGCGCAGTGTGTATATTTCCTTCGGAGATACAGACGCTAAGCTCTCGGATAATTATTTTGACCTGCTGCCCCGTGAGCCGGTAACGATCACCGTCAAGAGCAAGGCTGGACTGAGTCAACTTCAGAAGAACATGCAGATCATGTCGCTGGTGGATGCGTTTGTGCCCAATACTGTGTGGAAGAGTGACGCCGGCAATTAGGTTTGCGCTGAACTTTTGCCCCGCGGAATGGACAGGAGTACAAGATGAAATCAGTTCGGGCTTTGCGACCCTGGTTATCGGCGTTGGTCGTTTGCTGCCTTGGTCAGGTTCTGCCTCTCTCCGCACGGGCCGCGACAACTCAATCAATCCTGTTGGATAAAGGTTGGGAATTTCGACAATCCACGAACCTACAGGGGATCGCACATTCGCAGTGGCTTCCGGCAACAGTTCCAGGAGAAGTCGCTCTCGATCTGCTCCGTAACAAACTGGTTCACGATCCCCTATTCCCGCGATAACGAGACCAAGCTCGAATGGATTGAGAATGCCGACTGGGAGTATCGCACGATCATTCCTGTTAATGCCGAGTTGTTGAGCCGCAGAAACATCGACCTGGTATTCGATGGGCTGGATACATGCGCCGAGGTATATCTGAATGGAAACCTTCTGCTTACATCGGACGATATGTTTCGCACCTTTCGTCTGAATGTGAAGCATTATCTAAAGCTGGGAGATAACCAACTCTTAGTCAAGATCACATCACCGGTGGCGGGAGCGGCCAAAAATGCAAAGAAAGATAAGTGGTGGCCAGAGATCAATGTCCCTGCAAAGCAATATATCCGAAAGTTCGCCATCGAATGGGATACCGGGGGTATCTGGAAGCCTGTTCGACTGGAAACTTGGGACCAAGCGCGGATCGCGGACCTGAATATTCGTCAGCTCGATGTGACGGCACCGTCGGCACATATTCTGGCCGAGGTGGAAGTTGCGGCAACAGCCGAAGCGTCTGCGAGGGTCAAAGTCAGCTATGGAATTGGCGGCAAAGAAATGATTGTCGCGCAAAATACAGAGCTGCATCCGGGCATCAATTCTGTAGACGTTCCCATTGCTATCAAAAATCCCAGGCTCTGGTATCCGGCAGGATATGGAGACCAGCCTTTGTATTCATTCCATGCAAGCGTGGCTATAGGCAGCGCTATCCAGGATAGTGACACAGTGCGCACCGGTCTTCGATCTGTTAGGCTGCGTCGCGACACCGACCCGTGGGGGCGGTCTTTTGAATTTGTGGTGAATGGAATTCCGATCTTTGCCAAAGGCGCAAATATCACTCCGCTCAATAAATTTCCCACTGAGACAACAACCGAACGGACCCGTGCCATTTTGCAGTCGGTCAAAGATGTGAATATGAACATGCTTCGGATATGGGGAGGCGGCTACTACGAAACCAAAGAGTTTTACGACATATGCGACGAGCTTGGGATTATGATCTGGCAAGATTTTATGTTCTACAACCCATGGCAACCGGGAGATTATCTATTCAAGCAGGATGTTGCCGCCGAAATCACAGATCAGGTGAAGCGCCTGCGCAACCATCCCAGCCTTGTCCTGTGGTCCGGCAACAACGAGGAGGAAAACAACTTTCTGATGGACAGCGTCAATGTAAATTCTATGGCGCGTCTGCAGATGTGGACGGATTACCTGACTGTGTTCAGCGGTATCATTCCGACGCTGGTGGCGCGTTACGATCCGGCAACACCTTACTGGCCCAGCAGCCCGAGCGGGAACTATGCGGAGACAAAGGACAAGAACTATTGGGTCCTGGAAGACGGTGATGACGTTGGCGGAAACGAACAATTCGGCGACACCCATGACTACACGATCGGCTCCTCCATCGCTGTAATGCCGCGGCTGCCGTTCAGCAGCGAAGAAGATCGCCATTATAGGTTTGTTAGCGAATATGGTATTGAGTCCCTACCCAATTTGCAGACCTTCAATGCGTTCACGCCGGCTCAGAGCCGGACCAGCCTGGCTGCTTCCATTATGACCTCTTATAAAAAAGAGGATCCCTTTCACGACTACATGCTGCAATATTATGGAGAACCTAAAGGCTTTGCTTCTCTGCTGTACGGCAGCCAGATATTGCAGGCCGAATTTACCAAGCTGGTTGCGGAACATCTTCGCCGAGATCGTCCGCGCACAATGGGTTCTCTGATTTGGGACCTAAACGACGATCACTGGCATTGGGCTTCTTCGATGTCGAGCATCAACTATGATGGAAGCTGGAAGGCTCTGCAGTACTATGCACGCCGTTTCTACAGTCCACTGCTGGTGTCATCGCGCGTCAAGGATGGGAGCCTGGCGGTTTCTGTTGTATCGGATAAGACCGCGCCTGTCCAGGCGAGCCTTCGCGTTCGCATGATGAAGTTTGATGGGACGGTGCTGAACAACCAGGAACAGAACATCACCATTCCTCCACTGTCCAGCAAGGTCTATCTTGAAATTCCCACGCAACCGTACACAGACCCGGCGGAGACTTTCGCGGCGCTAGACCTGACGGTTGGGGGCAGGCAGGTTTCCAGCAACCTGATGTATTTAATTCCGACAAGAGATGTGCATCTTCCCGCGGCGCATATCGAAAGCCGCTGGACGCAGGCGAACGGGGTCAATGAACTGCGGCTCTCCTCAAGCGTGCTGGCGCGCAGTGTTTATATTTCCTTCGGAGATACAGACCCCAAGCTTTCGGACAACTACTTTGACCTGCTGCCGGGCGAGCCGGTAACGATTACCGTGAAGAGCAAGGCTGGACTGACTCAACTGCAGAAGAACATGCAGATCATGTCGCTGGTGGATGCATTTGTACCCAATACTGTTTGGAAGAGTGATGCCGGAAGTATTACCGCTGTGGAATGATTTCGACGCTCATTGCTACGCCTATAAAAAATGACTCAAATGGCCTCGCGCAAATTCCGATGAAGAGTGAGCGAACCGTCTTCATTCAGTTTTTGCCTACAGGCCCATCGCACCGGATGGCGAATCCCCTTCACTTCGATTTCAGCGCTCAATTTCAAGTTCTTCCAATCGACTCCGTTGGGAAGAACAAATTGCGCTTGGCGGATTTTGCCCGGCAAAGGATAGCCAGGATCGAGGCTGCCCCCAACCTTTACCTTGCCGTCGTCGCTTGTTACACAGACACGTAGCGCCCCAGGAACTCCTGAAATGCCATCGTTCGCGAATCCAACAATCAACCCCTGGTGATCTCCCTCGGAGTATTGCCAGATAAAGGAGGGCCGCACTCGATAGCCTATCAAGAGATTGATCCGGTCAATAGCATGCGAATGTTTGTTGTAGTAATCCAGAATGTTTTCAGCGTTGATGTTGTGAAAATTCCAAAGCGAAAAGTAGTTTGCTCCTACATCCACCACATGCTCGATGGCATTGTCGGTGTAAGTCATTCCTTCCTGCGCAGGAAAGCTTGCTGACGGGCGGCCCGGCAGAGGAACTTCTACGACCGCCCCGACCCACGGTGGCCGATTACTGATGCTTTCTATCTGCATGTTCTCGATAAATATGGTATCCGTTCGCAGCCAGTTGGCGCTTCGCACTGTACGATCGACCATCTCGGAATTTCCCACGCGGCTGAGATCAGGCTGTGTATTGGTGGCGAGAGGTGTCTTCGTCCAACAATCCATCTGTACTTCGAGCATATGCATCCAGGTGCGTTCGGCAGTTGCGTAGTCTGGAAAAGGATTATTTGTGTAAGGCCAGGTATGCCCTTCGCCCCAGAAGCCATACATGAAGGTGTCCATATACTCGATAAGAGGGCTGCCGTTTAGTTCCGCCGCGAGCAACCCATTGAGTTCTTTATAGGTACTTTGGAAGTATGGGTTATCGTAGCGCGGTTGGACATGGACCTTGTGATAGCGCACCTCATTGGTATTACCGGTCCATTGCCCGGCGAGCTTTATCATTGGAACCTTGTTTGCAATAAAATCCGGCAGGGCAGGCGCCATAATGTCCGGATCACTCATCATGACTCGGAAGCCTACGCGCTTTTTGTATTTTGCGGCCATTTCAAAGGTGATTTTCCAGTAATCCGCAAAATCCAGACGGCCCGGCCGTTTCTGAATATCCCGCCAGGGCACACGAATGTACAGCTTTTGTCCTAAAGGGAGCCTGACAAGAGCCTCAATTGCTTGTGCGAGATTGTCCGACTTTATTTCGCCGCGACCCAAGTCGCCAGCGATGTATGTCACCAGACCTTTACCGAAATTGGACACGATCTCGTCTGATCGCGTCGTCGCCATTACAACATCTCCACCGGGAAATACCGCTTCTGGCGGGTATTGAGGAAATGGCCCCTGATTGAGCCGGTCCGTTATAGCGGGACCGGAACCAAAATCGTACTTCCCCCAGTTGTGAGCAGGGACGAACGCATTTGCGTTTTGAACTCCAATTCCTCCGGCGACCCCTGCAGCAGTTGCCGATTTTAAGAACGTTCTTCGATCCATTGTCATTCACCTGTTGACTAATTTGACGACGGTAATTGAAGCTGAATGCGTAGCCGTCTTCTGAAGGCGATTATTGCAGTATAAATTTTTCTGTACTAAAAGCTGGAAGCAAAAGCCAGCAGTTGTGCATCGCCGCCGCGTGAACCTATAAGTTGCATACCGCCGGGAAGCGCCACTACGGGAAAACCTCCGAGACTAATAGGTACGGTGTAGCGCAGAATGCGTGGGCGTGCCTGCGATTGGTCCGCGCCAGCAATTAAGCCGCTTACGGGAGTGGAGGGCACTAGCAGATAATCGAATCGGACCAGCAGCTCATCCATGCGCGATTGAAAAGCGGCATGCTCCGCGCGGAAGTTGGCGATAGTTTCATCTGCCAGGGTAGCGCCCCACTTTAGCCGATCACGAATGGCCGGCTCAAACGCGTCATAGTGGCCGCGGTGCAGAGCAGCGGCCTCATGCGCCTGGATCGGGGCGAAAATCCCAAACGACTCCTGCCAGAAATCCGTCGCGAACTCGTCCAGTTTGTGGCCGCGCGAGGCGAGCACCTGGTGCCACCCTTCGAAACGCGCCGCAATGGCCGGCTCACAGTCAATCAGAAACTGCCGCATCGGAAAGCCGACGCGTAAACTGCGCGGCGGGAGCGGGGTGGCCGCGACCCCGAAAAGCGCGGCTGCGAGCAGTGGTCCATCGCGCAGATCGCGGAAGAGCCATCCGATGGTGTCGAAGGATGGGGCCAGGTGCCATCCTCCTCGCCAGTCACCCAGACCGAGCGAGGCACGGTAACCGACGAGTCCGCAGAATGCAGCAGGAGCACGAATTGAGCCACCGGTGTCCGTGCCAATGGCCGCCGACAGCGGAGCCCTCTTGCACGCTGGCCGCGGCGCCGCTCGAAGAGCCTCCAGTCAGCAGTGCAGAATTGTGCGGCTGCAGACAATCGTCAAACCATGCGTTTTCTCCGGTGATGCCATAGGCCAGCTCCTGCATATGGGTTTTCCCGATGATGATTGCGCCCGCTTTGCGCAAGCGCTCTGCAACCCAGGAATCTGTTGCTGCGGGTGGATTTGCCTCCTGATAATAATGCGACCCGGCGGTGGTGACGGTCCCGATGAGATCGAAACAATCTTTCAGGGAAACCGGCAATCCATAGAGAAGCGGACGATTTGCGGGATCCGGGAACCGGCGCGAAAGCTGGCGAGCTTGCTGCGCACGCGTCCTGAACTTGCAGGTAAGTATTTTTTCCGCTGTTGCTATTCACCTTTGCGGCCGCCTCGCTCACGAACTCCATCAAGGCGTCGTCATCGGCTCCTAAGCGCAAAGATAATTGCCGCAACGGAGAGGCAGCGAAAGAGAGGTCGGGATTTTCAGCGATCGACAAAAGTTGACCATCCGATTCGAGCAGAGTAAATCATTTGTGCGGCTCTGGTTTAATGTGACTTTCAGGCTTTGGGAATGCACCGGCAAAATATTAGCAATCTCGTGATTTCCAGGTCAGCGCCCGCTGGCGAGCGGATGGATCGATCATTGGCGACAACAAACTCGCCCTGTCTGCCGGGGACATTCCACGCGACCGGATCTTGAGACGGCGACCACGACGACCAGAATTTCCGCGCCGCTTTGGAGCTGTTGATCCGGCGAGTTCAACCCCTCGACAATTTTCTCTTTGCTCTGACCAGCTTGCGGGAAACGAAAGAAAACTTTGGACGGCATGGAAGAGCCGGCAACACATCGATGCAGGATCATCAGTGGATTAAAATCCGTCTCATTATTCATGGTTGCCAGGGCAATCCCCACTTACTCCAACATCCGTGAACCGGGAACTGGTAGTCACGGATAGAAACTTCTACAAAACTTGAGTATTCATCCAGATAAAGATCATATTAAAGTGTTTACGCAAGTTGCTCCAGGAAGGAACAGCATGAAGGCAATTCAATTCCAAAGGCCAGGCGTGATGGAACTGGTGGATATGGAGAAGCCCACCCCAGGTCCCGGTTGGGCTCGCATTCAGGTGCGTGCCGCTGCAATTTGCATGACCGATTTCGCAGTACTGGAAGGCACCATTCCGGCACGCTATCCCCTCGTTCCTGGGCATGAATGGAGCGGTGCCGTGGATGCGACGGGTAGTGATTCCGATCAGTCGTGGGTGGGCCGTAGAGTTATTGCCGATAACGAGCTGACATGTCTGGAATGCACTTATTGCCGGCGAGGGGAATGGCGCCAATGCCGCCAATATCGGCAGATTGGTTTTCATGCACATGGTGGATATTCGGAGTACCTTTTGGTTCCGGTGCGCAATCTCCACGAAATTTCCGACTCAGTTTCCTTCGAACAGGCAGCCCTTGTAGAGCCATTGGCGGTCGCCCTGGCCATTGCCGCAATGACGAAGCCCCGCATTGCATCCACCGTGGCGATTCTTGGCGCTGGACCTATTGGCCTGAATTGCCTGGCGGCGTTCAAGGCATCCGGCGCTGCCCGAATTCTTTGTCTGGACCTTCGGGCGAGGCGGCTCGACCTGGCGCGTTCCTGGGGAGCCACCGCAACATTCACGGATGCAGACGAGCTGGCGAGGGCCGCCGCGCAATTTCATCCCGAAGGAACAGACATCGTGATCGATGCGACAGGCAATGAGGAAGTGATCCGGTTCGGAATCGCACTGGCCCGCTTCGGCGGAACATTCGTGCTTGCGGGATATTGCGAAGGCAAAACGATGGAGTTGAAGCCAGACACTGTTCACCTGCGAGAGGTGCGCGTTCTCGGCGCTGGAAATGTCTGGGGCTTTACAGGAGATGCTGCAAGATGTGTTGCTGACGGGCTGATCTGCACAGAACAGATGATTACCCATCAGTACCGGCTGGAGGATTATAGAATTGCATTCTCTCGCGAAACGGTAGCTATACCCGAGTACATCAAGGGTATTTTCATATTGTAGGAAGGAAGCTGCTGTAAATCTCCTGGACAGCCAGTCCATAACAGTAACCACCAGCTATCAATCCCAGTCAGTTTGTCGAATCGACCACAAACTGACTGGGAATTCTTCAGGGCTCGCGATCTTCCGTGCTTATTGCTTTTTGGAGCATGGTTCAGTCTTCATGGGAATCAAAACAGTAGATGGACTAGTGTTCCAACCGGCGGAAGCTGGTTTTTCACACAGGATGCAGGCCCTCAATGGGATTGCCGAGACTAGAGTTTTTGGTTTCAAAACCCGTGGGGTAAGCTGGGGTCTGTCTGGCCCAGGCCAGATACTCTTGAATATGCGGATTTTTCTCAAGGTGGTAGTAATCAGGGTTCGATCCAAGCGCATACATATTTTACGCCGTATCGCACGCCAGGCATGTATCTGGCCAGTGGTCAGATACGGACCAAGTTCTGGAAATACGCAGCAGCGGGACCCTGCTCCGTTTTCCCAAGACCGCTTGCAACGGCTCGGTGCTTCGGATGTCCTACGGCACTTGAGTGTCATAACGGACCACTCGGCCTCTACCCTCACCCGGTCAATGGATCAAAGTGGTAGCTGCTCAGGACTCGCGAATGCGGGCAAAAATCGGGCCACAAGTCGAAAATTAAGAATGCAGGCGACGTTTTACAGGCGTGAAATTATCGGGCTTCCGCGTAAATCTTTGAAGAATATGGTAGGCACGAGGAGACTCGAACTCCTGACCTCTACCGTGTCAAGGTAGCGCTCTAACCAACTGAGCTACGCGCCTACAAATGCTCCTGTGATTCTAACGCCAGCGAAATAAAGGGGCAACCCACCGGAATTGCGGACGTTCCTGCAACTTGCTTCGCTGGAGTAGGTTACGATGAATCAGGTATCTCGAATCCCGTGTTCCGTCAATTGCGCGCACTGCCCAATCAACTCACTCTTCTGCGGCTCACGATCGTTCCTTTCCTGGTTTTGGCCATTCTGGACGCGCATTACCATCGTGCCTTTATCCTGATCGTGGTGGCGGGGATCAGCGATGGTCTGGATGGAACGTTGGCGCGTCTTTTTCGTCAGCGGACCGAGTTAGGCTCGTACCTGGATCCGGTTGCCGATAAGCTATTGCTCAGCACGCTTTTTCTCGTGCTGATGCATGTAGGACTTGTGTCCCGTCGTGTAACGGTGATGGTATTCAGCCGCGATCTGGGCATCATCGTAATCGCAGCACTGCTATATGCAACCACTGGTACGCGAGACTTCCACCCCAGCCTCCTGGGAAAAGCAAACACAGTTTCGCAGATTCTGGCGGTCTGCTCGGTTGTGCTTGCTCAGACTGATCCTGCTTCCTGGGTGCTGTGGATTCGCCATGGCTCGCTAGAGGCGACATTATGGCTGACGGTGCTATCAGGTTTTCATTACCTGTGGCGGAGCGGGCAACGGATGGGCGCACCCGTCGAGATCAACTCTGGGCGCCCCGGATAACAGCGTCCTTGGCTCCTCATCACCTCAGGATTTCTGTTTCGTCCGGGCTTCCTTTGGAGTTTCCTCTTCGCTCTGCTCTTCGATTGCCATGTCGGCGAATTCCTGCGAGTCGAAGATCTCGCCGCACTCCAGGCACTCTACAAATTCAGCATCTTCTTCACGCGTTAGCACGCGCACGCGGGGGTGATTGCAAGCTTCCATAATTGGGGATTTAGATGCGGGTGGCTCCCGATGGCGTTAGTCTCAAATAATTGAGATGAGTTTGTCAAAGGAAAATCATCGATATTGTTCAACTCCATTGTTCCGACTTTTTGATCCGCGGGAGGATCGTTATGACCAGTCCCAATCAAACTGAACAGGCGACCGAGCTGAGTACAAATGAGCAATTTTTTCTGCGTAAACAGGTCGTAGCTTCTTTCCATGATGAGCACGTTCACACTGCTTTTGAAAAAGTATTCGCGGGGATCCCGGCCGAGCTGCGCGGTGCAAAACCAGTAGGGCAGACGCTTACGCTATGGCAAATCCTGGAGCATCTTCGGCTCTGCGTTCTCGATTTCCTGGATTACTGCCGAGTGCCCGGGTACGTAGAACCCCAGTTTCCTGTAGGCTACTGGCCCGAGACCGAGATTCCACCCGATGACGCGGCGTGGGAGACCAGTCTCGCCGGATTTCGTTCCGGCATGCGAGAAATGGAACTTCTGATTCTGAACCCTTCCGCTGACCTGTTTTCACCCATTGCTGGCGGCGATGGGCGGACGATCCTTCGTCAGGCCTTAGCCTGTATCGACCATAACGCTTACCATCTTGGACAGGCCGTTTTGTTGCGGAAACTGCTAAAAATCTGGACAGATGTACCGCCTACGACATAAGGCCTCCGGGCGCCAGGAGTGATCTTATTGCAACTCCGACTGGAATAGTCCTATTCTAAAGTTGCTGCCGGATATGACCGTTCGGCGTGGTTATCTTAGAAGTGACCGAAGGCGCCCGAAAATGCTCCGTCTCACGAAAAAAGCCGATTATGGTCTGATCGCTCTGAAGCATCTGGCGGAGTTGCCGCCGGGGCATGCGCAAAGTGCGAAAGAGATCGCGGAGGCTTATCATATTCCGATTCCGCTGCTGGCCAAGGTACTGCAAACCCTGGCGCGGTCCGGATTGGTGGTTTCGCACGCTGGAATTCATGGTGGATATTCGCTGGGGCGTTCGGCCAGCCAGATTACTGCGTTCGAGGTCATCCGTTCCATCGAAGGGCCGTTTTTCATCGCCTCCTGCACTACCAACCACGGAGACTGCGATCTGCTCAGTTCCTGCACGGTCAAGGAGCCGCTGCGCAAGCTCAACGACACCATTCAGAATCTGCTGAGCGAAATGCGAATCTCCGATCTTTGCGAAGAATCGAAGGTGGAAGCGGCCTACGCGCGGAAGGTTCACGCCAATCAGCTCGTGAATCTGACGTATTGATGGCGATCTGAACATCCCCTTGTGCGGAATGCCTCAAGCCTTTTCGGTAGGAGATGCATCGATGAGTCCCGTTCCAAGTTCATTTGAAGTGCCCGAAGGAGTCACGCTGCCCATTTATATGGACAATCATGCGACTACTCCGGTGGACCCGCGTGTGCTCGAGGCGATGATTCCTTTTTTTAGCAAAAACTTTGGCAACGCCGCCAGCCGCAATCATTCTTTTGGCTGGGAAGCGGAGCAAGCGGTAGACCTTGCGCGGGACCAAATCGCGCGACTGATCGGGGCAACTTCGAAGGAAATCATTTTCACTTCCGGCGCCACGGAGAGCGACAATCTTGCAATCAAGGGTGTTGCGGAACTGTATCGCGAGCGCGGCGCCCACATCATCACTCAGCGAACCGAGCACAAAGCCGTGCTCGACACTTGCAAGCGCATAGAAAAAGAGGGCTGCCGGATAACGTATTTGCCGGTGAACACGGAGGGCCTGATTGACCTCGAAGATCTGAAGCAGGCGCTGGATGATGAAACCATTCTGGTCACGATCATGTTCGCCAATAACGAGATCGGGACGGTGCAGCCCATCGCGGAAATCGGCAAGCTCTGTCGCGAGCGCGGGGTTGTGTTTCATACAGACGCAGTGCAGGCCGTGGGCAAAATCCCGATAGACGTCAATGCCATGAATATCGATCTGCTGTCTCTGAGCGCTCACAAGATATACGGTCCGAAAGGCGTCGGGGCTCTCTATGTTCGCCGGCGAAGTCCGCGCATCCAGATCGCGGCCCAGATGGACGGAGGAGGGCATGAGCGCGGCATGCGCTCGGGCACGCTGAATGTTCCGGGCATTGTTGGGCTGGGCAAAGCCTGTGAGATTGCCCGCCTGGAGATGACAGCGGAAGCAGAGCGTCTGGCGGAAATGCGTGACAGGCTAAAAAATAAGCTCGAGTCAAACCTGGATGCGACCTGTGTAAATGGCAGCATGGAGCACCGCCTGCCAGGAAACCTGAATATGAGTTTTCTCCACGTTGAGGGAGAGGCCCTGATGATGGGAATCAGCGATATTGCCGTCTCAAGCGGTTCGGCTTGTACCTCCGCCGCAATTGAACCCTCTTACGTGTTGAAAGCGCTGGGCGTCAGCGACGACGTGGCCCACAGTTCCATTCGTTTCGGTCTGGGGCGGTTCAATACGCCGGCTGAAGTGGACTACGTGGCAGAGAGGGTTATCAATATCGTGCAGAAGTTGCAGGAGCTTTCGCCAGCGGATATTTCCGGATAGAACTCGGCAGCGGTATTCGCGATTACGCGAAAGCGCCGCGAAACATTTCGAACTCCGGTCCGCGCTGGGTGAAATACACCGACACCACATCGAAGCGTACCGAAATCTGCTCGAAATTATCCATGCGGGTTATGTATTCCTGCGCCATGCGAGCAAGTGTCTTGCGCTTTTCGTCGTCTACAGCGGCCTCCGCAGGCTGAAAGTTACGGGAACTGCGGGTCTTCACCTCAATGAAACACAAGGAATCCCCATCCCAGCCGATCAGGTCGATGTCTCCGCGGAGACGTGGGCTGCGCCACCGCCGGGCAATCACAATATAGCCCAGACGACGTAGGTAAAAATATGCGGCGTCTTCGCCCCTCAACCCTGTAATCAGGTGGGTCGCTTCTCTTGCATGCAGTCCTTTGCGCACAGCTTGCCGGTCCAGCCAGACCGTAGTCCGCTCGAAGATAGAGAGCCGCGATTGCGCAAAGCGCGAGATAGGCATAGGGAGATTGATCTCACTCTACCAAGAGAATGCAGAAAAGGGCAGCAAAATCTTACTGCCCTGTTGATATATAGGGTGCCTCATCCATGGGCAAGAACCGGAGCAGGTACGTGCTGAAGCTCCACCTGGGTAAGGCAATCTTCCAAAATGTCGAGTGCAATGTCGGATTCCTCCTGCTTCAGGATCAGGGGTGGAGCGAGCCGGATCGAGGTCTCCCCACAGCCCAGAATCAGCAGACCACGCTCATAGGCGAGGACCTCAATCCGATTACGCCATTCCCCGGCGGCTTCGCGCGATTGCTGATCTTTGACGATTTCGATGCCAATCATCAGCCCGCGACCTCGTACATCTCCGACGATGGGGTGCGTCTTCGGCCATTCCTTCAGCCGCCGCATCATCGCATCGCCCACTCTAGCCGCGTTGGGCATGCCTTCCCGTTCGATCACGTCCAGCGTTGCCATAGCGGCCGCGATCGATACAGGATTGCCTCCGAATGTCGATGCGTGGGAGCCCGGCTTCCAGTCCATAATCTCCGCGCGGGTCATGCAGACGCTTAGCGGCATTCCGCTGGCGATCCCTTTGGCTATGCAGACCATGTCCGGCTGGACGCCGGTATGCTCGATGGCCCACCACTTACCGGTGCGGCCGGCGCCGCTCTGAACTTCATCTGCAACCAGCAGAATGCCATACTTGTCGCAGATTTTGCGCAGTTCCTGCATGAAAATCGTGGGCGCAACCACATAGCCGCCTTCGCCCTGAATCGGCTCGACGAAGATGGCCGCTACTTCTTCTGGCGGCAGTGTCGTTTTGAACAGCTTTTCTTCAATGTAGCGGGCGCAGTTCAGAGCGAAGGTCTCCTGTTCCTGCGACCCTCCCCTGCATTCCCGGTAGGCATACGGATAAGGCACATGAGTCACGCCCGGCAGAAAAGGACCGAAGCGCCGGCGCTGCTGAGGCTTTGAAGCCGTGAGCGACAGCGCGCCCATGGTGCGGCCGTGAAATGCGCCGAGAAAGGAGATGATGTTCTGCCGCCCGGTGTGATACCGCGCCAGTTTGAGCGCACACTCGATGGCTTCTGCCCCGGAATTGCCGAAATAGAATTTATGCGGCCCTGGCATCGGTGCGATTTTCGAGAGACGTTCGGCAAGTTCAATCATGCTCTCGTAATAAAAATCGGTACCGGACATGTGGATCAATTGCGCGGCCTGATCCTGAATCGCCTTGACTACCTCCGGATGGCAGTGTCCGGTGGAACAGACGGCAATTCCCGAAGCAAAGTCGAGAAACTGGTTGCCGTCCGCATCCCAGACCCTCACCCCGCGCCCTCGCTTCGCAACCATGGGGTAGGAGCGCGTGTAACTCGGCGAAATCCATTTGCTGTCTGCTTCGACGATTGATTTCGACTTTGGTCCCGGCAGCACGGTTGTGATCTTCGGGCCAAATTGCGCGTATTTTGCGCTGCTTTGATAGGAACCGCTTCCATTGCTCTGCATCGTAATTCTCCTCGCCATTAAGTGTGGCGGTGCAGGTTGCCGAGAGTATCTGAGGCAACGCGTCCACTTGAAATTAGAAGGATTCAGCCACATCGAAGGGCTTACGTCCCTGGTTTGCGGGCGCATGATTCGTCGACATCGTCTCGCGATGTTCGAGCGGGCAGCTTAGTCGCTGCCGAACAAACTAGGTCGTGTGCGGGCAGGAAGAACACGCAGGTGCATGCGCGGGCGCATCCGTCCTGCGCGTTCGGTCGGAACGCTGCAGCCGGGCGAAAAGTAAAGTACAGATGCTCTGCGCATGGTCAACTTCGTACAAACAAGTATAGCTCGTCTGCAATGTATGGCCAAAGAAATTTGCGAATGCCGCATCTCTATGTACGTTTTGCGCAGAGGAACCGGTACATTCCTCATAAAATACATGCAGACGCAATGCCTCCTTCCATAAAATCCCCAGCTCATGGCTTTCAGATTCTTCTCGCGTTCGGGTGCCTCTACATTTTTTGGGGAGGAACCTATACCGCCGCCCGCTTCGGTGTTTATTTGGTACCAGCTCCGGTACTCGCAGGCGTTCGGCTTGGCTTGGCCGGATGTCTAATGCTGGTTTTCGCGGCGATGACCGGAAAACGCATCCTGGGCAGCATGGCGGAAATGCGCCGCCTTTTTCTGTTGGGTGTGCTGTTGCTGTTTACAGGCAACGTCGGTCTGGTATGGGCGGAACACTACCTACCAAGCGGATTCTCCGCTTTGCTTGTTGCCATTGTGCCGGTGTATGTGGCGCTAATTGAGCTGCTGCTGCCGAATGGCGAACGGCTGCGCATCAGCGGACAGGTTGGCCTGGTACTGGGATTTGCCGGACTTGTCATTCTCGCTTGGCCCAGCGCTCACACTGGCGTGCATGGAGACCGGCATCAGATCCTCGCTGTGGGGGTCTTGCTGCTGGGAGCGCTTACTTTTTCCGTGGGCTCCATTCTGTCACGCCGCAGCAATCTGTCTCTGAATCTATTCGTCTGCGCCGGCTGGGAGATGCTGGCCGCAAGTATCTGTGACATTATCCTTGCCACCTATCTGCGGGAATGGAGGTTCGCGCAGTGGAACCGCGACAGTATTTTGGCGTTGGTCTACATGATCGTCTTCGGTTCGCTGATTGGATTCTCTTCCTATTCGTGGTTGCTACAGAAAGTGCCGGTCACGAAAGTGGCGACCTATGCGTACGTAAATCCTATGATCGCCGTGCTGCTGGGCGCATTGATGCTAGCCGAGCGGCTCAAAAGAAATGAATGGATTGGGATGACAGTTATTCTGCTGGCGGTTTTCCTGGTTACCTCTTCCAGAATGCAACGCGACGAGGGCTCGCCGGCGCGGGAAGGAGTGATCGTACCGCCGGAGGCGTAGTTCCCCGTCGCGGCCTGTTTTCTGCCTCTATTTCCGCCGCCAGCGTACCCCGCCTGCGCTGTCTTCAAGCAGAATTCCTTTTTCTGCAAGATCCTGCCGAATGGCATCCGCGCGCGCAAAATCTCGTGCCTTCCGCGCAGCGTTGCGTTCGGCAATCAATTGCTCGATCGCGTTATCGTCCAGTGAATAGCCCGCAACAAGGTCCGGCGATGCCTGGTCCAGCCGCTGCTCGCGCTCGGCCCATTCCAGCGCAAATCTGGTGATTTCGTCATCCCGGTCCTGAATCACTGCGAAGATATCGTCAAACCGGCCAAGCACGTCGAGAATCGCAGGAACATTCTCGCTCTGCAATTCACCCCGATCGGCGTACGAGTTCGCCAAGCGCACAAGATCGAAGATGGCCGCCCGGGCCTCCGCGGTGTTCAGATCATCTTCGAGAGCGGCAGTGAAAGCGTTTTGGGCGTGTCCGGTAGCTTCGAATAGAGGTAAATTTTTGCCTTCAGGAAAGCCCCCCATGTGCAATCGGTTGGCAAAAGCACGCAGGCGCTCCACGGCATGGGTCGATTCGGTTAGTCCGTCGAAGGTAAAGTTCAACTGGTTTCGATAAGGGACCGAGGTCAGCAGGAACCGGATCGCGGAAGCCTTGTATCCGCGCAGCAGCAGATCCCGTAGAGTAAAAAAGTTGCCGAGGGACTTCGACATCTTCCTGCCTTCAACCAGCAGGAAGCGCACATGCATCCAATGCCGCGCAAATGTTTTGCCGGTGGCAGACTCCGATTGCGCGATTTCGTTTTCATGATGAGGAAACATCAGGTCCTCGCCACCCGTGTGCAGGTCGAAGCTGTCACCCAGGTATTCCATCGCCATCGCGGAGCACTCAATATGCCAGCCCGGACGGCCGGCGCCGAGCGGAGTGTCCCAGTGGAATTCTCCCGGTTTCGTCGCCTTCCACAGGGCGAAGTCGCGCGCGCTATCTTTGTCGTATTCATCCAGATCGACACGCGCCCCGTCTTCCATACCTGCCAGGTCTTTTTTTGAAAGCTTGCCGTATCCAGGAAAACTCGCGATGCGGAAGTAATACGAGCCGTTTTCGCCGCGATACGCGTTCCCGTGCTCAATCAACTTGTCAATCAGCCGCACCATCTGCGGAATATGATCGGTGGCGCGCGTTAGAAATTCCGGCTGCTCGACTCCGAGCGCCTTCAGATCCTCGAGAAACGCCTTTTCATATTTCGCGGTATAGTCGCCGATCGGCTGGCCCGCGGCGGCGGCATTTCGCATGATCTTATCGTCGACATCAGTGATGTTCATGACGTGGCGCAGAGGAACTCCCTGCTGCTTCAGAAAGCGGCGCAGAATGTCGACATGGACGAAGGTACGAAAATTACCGATGTGGCCGTAGTCGTAAACCGTCGGGCCGCAGGTGTAGATGCCAAGTGGCTTTCCCGGCTGCGGTTGAACTTCTTCGATCAATCCGCTAAGTGTGTTGTAGAGATGAAGTGCCATGCAGGTTTTGATTGTACTTTGGAATCTCGGGGAATCCGCGGATCACGGTCTTGTATCGCCGAGCGAAAGCGAAGGTTCTGCGCTGAGAAGCCCGGTTGCAAACTCTCCGGCGATGAATTTGGGCCATGCTGCCGCCGCGATCATCGCGGCGTTATCCGTCGAAAGGGCGAGCGACGGAAAGGCCACTCGGAATCCCCGAGTTCGTCCTTCGGCCAGAAAACGCCGCCGAAGTTCCCTGTTGGCGGCCACTCCGCCGGAAACGACAATGGTCTCGCAATGAAAATTTTCCGCTGCAGCGAACGTCTTCCGCACCAGATCTTCCATTACGGCATGCTGGAAGGACGCGATCAGGTTCAGGGTCTCCGCGTCGCAGAACGAAAGCGCATCCTGCGGGTCCGCGCCGGGGATATTGGCCAGCACGCTGCGCCGCATTTCAATCCGCTCCGCCAGGGCATGCGTCTGGACGTAGCGCAGCACAGCCGTCTTCAATCCGCTAAAGGAAAATAGAAAGCGCGGACTCTGCTCCTGCGCGGCCCGATACAGTTTCTGCTTCACATTCACCGGCCCAAACGCCACTGCGCGCGGATCGCCGTGTTGAGCGAGCCAGTCAATCCATGGACCGCCAGGATAGCCGAGCCCCAGCAGTTTCGCAATCTTGTCGTAGGCTTCTCCGGCCGCGTCGTCCACCGTTCTGCCGATCATTTCGTACTGCCATGATCCGGCGACTTCTTCTGCCAGATACAGATGTGTATGGCCGCCGGAAACCACCAGCGCGAGTGTTAGCTGCGCTATGTCTTCCTGCTGTTTTCGCATCTCCAATAGCACGGCGTGAATGTGGCCTTCCAGATGATTCACCGCAATCAGCGGCAGATCGAGCGCAAAGGCCAGCCCTTTGGCATACATCACGCCGACCAGCAATGCCCCAGCCAGCCCCGGCCCCTCGGTGACTGCGATTGCATCGAGATCGCGGAAGCCGCACCCCGCCTGCTTTAGCGCGGCGCGAACCACCGGAACAATATTTTGCAGATGCTCTCGCGAGGCCAGCTCCGGTACCACACCGCCGTAAGGCCCGTGTGTACTGATCTGCGACGCAATCGCGTTCGACAGAATCTCGGCACCGCCGCGCACGACCGCCGCGCCGGTTTCATCGCAGGAACTTTCGATCCCCAATATCAGACGTGAATGTGCTGCTGGGGAATTGGACATGTCACCATGGTAAAGGGAGCATCCATTCATTTGGACCGGATGGGCACTGGCATACTACCGGTGCTTAGAAAACGATTGCATATGGCGAAGAACAATCCTGTTCTAGGATCGCTAGCTCAACAGGCGGCGAGCGAGATTATCGATCGGCTCCGCGCGGCCGGCTACTCCGCCTATTTTGCCGGCGGCTGCGTGCGCGACCTGCTGCTCGGCCGCGACCCCGCCGACTTCGACGTGGCCACCAGCGCCACGCCGGAGATCGTCCTCGAAATGTTTCCCCGCACCTTCGCTGTGGGCGCGCATTTCGGCGTCGTACTGGTGGCGATGGAATACGATGGCGCTGAAATTCTTACGGAAGTGGCGACCTTTCGCAGCGACGGAGTATACAGCGATGGCCGCAGACCTGATTCCGTCCGCTACACCGACTCCGCTGAACAGGATGTTCTTCGCCGCGATTTCACCATCAACGGCATGTTGCTGGACACCGGCATACTGGCGCAAACCGGCGAGTTGCGCCCCGCCGTGCTCGATTTCGTCGGTGGTCTCAAAGACCTACAGACCGGCGTCGTCCGTGCCATCGGCAATCCGGCACAGCGCTTCGCGGAAGACAAACTCCGCATGTTGCGAGCAGTCCGTTTTGCGGCACGTTTCGGCTTTGTCATCGAAAACCACACGTTGGAAGCTATTCGCAGGATGGCTGGCGAGATCGATCAGGTAAGCCAAGAACGCGTACGCGATGAACTCACCCGCATGTTGACGGAAGGCGCCGCGCGCCGCGCCTTTGAATTACTGGAAAGCGCCGGCGTTGTTGTCGAAAATTCTGCCGGAAGTCTCACATATGCGCGGCGTCGAGCAGCCCGCGCAGTTTCATCCGGAAGGAGATGTCTGGACGCACACACTCATGCTGCTCGAACAACTCCCCCGCGGCTGCTCCGTAACGCTGGCCTGGGGAGCGCTGCTGCACGATGTCGGCAAGCCGCCAACGTTCCGCCGTGCACCTGATCGGATTCGATTCGACAACCACGTAGAAGTGGGCGTTCGTATGGCGGAGCAAATCTGCCGCCGTCTGCGCATGTCAAACAGCGATACCGAACAGGTTCTAGCATTGATCGCCAATCACATGCGCTTTGCCGATGTTGAGAGAATGCGCGCTTCCACGCTGAAACGCTTCTTCCGCCTAAACCAGTTTGACGAGCACCTTGCGCTGCATCGCATGGACTGTATGGCCAGCCACGGCAATTTATCGCTCTATGAATTTGCGAAACAGCACTACGAAACGGCAGAGCCTGATCAGATCCGCCCAGCGCCGCTGATTACTGGAGAGGACCTGATTGCACTCGGTTATCGCCCCGGCCCGGAATTCAGGCGCATGTTGACCAGGGTGGAAGATGCGCAGCTCGAGGGCACTATCGATCGGCGGGAGGATGCACTGGCGATGATTGAGCGCGAATTCCCTCGGGCGTAAACGCAGGAGCGGATCCGGAGCGGAGCGAAGGATCTCCCATTTCTCGGGGCATTGCAATGCGAGACCCGTCGCTCATTCACTTGCCGGGAGGAAGTTATTTTCCTGCCAACTCGAAGCGCTTATTTATTTCTTCCCAGTTAACAGTGTTCCACCATGCCGCCAGGTATTCAGGCCGCCTATTCTGATACTTCAAATAATAGGCATGCTCCCAAACGTCATTTCCCAGGATAGGAAAGTGACCCTGCGAGAATGGGCTGTCCTGGTTGGCTGTGGTGATGATCTTCAGCTTGCCACCCTCGCTGATCAGCCATCCCCAGCCGGAACCGAATTGCTTTGCGGTGGTCTCGTTAAACTGCTTTTTAAAATCGTCGAAACTGCCGAAATCCCTTTTGATCTGATCGGCAATTTTTCCGGTCGGTTGACCGCCGCCTTGGGGTTTCATAATCTGCCAGAACATGGTGTGGTTCACATGGCCGCCGCCGTTGTTCCGCACAGCGGTCCGAATGTCTTCGGGAACGGTATTCAGATTGCGCAGCAGATCTTCCGCGGAATGCTTGCTCAGTTCCGGATGCTTCTCCAGCGCAGCATTCAGATTAGTGACGTACGCCTGGTGGTGTTTGTCGTGGTGCAGATGCATGGTGGTTTCGTCGATGTGAGGCTCAAGAGATGCATAATCGTATGGAAGCGGTGGAACTTCGTGTGCCAAAGGACTCCTCCTGTTTCTTGGTCGTTGTCGCGCTTGCAATCGGGTTCGGTGAACCACGGCGCTGGAGAATTCGAGCTCTATCTGCGCCCGGAAAGCGCCGACGCAGAGAAGCATATTAATGCAGAGAGTGTCTCGAACTAACTACCATGTACCAATTCTCATCCTACTCCAGTAGATGCAACCGAGGCGCAATAGAGCAGTTTTCGTCCGCGCATAATCCACATTGAAAATTCGTGCAGCAGTAATGGTGACATTCCATGTTTGAATCAAGATCATATCAATTTGTCACGAGCCTTAGCGGTTCGCCTTCATACAGCAATTAACTTGATAACTAAAGATCTGGAGTTGTTATGGAGCAAAACGCACCGGAATATCAGTGGATTACAGCCGATGGCCCGGCATTTGGCGGTCCTGGGCTGCCGTCACGCTGGACTTCGAGCGAAAAAGACGCGGTTGGGACCGCGTATTCCGCTGCGAGCCGAGTATGGTTCACCATTTCGCACGGAATTCTGAACGAAATCTACTACCCGACGATCGATCGGCCCCAGGTTCGCGATCTGGGATTTCTTATCAGCGACGGCGAAACGTTTTTTCACGAAGAAAAACGCGATCTCGAACATACGCTCGAATATATTGATTCGGATGCGCTAGGAGTGCGTATCACCGGGCGCGATCCGCAGGACCGCTATACGCTGGCCAAGGAAATCATCACCGACCCACATCAATCGACGGTGCTGGTGCGTGTTCGGGTCACGGGAGATGAGGACCTGCTGCGCCGCCTCAAAGTCTTTGCGCTCCTTGCTCCGCATCTGGAAGTAGGAGGCGCGGGAAACTCCGGCCGTATCGTGGATGTTGGCGGCAGACGTGTTCTGCTGGCGTGGAAAAATGCCGTCTCGGTTGCCATGACCGCCAGCTGCGGGTTCAGCAAGGCATCCTGCGGATATGTGGGGACAAGCGACGGCTGGAAGGACCTGAATAGCAATTTCAATATGGATTGGCAATTCGATGAAGCATTGAACGGCAACATTGCTTTAATGGGTCAGGTGGATATCAATCGCAATCGGGAGTTCACGATTGCGGTCGGATTTGGAGAAGGGCACCACGCGGCACTCACTGGAGTCATGCAGTCTCTGGCTACAAAATTCTCCGCCCATCGGGAGCGCTTCATCACCCAATGGCATCGCGCCAAATGCCCGGTGAAGTTGGCCGCCTCGACTGATAATGGACATCTGCTGCGCATCAGCCATAATGTTCTGCTGGCGCATGAGGATAAGACCTTTCAAGGCGCCTTTATCGCCTCCGCCTCCATCCCGTGGGGACAATCCAAGGGAGACGACGACCTGGGCGGCTACCACCTGGTCTGGACGCGCGATATGGTGCAGTCCGCGACCGCACTGCTCGCGCTCGGACTGCGAGAAACGCCTATGCGGGCCTTGGTGTATCTCATCTGCGCGCAGCAGCCGGATGGCGGTTTTTCGCAGAACTTCTGGGTCAACGGCACCCCGTACTGGTCAGGCATTCAGTTGGATGAGGTTGCATTCCCGCTCATTCTGGCTTGGCGTCTCTGGAAGGAAAATGCTCTCGGCGAGCTGAACATATTCTCCTTCGTCGAACGCGCTGCCGGATACCTGATGAAATATGCGCCCGTCACCCAGGAGGAGCGCTGGGAGGAGAACGCCGGCTATTCTCCTTCGACGCTCGCCGCCGTCATCACTGCCCTGGTCTGTGCCAGCGAACTGGTCAAGGCGCGCGACGCATCCGATCTGAGCGATTTTTATCTAATTTTCGCTGATTGGGTCGAATCTCATCTTGAAGCCTGGACGGTCACCGAAGAAGGCATCCTGCTGCCGGAAGTGCGGCGTCACTACATGCGCATTCATCCGCCCCGTAGTGGCGACCGGTTCTTCAATCCCAGCATTGGCGAAGGGAAAGTTCATCTGTCCAATCGAAGGCCGGATCAGCAATCGGTTTTTGAGGCGCGCGAAATTGTCGATCCTGGTTTTCTGGAGCTCGTCCGCTACGGAATCCGCTCTCCGCACGATCCTCTCATCGTGGATTCGTTAAAGGTCGTGGATGCGACGCTGAAGGTGCAAACGCCGTATGGCCCCAGTTGGCGGCGTTATAATCACGACGGTTACGGCCAAAAGCGCAATGGTGAACCCTACGATGGTACCGGGCACGGCGGCGCCTGGCCGTTGCTGACCGGCGAACGCGCGCATTATGAGCTGGCTACTGGCAACAATGTCCGCTATATGATCGCGGCCATGGAACGGTTCACCTCCACCGGAGGAATGATTCCCGAGCAGCTCTGGGACGCGCCCGATCTACCCAGCCATGGAATGTGTCTCGGCCGCCCGTCCGGCTCCGCCATGCCGCTCGCGTGGGCCCATTCCGAATACATCAAGCTGCTCCGTTCTGTCTCCGATGGCAAAGTCTTCGACCATGTCGAGCCAGTTGCCACACGTTATGGTGACCGAGATCAGCGGCCGTTCGTCAATAGCGGCATAGAAATATGCAAACGCGATCATCTTCCGCGCCGCATCTCTCCAGGAAAAACGTTGCGCGTCATTGAGGGCGCCCATTTCCGTGTGCTTTTTACTCAGGATGGCTGGAAGACAAACAAGACTCTCGAGTCCCGCCAGGTTGGCTGCGTTTCCTACGCCGACATTCCGGTTACCAAAGATGCGGAGGGTCCGGTTTCCTTCACCCTTTACTGGCTCGGAGACAATCGGTGGGAAGGAAAAAACTATGATGTGCCGATTGTGAGTCCGAAGCCCGAAAAGGGCTGAGCTTCGCGGTGCGTGGTCTCCCGGCCACCTCCGAATTCCGCATCTATACAATATAGACAGCGCCGGAATGAGGCCCCAATCAAATTAAATTGTTATTCCGAATGGAGCGCAGCGGAGTCGAGGAAGTCTGTGTTTCCCGTGAACCTTGAAATTGTGAGTGAGGATATATGACGGAACTGGATCAATTGTCGATCAATGCATTGCGTTTCCTTGCAGTGGATGCGGTGGAAAAGGCCAACAGCGGTCACCCTGGCGCCCCATTGGGAGATTCCCCCATAACCTATCTTCTGTTTCACAAATACATGCGCCACAACCCGGCAAACTCCAATTGGACCGACCGCGACCGCTTCGTTCTCTCCAATGGACATGCGTCCGCCATGCTCTATTCGGCGCTCTATCTAGCCGGCTACAAACTTTCGATTGAAGATCTGAAGCAGTTCCGTCAATACGATTCCCATACCCCGGGGCACCCCGAACTCGGAGCGGCCGATGGCGTCGAAGTGACCACCGGGCCGCTTGGACAAGGTTTGGGAATGTCGGTTGGTATGGCAGCTGCGGAGCGGCACCTGGCCGCCCGCTATAATCGCCCCGGATTCGAGATCGTCAACCATTACACCTACGTGATGTGCGGCGATGGGGACTTGATGGAAGGCGTTTCCCACGAGGCCTGTTCCTTTGCCGGCACACTCGGCCTGGGCAAACTGATCCTGTTCTACGACGACAACCTGGTCTCGCTCGACGGACCCACAGACCTTTCCTTCAGCGAAAATGTAGAGGAGCGCTTTGACGCCTACCACTGGCACGTGCAGCGCGTCGCCGATGGCAACGATCTGGAAGCCCTGGAAAAAGCCATCGATGCCGCCAAGGCAGTGACCGATAAGCCCTCAATTATTGCCGTGCGTACCGTCATTGGATATGGCAGCCCCAAGGCCGGCACCTCCAAAGCGCATGGAGAGCCGCTGGGCGCGGAAGACACGAAAAAGACCAAAGAAAAACTCGGCTGGCCTGCGGGCAAGAGTTTTTACGTTCCTGAGGAAGCCGCGAAGAACTGGTCAACTGCCAAGGAACGTGGCGCGAAGCTTGAGAGTGACTGGAATGGTCTGTTTGCCCGGTACAAGCAACAATTTCCGGAGCTTGCCGCCGAGTACCAGCGCGTCTTTCGACGGCAAATTGCCGCAGGGGTGGGAAGCCGCCGTCCCGAAATTCCCGGCCAACTCGAAACCCATGGCCACGCGGGTTGCGGGCGGCACCGCGTTGAACTCGATCGCGCAAAAAGTGCCGGAGCTGATCGGCGGCGCCGCCGACCTGTCCACCTCCACCAAAACTACCATCAAGGACAGCCCCAGCTTCCACGTCGATCCGAACGGCCGCAACATCTTCTTCGGCGTGCGCGAATTTGGCATGTGCTGCTTCGTCAATGGCATGGCCGCCCATGGCGGTCTGATCCCGTATGGCTCCACGTTTTTCTGTTTCAGCGACTACGCCCGCCCCGCCCTGCGCTTGGCCGCGCTAATGCAGGTGCCGTCCACCTTTGTCTTCACGCATGATTCCATTGGTCTCGGCCAGGATGGCCCCACGCATCAGCCCGTCGAGCAGCTCGCCTCCCTGCGCGCCATGCCCGACCTGACCGACTTCCGCCCCGCCGACGCCAACGAAACCGCGGCCGCGTGGCAGGTGATTCTCGAGCGGCGCAAGCCCTCGTTCCTTGCCCTCTCGCGCCAGGACCTCCCGGTGCTCGACCCGGAAAAATACGACATTCTGAACGGCGTTCGGCACGGGGCGTATGTCTTGATTGGGGGAGGCGCTGCGCCCGATGTCGTCCTGATCGCGACCGGCAGCGAGGTGAGCCTGGTGCTGCAAGCGGCAGCGGAATTGGAAAAGGAGGGCACCCGAACGCGGGTCGTCTCCATGCCGAGTTACACGCTTTTCGACGATCAGCCGGAAGAGTATCGACGCCAAACACTTCTCACTGGAGTGCCCCGGTTGGTCGTCGAAGCGGGCGCAACTTTCGGCTGGTGGAAGATCGCTGGCGAATCGGGTGATGTCCTCGGCCTCGATCGCTTCGGCTCCTCCGCACCCGGTGAAATCGTGATGGAGAAGCTCGGGTTCAATGTGCAAAATGTTGTCGATCGCGCCATACGCATTATCGAGCGCGCCGGCAAAACCGCAGCAACAGCGGCGAGGTGAGACAGGGATGAAAATCGCTATCGCCTCTGATCACGCCGGCTTTGAATTAAAAGAAGAAGTGCGCAAGTATGTTGCGAGCCTCGGCCATGAAGTGCTCGACCTAGGCGCGTACAACACAGAGCCCTCGGATTATCCCGATTTCGCGGAGTATGTCGGCCGCGCACTGCATGCAAACAATGCCGAACGCGGCATATTGATCTGCGGGTCAGGCGTGGGCGTCTCCGTCGCTGCAAATAAAATGCCCGGAATCCGTGCCGCCATGTGCCACGATACCTATTCCGCGCACCAGGGCGTCGAGCACGACGACATGAACGTGCTGGTACTGGGTGCTCGCATCATCGGATACGCGCTGGCATTCGATCTGGTCGCGGCATATCTGAATGCACATTTCCAGTCGAATGAAGAACGGTTCGTGCGCCGGTCCAACAAGGTGAAATCCATTGAACAGCGGTATATGTCCGGTCAATGGCCAAACCCCATCTAGCGACTCGGCAGTTTCGAAAACAATAAAGGATGTAAGGAAATGACCAACGAGCAATCCGGGCGTGTCTGGTTCATCACGGGTTCATCCTCCGGGTTCGGACGTCTGCTCGCCGAACAGGTTTTGGCCGCCGGAGAATTCGTCGTAGCAACGGCCAGAGATCTCGCCAAAGTCTCCGATCTGGAGCGGCAATATCCAGACAACGCCAAAGCTCTCCATCTGGACGTCACTGATAAAACTCAAGCTGACGAGGCAGTCGCCCAGGCACTCGCTGATTTCGGCCGCATCGACGTGTTGGTCAATAATGCCGGCTACGGTCTGGTTGCCGCGCAGGAAGAAGCCACGGACGAGGAGATTCAGCGTCAGATCGACACCAATGTCTACGGCGTGATCCACGTGACACGTGCGGTGTTGCCACACATGCGCACGCAGCGCTCCGGCCATATCATTAATATGTCGTCTATAGCCGGGCTGGTCGGCACTCCCGGGCTCGGCTATTACAACCTGACCAAGTTCGCCCTGGAAGGAATGTCGGAGGCGCTGGCGCAGGAGGTAGGCCCGCTGGGCATTCACGTCACCGCCATCGAACCCGGTCCCTTCCGCACGGATTTTGCGGGCCGATCCGCACAATATTCGCCTAACGAAATACGCGAGTATTCCGAATCCGCCGGGAAGACACGCGCGTTTTTGCAAACTGGCCACGGTGTTCAGAAAGGCGATCCGGTGCGCGCCGCCGAAGCCATCCGCCAAGTCGTCGACAGCAGCCATCCTCCACGTCACCTGCTCCTGGGGGCCTTCGCGCTCCATCGATTCCGCAGCAAGATCGAGCGCTTCCAAACAGAAATTGCGGAGTGGGAAAGCGTAACTCTTACCGCGGATTTTCCCGACGATGAAACTGCCCAGGCGGTTCGATGACCACAGGTTCGATGACCACATCGGATGCGAAGATCACCGCCACGTTCTGGGATTGCGGCGGCGTGTTTCTCACCAATGGATGGGATCACGCCGAGCGCAGGAGCGTTATCGAGCACTTCGGGCTGAACTTCGATGAATTTGAGAGCCGCCACGACGCTCCCAATGATCGCTGGGAGCGGGGAAAAATCACTTTGCATCAATATCTGCAGGAGACGGTCTTTTATACTCCGCGACCGTTCTCAGAGGAAGAATTCATTACGCAGATGCGCAACGTCAGCCAAATAATTTATCCGCAGATGATTGCATTCCTGCGCAATCTGCGGAATCAATGCACGCCGGAGAATCGCATCGCGGCATATCTGCTGAGCAATGAATCGCGCGAGTTGATGGCGTACCGCATTCCGAAGTTCGGGTTATCTTCGCTGTTCGATGCATTTCTTGTATCGGCCTACATCCGGCTGCGGAAACCTGAACCGGCATTCTTTCGGTGCGCTCTGGACATCTCTCAACGTCGACCTGAACAGTGCGTTTTCATCGACGACCGGGAGGAGAATGTAGCGGCTGCACAAAAGGCCGGGATCAGTGGCATTCGTTTGACAACTCCACAGCAGGTAATTGCCGACCTTGGACGGCTCGGAATACTGGCGGCCTGAACCGCGGCAGAAACGAATTTGAAAGGGGAAAGAGATGGAACTCGGCTTGATCGGTCTGGGGAAAATGGGGTTCAACATGGCGGAGCGGCTCCGCCAGGGCGGCCATAAAGTGGTCGGCTTCGACCTGAACGCCGAAACGGCAAACAAGCTCACGGCATCTGGATCGCTCGGAGTGCAATCGCTTGATGATCTGGTGAAAAATCTCAAAGCTCCGCGCGCCATTTGGATTATGGTTCCCGCCGGCGATCCTGTGGATCAGACGATCGCCAAACTCGAACCGCTGATGCAGAAGGGCGACATCTTCATCGATGGCGGCAATTCGAACTACAAGGATTCGCAGCGCCGTCACGCTCAGTTGACCGGGAAGGGCTTCAACTTCGTCGACGTTGGCACGTCCGGAGGTGTTTGGGGCATCACCGAAGGCTACAGCATGATGATTGGCGGCGACGACCAGCCCGTCCAGCATCTGACACCTATCTTCGAGACCCTCGCTCCGGGCAAGGACAAAGGCTGGGGACACGTCGGGCCATCCGGCGCCGGACATTTTGTGAAGATGGTCCACAACGGCATCGAATACGGCCTGATGCAGGCCTACGCCGAAGGGTTCTCCATCTTGAAACATAAAGAGCCAATGCATCTCGACCTGACCCAGATCGCCGAAATCTGGCGCTATGGCAGCGTGGTCCGCTCCTGGTTGCTCGATCTAACGGCCGACGCGCTCAAGAAAAATCCTCAGCTCGACGGCTTGGAAGCCTACGTCGCCGACTCCGGGGAGGGCCGCTGGACGGTGTTTGAAGCAATCGATCTGAACGTCTCCGCTCCTGTGATTACGGAATCCCTGATTCGCAGGCTTCGGTCCCGCGAGGACAACAATTTCTCCGATCGCATGCTGGCGATCATGCGAAACGAATTTGGCGGCCACGCAGTCAAGAAATCGGACTAGCAGAAACGGTGCCCAGGTGGGCGAACCCGGAGTCCCCGCCAAGCGCAGCTCGATCGGTGGGAAGCTCACCTGGGTCTGTTTCATTTCCGACAACTCATCACCAAGGAGCGCACATGGCAACCACGGAAGTAAAAATTTCGCCCGAACAGATTGAAGCATCGCGCGTCAGCGAACGTGTGCCGGACCCATGTGTCGTCGTCATCTTCGGCGCTTCCGGAGACCTGACCAAACGCAAGTTGCTGCCCGCGCTCTATCACCTTGAGCAAGCGGGTCTGCTGCCGAAAAACTTTGCCGTCGTCGGTGTCGCGCGCCGCCCTCTAAAAGATGAGTTCATCAAGGACATGCGCGAAGGCATCATCAAAGGAGGCGGTGTCGAGGCGAATGACACCAGGCTCACAGAGTTCCTCTCTCGCGTGGATTACCACGCCATGGATTTCGACGACCACGACGGCTACACCCGGCTGAAAGCGCTGCTCGAAAGTCTAGACAAAAAATACGGCACCGATGGTGGACGCCTGTTTTATCTGGCGACCGCGCCGGAGTACTTTGCGGAAATTGTCGACCAATTGGGCGCGCACGGCATGGCAAAGCCGGAGAAAGGTGCCGTCCGCGTCATTATTGAAAAGCCTTTTGGCCACGATCTGGAATCGGCGCGCGAGTTGAACGACAACGTCAACCGGGTCCTCTCGGAAGATCAGGTCTTCCGTATCGATCATTATCTGGGCAAGGAAACGGTCCAGAACATCCTGGTATTCCGCTTCGCCAACGGGATTTTTGAGCCGATCTGGAACCGCAACTTCATCGATCACGTGCAGATCACGGCGGCGGAAAGCATCGGGATTGAAGGCCGAGGCCCATTCTATGAAAAAGCCGGAGCGTTGCGGGATGTCGTGCAGAATCACGTCATGGAACTGCTCTCTTTTGTTGCCATGGAGCCGCCGGTTTCCTTTGGGGCCGCGCCCATCCGTACTGAAAAGGTGAAGGTCTGGAAAGCGATTCATCCTTTCCGAATGGAAGATACCGTTCGCGGCCAGTACGGAGCCGGAACAATCGATGGCAAGCCGGTTGTTGCATATCGCCAGGAAAATCGCGTCGATCCGAACTCCACCACGGAAACCTTTGCCGCGCTACGTATGGAGATCGAAAACTGGCGCTGGGCCGGTGTCCCTTTCTACGTACGCGCCGGCAAGCGCCTGGCCGAGCTATCCACGGAAATTACAATCCAATTTAAGCAGCCGCCGCTGTTACTTTTTAAAGATACCCCCAACAGCAAATGCGGCGGGATTCAGCCGAATATCATCTCCATGCGCATCCAGCCGAATGAAGGCATTTCCCTCCGATTTGCCGCGAAAGTTCCCGGCCCGGCCATGCAAAGCTGCCCGGTCATTATGGACTTCGATTACGCCACCGCCTTCGGCGTCTCATCCGCAAATGGATATGAGCGTTTGTTACTCGATGCCATGTTGGGAGATGCAACTCTGTTCGCCCATCGGGACGGTGTCGAAGCCACCTGGTCGCTGATGACGCCGGTTCTCGAAAGCTGGTCCGCCAACCCGCCCAAAGACTTTCCAAATTATCCGGCGGGCAGTTGGGGGCCAGCGGCATCCGACGGATTGCTCGCACGCGACGGGCGCCAATGGCGCCAGCAATAATCGTCGGCTACGATAACCATGATGCCGAAGACAGTTCAGGTTCACTATCATGTAACGAAAGATGCCGAGGCACTCAGTCTAGCAACAGCCGACTGGATTACGTCCGCTGTCGAGCAATCGATTTCGGCGCGCGGCATCGCAAGGATCGCCATTTCCGGCGGCAACACGCCGAAGGGGACATTTGCCTTACTTGCGGATCCGGCGCGAGAGTTTCGCCAGCGTATCGACTGGCATCGGTTAATGCTCTTCTGGGTTGACGAGCGCTGCGTTCCACCCAGCGACCCGGATTCTAATTACCACATGACCCGCGAAGCCCTGCTATCAAAAGTTCCACTGCCGGAAGCGAATGTCGTCCGTATTGAAGGCGAACTTGATCCCGAGGAAGCAGCCGCACGGTATGAATCAGCCTTGCGCGATCAATTTCGCCTTGAAGGCGCTGAGCTTCCGCGCTTCGATCTGATCCTCCTTGGCCTTGGCGACAATGGCCATACTGCCTCGTTATTCCCGCACTCGGACGCGCTCGATTCCATGATGCGATTTGCGGTGGCCGCCCATGTAGAAGCCAAAAATCCCTGGCGCGTGACATTGACATGGCCCGTGATCAACCACGCCAGCCTGGTTGCATTTCAAATCCAGGGCACTTCCAAGGCTGAGGTACTTAACAAAGTTATGCTGGGGCCGTACGACCCGGAAGCATTGCCTGCGCAATTGATCCGGCCGGAAAGCGGCGAACTGATGCTGCTGCTGGACGAGGCTGCCGCCGGCCAGTTGCCTCCACCCCCGAAAAACGGAACAGGTCTGCTGGAAGTGCGCCGATGATCCTGGCGGGCGATGTCGGCGGTACCAAAGTACATCTTGCCCTGTATCGTTTCGAGCAAGGCGCTCTCAGGCACGTGCGCGATCAGAAATTTCCAGCCGCGCAGTACCCCGAATTGCAGTCAATCGTGCGCGAGTTCCTGGGCGGGGATGCCGCGACCGGCAAACCCGAGGAGATTGACGCAGCCTGCTTCGGGGTTCCGGGCCCGGCCCGCAACAACGTAGTTCGACTCACAAATCTTCCCTGGACTCTCGACAGCCATCAACTGGCACGTGATCTTGGAATCGAGCACCTCTTCCTGATTAACGATCTCGAAGCAAATGGCTATGGAATCGCCGAGCTCAGCCCGGATCAGATTCTCGTCCTAAGCGAGGGAGACAGCAGCCTTGTCGGCAATCGAGCACTGATGGCTGCAGGGACAGGACTGGGGGAGGGATTTCTAGTCTGGAATGGAAAGACTCATATACCCATGGCATCCGAGGGCGGCCATGTTGATTTCGGCCCGCGCACCGATCTGGAAATTGAGTTGCTAAAGTATCTACGCGGCGATCCCGAAATCAACGGCCACGTCAGTTGGGAGCGCGTCTGTTCTGGAATTGGGCTCAGGAACATCTATATGTTTCTGCGTGACGAGAAGAAGATGATTGAGTCGCCGGTCTTGCGGCGGCGGATGCAGGAGGAAGATCCGAACTCCGTGATCGGCGAACTTGGGGAAGCGCGCGCAGACGAGCTGTGCGCCAAAGTGCTGGATATTTTCGTCTCTGCCTATGGAGCGGAAGCCGGCAATCTCGCGCTGAAAGTTCTCGCGCACGGTGGGGTCTATATCGGCGGCGGGATTGCGCCGAAGATTTTGAAGAAAATGCAGGATGGCACTTTCATGCAGGCATTCTGCGATAAGGGAAGGCTGCACGATCTTGTGTGCCAGATGCCGGTGCGGATCATTCTCGAAACCCGTGCTGCATTGATAGGCGCAGCTGCGTACGCGGAAGCCCGCGCGGCGGAACTTTCCGGTCGCTCCCTCCGCGCAGCTTCGGTGCGGCTGCGTACCTGAACTGCAATGCCTTCCCCGTTGCGAATAGAAACGGCTATGGCTTCGTCCAGAGGAGAACTCTCCCGATGATGCGCCAAACTCGTCACTTAATTTTGTTTATTTTTCTGCTGCTCAACCTTCCGCAGGTTGCTTTCGCCCACGCTATCCTGGTGCATTCAACACCCGCCGATCAGGCGATTGTGCACAGCCGAACGGTGAACCTGGTACTCGAGTTCAACTCCCGCATTGACGCCGGGCGCTCGATGCTGACACTGACGGGTCCGACCGAAAAAAACCTTCCGGTGCAGATTCAGCCCAGCCTAAAGATCTCGGAATTGAAGGGGAGTGCCAGCAATTTAGCGAACGGAACGTACCACCTTCACTGGCAAGTTCTGGCTACGGATGGACATATTACCCGCGGAGAAATCACATTTAGTGTAGCGAAACGCTGAGGGAGTTACTTGATTCGAGAAGCTAAGTTAGAAAGCAGCGGCTACAAGGCTGCGTTCTTGTCATTTGCAGAACCGGGAAAGGTGTCATAAAGATGTAATATGGCTGACTCATCTAACCTCGTTCTCAGTCTGCGTGTTACCAGTTCACCCAAATGACGAAAATTTGACTGTCGAGCCCTCGGTCTAATGCCAAACCGTAAGGCGGTACCAAGCTGAAGAACTTAGTCATTGGAACACTTGCGCAGATTCGGAATTTTGTGATGCGCATTAGTCCCGATCATATCGGTGATACAAGCTTGACGATCTGGGCGACGGGCACTTAGAATCCGCATGTAATATGGTTGAGCCAATTGCTCCACGGCCCGGCAACATGGGCAGGTAGCGGACAACGAGAGGAAGGCACATTCGCGTGCATTCACCTGTTCTGGGGTTTGTATTAGTCTTCATCGCCGCGATCTCCGGCGGTACGCTTGCGGTCCCCCTGAAGAAGCGCCGGAGATTCGAACTGGAAAACATCTACGTACCCTGCACGCTAGTCATGATGTTGGTTCTTCCATTCGTCATGGCCGTGTTCGCCACACCGAATTGGCTAGAGGCCGTGCAGGCTGCAGGGGCACGAACTGTCTGGGCTGGTATTGCATATGGCTTCGGATGGGGCATCGGGGCGATCTTGTTCGGCTATGGAGTTACTCTGGCGGGAATGTCAGTGGGTTTTGCGACCATCATGGGGATCAACACCGCAGTCGGGTCGCTGCTCCCATTTTTGGTGAAGTCGCGCGCCGACCTTTTTACGGCAGGCGGAATGGTGATCGTGCTCGGTATTGCGGGATGTGTTGCCGGTGTGGTGATCTGCGGCCGGGGAGGCTTTCTGCGGGAACTGCAGGCGAGCAGCGGTGGACAACGGCGGGGATTCGGCAAAGCGCTGGCGGTCTGTGTGGCGTCCGGTCTGTTGAGCGCCTGCGCAAATCTTGGCTTCGCCTTTACGAGCCGGGTCGGCGAGGAAGCCCAAAGGCTCGGCGCGAGTCCGGTCTTCTCCACATTGGCCAGTTGGCTGCCTGTTTTCTGGGGAGCGACCGCATCGCTTCTGTTGTGGTTCGTCGGATTGCAGATCAAGCGAGGAACCTGGCGAAATAATGTTGGCCCGGATGCGGTGTATGACTGGTTCAATGGCGTTTTCATGGGGGTCATCTGGTTTGTCGCCACGATTCCTTACGGTATGGGCGCATATTACCTGGGCCGGCTCGGGACCTCTGTCGGATGGGCCGTGTACATGGCTTTCACACTTCTTGTGGCCAACTTTTTCGGCTTTATCACCCATGAGTGGGCGGGTGCGCCGGCACGGGCGCTAAGGACGCTTTACGCTGGCCTTGCGGTTCTCATAGGCGCGATTGTGGTGCTGGCGATAGGAAATTCAATGACAGGATATTAGAAATCAGAAAGGCGGGATTTTGTCTATGAAGTACAGTTTGCTCGGCCAAACCGGATTGAAGATTTCCCGGCTCAGCTTTGGCGCATCGTCTCTGGGAGGCGTTTTTCATCCGGTAGAGGAAGCAGAAGCGATTGCATCGGTTCATGCCGCGCTCGATTGCGGCATAAATTATTTTGATGTTGCGCCAGCCTACGGAGGCACCCGGTCTGAGATGGTTCTAGGGAAAGCTCTGGCCGGTATTTCTCGCGACCGCTATTTCCTATCAACGAAGGTCGGCAAATACACAGATCCAAACAAGTATGGCAACGATACTTTGGATTATTCGCGAGTGCGTATCCGGGCTTCGCTGGACGAGAGCGCGGCGCGGCTCGGAATCGAGTACTTCGACATCATTCACATCCACGATATCGAATATCAAGATAGAAAACACACCGAATGGGCCTTAAGCGAGGGATACGAAGCGGTTCAGGAATTGAAGCGGGAGGGCCGGATCGGAGGCGTAAGCTTTGGCATTTATCCAATGGATCTATGGAAGCGGATTTTCGCGTCCTTCGATATTGATGCCGCGCTGGTTCACAACCACTATTGCCTGAACGATACGCAATTACTCGATCTGCTGCCCATCGCGAAGGAGAAGGGCATCGGTATTGTGAATGGATCGCCTTTCGCATCCGGCCTGCTGACAGACCGAGGGCCGGCCGCATGGCATCCTGCCGAACCGGAAGAGCGCGGCCGCTTCCGCGCCGCTGCAGAATTCTGCCGGAATAACGGAAGCTCGATCAGCCGGCTCGCGCTGCAGTTTTCAAGCCAGAATCCAGACATACCCACTACGCTGTTCAGTACTGCCAATCCTGAAACGGTGCGCAGAAACGTCGAAATATACGAGGAACCTTATGATGCCAGTCTCGTAACGGAAATCCGGAAGATTCTGGAACCGGATCTGAACAAGGAATGGAACTATCGTTGATTATCGACGCGCATCATCACCTCTGGAACTACAACGACCGCGACTACTTGTGGATGACAGACGCGATGAAGGCGCTTCGTCGCGATTTTCTGGTCCCGGAGCTTGAGCGTGCCATGCGTGGATCGGGAGTGCAAGGAACGGTGGCGATACAGGCTCGACAGAGCATGGAGGAGACGGAATGGTTGCTGGATATCGCTGCGCGTTATTCTTTCATTCTCGGAGCCGTGGGATGGGTGCCGCTCGCCGAGGCTGATATCGCGCCTGTTCTGGAGCGCTTCGCCCAACATCCTAAACTCAAGGCAGTCCGGCACGTGCTCCATGACGAGCCGGACGATTTTTATATGCTCCGCGTCGATTTCAATCGTGGCATCAGTATGCTGGGCAGCTACGGGTTGGCCTATGACATTTTGATATTCGAACGCCACCTGCCGCAAACCCTGCAGTTTGTGGACCGTCATCCCGGGCAGGTGTTCGTGATCGATCACATTGCAAAACCGAGAATTCGGGACGGGACTCTTTCGCCTTGGCGGGAGCGAATAGAAAAACTGGCAGAACGCGAAAATGTCTACTGCAAGGTCTCCGGCATGGTGACTGAAGCGGATTGGAAAACCTGGACTCCGGAGATGCTGCGGCCTTCTTTGACGTAGTCCTCTCCGCATTTGGACCCAGGCGGCCATTTGTTCGGCTCTGACTGGCCTGTGGTGACCGTTGCAGCG
>CAWGLF010000048.1:0-96594 GCA_963823295.1 uncultured Acidobacteriota bacterium
ATATGCTGGCGCTCCTCTGATATCGCAAAATTAATTCAGGTCCAGAATCTAATCGAAAACACTTGTCCACGGATTATACCGGCTCGAAATGGCGCTGCTGATATTCGGAACACCGGACGTGCATCGAGCGGTCTGGTGATCTCATACAGAGAGATTGTCATTTCTAGCAGCGCGCAGCGGAGTCGAGAGCTTGCCCTGAGCGAGCCGAGGGCGAGTCGAATGGGAACCGGTTGTTTGCCCGGCACGTTTAAGATACTTTCATGGTTCGCTACGGCATACTCGGCTTTGGCAATCACGGCATCAGTCGCCTGGTTCCCGCATTCGCAGGGGCACAGTCATCCGTCCTTGCCGGCATCTGGCGTCGAGATATGGAGAAGGCACATGCGAACGCGGCGCAATTCAAGATTGAACATGTTTTTCAATCCGCCGAAGAGCTATGCGCGTACCGGAAATTGACGTCGTGTTTGTCTGCTCGCCAGACGCCCTGCACATGTGCGACACTTTGCTGGCCTTTACCTTCGGGAAACCGGTGCTGTGTGAGAAACCCGCGGCTATGAACGCAAGCCAGCTGGAACAGATGCTTGCCGGCGCACGCCAGGCGAATGTGCTCTTCGGTATCGCGCAGAATTTTCGCTACAACCCCAGCGTGAACCTGGTCAAAGATGGCTGCGGCAGGGAAGGATCGGATCGCCGGTACTTGCCACCGCTCCGTTCTCTTTTTCAGGCAGATCGCAGTCCGCGTCAGTGGATTTATGATCCAGCGCTTGCCTGTGGCGGCGCCATTGGGGACGTAGGTATCCATTGCATCGACGCCTTGCGCTATGCTCTTGCGGACGATATATCGACGATCGCAACCATTGCCCGCGAGGATGCGCAGTCCGGCAGCGTCGAATCCGGCGCGACCATGGCGGTCGATTTCACCCGCGGGACTTTGGGATCAATCATGGTCAGCTTCCGTGCGAAGTATCACTCCTGGCTGGAAATCGTCGGAGAAGATGGAGTGATCCACTGTGACGACTGCTTTACGGTGGACCATCCTGTGCAAGTCGTGCTGCGGCAGAAAGGAGAAATCCTGGATGCGCAAACGGTGACGAACCGTGCTGCTTACAGCGATATGCTGGATGCCTTCGGCGCCGCAAGTCAAGACAACGGCACTTATGCGGCAAGCGGCGAAGATGCCCTGCAGAACCAGCGGGCTCTGGATGCCGCTTATGCCAGCATGCGTTCCGGTTGCAAAGAATCTATCAGGATCCAGCCATAGCCGACGCGCTGAATATTGCGCGATTTCGATCGAGGTTCTCAATGAAAAAAATCGTCATTTTATCCTTACTCATTATGACCAGTGTGGCCGTTGCGAAATCAGCTGACTCGGGAACGTTTAAAAGTATTCGGGCTGCTCACGATGTTCCTTTAGAAACAAATCCCCAGTCCGCGTTCTGGCGCGAAGCCGCACCAGTCTATCTCGCAGTCGACAACTGGGGAAAGGTTGTTCCTCATTATCGGAGTGCAGTCCGTTCACGATGGACAGAAAAGAATATCTACTTCTTATTTGTCTGTCCGTATGACAAGTTGAATCTCAAGCCGAATCCACATCCCAAAACGGAAACGAATCAGCTCTGGAACTGGGATGTGGCCGAGGTCTTTATCGGATCTGACTTCCACAACATTCGCCGCTATAAGGAATTCGAGGTTTCCCCGCAGGGGGAGTGGATTGATCTTGACGTGAACCTCGACGTGCCACACCACGAAGACGGGTGGGTATGGAATTCCGGCTTTCAGGTCTCCGCGCGAATCGATCGGGAGAAAAAGATCTGGTACGGAGCGATGCGGATTCCGTTTGCCGCGATCGATCCGCAGGCACCCCGTGCGGGGACCGTTTTCCGCGTGAATATGTTCCGGATGCAAGGCCCGGCTCCGGATATAAAGTCCATTGTCTGGCAGCCCACAATGAAAGAGACATTTCACGTACCAGAACGCTTTGGACAGTTGGAACTGGTCAATCGTCGTTGAAGAAGCGGCACGGCCGCGCGCACTTATCTAATGCCGTACTTGGCCTGCAGCCATTGCTGCAGCGAGTCGGTACACACTGCGGCGACTTCCTGCCAGGTGAGGAGGATCAGACGGCAGCGCAGTTCGGGGGATTGTACGCACTGCAAGATGTGATACCAGCTCGCAATCAGGTCGGGCCGGCGCGCATCGCATAAGACGCAGAAGCGGGCACCGTCTTCCGCGCGAGCGGCAAGGACACCCCGCACAAGCTGGTATGAGATTAGAGATGCGCCCGACCGTGGAAGCTCCTCAACTTCGAATACCTCCTCGAGATCGCGATAACGCTCCAGCAATCTCCAGGGCGCCGTCTGAAAGTCATACTCAGTTAGTTTCGCCTCCACCAGCAAGTCGCCGACGCGCAGGTCGATTTCCGTGCTGTCGAATCGGCCACGCTGGAGTGGAATACGCGGGCGATAGCCGAAGGTCGGATTTGCTTCCATATCGACACCAAGCAGCCGCCGAAGCGAGCTGCTTTTCTGAACCATCTGAGGATGACAGAAAATATTCATCAGCAACGCATCGGAACTGTTGCATGAGTCAAGCTCGCAGCGATCAGCATCACGGCTCAGCAACACCTTCCGCGCAGTCGTGTGTACTTTTCGGAGGCGTTTCGACCAGCCCGGATTCTTTTTGATTCTTGTGTACGCCGCCGGATGGAAGTTGCCATGCCGGCCCTCTTCATCCTCCCTGTAGAGCACCGCTGGAACTCCGCCCAAGCTGATCTCGTGAGCAAAGTTATTCTGCCGCGCCCAAAGGCGATTTCGTCCGCTAAGCTCGCGGCGCAATTCTGCCGCGTACCGGGCGGACTGCCGCCCAGTCGCCGGAGCTTCCGGAGTCGCCGCGTCCTCAAAGACGTATTCCATCGCATTTCCATTGTTCCGCAGATTCCTGGAATGTGAAGCGTCCACTTCCGCCGCAGCGCAAAAATTTGCATCTGAGCAATTTATGAACCGGCTGCAGTTTATCTCCGCGTATATTGCCCCTTAAACTACAACAGGTGAGTTTGATGGCCTTGAAATCGATTGCAAAGAAACTGTTCGATACGCTCGGTGTGAATGACACGGTTATACGAAGGCGAAGATCCGATCTGCTTGTACTCTGCTATCACGGTGTGATAGCGGAACCGAGGCCGGATCATTGGAATTACGAAAACTGGGTTGATAGAAAAACATTTCGTGACCAGTTGCGCTGGCTGAAAGGGATCATGGAGCCTACGGATCTGGCGGGACTGGTCCGCTGGCAGAGCGGAGAGTGGACGAACTCGAAAGGGCCTGTTCTCATTACTTTTGACGATGGTTATCGCAATAACGTAACCGAGGCTGCGCCAATTCTGAAACAAGAAGGCGTGCCGGCGCTTTTCTTTCTTACCACCGGTTACATCGGGACCGCCCGGACACTTTGGCCAGACGAAATACGAATGCGGGTCTTGCACTGCCTTCTGCCTTCTTTGCGAATGCCGTCGGGAGAGATCGTTCATGTCCCTTCCGCGCGGCCGGAGCGCCAGCAATTGGCCGATCGGATCGCGCGACTCAGCAAGCAGCTGGAGGAAAATGCCAGGTCAGAATTCGTCGCTTATCTGCGTTCAGAAATTCCGGCAGTCGAGATCATGGACGATCCAGAGGCTCGTGCCTTTATGAACTGGGATGAAGCCCGGAAATTGCGGGCCATGGGTTTTAAGGTCGGCGCGCATACTGTGCAACATCCGATCCTGTCGCGTGTAGAACGGAGCCGGGTTGCGATCGAGCTGAAACAAAGCAAATCCGCAATCGAACGCGAGTTGGATTGCCCTTGCACCGCATTGGCGTACCCGAACGGAACTGTGCGGGACGTGAATGACGAAGTAGTCGAAGAATCGCGGAATGCCGGTTTTGAATGGGGGTTTATGACCACGCCGCTGTGGCGGACCCCGGGCCAGGACCCATATCGTATCCCTCGTGTCGTTGTCCCCGGACACGCGGATCTGGCGACCTTCAAGCTGTATGCGAGCGGACTGCAGATGCGTTTGTCTGGCGCGGCATGAACCGGAGTAAAGAAGATTGGCTCGCCGCTACCCGCGAGGAGCTGGAGCGGTTTCTTTATCGCCCGGAATCGAGTCGAGTGGCCGAGGACGCGGCTCGATCCGGCTTGACGCAAACCGAAGTTCTCGCGCTATTAGATCGCATCGTGCAATCAGGTTCGGTTCCTGCGCGGGTCAGGGAAGTGCGCCCACTCGTTGGGCGATGGATGCTGGCGCAGGGGGCACTGATATCTATAGATCGGATTCCGGACCTGCCTGTCGTTCCCGACGTAAAGCGACTCATCTGCAAAGAGTTCCAATTTTTCTGCCAACCGGGTTCAGTGCCAGAGGAACAATTTCTTCCGGAGGCACGTGAGTTCCGATCCATGGCGGCGGTTGCGCGTCTGCGGCGTTTCATTGCCGGGCAGGTGCACTGGCAGGTTTCTGGAATCCCACGATCCTGGCTGCTGCAAATGCGCTTGCGGGATGCTACCCGCACTCTTGCCGTTATCGCACAAATGGGCGGCTTTGCTCCCTGCTTTGAAGCGCACATCCCCACCCGCGGCGCGCCGTTTTTACTCGAGAGAGACTACAAGCGGAGCTATGTGCGCATCGCCCAATCAATGGAATTGCAGCCACGCATTCGAGGAATTATGGGTTGTTCCTGGATGCATTCCGACGAAACAACGCAGGTTTCACCCCATTTAGGTTGGCTCAACCGGCTGTTTTTGGAGAATGGCGGCACGCTGGCTCACATGCGACCTGCAACGGAAGATTCGGGTTTCCTCGTGGGCAGCCCAAAACGAAAAGAACTATACGACTCCGGAGTCTACCGCCCCCGCAATGCTCTATTCATCTGGCCCCGGAAAGCATTGCTGGATTGGGCCAACCGGCAGAAGTAGTCACTTGTTATCCGCGGCATGTCCGTTCAGGAAAGAAGAAATATTTCTAAATGACGTAAATTGCGCCAAATCTTCCGCCTCGATTTCTATCCCAAAGTTTTCCTCAATCAACGCAGCCAGGGTGACAGTCGCAAGAGAGTCCCATTGCGCGGCGTTTTCCATAGTAAGCTCAGGAATATTGTCTTCGGGCACATTTGGAAAAACTGTTTTCACACAGTCCAGAAGCTTCGTTTCAGCTGAGGTCATACTCGTATCTCAAATCCTTCCGCGAAAATCTGCGTGATCTTATAGGGAAGAGCCGGACAGTTCTGCAGAAATTGATCGCGATCAATAAATAGCTCATTATCTACCTTTTTGCCGGCTAGTTGCCGCAGGAATTCTTGTAAGTAACTGTTCCGTTCGGTGCTTTTCCAGCGAAGGCAGACATGCCTTGCGGCACATAATTCAAACAGTACGCTGAGGCAGGCAAATTCGATGCGATGCGAAAACGCACGGCAGCTCAATACCCACGAGTCCACCAGAATATTGTCGCCTCGCATACAACCAAGCATTGCAGAAACCTTCCCCAGAGCACCAAACTTATCGGAGTAGTTGATGGTAAGTAGAAAGCTATTTTCCTGCCCCAGATAGCTGTGGAATTCTGTATCGGCCAGACGCACTCCGTTGAGATTGAACTGATTCGTTTTGTTTATCAGCTCGAATGCCCGCTCATCGCCTGGATTACGGGAAAGATTAAACTTCAGCTCAGCCCGCAGGGTGCCGAGAAATTCGTCGAGATCGGTGTGGCTATCCGGCAGTTGCTTGTTCTCTGCGATCGCACGAATGGACGTGCTGCGAATGCGATCCTCTTCGCTGATCGTCTGACGCGCGAATCGCATTCGTAACTCGCGCCACAGGTTCATTAGAGATCGAGGCGACGGATCAAACTGGATACATTCCATTGATGGAAACTGCCGCTGAACTTCTTCCAGTTCAAATGGATTATCGTCGATAAAGACAACCGACTCGGCGCCTATATTCCAGGTTTTTAGAATTCGGTCGATTATTTCCGACTTAGACTGCCAGCTCACAACTAACGGAAATAAATCCCCCTCTTTCAGGATCATATCCTGCCGTTCAGCGAATAGCTGCCGCACCGTTTCAGAAGAATTCTTGGTCGCACCGGCAACGAGGACCCCTTCTTTTGAAAGTGCGTGCAGCAATTGCTGATATAGGCCGTGTGGCTGCGAATGATGATCTAAGTCCCAATGAACACCGTCGATCCCGTCATCTCCCAGAATGCCGTTCCAAACCGTCATATCGAGGTCGGTAATGATTCCCTTCCTACTGGAAGGCATAGATAGTACCGTGGCGATCTCCTTTGCAAGCTCGGAGGCGTGGGAGAGAAGATAGGGAAATCCGAAGGAAATCTCTCCTGCCGGGTCAAGCCCCTGAGCAGATAAGGAGCCTTGCTGGACTAGATAGATGGACCGCGATTTGAGAAGACGGCATTTCGTCTCGCTGATCGCAAGCTCGATTTCGGCCTGCAGCGGAGACACAGTTGCCGGATGCCGAGACGAGAGTAGCGGGAATGGAAGCGTCGGGAACGAGATCACGACGCGCATGCGTTCTGCCGCAGACAGCAACAGGCTTTCCAGACGTAGCAAGATGCGGCGGGCATCTTCAGCCAGTTCTGGAAAATCCTTCCATTCCCAACCGCTCACGCGGCGAATGCCGAGCCGCGGATCCAGATCCTGCCATTCGATAACTACCGCTCCAGCCGAGGGATTGGCATCTGTCATCCGGCTGATGTTGCCCGGTAGATCTCCATAGATGCCGGTGGGTATCTCGACATGCTTGTTCGTAAGCTGCTCCTGCAGCGAGGCAGCAAGGAAGGTCTGCAGATGAAGAGGAGTAAACCCGCAGGCAAGAAATACCTGAAAAGAGGGGAGTGTCGCGTCTGCCTTCTGGATTATCTGTAAAGCATCCAACAATCGCACTCGTGGCTATCTCCTGACTCCAGCTCAGCACTCGAGAATTGTGTGCCTTGAAGTCACGCTTCTATCCTAACTGCGGATGGCGCGCGAATCATCCATAGATTCCCGCTGTCTGCGCGATGCCAAACATCATTGCTGGATTTTCGTTTCTGCTGCCGGCGGATTTGCGGTCACCTGGGACGGCGTCGGTAATTGCGACCTGTTCCAGCCTCCACCCAGAGCTTCCACCAGCTGCACAGCGTCGCTCATCTGCTGTACTTGCAGAGTAGCCAGCGTCTGCTGGTCGATCAGCAACGTTGTTTGCAGGGTAACGACATCGATATATGGGTCGATGCCGGTCTTGTACCTGGTCATTTCGAGCTGCAGAGCGGTCTCGGCCGAAGCGACCACGCTCCGTTGCTGCTCAATCTGCTGCGACAAAATGCGAACTCCGGCCAACGCATCTTCCACCTGCTGAAACGCAGTGAGTACAGTCTCGCGATAACTGGCAAGATTGGCATTGTAAGTGGCAACGTATTGATGGACAGTTGCGCGCCGCAGGCCACCATCATAAATCGTTTCCGAGACGGATGGCCCGATCGACCAGAATCGGCTGGGCCAGTCCAGTAGATGCTTTGCCAGCGAGCTTTCCGTGCCACCCCTGGCGGAGAGCGTCAACGTCGGGTAGTACGCGGCATAGGCAATGCCGATCTCCGCGTTGGCCGCGGCCATCGTGCGTTCCGCAGCCGCGACATCCGGCCGGCGCTGGAGCAGTTGAGAGGGGACGCCGATCGGAATTGGCGGCGGCGCGGTGGTCAGCGGCCTGGCCGGAATCGTAAAGTCGGAAGCGGCTTTTCCGACGAGGGTCGCAATGGCATGCTCATACTGCGCCCGCAAAATGCCCAGATTGGTGAACGAGGATTGAGCGCTCTGCAACGTATTCTGCGCTTCGATGACGGATATCTTATCGCCCACGCCCGTTTCATACTGCGCCTGCGTGTAGGCCAGCGCATTCTTATCTGCTGCGACGGTGCTGGTGTAGAGCTTTAGAAGCGCGTCCTGCCCACGAATCTCGAAGAAATATACGGCCAGCGTGGCCTGCTCCGTGAGCCGCTCATTTTCAAGATCGGCCGCGCTCACCTGTGCGGAGTATTGATATGCCCGAACCTGATTGCGGACCCTGCCCCACAGATCAGGTTCCCAGGAGAGATCGAAGGGCAGCGAATACAGGGTCGATTGTGCGCCGACGTTCGTCACCACTCCGCCATTATTACCAACTGAATTGCCAGCGTTTCTCAGGTTCGCCGAAGTGCGCTGCCGGCTGTAAGCGGGCGTGGTCCCAAATGTGGGAAAGTACTGCGAGCGTGCTTCGCGGATCAGCGCCCGCGATTCCATGAAATTCTGGAAATATAGCTTGATGTTCTGGTTGTTGATGTTCAACTGGTCTTCAAGCGCATTCAGCTCGGGATCGTTGAAGATTTTCCACCACTCACCGCGTAATTGAGTATCCTGCGGCTGGGCGACGGTCCATGGTCCGGGTTTTTGTCCGGCGTTCGAATCGGAGTTCTGAAAATTCTCCGGCGATTCCTTATAGGCCGTTGGCGCCTGCATGACTGGCGCATGATACTTCGGCCCCACAGTGCAACCGGTCAGCAGGCAGGTCAGAAACGCCGTTCCATAACGCAGCAGCGCTCCAGGCCTTCGATTCGCGTTCTGCTTCTGGCCGCCCAAAAACGCCATCCGGAATATACAGAGTATTTGCTTCATAAGCTTGCCCGAACCCATTCAGTCGATATCAGATTTCTCAAACTGCTTGTTCCATACTCGTCTGCAACGTATCGCGATGATGCCTTCCCTTCACCTTCAACCGCCAGCGATCGAGGAACAGATAGATTACCGGGGTTGTGTACAGCGTGAGCATCTGGCTTAGGATCAACCCGCCCACGATGGTGATGCCCAGCGGACGCCGCAGCTCGGACCCTGTGCCGGTTCCAAAAGCCAGCGGCAGCGCTCCGAAAAGCGCCGCCATCGTGGTCATCAGAATCGGACGGAAGCGAAGCATGCATGCTTCGAAAATTGCATCCTGCGTGTTCATGCCGCCCTCGCGTTCCGCCATCAGGGCGAAGTCGATCATCATGATGGCATTTTTCTTAACGATACCGATCAACAGCACAATCCCGATGATAGAAATCACGTTCAGGTCGATCCCAAACAGCATCAGCGCCAGCATAGCGCCCACGCTTGCCGATGGCAGAGTGGAGATGATCGTCAACGGATGCACCAAGCTCTCATAGAGAATCCCGAGCACAATATAGACGGCAAGCAACGCGGTCGCGACCAAAATTGGCTCCGTGCTAAGAGATTGCTGATAGGCCTGCAGGGTGCCGGCAAAAAATCCTCGAATCGATAAAGGGGTCCCCAGTTTTGCCTGCATTTGCTCAATCTGCCGTGTGGCCTGACTCAGAGAAACTCCCGGTGCAAGATTGAACGAGACGGTTACCGAAGGGAACAGGCCAGTGTGGTTCACTTGCAGTGGCGTGGTGTTGAGAGAGGCATTTGCGACCGTGCCCAGGGGCGTGACGCCGTTGGTTTTTGCAGATGGATAAAAGTAGGCGAGCCCTTCCGGGGATTGCCAGTACGGCGGCGCGACTTCCATCACCACGTAATACTGGTTAAGTTGCGTATAGATGAGCGAAACTTCGGATTGCCCATAGGCGTTGTACAAGCTCGAATCCAGCGACTGCGATGTCATCCCAAGCCGGGCTGCCGCGGTTCTGTCATAAGTGAGATATTCTTCGAGACCGCCATTCTGCTGGTCGGAGTTTACGTCCTGAAAACCGGGGAGCTTTTTCATATTCGCGAGCAGAATGGGTCCCCACTTTGTCAGGTCGCTGAAGCTTTCCGACTGCAGAGTGTATTGATACAGCGCGCTGCTTCCCCGCCCGCCGATGCGGATGTCCTGAGAAGGTTGCAGAAACGCTGAGGCAACCGGGAGCCGGTTGAGCTTAGGCCGCAGCCGGTTGATGATCTGCGCCGCATTCACCTTCCGCACATTGAGAGGCTTGAGTGCGATATATATGAAGCCGCCATTGCCAGACCCGACATATGCATTGACATTTGCCACCGCAGGATCGGCCTTGATTACATTCACCAACTGCTTGATGGAATTATTCATCACTGCGAAAGATGCATCCTGCGGTCCCTGCACGCCGCCAATGATCGCTCCCGTATCCTGCTGGGGGAAAAATCCCTTGGGAATTTTCACGATGACCGCGACGTTGAGCGCAATCGTCAGCAGCAGGACCACCCCCGTCAATACCGGGTTATCCAGCACCCAGAGCAGCGAGTGCCGGTAGGTCGCCAGCATCCAGTTGAAGAACTTCTCACTGGCCTGGTAGATGGCTCCGTGTTTCTCGCCCTTATGCTCCTTCAGCAGATGCGCGCACATCATCGGTGTCGTAGTGAGCGAGATCACCATCGAGACAAGAATGGCGGTCGAGAGAGTTACCGCAAATTCGCGGAACAGCCGGCCGACGATGCCGCCCATCATCAAAAGCGGAATAAAAACCGCAATCAGCGACATGCTGATGGTGAAGACGGTGGACCCGATCTCCTCGGCGCCCTTCAGGGCGGCCGCCATTGGAGCCATGCCCATTTCCAGATAACGCGCAATATTCTCCATGACCACAATGGCGTCGTCCACGACAAAGCCGGTCGAAATGGTCAGCGCCATCAGAGAAAGATTGTCCAGGCTATAGCCCAGCAGGTACATCACGGCAAAAGTGCCGATCAGCGATACCGGTACCGCGACGCTGGGAATCAGCGTGGCGCGCCAGTTGCGCAGGAACAGAAAGACGACCAGGATCACCAGAATGACGGAGAGGCCCAGCGTCTGTTCCACATTGTTGACCGAGGCTTTAATAGTTGTCGTGCGATCGAGAACAACGGTGGTCTTGATTCCCTGCGGCAGCACGGACTGCAGAAACGGGAGCTGGCTCCGGATCAACTGATTGGTCGCAATGATGTTCGCGCCGGGCTGGCGAAAGATAATGACCGTGACCGACGGGATTCCATTTAGATATCCGGCATTGCGGATATTCTGCGCCGCGTCTGTCACCTGGGCCACATCCGACAGCCGGATCGCCTGGCCGTTGTGATAGCCGACGATCAGCGGCTTGTATTCTTTCGCATGGGAAATTTGATCATTGTCGAGAATATCTGCCGTGGTATATGCATTCGAAAGCTGCCCGCGCGCCATGTCGGAATTCTGCAGGCTCAATGCGGAGCGGATGTTCCCCAGGGTCAATCCATAGCTGTTCAGCTGGGTAGGATTGACATCCACGCGCACTGACGGCAGGGAAGCGCCGCCGACTACCACTTCTCCCACGCCCTGAATCTGAGAGAGCTTCTGCTCCATGACCGTGGAGGCTTCGTCATAGAGCTTCTCCTTGTCGAATTTATCCGAGGTCAGGCCGAGAATCATGATCGGCGCGTCCGCCGGATTCGATTTGCGCCATGTAGGATTGCCGGGAAGATTTGCAGGCAGGTAAGTCCGCGCTGCATTGATTGCCGCTTCCACGTCGCGGGCCGCGCCATCGATGTTCCGGCTCAGGTCGAACTGCAAAGTGATTCGGGTGGACCCAAGCTGGCTGGAGGAGGTCATCTCCGTGACGCCGGCAATATGGCCGAACTGCCGCTCCAGCGGAGTTGCAATCGAGGATGCCATGATCTGCGCGCTCGCGCCCGGCAGGCTGGCCGAAACGGAAATGGTGGGGAAGTCCACCTGTGGCAGCGGGGAGACGGGAAGCATGGTGTAGCAGACGGCGCCCGCCAGCGCGATTGCAATCGTCAGCAGAATCGTTGCCACCGGCCTGCGGATGAAGGTCGCGGAGATATTCACGGCTGCGCCGCCTGGGGCTCATTGCCGGTTTTCGGATGATTGGGGGAGCGCGAAAATCTGTGCGCCAGGTTATCGAAGAAGATGTAAATAACGGGAGTGGTATAGAGCGTCAAAATCTGGCTCAGCAACAGTCCGCCCACCATGGCGATGCCCAGGGGCCGGCGAATCTCAGATCCAATGCCACGCCCGAATGCGAGAGGAATGCCTCCCAGCAGCGCGGCCATGGTCGTCATCATAATGGGGCGAAAGCGCAGCAGGGACGCGTCGTAAATTGCCTCGGTGGCATTCTTGCCGTGTTGGCGCTCGCCTTCAAGCGCGAAATCGACCATCATGATTCCGTTTTTCTTCACAATGCCGATCAACAGAATGATGCCGATGATGGCGACCACGCTGAGCGATTCGCCAAACAGAATCAGCGACAGCAGCGCGCCCACTCCGGCCGAAGGCAGCGTGGAAAGAATCGTGATCGGATGGATAAAGCTCTCATACAGCACGCCGAGAACGATGTATACCGTGACCAGCGCGGCCAGAATCAGCAGCGCCTCATTCGACAGCGAACTCTGAAATGCGGCTGCCGTTCCCTGGAACGCGCCTTCCAGGCTGGCCGGCATGTGCAGATTTTTTTGCACCTTTTCGATTGCCGTGATGGCGCTGCCCAACGCTGCGTTCGGGCCCAGATTGAAGGAGACTGTGACTGCCGGGAACTGCCCCTGATGGTTGATCGACAGCGCCTCCGAACCGGTCGTGAAGTGGGAAAATGCGCTCAACGGAACCGCATTGCTCAAGGTAGTGGCAGAGGTGGTGTTCGGCGAACTGGAAGTAGGTGGATTGGTAGACGGCGCGCGCAGTGCATTCGTCGGCGGACTGAGAATTCCGGATGACGGCGTATAGAGCACGCCGGTGGTGGTCGCATTTGAGCCGGCAGAAGCCGATGAAGAGGATGAAAAAGAGGACGCCGCTCCGGCCCCTGACGCGCCGGAAGACGCATTCGCCTGGAGGTAAATCTTGTGCAGCTTCTCCGGGTCGAGGGCGAACTGCGGCTGCGATTCCAGGATGACGTGATACTGGTTGCTCTGCGTATACATCGTGCTGATCTGGCGCTGGCCGAAATTATCGTAGAGCGTATTGTCGATGGTCGCGGGAGCAATGCCCAGCCGCGACGCCGTCACCCGGTCGATGGCCAATGACACCGCCAGTCCTCCGGTCTGCTGGTCAGTGGCGACATCCTCCAGTTGCGGCAGTTGCGTCAGTTGCGAGACGAAGCGGTTGGTCCACAGATTCAATTCATCAATGTTCGGATCTTCCAGCGTGTACTGATACTGCGTTCGGCTGACCCGGTCGTCCACCGTGATGTTCTGCACCGGCTGCATGTAGAGCTTGATGCCCTGCACTTTCGCCAGGCTGGAATTCAGCCTGCGGACCACGTCGGAGGCGCTGAGGTTGCGATCCGAGAGCGGCTTCAGGTTGATGGACATGCGGCCGCTGTTCAGGGTTGTGTTCGTGCCATCGGCGCCGATGAACGAAGAAAGACTTTCGACCGCCGGATCCTGAAGGACAACTTTGGCGAGTTCCTGCTGCTTCTCGGCCATTGCCGGGAAAGAAATATTCTGCGCCGCCTGGGAGATGCCTTGAATCACACCGGTATCCTGCACCGGGAAAAATCCCTTGGGAATGATGATGTAGAGAAATATCGTCAGTACAAGGGTTCCAAAGGCGACCAGCAGGGTGGTTGTCTGGTAGCGGAGAACCACTTTCAGGGTACGTCCGTAAAACGCAATCATGCGTTCGAAGACCCGTTCCGATGCCCTGTAGATACGACCCTGTTCCGACGGAGGGTTGTAGCGCAGAATGCGGGCGGACATCATCGGGGTGAGGGTGAGCGAGACCACAGCGGAAATTACAATGGTGACTGCCAGGGTCATCGCGAATTCGCGGAAAAGCCGGCCTATGACGCCGCCCATGAAGAGCAGCGGAATCAGCACCGCGATGAGCGAAACGGTCAGCGACAAAATAGTGAAGCCGATCTGCTCCGCGCCCTCCAGAGCTGCCCGCATCGGCGAGTGGCCTTCTTCGATGAAACGGGAAATATTCTCGATCATCACGATGGCATCATCCACCACAAATCCGGTCGAGATCGTCAACGCCATCAGTGACAGGTTGTCGAGGCTATATCCCAGCGCGTACATGGCCGCGAATGTTCCCACGATGGACAGCGGGACCGCGACGCTCGGAATAATCGTCGCCGATAAACTGCGGAGAAACAGAAAGATCACCATGACGACCAGCACGACGGTCAGCATCAGTTCAAATTCAACGTCGTTGACAGATGCTTGAATATCGGTCGTAAGATCGGTCAGCGTGGTGACGTTGATGGAGGTCGGAAGGTTTGCCCTGAGCTGCGGCATCAGCTGCTCGATGCTCTTGACCACGGTAATCGTGTTTGCGCCCGGTTGGCGCTGCACGTTTACAATCACCGCCGGGGTTAAATTCATCCATGCCGCCTGCTTGGTGTTCTCGACCCCGTTCACCACACTGGCGACATCCTTCAGGAAAACCGGCGCGTTATTGCGGTAAGCGACCACGACATCCTTGTAATCTGCACTGGTAACCAGCTGGTCGTTGGAGTCGATCTGGTAATCCTTCTTCGGCCCGTCGAAGTTGCCTTTGGCCGCATTCACGCTGGCCTGAGTCAGCGCTGTGCGCAGATCCTCCATATCGATGCCATAGGAGGAAAGCTGTGCCGGATTCGCCTGTATGCGTACCGCCGGTTTCTGGCCGCCGCTGATGCTCACCAGGCCGACGCCATTTAACTGCGAAATTTTCGGCGCCAGGCGCGTGTCGACCAGGTCCTCCACCTGCGGAAGAGCCATGGAATCGGATGTCACTGCCAGCGTAAGCACCGGCGCGTCCGCCGGATTCGTTTTGTTATAGATCGGCGGAGCCGGCAAATCGGAAGGCAGGTAACTCTGCGCCGCGTTGATGGCGGACTGCACCTCTTCTTCCGCAATATCGATCGAGAGATCCAGGTTGAACTGCAGCACGATGACAGAAGTCGCACCAGAACTGGTGGAGGTCATTTGGCTGAGTCCCTGCATCTCGCCGAACTGGCGCTCCAGCGGAGCGGTCACGGTGGTCGCCATCACATCCGGGCTGGCGCCTGGATAAAAAGTCACAACCTGGATCGTCGGATAATCGACTTCGGGCAAAGCGGAGATCGGCAGTTGCGTATATGCAACGATCCCCACGAGCATGATGGCGGCCATCAGCAGTGACGTCGCCACCGGCCGCAGAATAAATGGGCGAGACGGATTCACGGCGCGTTGCTCAAGCTCTTGTTGGCCGGAAGCGGTGCCTTTGAGAGCACGACTTTCGAGTTATTCTGCAGCTTTTCAAAGCTGCTGTCGGCGATGACATCTCCAGGATTGACGCCGGTCACCTGCGTAATGCCGGAGTCCGTGACTCCCTGTTTGATATCGACAATGTGCGCTGTGCCGTTCCGAATCACGTACACGTACGATGTATCGCCATTCTGCTGAATCGCGTCATTTGGGATCAGTGTCACGTCTTTCAGCGTATTGACCAGCAGACTGGTGTTCACGAACAGATTGGGGAACAGAGCATAGTTTTTATTGGCAAAGACCGCGCGCAGCTTCAGCGTTCCGGTGGTTGTATCGATCTGGTTATCGACCGTCTGCAGCTTTCCGACTCCCAGCTTGCCCTGGTTCGATCGATCGAGCGCGGTCACCTGTAGCGTGTTGCCGCGATGCAACTGCGCCTCTACCTGGCCGATGTTGTCTTCGGGAATGGTGAAGACCACGGTAATCGGCTGGAGCTGCGTAATGACGACCAACGGCGTCGTGCTATTTGCCTGCACAACATTGCCCGGATCGATCAGCCGCAAGCCCACGCGCCCGCTGATCGGCGCCGTCAGATGGCAGAACGAGACCTGGACCCGGTTGTACTGAACCGTGCCTTCGTCGACTTTCACCGTGCCTTCGTATTGGAGTACGAGCTTCTCCTGATCCTCCACCTGCTGCCTGGCAATGGCATTGCGCGCCCATGCCGCGCGATAGCGCTGGGCGTCCATTTTGGCCTGTGCCAGCAGATTCGTATCCCGCTGGAGCGCTCCCTCTGCCTCGAGCAACTGTGCACGATACGGGCGCGAGTCAATCTCGATCAGCGGCTCCCCGCGATGAACAATCTGTCCTTCCCGGTAGTGCACTGCGGAAATCAATCCCGTAACCTGGCTGGTGATGATATCGGTGTGGACCGGAGTTACCGTCCCGATCGCGTGCAGGTACACTCCGATGTTGCCCTTGCGCGCAGTGACCGTGGTGATGCTGACCGGACCGGTGGCAGCGTGCCTGCCCGAAGTTGCTTTCTGCGCAGCATGGTGGCGCAAAACCAGCCAGAAAAGCAGGCCAAACGCCGCCAGGATCAGCAGCCATACCACAACCCGCATTCCCATCGAACGATGGGGGCGGTGATGTGGAGGCGGCAGTTGGTGGCCTTGCTCTACGTACGGGGCATCAGGAGATGGTTGATTCCTGGTGTCTTCTGGCATTGGTTAACCTGGTGCTCCTGATGCAGTTTTCGAACGCCATGCGTGCGCATTCGGCAGAATATCTATTCGATATTAAGAGAATTGGATGCTACCGGCGGAAGTACCTCAAAATATTCGTGTGCGGACACTATTCCGTAAGGGAACAAACCGCAATAGTCGTAGACGGAATACGCGTCGACAAAGACGCAATAGCAGTGCGGCAGTCACGTCCGCATAGCCTTATTTCCATCCGCCGGTAACCAAACAGAATTACTTCGATAACCTTCAGCAACCACATGTCATCCACTGAAGGAAGCTTGTCTGTGCATCGCCTTAGGAGTATCCTCAGGCGTGTTACAGGCGGCATCCCGAGGTAGATTTTAGGGAGCTGCACTGGAGATAGCTATGAGCATGACCGAACCCCGCAGTGCGGATCACTCCGCATCTCCCCTAAAAATCACAATTCCCATACTGCAGGAAAAAAAGCGCAACCATGCGCCGATTTCCGCCCTGACCGCGTATGACTACGCCATGGCCCGGCTGGTGGATGAGGCCAGCGTCGATCTGGTCCTGGTCGGCGATTCGCTCGGCATGGTGATGCTGGGGTATGAAAGCACGCTTGCTGTCACCATGGAGGATATGCTGCTGTTCACGCGGGCCGTGCGCCGGGGCGTGCGCCGCGCTCTGCTGGCTGCCGACATGCCTTATGCCTCCTACCACGTCGATGTTGCGGAGGGCGTACGCAACGGGCTCCGTTTCGTCAAAGAAGCCGGTGCCGAGGCTGTCAAGGTGGAAGGCGGCCGTAACCGCGTGGAGCTGGTGCAGCGGCTGACGGACGCGGAAATTCCGATCATCGGGCACATCGGCCTGACGCCGCAATCGCTGCACCGAATGGGCGGATATCGTGTGCAGGGGAAATCGCCGCATGCAGCGGAGCTGCTGATCGAAGATGCGCTGGCGCTCGAAGCCGCCGGGGCAGCGCTTCTGGTGCTCGAAGGTGTGCCGCGCGAAGTGGCTGCCGGCATCACTGCCGAGCTGAAAATTCCAACCATCGGTATCGGCGCAGGCCCGGAGTGCGATGGGCAGATTCTGGTGCTCCACGATCTATTGAATCTGACCTTCGCTCCGCCGGCAAAATTTGTACGCCGCTACGCCGACACCGCCTCCGTTGTGCGAGAAGCAGTCGAAAACTATCGCAGAGATGTCGAGGACGGAAACTTTCCCGGCGATGCGGAGAGCTATCATCTCGCCGCAGATGCGCGTAATGCTTTTGCGCGCGCCACGATGCGCCATGCCCGCAAGGCATAAGCATTTCGAATGCAGATCATATCCGGCATTCGCAGAAATACGAGCCGCTCTGCGCGACTTGCGTGGGAACGGTTCCATAGGTCTCGTCCCGACAATGGGCGCGCTGCACGCCGGACATCTTTCCCTGGTACAGGCCGCGCGCCGGCGGTGTGGCGTATCCGTGGCTTCCATCTTCGTCAATCCGACACAGTTTGCGCCCAATGAGGACTTCAACCGGTATCCCCGCACGCTCGAAAAGGATTGCCGGATGCTCGAAGCAGAAGGTGTGGACCTGGTCTTCACTCCGGCTGCGGATACCATGTACCCGGACGGTGCGTCGACATTCGTCGAGGTTTCGGGCATTAGCGAGCGCCTCGATGGTGCTTCCCGGCCCGGACATTTTCGCGGCGTGGCGACCATCGTGGCCAAGCTTTTCCATATCGTGCAACCGGATTTTGCATTTTTCGGACAGAAAGATGCCGCTCAGGTTGCAGTGCTGCGACACATCGTGAGGGATCTGAATTTTCCGGTCGAGATAATTGTCTGCCCCATTGTGCGCGAGCCCGATGGTCTGGCAATGAGCTCGCGCAACCAATATCTTTCTGCCGTGCGAGCGCCAGCAGGCGTTATCGCTGCATCGGGCGCTTGCAGCGGCACAGTCACTGGCCGAAACCGGCGAATATCGCGCAACGGCTTTGCTTCAGGCCATGGCAGCCAGCCTGCAGCGCGAACCCGCGGTCCGCGTGGATTACATTGCCGTCGTCGATCCGGACACTCTGCTGCCGCTCAAAGATATCCGTTCAGGCGCGCTGCTGGCGCTGGCTGCTTACGTCGGCAGTACCCGGCTCATCGATAACGTTCTGCTTCCGTCCACCGCCTGAAACGCAGCGATTCCCGGCGAGAAAAAAACGCAGCGGCAGTTCGGCTGCCTTGCGAATTCCGATTCGAGGCGTTACTGCGATTTCTTCGCATCGAAATCCATCATCATACAAGGCCAGCAAGCTCTCGCCATCCACCAGATCGCGACCATTATCGGCGGCGCGAGTAATCCCCAGAGCCTGGCACAGCTTGCCCGGACCCGATGTCAGTTGAGCAATCGGCGCATGGCTGTCCAGCCCGCGATTGCGGCGCATTTGACCGATGCCTTCGAGCGGCTCCAGAGCGCGAATCAATACGCAGCCCGGCACACCGGCGGGAAGACAGCTCACATTCATGCACTGGTGCAGGCCATAGATGTTGTAGACATACGCGTGGCCAGGCGGTCCGTAGAGAACTGCATTGCGCGCGGTGCGGCCGCTCGCCGCATGCGCCGCGGAATCGTGCTCACCAAGGTAGGCTTCCGTCTCGACGATGCGGCCAGCCAGCAGCATGGCGTCCGAATGGTGAAGCAGAATTTTTCCAAGCAAACGCCGCGCTACCTTCTCCGGGGGTGCATCGAAAAAGCTTCGCGGCAGCAATTTCCATTCCGCCGGAGCGGCTGTGCGGGAATCCTCAGGCGCGACGGGCCTTCTTGTCGTATTCACGGATGGCTTGCAGAACTTCCTCGGCATGGCCTTCGGGTTTCACTTTTGGAAAAATCTTCAGCAGGCGCAGGTCGGGTCCAATCAAAAACGTGGTGCGCTCAATGCCGATGACCTTCTTTCCATACATATTCTTCTCGCGCAGCACGTCGAACTGCCTGCAGACTTCTCCATCCACATCGGCCAGCAGCGGGTAAGCCAGATTATATTTTTCCTGGAATTTCTTCTGCGCCTTCGGTGTGTCGCGGGAAATGCCGAGCACAACCGCGCCTTCATCTTCAAGCTGGCTGAAGACGTCGCGAAATCCGCATGCTTCGATCGTGCAGCCGGGAGTGTCCGCCTTCGGATAGAAAAAGAGCACGATCGGTTTCCCGGCGAAGTCCGTCAAGCTGACAGTCTGCCCATCCTGATTCTGCAGGCTGAAATTTTCGACCTTCTCATGCACTTCCATACGCCTGTCCTTCCATGGTTCAGAGTCCGCGCGGAACTCAGGAGGCTTTGCGATCACTTTGCAGAGTTGGCAGCGTCTCCAGCCATGCGCGGAACTCGTCTCCCAGATCATCCCGTTTCAAGGCGAATTCTACTGTCGCTTTCAGGAAACCGAGTTTGTCGCCGGCATCATAGCGCACTCCTTCAAAGCTGTAGCCGTAGACCTTTTCATAGTCCAGCAGGCTGCGGATGGCATCCGTCAATTGCAGTTCGCCGCCGGCGCCGAGGGTCGTTTTTTCCAGCAGCTCAAAGATGCGAGGCGTCAGGATATAGCGTCCGATAATGGCGTTTTTCGAAGGCGCGTCGGCCAATTTGGGTTTTTCCACCAGTCCCTTTACTTCCATCACACGCGGGTTTTTCGCGAGCGGCTTTCCATCGAGCACGCCATAGGCGGAGATCGCCGGCCCCTCAACAATCTGGGTGGCGAGAATCGTGGACTGGACTTCATCAAAGACATCGATCATCTGCTTCAGGCAGGGCGTTGTCGCGTCGATCACGTCATCGGGAAGGATTACCGCGAAAGGCTCGTCATCAACCAGATCGCGTGCCATCAGCACGGCATGTCCAAGACCCATGGCCTCTTTTTGCCGGATGTAGGCGACACGCCCGAGGTTCGAGATATGCCGCGCCATGGCCAGCAGATCGTGCTTGCCGCGCGTCTCCAGCTGGTTTTCCAACTCCACGCTGATATCGAAATGGTCCTCGATTACCGTCTTGCCGCGGCCCGTTACGATGATGATCTGATCGCAGCCCGCGGCCACCGCTTCCTCGACCCCGTACTGAATGATGGGCTTATCGACGACCGGCAGCATTTCCTTGGGAATGGCTTTGGTAGCGGGCAAAAAACGGGTTCCCAGCCCGGCGGCGGGAAATACCGCTTTTCGGACTCTGGTTTTGGTCATTCTGGATACTTTCTCTGAACGAATCGCGATTGCGCACATGGAAGGACACCCGCATCATAGCAGCAATTCAATTTGACCCATTAACAACAATTAGGATGGCATCTGCTTTTCTTTTGTTGTGTATGCAATAAATTTCATAGTGCGGGCGAATTATCTCCGAGCAGCGCCCGGCGCACAATCGGCAGCGGAACCCCGCCCTGCAGAAGAAAATCGTCATGAAACTTCTCCAGCGAAAAACCCGAGCCTTTCTTTCTCTGCACATCCTCGCGGAGTTTCAGAATCATCAGCTTGCCAAGCGTGTAGTAAAGATATGTTGGGTCACTGGTGGCGCGCTTGGTTTCGACCAGCCCATTGGCGCGCGTCTGATATCCCTCGCATGTAAAAGAAATCCACCGCCTGGTCCATCGTCATCTGCCCGGTATGCATTTTTATGCCGACGACAAATCGGGCATCGCGCAGCAACGCATCGTTTAGCTGGCCGAGACGGATCAGTTTCGCCTCGCGAGTATTTTTTGCTCCCCAGCCCGGCTGGCCATAGCCTTCATCGAGCATCATCTGTTCGCAGTAATGCGCCCAACCCTCAACGTTGGTGTTCGCGTAGAGCATTTTGCGCACGCGTGAATGAATCTGCGGCATAAAGAGAAATTGAACGTAATGGCCGGGGTATGCCTCGTGCACAGAGGTGCTGACAATGGTGCCGATGTTGAATGCGGCCATGCTTTCAGCAAGCTGCTGCCGAGTTTCATTAGCGCCCGGCACCGTGACATTGAAGTACGCCTTGTGCGAGCCCGTTTCATACGCACCGGGAGAATCCATGGAAGCGAACGTGGTCGCGCGCATGAAAGGAGGCGTCTCTTCGAGCGTCGGTTGCACATCCGAAGGAATGCTCACGATTTTCTTCGTGCGGATGAACTGGATCAGGTTGTCGAACGTATCGTGGAATTTGCCGAGGAGCTGGTCGGGCGCGGGATGGTCGGCCTGCAGGTCCGCCAATACCTGCATGGGTGTTTTGGCTGGATCAAGTTCATGCGCGATCTTTCGAAACTGCTCCTGATTTTTGTGCAGGTCGGTGTAGGCAATCCGCAGCAACTGGTCTAGAGGAAGATCGACCATTTCGTCGTCCCTCAGCTTCGCGCTGAAGGTGGCTGCGCCGATGCGAAAATCCCCGTTTGAATGCGGCAGCAAATCGGCTTGCATCCATTTTTCGTACGCCGTCAACGCTTCGACTACAGCGCTGTTCGATTGATGAAATTGAGCGAGCAGTTTCGGATCGTGAACATCCTTGAAAGCCTCCGGAACGTCGTTCTGAAAGAACCGAATATCGCCGGGAAGTTGTTCAAGTGCAATTTCCGTGTAGATTCTGGGTGGGTTGACGAGATTTGCGCGCGCCGCCTGGAGGGCTGCGGGCATCTGCTTCTCGCGTGCGATCAGAGACTCGAGTCGCGTGGCGGGCTGGCGCGTAATTGCGCTCGATAATCGTGAAAGCACTGTTGGTGATGCCGCTCGAATAGGTGTCGGGATTTTTCTGCCATGGTCGAATGGTTTCGAGCGTCAGCAATTGGCTGCGGATGTTGCCCAGCAGAAACTCACGATCTCCTCGGTCCCACTCCTTGAGCCCTGTTGCAGGAAAAGACGCGACTTTCCGTTCATACTTATGCAGCTCGGCAACATGTTGATCGATCGCGGATCGAGAATAATCCTCAAGCCGTGAATCGTACTGATGCAGCCCGGCGCTGGTGCCCGCCGTCGGATTGAATGGTAGATATACCTGGTCGAAGTAGCCGTCGACCAGCTGCTGCCACGCGGCTGTCTGCTGTTGGTTCGAATGTGTCATAACGGTTTGTGCACTCACGAAAGTTGCGCCGGCTGCGATAAGGCACGCGGCGGTCAGCCAGGCCAGAGAATATCTCTTCATAGATGTTGCTCGACGGAATTGGTGAATTGGCAATGTGGTTTCGATGCCATACGCGCGCTCCTATCTGATCTATCCGGCTCTGTTCCAACAGAACAACCGTTGCCAACTTGCGCGGCATCCGATCTATTATGAGCGAACAAATACAGGTCATGGAAGGAAACAGATCGATGAATGAAGTAGAACAGAAAATTCGTTTTGGTATCGGGTCCGCAGCCGCGGCAGCCGCTATCTTCGCGCCGCTTAGCTATCGCTGGAAAGGCGTGCTGACGGGCATCGCTGTAGACACGTTGTTGACCGGTGTTTACGGCATCTCTCCCATTAGACGGCTGATCAGAACATAACCTTCACCGGGCAAGCGGTTCGCGAGAGCGGACCGCTGATTCCCCCGCCTTGATCGATGGTCCTTTCACTTCCGCTGTTGCAAGCGTCTCAATCAAGCTCCACAATTCACCCACAACTTCGGCCGGCGAGGTGGCCTTCAGTGGAAAGCGCAGAACTCCCTGAGGCGTAAACTGCGCGCCACGTTTTGCATTGCGCGCTACCATCTGCAGCAGCTTCTCCACGTCGATGCTGGCGGTTTCGCTGAAGCCGATATTCACCATCTGGCCTTTACGATCCATCTGGGCAACGCCGGTCTGCTCACACAAGAGCCGCAGACGTCCGGCGGCAATCAGCAACTGAACAGGCTCCGGCATCGCGCCGTAACGATCGGTCATCTCAGCCGCAATGTCTTCGATGGCGGATTCATTTTCCGCGCTGGCAATGCGCTTGTACATCCGCAGCCGTTGATTTTCCTCTTCGATGTAGCTGGAATCGATGCGCAATGAAATGCCGAGATTCAACTGCACGGATGGTCGCTCGGTCTGATCTTCGCCTTTCAGTTCGCGAACTGCCTGTTCCAACATCGTGGTGTAAAGCTCGAAGCCGACCGCTTCGATGTGACCGCTCTGTTCGCCGCCAAGCATATTTCCGGCGCCGCGCAACTCCAGATCGAGCGCCGCGATTTTGAAGCCCGCGCCGAGATCGGAAAATTCCTTCAGCGCCGCCAGCCTCCGGCGCGCGATCTCCGTCAACTCTCTGTCGGGCGGAATCAGCAGATAGGAGTAGGCGCGGCGATTTGATCGGCCGACGCGCCCGCGCAGTTGATACAGCTCTGAAAGGCCGTGCCGGTCTGCGCGATTGATCAGGATGGTGTTCGCCAGCGGAATGTCCAGTCCATTCTCAATGATGGTCGTAGCCACCAGCACGTCGTATTCATGGTGCATGAAGGCGAGCATCACCCGCTCCAGCTCAGTTTCTCCCATCTGCCCGTGTCCCACGATGATGCGCGCGCCGGGAACCAGCTCCTGCAGACGCGCGGCGGTGTCGTAGATGTTTTCCACGCGATTATGCACGAAATAAATCTGGCCGCCGCGTTCAAGCTCCACCTCAATCGCGGAGCGGATCAGCTTCTCGTCATACTTCGCGACCACGGTCTGAATCGCCATGCGGTCCTTCGGCGGCGTTTCAATCACGCTCATATCGCGCAGCCCCATCAGCGACATATGAAGGGTGCGCGGAATCGGTGTCGCCGACATGGCAAGCACGTCAATCTCGCGGCGCATCTGCTTCAGCCGTTCTTTATGGCGCACGCCAAAACGCTGCTCTTCATCGACCACAAGCAGGCCAAGATCCTGAAATTTCAAATCCTTCGACAGCAGTCGATGCGTGCCGATCAGGATATCCACTCGCCCCTGCTCGACTTTTTCAAGCACGTGTTTCTGCTCCTTCGGTGTGCGAAAGCGCGAAATCATTTCGATGTTTACAGGAAAGGAGGCGAAGCGGCGTTTGAATGTCTCGAAATGCTGGAAGCAGAGCACAGTGGTCGGCGTCAGCACCGCGACCTGCTTGCTGTCCTGCACAGCTTTAAACGCTGCGCGCATGGCGACTTCGGTTTTGCCGTAACCAACATCGCCGACCAGCAGGCGATCCATCGGCATGGTGGATTCCATGTCGCGCTTGATGTCGGCAATCGAAGAAATCTGATCTTCGGTTTCGTTGAAGTCGAACGCGTCTTCAAACTCGCGCTGAAACTGGTTGTCAGGCGAAAATGCATTCCCCTGCGCCGCCTTGCGCAATGCATAGAGTTTCAACAGCTCATCGGCCATATCCTGCATGGCCTTCTTGACTCGCGCCTTGGTGCGCGCCCACTGCTGCGTGCCCAGCCGGTGCAGCACCGGCGCCGGGCCGCTGTCGGTCGAACGGTACTTCTGAATCAGATCCAGCCGGGTCAGCGGAACATACAACCGCGCAGCCTCGGCGAATTCCAGGATCATGAATTCGACATGCATTCCATCCTGGTCGACTTCTTTCAGTCCTTGATAGCGCGCGATGCCGTGTTCCACGTGCACCACATAATCGCCGACGGCAAGATCGCGAAAATCCGAAATGAAGGCTGCCGTCTTCGACTTGCGCTGCCGCACCGGGCGCGCCGTTACATCGGCTTCATCGGTAAGATCGTTAGCGCCGAACAGCACCAGCCGCGCCTCTTCGAGGACGACGCCATTGGAAATTTCCGTGCGAACGATCACAGGCGCACGCATATCCCCGCGCAGATAGCTTGTCTCGTCGTACATGGTTTCGCTGCCGGAGTGCGTACTGCGGCTGCCGATCCGATAGGAGATGCCGTATTCCTGCAGAATGCTCGCCAGCCGTTCGACCTCACCCTGATTGGCGGCGGCAAGCACCGTGCGCATGTCCTGGGACGCGAGGGAACGGAGCTGCTCCACCAACACTGGTATAGCCCCATGCAGCCGAAGCGTGGGCCGGGTGGGTATTTCTACTTCGCCAAGAGAGGTAGCGTCGGTGTCGAGTATGTCGACCGCTCCCAGCTGATCGAGATCAAGCCCCGGCGTTTCCGTCACCTGCGTCTGCCATTCCCATGGAGTCAGATACAGGTCCCCGGGCGTGAACAGGCTGCCGATGCCGCTGCGCTCATGGCGCTGCTCAACCTTGTTCCACCAGCGGTCCAGTTGGTTCTGCACCATGGCGGGTTCTTCGACAAAAATGCGGCACTTGGGAATCAGATCGAATACCGTCTGTTGCCGACCGGAATCGGCCATTGCCGCCGCCGCAAAAAATTCCCATCCCGGAAAGACGTTCGTTCCCTCCGTTTCGTCCGCGCCATTCACCGCGTCGTCTTCGGCGTTACGGTCCCCGGCGCTCAGACGGGCATGAACGCGCGCCAGCAGCGCGTTGCTTATCGGTGTTTCTGTCAAAGGCAGCAGGACTGCTCCGTCAATGGGAGCCGAGGAGCGCTGTGTCTCCGGGTCGAACCGGCGCATCGACTCAATCTCATCGCCGAAGAATTCAATTCGCAGTGGGCTATCCATCTCCGGTGAATAAACATCCACGATGCCGCCGCGCAAACAGTACTGGCCGCGCATCTCGACCATATCGACCGGCTGGTATCCAACGCTGGCCAGCTGTTCTACCAGCATCTGCGGGTCGGTCTCTTCACCGCGCCGCAGCGTGCAGGTCAGGTTTGCATAATGTTCCGCGGAAAAGACGCGATAGCATGCGGACTCGATGGGCAGAATAATGAGCCGGGCACTTCCTCGCGCGATTTTCCATAATGTGACCGCGCGCTGCTCCTGAATGTCCGGATGCGGAGAAAGATTTTCAAATGGAAGAACATCGTGCGCGGGCAGGCGCACCACCGCGTTTCTATCCAGCTCGCCGGTCAGATCGCATGCAGCCTGTACTGTAAGCTGCAATGCCTCGGCAGCGCGGTTATCAGAGACGACAACAAATACGGGCGACTTCGCGATTCGCGCCAGCAGAGGCAAATAGAGAGCGCGTGCTGTCGCGGTCAGGCCGGATACACGACGGCGGCCAACACCGGCGCTCAGCGCCTGGCGTACACGATCCACGGAAGGGGATCGATCGAGGTCCGCAAAGAAATCCCGGACGAAGGGAAGAATCATTAGAGTTGGCCTAGCGGATTTCTAGAATGTTCGTGTCCGTCGCCGCATGTTCTTCCGCGCGCTCGGCAATCTGGCGCGCAATCTTATAGAACGGTGCGGCGCGTTCGGAGAGTTCGCCAGCCAGCGAAATGGGTAAACCGCGATCTCCGCCAAAGCGAATCTCCGGATCGAGAGCGACCGAGCCAAGGTAAGGAACGTCATACTCCTTTGCCGTGCGCTCCACTCCGCCTTTCGAAAATATATCAATCTCATGATTGCAATGCGGGCAGGTAAAAAAGCTCATGTTTTCGACGATGCCGAGCACATCGACATTCACCTGACGAAACATTTCGATCGCTTTGCGGGCATCCTGGAGTGCAACATCGGACGGCGTGGAGACGATAATCGCCCCCGTAAGCGGAACGGTTTGCACAAGCGAGATGACCACATCTCCGGTGCCCGGCGGAAGATCGACAATGATAAAGTCGAGCTCGCCCCAGGAGACCTGCTGCAGAAACTGGCGGATAATCTGGTGCAGCATGGGGCCGCGCATCACCATCGGCTTATCTCCCGGCGAGATGGAGCCGACCGAGATCATCTTTACACCATGCGCTTCGAGCGGCCCGATCAGATTGCCTTCGAGAACACGCGGTTGGGTGTGGCTGCCCATCATCAGCGGCACATTGGGCCCGTATACATCGGCATCGAGCAGGCCGACGCGGTGGCCGAGGCGTGCAAGAGAGATCGCCAGATTAACCGCCACCGTGGTTTTCCCTACGCCGCCCTTTCCCGAACCGACGGCGATGATGTGGCGAATGCCCGGTAATGGCCGCGGCCCTTCCGGGCCTTTTCCCATCTGTCCCATGCTGTTCAACTCCTTCATGAAACCTGCAGTGTGATGATGCTCGGTAGCGCAAGGTATCTGCGTCGCAGCGTCCGCATCGATGCGATCAAACTGCGGTTGTAGGCTGTGTCTCACGCGCGGCCCGGTTCTGCCGCTTGCGCTCCCGCTCCTGTTCGCGCTGCTGCCGTCGACGTCCGGCGTCCTCATACCGCTGCCGCTCTTCATCGTTCTCTGTAAGCAGCGGCGGGACAGGCAACCGGCGGCCATTTTCATCCACCGCTACAAACGTAAGGTATGCGGACGAAACGTGGCGGCGTGTGCCGGCAAGCGCATTCTCCACCCATGCCTTGACGCCGACCTCCATCGAGGTCTGAAAGGCACGGTTGACCGAAGCCTTCAGAATTACCAGATCACCCACATGCACCGGCGCAATAAAGTCGATGTGTTCCATCGACGCGGTCACTACATGGGCCCGTGAGTGGCGATACGCTGCCATCGCGCCGACCAGATCAATAAAGTGCATCAGGCGCCCACCCAGTAGATTTCCAAGCGTATTGGTGTCGTTCGGTAACACCAGCTCGGTCATTTCCGATTGAGATTCTGCCACCGATCTTGGCTGAATGAAACCGTTCGAGTGCGAAAAAGATGTCTCTTTCATATGTGTTTTCCTGTCTGTTCCGCCGTAGAGACGTGGAGCGGCATCAACGCGGAAGGAATCTTTATTTTACGCCGCCAAAGTTTTCCAGTTCTTATCCGATTCGTTCGCTTGAGATGTGCTGCATGACGCCGTAATGTGGAGAGAGCGACGGAGCGCAGACCGCGGCAAGCGGGAAAATGATGAGCCTGGACAAAGTAGCGGGATGCAAACAAATACTGGAGCAGAACCCTGACGACGCCTTCGCGCGGTATGGCCTGGCCATGGAGTACAGACTGCGCGGGCAGACGGCGCTGGCGCTGGAGCAGTTCGATGAACTGGAGAAGCGTCACCCGGACTATATCGCCGGCTATCAGATGGCCGCGCAAACTCTGATGGCCGAGGGCAGGAATGAAGCTGCGGAGCAACGGCTCAATACCGGCATTGCTGTTGCGCGGCGGCAGCGGAACCAGCATGCGCAGGCGGAGATGGAAGCGATGCTGGAGGAATTGGAACAGCAGAGCCGATGATCTCTGCCTTTTTTCCAAGTGGAGGTTGGATGAAGATTCCGTTGTTTCCGTTGGACGTGGTGTTGTTCCCGGATGAGCCGCTCCCACTGCATATTTTTGAAGAGCGTTACAAGGAGATGGTCGGCGAATGCATTCGCGATAACTGCGAATTCGGCATCGTGCGGGCCCGCCACGATGGACTGGCCATCGTAGGTTGCACGGCCCGGATTCTTGACGTGACCAACCGCTATCCCGACGGACGCCTGGATATTCTTTGCCGCGGCGAGTGCCGGTTTGAAATTGAGTTGCTGCATGGCGGACGCAGTTTTCTACAGGCGGAAGTTGATCTTCTCCACGATGAAGAGCCGGACTCGACACGGCTGGACCGCGAGCAATGCGCCGCTCTACATATGGAGATGATCGAGCTGTCCGGGGAAGATGTGCAGCAGTTCCCATCGGTTGATCTGAATCGCCCGATCGCATTTCTGCTGGCGTCGATGATTCCCGCAGACCTCGAGTTTAAACAGGAGCTTCTGCATCTCGACTCCGATAAAAAGCGCACGGCGCGATTGATTGAGTTCTATCAGGCGATTCTGCCGAAACTTCATCGCGGCTTTATGGGGAGCAAGGAAGCCGCGCGCAATGGCCACGTGATGTGACTTTCCATGCACCGGCGCGTCTCTACAAGCATCCAAGGAGTAGCTGTAGTGCCGCCTGAAGGCTAGTCATTCTAAGCGAAGAACCCAGAGATTAACGGCTGTGCAAAAATTGCCAAGGCCGCTGCGAGCCTTACAAACGATGTTTCGATCCCGACCAGGAGCTATGAATGGCGAAACAAATACCGCTTCCCCTCACGCTCGGCGAGCTGCGCCAGAGCGCCCGCTATGCGGAGGCCCGGCTGGCTCGTCGCAGCGTAAAAGATGAAATGCGCGAGCACCTCGTTCAACGGCTGCGTGCAAAAGAGGACCTGTTTCCCGGTATCGTTGGCTACGGCGACACGGTGATTCCGCAACTGGTCAATGCTGTTCTTTCGCGGCACAACTTCATCCTGCTGGGCTTGCGTGGCCAGGCCAAGAGCCGCATTCTGCGGGCGCTGACAACGCTTGCTGGATGAAACAGTTCCCTACATTGCCGGATGCGAAATCCGCGACAATCCATATGCGCCTTTGTGCAAGCCCTGCCGCGAAAAAATCGCCGCACAAGGGGACGCCACCGCCATCGCGTGGCTGCCGCGCGAGGAACGCTACGTAGAAAAGCTCGCCACACCGGACGTGACCGTTGCCGACCTGATCGGCGATCTCGATCCCATCAAAGCGGCGCGGAGCGGGGAGCAGCTTTCGAGCGAGCTGAATATTCATTATGGTCTGTTGCCGCGCGCCAACCGCGGCATCTTTGCCCTGAACGAACTGCCCGATCTGGCCGGAAAAATTCAGGTCGCGCTGTTCAACATCATGCAGGAGGGCGATGTCCAGATCAAAGGCTACCCGGTGCGGCTGGCGCTCGACGTGGCCCTGATCTTCAGCGCCAACCCGGAGGACTACACCGCGCGCGGCAAGATCGTCACGCCGCTAAAAGACCGTATCGGTTCGGAAATCCGCACCCATTATCCGCTGACGGTTGTCGAGGGAATCGCCATCACCACGCAAGAGGCGTGGACCGAGCGCGGCCTGATGAAAACGGAGATCCCCGGCTATATTCGCTCCATTGTCGAGCAGATTGCGTTTAGTGCCAGAGAAGATAAAAAGGTCGATAAACGCAGTGGCGTCAGTCAGCGCCTGCCGATCAGCACCATGGAACTGGTGGTCTCGAATGCCGAACGCCGGGCATTGCAGCACGGGGAATCTTTAGCCGTTCCGCGCGCCGGGGATTTATATAGCGCGCTGCCCGGTATCACAGGAAAAATTGAGCTGGAATACGAAGGGGAAATGCGCGGCTCGGAAACCGTGGTCCGGGAACTGGTGCGCCAATCAATCGCCCAGGTGTTCGACCAATATTTCGCCGGCACGAATACGCAGCAGATCGAGCAGTGGTTTAATCTCGGCGGCAGCATCAAAGTCGAGGACGATCAGCCGGCCTCGGCGATGCTGGCCGAGCTCCATCAGATCCAGGGCCTGATCGAAAAGCTTTCGCCGCTCGGAATCAGCACCAAGGATTCTCCGGAACGAATTGTCTCCGCGGCTGAGTTTCTGCTGGAGGGGATGGTGGCCCATCGGCGCATCAGCCGCAGCGAGGAGCGCGGCTTTGCAGCTCCCGAGAAAACTGGCCCCCGCCGCGAACGCAATGAGGAAAGAAGTTTCAACGAACGCGAAGACCCCGATGACTGGCCGCCCCGCCGTTCGCGCAAGGTCTACAACTGAAACAAGTGTCATCTCGATCGGAGCGCAGCGGAGTGGAGAAACCTGCGGTTTGCCGGCGCGACCAGACACCGGATGCCCCATGTCTCGCTTGTGAGACGTGGGTTAGTCGCAGTCAGGGAGAAGCCATGAAACGAATCCGCTACACCAAATACACGGGAGACCTGGCCGGCGAATTCGATATGGAATCGCTCCTTGATGCCTTGTCGGATTATCTGCTGGACTCCGGATTCCAGTCTCCTTTCAGCCGCTTTCAGGAGATGAATGGTGAGCAGACGCTCGACAACCTGCGCGAGGCGCTGCGCCAGGCGCTCGAATATGGCGATCTGTTCGACGAAGCCACCCAGGAACGTCTCGATCAGATGATGCAGCAGGGAGAGATCGATCAGTTTATCGATCAACTGATCGAGCGCATGGAGAAGGAGAATTATGTCTCGATCGACCAGCCCCAGCCTTCCCAGCAAAGTCCGGGGATTGGCGGTCAGATCGGCGACGCTCAGACCACCGCGCGGTTTCAGGTAACCGACAAGGGCCTCGATTTTCTCGGCTACAGAACGCTGCGCGATCTTTTAGGCTCGCTCGGCAAGTCCTCATTCGGGCGCCACGACACCCGCGAAATGGCCACCGGAGTGGAAACCAGCGGAGGCTCGCGCGTGTATGAATTCGGCGATACGCTGAATCTCGACGTAACCGCTACGCTCTCCTCCGCCATTGCCCGCGAGGGATTGAAGCTGCCGTTGAATCTCGAGTACCGGGATCTGCACGTTCACGAATGCGAATACCAAAGCTCCTGCGCCACCGTGGTCATGCTCGACTGTTCGCATTCGATGATTCTTTACGGTGAGGACCGCTTCACCCCGGCCAAGCGCGTGGCCATGGCGCTCTCGCATCTGGTGCGCACGCAATACCCCGGCGACACGCTTTCGCTGGTGCTGTTTCACGATTCCGCCGAAGAGCTGCCTCTCTCGCAGCTCGCCCGCGCCCAGGTCGGGCCCTATTACACCAATACGCGGGAAGGCCTTCGCCTATCGCAGCGCATCCTGGCTCGTCAACGCAAAGACATGAAGCAGATCGTCATGATCACTGACGGCAAACCCTCGGCGCTGACGCTGCCCGACGGTCGCATCTACAAAAACGCGTTCGGACTCGATCCGCTGGTGGTCAGCGAGACTCTCGAAGAGGTCGCGCGCTGCAAGCGTTCCGGCATTATGATCAACACCTTCATGCTGGCCTCCGACCCCGGCCTGGTCCAGTTCGTGCAGCGCGTCTCGGCCATGTGCAAGGGCAAGGCATACTTCACCACGCCCGAAAATCTCGGCCAATACCTGCTCATGGACTTTCTCTCTCGCAAGATGAAGACGATTCACTGACTCTGCTCCCGATGGACGATGGCAGCGGTCCTCCGCGCTCTCACGGATACCAGTAGTACTGCTCTCCCTGCGCCAGAGAGCGCGTGAGCATCAGCCAGTTTCCCGGGCTGTTATATGGGGTGGTGTTCTTTGCCGGCACCGAGCCGTTTCGCATGTCCATCAGCGCGTAGGGCGAATAGTTCGAACCGCTGCTTCCCTGGTTGGTGGCGGTCCAGACATAGCTATAAAACCCGCCATCGTCACACGCAATGATGTTGAAAAAACCGTTGCTGATCGGCGAATCGGGCGCCACCGCCTTCGATTGGTCGATCAGCCAGCTCATCGGGTTGCCGCCGCTCCAGCCGCTGATCAACCCCTGCATCACGGGCAGCGTCGGCGATGTCCAGTCCGGCAGCCCGTTAAAGCTCAGGCCGGAATGGGGACCCTTGGTGAATCCATACGTTGGATCGTCGATCACGTTCACATACGGGCGGATGACATCGTCGGAGCTCCCATCCGGAAAAATGAGCGGGTAGAGCTTCGGAATGTCCGTAAGCCACATCAACCGCGACTTGGTATCGATCACCGCGCCTACCGGGACGGCCGGGAACATTAACTTTAGGACTGTAGCTCGGCCGCGTGCGTCGTCCGGAAACTGCCGGTCGCCGGCGGGTCTCGGGTTGTAATTTCTGATATCGGCGCTCAGCGCCACCATGCCCAGCGACCGGAGAGTCGCGAAGGTCGGTTGCCCGTTCGGATCAAAAACCACCAGAACGCGGCAAAAATCTTTCGATGATGCATGATTATTTCCCCTCCACGAAGAAGTAAGAACTCAAATTCCTTAAGCGTTTGGTGAGCGCTACAAACTGCCTCACGCTTCTTTCGATCTGAGGTATCGCCGGATACGGAGCGCTTTCCGGCATGCCGTTCAATGTTGTCATCGTGCTGTGAGCGGGGGCGCGAACCCTTGACCGATAGAAAATGCTGGACAGCACGCCGAAATTCCTCGTTCGCTGGCGTCAGGAGATTACCATCTGTATGCGAAATAGCAAGAGCTGCTTTTGAAGCATTTCGGAAAAGAAAACCGCGGTTCAAGCCAAGGGCACTCAGTGTCGCGCCATAGATGCGTTGCTCCCGTTACTTGGTTTTCTTATCCTCCAACTTTCTATTGAATGGATAGAAATCAATGTTGGTGAAGAGTGTGTATGGGGCCTTGACCTGGAATATTCTTCTACTGAAAGCCAGAAGGAGAGCGGGTATGTTTCGCCCGTGGCAGTTCAGAAGCGGAAGCAAGTATGCATGGATCCTGATAGTTCCCGCAGTCCTGATGGGAACCGTTTTTGCCGCAAGCACAACCCACCCAACCCATGAACGATCTTCGGCTGCCGAGCAGCAGATGGGAACCACCTGCATCTTCACCGAGGGGCCGAAAGCCGGCTCGAGCCATGACTATGCGCCGGTGCAGATGCCCGTAAATAGTGCGTGCAACGACGGTGCCGGAAGCACGGGCGTGATCATCCCGATGGGGATTACTCAAGCTCAACCCATGGGGACCATTTGTAAATTCACCACCGGGCCGAAGACCGGCCAAACGCAGGATTACGCTCCCATGCACGCGCCGTTGAATACGTCCTGCAAGGACGGATCGGGCGACGCCGGAGTGATTATTGCCTCTCCCGTAAAAGGGGAGATCGCGGTCAGCAAGCAGATGGGAAGCGTGTGCAAATTCACCGCCGGACCCAGGGCTGGCGCAACCCAGGACTATGCCCCCATGCAGGCGCCGGTCGATATGCCATGCACGGACGGAGCGGGGAGCAGCGGGACCATCATTGGCGCTCCAGCGGCGACCGATGCTCCGGCTGCTCCTACGACTCCGGCTGCTCCGGCGAGTCCGGCTGCTCCGGCGAGTTCGCCAACCGGTACCGTGTGCAAATTCATCGCTGGGCCCAGGGCGGGGACGACCCACGACTACGCTCCTGTGCATGCGCCGTTGGACACGCCCTGCGATGACGGATCGGGCAGCAGTGGAGTGATTATCTCTACCTCCGCAACCGGTTCGGTTTGCCAGTTTTCTACCGGGCCCAAGGCCGGTACCACGCACGACTACGCTCCCATGCATGAGCCGTTGAACACGCCCTGCGATGACGGGGCGGGCAGCAGCGGCGTCATCATCCCTGCGCCGCAAACCAGTTCGGTGTGCAAGTTCACCAGCGGGCCCAAGGCCGGGACCACACACGACTACGCTCCCATGCATGCGCCATTGAATACACCTTGCGATGACGGAGCGGGGAGCAGCGGCGTGATCATCGCCCCGACGCCGACCGGTTCGGTGTGCAAATTCACCACCGGGCCGAAGGCCGGCACCACGCGCGATTACGCTCCCATGCATGCGCCGTTGAACACATCCTGCGATGACGGAGAGGGGAGCGGCGGCGTCATCATCGCCCCGGCGCCAACCGCTACCGAGCCAGCCAACGCACCGCCGCCAACGACGCCTGCTGCAACTCCGGCGGGCACAACTGCGGCTTCAAACCCGCCGGCACCGGCGAGTGCGGCTACACCTGTGCGAAGCACACCTGCGGATTCGATCGCCGCAGCGCCGCCGAATACCGCGGCGACCGCGCCCAACCTCCCGCATACCGGTTTAGGCTCCTTCTGCAAACTGACTTCCGGGCCGAAGGCCGGGACCACCTACAACTTCGCTCCCTCCAAGGCGGAGCTTGGCGCGCCATGCAATTATGGGGTCGACAAGGGTATTGTCGTGGCCAGCGCATCCAGCGCTGCTGCACCACAACCGGCCGGTTCACAGAACAGCAGCCCGCGAACTGCCTGCAAACTTACCTCCGGGCCAAAAGCGGGATTTTACTTTGGTCCCATTGAGGGAGAGCCAGGCACGCCGTGCAACGATGGACACGGCAGCGACGGAGTTGTTGTCGAGCATTGATCTTCGGGGATCTATTGTCAAATTGCGCCCGATCAACCCCGGTTTCGCGCGTAATCCACTGATTCCGCGCTAGAGCCGACATTTGTAACAATTCTCCGCAATAGAGTGTCGTTGGTTTATGGACATGCTGAAGAAACAACAGCCATGTCCTCCTGAACGGGACCAGGCGGAGTGAAGGACCTCGCGTTCCGGCCTACGTTGTCGACTCTTCCTGCGGCCGGAGCTGCTCCCGCAGCGTGCCTGCAAGTTGAACCACCTGCTGCAGTTTTGCCGCCACATTTGCGGGAAGAGATGGTTCGGCGAGGGCCAGCTGCGTCTGCAGCAGCAGCCCGGTGATGGTGGTGTTCATCTCGCCTTCGATCAATTGCGCGGCCGCCCGCATCGCCAGCGACAATTCCCGCTCCCTGCGCTGCAGCGCGGTCCGCACCTCGCGCAGCACCCGGTTGCATCCCCAGATGCCGAGATTCACCTGCAGGGGAATCGCCAGGCCGGCCTGCTGCCACATCACCTCGGTTCCGGCAGGGTCCGCCTCGGCCAGACCATCGTCGAGCACCACCACGGAATATTCCCGGCGCCGCAGAGCCGCCAGTGCGGCGCGCCGGTTCTGTGCCACTTCCACAGACAGCCCCAGCTGGCGGGCGATAGTGGAAGCGCAGTTCTCCGCTCCGGCAATCGAGGTCACGAGCAGCACCGTCTGGCTCACGCGTTTTCTCTCCTTGAAATCGTTCTGTACCGAACCTGAATCGGCTATCGCCAGGCGGTCTCGGTCCAGCGATCAGGGTCGACCGACTTTCTCGATCCGGCCAAATCAACGAGCACCGTTTTCTTGGCTCGCGCGAGCTTGCGCAGGCGAAAAAACGATATGCAATCTTTCCCGCTCGGCCAGAACGCCCTACAGCTCCGCTCCCTCGGCGATGCCATATTCCTTCAGCTTGCGATAGAGCGTTGTCTTGCCAATCCCCAGCAGGCGCGCCGCCGTGAGCTTGTCGCCGCGCAACTGCCGCAGCGTGTTCAGAATGGCCTGCTTCTCCATTTCGGCAATGGTCAGGATGCTGGGATCGCTGCCGGCCTCGTCCGCCGGTATGACTTCGGCAACCTGTTGCGACTGCATTCGATATTCCTGGAGTTGTGTCGGCAGGTCCCCCAGGTGCAGCACCGGCCCGGAAGAAAGCGCGCAGGCGCGCTCGATCGTGTTTTCGAGCTCGCGTACATTCCCCGGCCAGTCGTAGCTGCCGAGCACCCGCAGCACATCGTCGCTCAGCGTGTAGAGGATGCCGGTTTCCCGCCGCCGCCGTTCCAGAAAGTGGGCCGCCAGCAGAGCGATATCCTGCCGCCGCTCGCGCAACGACGGCATCTTGACATTGACAACGTTCAGACGGAAATAAAGGTCCTTGCGGAACCTGCCCTGCTCGACCATGGCGGCCAGATCGCGGTTGGTTGCGGCGACGATGCGGGCGCGCATCGCCACCCGCTGGTTGGAGCCGACCGGGCGAATCTCTTTCTCCTGCAGCGCACGCAGCAGTTTGGCCTGAAGATCGACGGCAAGCTCGCCGATCTCGTCCAGGAACACAGTCCCTCCTTCGGCGGTCGCCAGCAGTCCCTCCTTGGAACGGTTGGCTCCGGTGAAGGCTCCCTTCACATATCCGAAGAGCTCGCTTTCAATCAAAGTCGGAACCAGGGAGCCGCAATCGACGGGAATAAACGGCTGGCTGGCATTCGGCCCGTTGTAGTGGATGGTGCGCGCGGCAATCTCTTTTCCCGTCCCGCTTTCTCCCAGGATCAGCACCGGATGTGCGGTATGGGCGACCTTCGAAAGAATGCGATAGACCCTTTCCATCTCCGGGCTGCGTCCGATCAGCATGCCGAAGCCATCCCCGGTGCGCAGTTTTTCCCGCAGCAGCCGGCTCTCTGCATCGAAGTGACGGCGCTCCGAGGCCCGCTCCAGCGTGTCCGTTAACTCGTCGAGCGAGAACGGCTTGGTCAGATACTCCGCTGCCCCGGTGCGCATTGCCTCGACCGCTGAGGAAACGGTGGCATAGGCGGTCATCACCACCACTACCGTTTCCGGATAGAGAGTGCGAATTTCCTCCAGCAGCGGCAGCCCTCCGCCGCCCGGCAGTTTCAGGTCCAGCAGGATGATGTCGGCCATGTGCGCCTTGAGCGCCGCCCGCGCCGCCGCAGTATTGTCGACGCTGGAAACCGCAAAACCGATATTGCGTGCAATGTCGGAGGTGGCCGTACGGATGGCCATGTCGTCGTCGACCACCAGCACATGCATGACGCCGGCTCGCTCCGCCGGGGAGAGAGGAGAGATAGGGGAGAACATTGGGGTTGTAGTTAACATAGTACGCGGGTTCCTTTCCCGGGCGCAGCGATTTTCGTTTATCCGTGTTGCCAAGAATGGGACCACTCCAATGTCGATCCAACCTCAAGACCAATCCAAGCCGAGCCAGACGGAAGGCGCGGCGGCGCTCGCAAGGTTCACGCCCGGGGAAATTCAAGTTCAAAACAGCTGCCTTTGCCAGGATGAGAGCGGACCCGTATCCTTCCCCCAGCCTGTTCCGCCAGCTCGCGGACGATCGCCAGGCCGAGGCCGCGCGGCTGAAATTCTTCCCCTGCCGGTTTGCTGGAAACACCGGCCTCGAAGATCGAGGACAGACGTTCCGGCGCGATCCCCTCGCCGGTATCGCAGACGCGAAGCACAACGGTTTCCGGCCCAGAACTCCGGGAGCTTTCCTCATGCCGAGAACTTCCCTCGCCTTGGCACCCGTTGCCGTTCGATCGCATTCCCCGCTGCAACGTGATTCGCAGGCAGCCGCCCTGGGGCATCGCTTCAATGGCATTGCCGGCCAGGTTCTGCAGAATCCGCAAAAATGCGCTCTCGTCGATTACCACGTGGCCGGCAGTCGGAGCCGCATTGAATTCGACCTGGATCCTGTCTCCGGCCAGGCGTTCCAGCAAGGGCAGCCGGCGGACGAGCGCGTCGCCCAGATCGAGGGCAGAGATGGCCGCGGCGGCGCCTGCTGGGGAGCGGCGTCCAAACCGGTTTCCAGCCCGCTTGATTCCTGATGGGCTTCCTGTACCGAGTCCAGCAGCGAGGCCACCAATTCCTGGCCCCGTTCTACTGCCCCCGACAGCTCGTCGATCCAGTTCTGGTGTCCACTGGCAACCGCGCCCGGGGTGCGCAGCAGATCGCAATACATCTGCAGAACCGTCAACCAGTTCCGGGTATCGTGCGCGAGATAGCTGGCTGACGCCGCCCCCGATTTCTCCGCAGCCGCCGCGCGCCTTGTCGCAACCGGGTTGTGCATCGGAGCTGAGGTCGAGGGGTCCCGGGGAAGGACGAAAGTCATGGCTGATTCTCCATTTCGAAAGCTTGGGGTAATTCTGTCCGGTTCGGGGATGCCGGCGGCAGGAGCTGCCCGCCGTCTCGTTGGCTCCTCCAACCGGGTTGGAATCGCTTCCGCTTCCAGCTTGTCCGGGTGGAAGTCAATCGATGACATCTTCGGTTTTCCTGTCCTCTTCATAGTCACGTCGAGTGCCAAACCGGGTCTAACCCCTAACCTAGTGATTGCAGAGGGCAAACACCCCGGGTGGTCACGCGCCATTTGGTTACCAAAGAAACAACACCGGTCCAAAACGGGATTGCGACTCCGCCAATAGTGCCGATAACCCGCACAATTCACGCCATTTGCGTGCCAGCTTGCAAGCGGAACCATTTCGGAACGGGATTCCCGGTCTGGAACAGATTTCCGACGCCAGCAAAGTCCCCCGGATCCCACGTCCCCGGTTCGGAACCCAATCATTACGGTTCGGACCCAATGGTTACAATGGAGCCAAATGGCAACTCCCGTTTCTGCATACTTTCGGGCTGGCAACCGGGCCGTCGATCAGCTTCGCCCGCTGCGCTTCACCGCCGACTTTGTCCCCACCGCCGAGGGTTCGGTTCTGATCGAACTGGGCCACACCCGCGTGCTTTGCAACGCGACCGTCGAAAATGGCGTACCCGGCTGGCTGCGCAATCGCGGCCAGGGATGGGTGACCGCAGAATATGGAATGCTGCCGCGGGCCACGCTGACTCGCAGCCCGAGGGAAAGCGAACGTGGAAAAATTGGCGGACGCACCCATGAGATTCAGCGGCTGATTGGCCGGTCGTTGCGGGCGGCGGTGGATTTAAAGGCGCTCGGCGAACGTACCATCATTCTCGATTGCGATGTTCTGCAGGCCGACGGGGGCACCCGCACGGCAGCAATTACCGGGGCCGCGGTCGCTCTGGGCCTGGCGGTGAACCGGCTGCTGGCGGCGAAAATCCTGGCCAGCTCGCCCATTCGGCATCGGGTGGCCGCCACCAGCGTCGGCATTGTCGAAGGGACTCAGTTGCTTGATCTCGCCTATGAAGAAGATGCCCGCGCCGACGTCGATATGAACGTGGTGATGACCGGCACCGGCGATCTGGTCGAAGTGCAGGCTACGGCCGAGCACAATACTTTTTCCCGCGAGCAGCATTCCCAACTGCTGGACCTGGCCGCCCGCGGCGTCCAGGAACTGGTCGCCGCCCAGGAGCAGCTCTTAGCTGCCAGTTCTTAGCTTCTGCCGCAGACACTCGGGCGCCTGGATCTCGTTTTGAGATGTGGATTCATCGCAGCCGGAAAAAGATGCAGTCCAGCAGAGAGCAGCTGAAAGCTGGAAGCGAAGAGCCAGGAGCTAGAATAAAAGTGAATTCCACTCAACCACAGGAGTTATGACAATGAAGCTCACCCCCGGCAAACTGGCCGGACTGAAAGCCCTCTCCGACGAGCGGGGCGTGATTGCCGCGGCCGCCATGGATCAGCGCGGCTCGCTCAAAAAATCTCTGGCCAAGGAAAAAGGTTCTGCTGTCGATGATCACGCGCTGATCGAGTTCAAAACCCTGGTCACCGAGATTCTGACGCGCCACGCCTCCGCCATCCTGCTCGATCCCGAATACGGCCTGCCGGCGAGCAAGCACCGCAACGGGAAAGGTCTGCTGCTGGCCTATGAAAAGACCGGCTACGATGCCGCCGAACCGGGCCGTCTCCCCGACCTGCTCGACCACTGGTCGGTGCGCCGGCTGCAGCATGAAGACGCGGACGCGGTGAAGGTGCTCCTGTATTACACGCCGTTTGAGAAGAAGGAAATCAATGATGTAAAGTACGCCTTTATCGAGCGCGTCGGCGACGAATGCCGCGCCCATGACATTGCCTTTTTCCTCGAAATCGTGGGGTACGATGCCGACGGCGGCGACGAGAAGAGCATTGAGTATGCGAAGAAGAAGTCGGATATCGTCACCGGCGCCACCAAGGACTTCAGCGATGACAAATTCGGCGTCGACGTGTTGAAGATGGAAGTTCCCATCCAGATGGAATTTGTTGCCGGGACGAAAGCCTGCAAGGGGGCCTCAGCTTATACGCGCCAGGAAGCCCTCCAGCTTTTCCGCACCGCCGCGGAAGCCTCATCCAAGCCGTTCATTTATCTTTCCGCCGGGGTATCGAATCCAGTCTTCATCGAAACTCTGGAGCTGGCCGGTGAATCGGGCGCCAAATTCAATGGCGTGCTCTGCGGCCGCGCCACCTGGAAGGATGGCATCCCTATTTACGCCAAACAGGGAGCGAAAGCATTCGAAGAATGGCTGAAGACCGAAGGCGTGCGGAACATCGAAAATGTAAACCGCGCGCTAAAGGCAGCAACGCCCTGGCATGAGCGCTTCAGCATGTAGCAGAACCTCGGTAAGGAACTCGAAGGGCCGCATTCCTGCGGTCCTTCGTTCTTTTTGTAATCGCGTTGTCAGCGCGAGAACGGTTCTTGACTTCGTCGCAATCAATTCCTACTATCCCTGCAGAGACCGCAGTCGCCGGCAAACATCCGCCAGGAGAAGGCACATGGAGAAAAAAGGCTCGCGACAAACCGCCGATCATCCCGCTTCCCATCCAGCCATGGGTGTGCGCGAAGACCTGGTGCTCACCGCGATCATCGAAAATTACATCGCCAGCGGCGATCCCGTGGCATCGCAGTCGATCGCGCGCCAGCAGAATCGCGAAGGCATGAGCGCGGCCACGGTGCGTAATGTGATGGCCGATCTTTCCGATGCCGGTTATCTGGAGCAGCCCCACACCTCCGCCGGCCGAATCCCGACCGCTCGCGCGTTTCGTTATTACGTCGAACAGCTGCTGCGCCGCACCGCGCCTCATGCATTGCCGCCGCCGGCTCAGGAGCAGATTGAGGAGACCTTCGCCGGAGTGACGAGTGCCACCGATTTCTTTGCCCGCACTTCGCACATCCTCGCCCTGCTCTCGGGCGGTGTGGGGGTGGCGCTGACGGCGGGTGGAGAGAAAGAACTGCTGGAGCATGTTCATTTCGTGCGCCTCGCCCACGCCCGCGTGCTGGCCGTCCTGGTCACCACGACCGGCGTGGTGCGCGACCGCTTGCTGATGCTGGCGCATGACCTGACCGTCGGCGAACTGGAACGAGCGGCGAATTATCTGAACGCCAACTTTCATGGCTGGGCGCTGGAGCGGATTCGCCAGGAACTGACGCGGCGGATCGAGCAGGAACGCAGCGAATATAACCGCATGCTCTGCTCGCTCGAGGAGCTATGGGCCAAGTGCGCCATGGACCGCACGGCGGAACGTGCAACCGATAGCGGAATCGACCGCGCGGTGCAGGAAAAATCCATCTTCGTCGAGGGTGTCGCCAACCTGATGGTGAATGAAGTGGACCGGAATCATCTGCGCCGAATTTTTATGGCGCTGGAAGAAAAGCAGCGCATCATCGATCTGCTGAACGCATACGTCGACAGCCGCAACACCTCGGTCCGGGTGATCGTGGGCCTGGAAGAAACCATGCCGGAGATGCAGGGGCTCGTCCTGGTTGCCGCTCCGGCGCGGCGCGGGCAGGAACATCTGGGCACCGTCGGCGTCATCGGCCCCACCCGTATGCAATATGCCAGCGCAATCGGTACGGTCACTTACATCGCTGATTTATTTGGGCGCTGGGCGGCGCAGTCCTAGCTTCAAAATTTGTCATCCCGACTGAACCCTGAGCGTTGCCGAAGGAAACGCGGAGAGATCTGCGGATTCTTCACTCCACGTCTGCAGGAAAGTCGGACCGACTGACCACTACTGGTTGTTCGCGAGCATCCGCTGAGCAGTGGCGACGATGCAGCCGCACTCGGTACAATAGAAACAGCCGCTTTGATAAGAAATTTTATCCGACGCTGTATCCCATAGATTTGCGCGAAGAACAAACATGCGACATGAAAATCGATCGACCATAACGAAAACCGTAAGTCAACCCGAGACTGAACCCGGCAGCCAGGTCCGAGAAGAGGGTCAGCCGTCGGACGGAAATCTACCCGCGCTTGTACACGGGGAAGAGTCCGTTCCGGCCGCGGAGTACGACCGCTTGCAGGGTGAGCGGGATCAACTTCTCGATCGGCTAGCCCGGCTGCAGGCGGAATTCGACAACTACCGCAAGCGCGAAGCCCGCGAACGCGCCGAATACCGCGATTATGCGCTGGCCAATACCGTGGAGCAGTTTCTGCCGGTGCTGGACAATTTTCAGCTGGCGTTGCGTTCCCAGGGAACCGCCGAGCAGCTGCGTTCCGGTGTTGATCTGATCGTCCGCCAGATGGAAGAGATCGTCCGCTCGCTCGGAGTGCAGCCGATTCCCACGGTGAACACGCAGTTCGATCCTCGCCTGCATGAAGCGATTGAGATGGTGGAGCGCGACGATCTGCCCGACCATCAGATTATGGATGAAGTCCGCCGCGGCTACACCTTGCGCGAACGGCTTCTCCGGCCTGCCATGGTGCGCGTCGCCCACAACCCCAAACAGAAAACAGCATGAGCCCAACTGCCAGAGTGACAAAAGCCGACTACTACGAAGTTCTCAACGTGGAGCGAACCGCCTCCGACCAGGAGTTGAAGAGCGCCTACCGTAAGCTCGCCATGCAGTATCACCCGGACAGAAATCCGGACGATCCCACCGCGGAAGAGAAATTCAAGCAGGCCAGCGAAGCCTACCAGGTGCTCTCCGACCCGGACAAGCGCGCCGCCTACGATCGCTATGGTCACGCTGGGGTCAGCAGCGGCATGGATGGCGGCTTCAACGGAATGCCCGACCTCGGCGACATCTTCGGCGATATCTTCGGCGAGATGTTCAACATGGGCGGCGCGGGCCGCTCCTCCCGCGCCCAGCGCGGACGCGATCTGCAATATGAGTTGACGCTGACGTTTGAAGAGGCTGTTTTCGGAAAACAGAGCGAAATAAAAATTCGCCGTATGGAGAACTGCTCCGCGTGTCAGGGAAGCGGCGCCGAACCGGGCCACGGTCCCACGGTCTGCCAGCAATGCGGCGGCCGCGGTCAGGTGCGGTTCCAGCAGGGATTTTTCTCGATCGCGCGCACCTGTCCGGTCTGCGGCGGCACCGGAAGCATCGTCAAGGATCCCTGCCGCAAGTGCCGCGGCGAAGGCCGTCAAGCGGCCGAACACACGATTACTGTAACCGTGCCGGCTGGAATCGAAGACCGCATGCGCATCCGTTATCAGGGCGAGGGCGATGCGGGCCGTTACGGCGGCCCGTCTGGAGATTTATACGTCGTCGTTTCCGTCGAGCCTCATCCCTTTCTGGAGCGCGAAGGCAACGATCTCCATTACGTTCTGCCCGTCTCGTTTCCCCAGGCTACACTCGGTACAGAGCTGACGATTCCGACGCTCGAAGGCGAAACGAAACTGAAAATTCCAGAAGGAACGCAGAGCGGCACGGAGTTTCGCCTGCGCAATAAAGGCGTGCCGTATTTGAACGACCATGGCCGCGGCGATCTCGTTGTGCAAGTGGTGGCGCAGGTTCCCAAGAAGCTCACCAAGGCGCAAAGAGAATTGATGCGCCAGCTTTCTGAGACTCTGAGCATTGAGAACACCCCCTCTTCACGCAGCTTTTTTAGCAAGATGAAGGACATCTTCAGCTAAGCTGCGCAAGCCGACGATGAGTTAAGGCGAGACTGAGTTGCGTTGTCTGAACGCGAAACTTAGTCATCCGGTGGGTTCGATATGGGCAGCTTGCGGCGCACACCGTGCTGGGCAGGCCTGAGGAACCATTTTTCCTAGTCCGCCCCCGGTCCCCCTCCGGGCATCTGGTCAGGCAGGTCGATATAAGCTCCGGAAAATACCAGGCCTTGGAGAATCGGGAGTTTGATATCGACCCGGTTATCGGTTCCCGGCTTTACCTCTCCATCCAGGCTAATGAAGAAACACCGGGTAAGTCCCTTCTCTTGGCCCCGTGCAGTCATGAATGGAAATGCGGTTTTCGGCACGCCGTCGATCGAAATCGTTACAGGAAGGTTTTCCGGAACCCAGTAATCGTTCAATTCCTTTTTTTCACTTCGTATGTAGACCACCAGATAGGCTTTGTTGTACGCCCATGGTTCCACGCCCCATTTCGATTGCGGAATATTCGTATGAAGATAACTTTGCCCGGACGAAGGGTATTCGAACGTGGCGTGCAGCTTGGCGGTCGTGGTTCCAGGAACGCGCTCGGCCGACCAGTGGCCGATATACCGGTCGATATTGGGAATGTCGGTATGCTCCGATTCTCGGCTCGCAGTCAACGGTTCAACCCCTGCCGGCTGAATGCTGATAATTTGCACCTGTTTTCCCGGCACAACCGTGCGGATCACGTCTCCCTCGCGGTACAAACCATTTTCAGGCCCCTTCAGGTAAGTATCTCCAGAAAACATTCGATTCACGGCAAATCCAGTGCTTCGTGACGAATCAAGAGCTACTGTCAGTTCAGCAATCTGTGCAACCGGGCCAGGATTGCTGAGAAAAACGTATCCCCGGTTGCCACGAATATGGGCAAAACCCTGTAACCCTTCCGCATCTCCCAGTGGAATGTCATACCAGCCCACCGACCGGTCGAAGAGTCTATCGCTGTGCTGGAAATATTCCTTGTGCCCTCGCACCCAATCCTCCCATTTCCGTGCAAAGGCAATCTCGGTGCCGGGAATATTTTGCGGCGCATCGTCGAAAGTGAGTTGACCGGTCAGGCCATACGCGCTGAGAAGAGCGTAGCGGAAGCCTGCCTTATCGTGGTCGTGGGTCACTTGGCCAAAATGGTTGACACAATTCAGAAGACGGTACCACGGGCGCAAGTATGTCATGTGGGCGGCATTCAGATAGGCACGATTCATATCGGCATAGAGTCGGTCCAAATGAATATCCGGTTCCATCGCGGGCGCTGCATCTTCCCCACCTCCATGTTGCCTGTCATCTGCATAACGGCCATATTGCGGACTGGTCAAGCCGCCGTCTGCCCCCAGCATGATGCCCGGACTTGCGGCATGCATGTCTTTAGCGAACCTGATCATTCGCTGCCCTTGCGCATAGATGGAGTATTTTCCCGGTAAGTGCCCATACGCGTTCGCATCACAAGGCCACGCGACATAAAAATCTGCCCAGTGTAAAGCCCGGAGTTGCAAGTTGCCCACCATTTCGAGAACCTGGCGATAGTAGTCTTCGCCACGCGGCGAGAGCTTGCATGGTATCGGTTGGATTGGTTCTCCAGACCCGTTCAGTCCATTGACAGTGTCACCCCCGGTATCACCGAAATCGATCCAGAACCCTGTACCGATGTTGTACTTAGTTGCCAATTTCACCCATTGCTCGCGCCATTCCGGAGGATAATGAAGGACGCGAAAGGCATCTTCGCGTGTATCCATGTACCGCACACCAAGCTGGCTGGCCGTGTCCATGAAATGCTCAGTCCACTTCGGGTCTTTCCGCATCTCAGTGATTCCAACCTTGGCGGACCAGCCCTCCAGATAAATATCGGGCCACCCCGCTGGAATCGGCGAAATCTGAGTGTGATATTCAATCACCCATTCGCGAACTCCACGATCCCAGCCCGCAACATAATCGTCAGCCGCCTTGTAAACTCCCACAGCCGCTTTTTCCGTGTTGTAACTTGTACCCGGATGGAGTGTGGCGCCCGGATAATACGTCCACGCATCTCCGTCGTGGTCCCAATACACAGTTTGCAGGCATTCAAAAAAACCACCCTTCTTGAGCCGGGACACTGGATATGTCAACTCATTGCCCGCCATCAGATCGTCCTGGTTGGGAAGATCAAGCGATGGCACGGTGACATTGTCGACCTGCAGGTCCGCTGCGCCGCTATTTTCGACGGTAAGCCATTTGTGGTAGAAATGGTCCTGCTGACGCAGTTCATAGTGAACGATGATCGTCACATTTTTAGAAACAAGATCAATGCGAAGTCGCGCCGTTTCCTGAGTGGACTTGGAATTGTCAATTTTGTTCACTCTGAACGTCGCGGGGAGTACGCTCTTCCATTCCTGATTTGTGATCGCGAACGGAACAGAATTGGGCAAATCGACGGATTCGTTTGTAACGCGATTGAGGAGATGCGTTTCCTTTAGGCATTCGTTGTATTCAGGGTCAACTGGATGAATCCGTTGCTAAGAGTTGCCCGATCTTTTCCTATCAGATTCGAAATCGCAGGTTGCGTGGCCCAACGGCTCCGCGCCACGATCAGATTTGGCCGCAGGACATCCGAAAATACTCTCGTCTGTTTGGGTTCAATGATGAGGGGTCCCGCAACATCCACCGGAGAGTCGCTGACAGGCTGCTCATTGTATTGAGGAGCGGGTCGATCAGTTTTCTGCAGACATCCGGGGCAATCTACCCATTGAAATGGCTCAACGCGATATGTCTCGAATTCGCATATATAAATGCCTGTCCTGTCCGGAACATGGCGTACTTGCGGGTCGGGGGGCTCTGTAAAAACCAGGCGAATTCTTGTCGTGGTTTACTGGCGGGAATACGTATCGGACGACCGCCGTTTCTTGACCGAGAACCTGCGCATTGATGTGCCGCCATGTTGCGCTGTCCCAGTACTGCAACCTTGCCCATTGTTGCGTGCGTGCCGCCCACGGGCCCCGCACCATGCGGCCATCGAAGTAGCGCACAATCAGGCTGGAAACCGTTCGCGGAGTTTTCCATTCGACGCCCAGATCCTCCGGCAAGTGGCTGGCGCCAGCTTGCCAATAGCTGCGTTGGCTGGCATCGTTGGCTTTATTGGGCTCGTGTCCCAGAAGGGCAACCGCGCCCGGCTCCCATGAATGCATGGTTCCTTTGAGCGCCAGATTCGGCGCTTCCAGAGGCGCGCCATAGGAAGCGGTACTCGAAAGTGCAAAGACAAGCATCCATATCATCTTGTTCAACAATGCAGACTCCTTGGTAACACCACAGCCGATATCAGGACAGTAGCGCTGAATCAAAACAAGAGAAAGTGGAAAGAAACAAGCATCAGCATTTCGTCCAATAACACGGATATTCCGTGAACAGCATTGACTGCGGCACATGATGATGCTGTAGCGCTCTTAAATCAGGCGATATCTAACCATTTACCGCTCCAACCATGCGCTCACCAGGGTGGCTATCACAATCGCCGCGGTTTCCGCGCGCAGAATGCGCGGGCCGAGACTGACGGATTGCCAACCATCGCTGGCGAAGGCGGCGAGTTCCATTTCCGTCCAGCCCCCTTCGGGACCGATCGCGGCATAAACATTTTTCGACAGCGAAATCGGGGAGGCGTGCGAACCGAATTTAATTTCCAGAGTTTCGCGTAAGGAGTGGGCGTGCTCGCGCTCAGAAAGCAGCAGTCGCACTCCATCCTGTTTTCCTGCGAGCCATTGCGCCAGCGGGATCGGCTCGGCAATCTCCGGCACATCGGCGCGGCGGGACTGCTGGGCGGACTCCCTCGCGATTTTTCTCCAGCGCTCGACCCGCTTCGCCGCTGCCTGCGCCAGATGTTTCTCGCTGCGTTGCGCTGCAATGGGGATCATCTGCACCACGCCCAGTTCGGTCAATTTTTCAATCGCCCATTCCATGCGCTCGAAGCGGATGATGCTCACGGCCATGATTAGGGGAAGAGGCGCCGCTGCTGGAATTTCTTCGTGCAGGGAAAACTCCACGGCATTTTCGCGAATGGATTCAATGATGCCGCGCCGCACCGTGTTTCCCGCGACGATGTCGAATTCCTGGCCGGCCTGCGCGCGCAGGACCCGCGCCAGATGCGCCGCCTGTGCGTTCAGTAAGACAGCGGACTTCTCATTCCATTCGTCGGCAATCCAGCGTCGTCGCGTCATCTCTGTTGAGGCTGAGCATAGTGGAAAATCAGGTGTCCACGCCACACGCAAAGGCAAACAGCGAGGGGGACGCTTTTGCGTCCCCCTCGCTGTTTGCCTTTGTTAATGCGGTTATCTTACTTCTTTTTTGCGGTCTTCTTGGTTGCCTTCTTCGTTGCTTTCTTTGCTGCTTTCTTGGTTGCCATATTAACTATTCTCCCTTTCGATGTTTACATCGAGTACTGCAGTTCTCACCGCAGTTACACGAAGGTATAGTTTTGTAGAAAATTATTGTCAAGAAAAAAATGATGTTTGTGGCGCATTTTTTTTCGACGAAGTCCGTCGCACAAAAGATTTCCCAGCCGGAAAATTCTTCTGCGCGACCCCTAACGCCGTCATCGAGAGGAATTTCCGTGGATGCCGCGCTGCGAAAATCGGAAAAAAGGTCATGCGGTGTTCGGTATTGTCGGCGTTCTCTATATGCGAAGATGGCCCGCAGAGCCAGCGGCAACGCCTGCGCCGTATACTCTTCGGTTGCGGAATCGCTTTTCAAAACATTGTGGGGTGTCGCATGGAAGATGTCGTGATTGTTGCCGGAGTTCGCACTCCGGTGGGAAAGTTTCAGGGTTCGCTCGCCGATTTCTCCGCGCCGCAACTGGGCGCGATGGTGGTGCGCGAAGCGGTACGGCGTGGCGGAATCGATCCCGCGCAGGTGGATGAATGCATCATGGGCAACGTGGTCACTGCGGGCGAAGGCCAGAATCCCGCGCGTCAGGCGGCAATTTTCGGCGGCCTTCCGCCGGAGGTCAGCGCGATGACCATCAACAAAGTTTGCGGATCGGGACTGAAGGCGGTCGGCCTCGCCGCGCAGGCCATTCAAACCGGAAACGCGGAGATCGTCGTCGCCGGCGGTATGGAGTCGATGTCGAACGCTCCCTATCTGCTGCCGCAGGCTCGCAAGGGATTCCGCATGGGGAACGCCGTCGCCGTCGACAGCATGATCCACGACGGCCTCTGGGACATTTACAACAGCTATCACATGGGAATGACGGGTGAGAATGTCGCCGAGAAGTATGGCATCACGCGCGAGGAGCAGGACGCCTATGCATTGAACTCGCATCGCAAAGCCGCTGCCGCGCATAATGAAGAGCGCCTTGCTTCGCAGATTTTGCCGGTCGAAATTCCCGCCAGGAAAAAAGGCGAAGCCCCCACGCAGTTCGACCGTGACGAGTCCGTGCGCGAGGACACGACCATCGAAGCGTTGCGCGCGCTAAAACCGGCATTTAAGAAGGATGGCACTGTGACCGCAGGCAATGCGCCCGGCGTAAACGATGGAGCAGGAGCGCTGCTGGTGATGTCGGCAAAAAAGGCGGCGTCGCTCGGGTTGAAGCCGCTGGTTCGCATCCGCGCGCAGGCGACCAGCGGCGTCGATCCAAAGTGGGTCATGATGGCGCCGGTTACCGGGGTTCGCAAGGTGCTGGAAAAAGCAGGCTGGCAGCGCGATGAGGTGGATCTCTACGAAATCAACGAGGCCTTTTCCGTCGCCGCCATCGGCGTCACCCGCGAGCTCGGCTTGAATTTAGACAAGGTGAACGTCAACGGCGGAGCGGTCGCGATCGGGCATCCGATCGGCGCCAGCGGCGCGCGCGTTCTGCTCACCCTGATCTACGAAATGATGCGCCTCGATGCGAAAAAAGGGGTCGCGGCGCTATGCCTCGGCGGCGGCAATTCAGTAGCGATGGCGGTGGAACGATAGGAGCAGCCGAGCGCCTGCTGATGAAGAATCTCTCCTCGCTTCTCTTCTTTTTGGTTTGCGCAATGCCGGTAATGCCCCAGCGCTCCACGTCGAGCCACGTCCAAACGAACGTCATGCAATCAATGACGCAACATCAGATGGTTCCCCGCACATTTCTCCAGCAAATCCAGCGCCACGCTACCTCCGGCACCAGCGCGGAGCCGAACTCCACTCCCATGCCCATGCTGATGGCTATGCGCGGCCCATGGAGACTCATGTTTCATGCCAACGCATTTATTACAGACGAGCAGCAAACCAGTCCTCGCGGCGGAGATAAATTTTTCTCCACCAACTGGTTCATGCCGATGGCGCAGCGCCGGTTTGGTCCGGGCCAGCTCACCGTACGCGCAATGTTCAGCCTGGAGCCGGCAACCGTCAGCGGCCGGCGCTACCCTCTGCTCTTTCAACAGGGAGAAACCGCCTTCGGCTTGCCGATCGCCGATGCCCAGCACCCGCATGATTTTTTCATGGAACTGGCGGCGCTCTACGATTTGAAATTGAATCGGCGAACATTGCTTTCCTTCTACGCCGCTCCGGTCGGCGATCCTGCGCTTGGGCCTACGGCGTATCCGCATCGCGCTTCCGCATCGGAAAACCCCGTCGGCGCGCTTGGCCATCACCAGCAAGACTCAACCCATATCGCCGACGATGTTGTCACCGCGGGTCTCACTTACAGAATCGCGCGGATCGAAGCCAGCGGTTTTCATGGCCGCGAGCCGGATGAATTTCGTTGGAACATCGATCAGGGCCGCATCGATTCCTGGTCGACGCGCTTGACCGTGCAGCCGGGACGGAACTGGAGCGGCCAGCTTTCCTACGGCCGCCTGACCAGCCCGGAACAACTGTTCCCAGACGAAGATCAGGCGCGCACCACGGCCTCCATTATGTACAACCGCCCGCTCCATCACGGTAACTGGGCCAACACAGCTCTTTGGGGTCGCACCCGGTCCATCCCAGACAATGCCAAAGAGAATAGCTATCTACTCGAATCGACCTTGCTCTTCGATACACGAAACTACATCTGGACGCGCGTCGAGAATGCTGGCCGCTCGAATCAGCTGCTAATCGGAGAAAGTCCCTTGCCGCCGGGTTTCAAAGAATCCCCACTCACCCACGTGCAGGCTTACACCTTCGGCTATGATCGCGATTTTCATCTGTGGCCACACCTGGCTTCAGCGGTTGGAGCGCAAGTGACGGTCTATGGGGTGGGATCTCCGCTGAAGCCTATCTACGGGAGCGATCCGATCGGAGTGAACGTCTTCCTCCGCTTGCGGCCGTTCTAGAGAGGTGTTCAGGGCACGATGGGGAGCACGATGTGTGAAGGCAGCTTTGGCGAGCAGTAGACGCGCTCTGTGGCGGGAACGAAATCCGCGGCGGTTGCCTGGTAAATGCTCGGCACAAACTTCTGTGGGTTGCGGTCGATGACCGGAAACCATGTTGATTGGATCTGTACCATCAGGCGATGCCCCTTCAGGAAAACATAATCATGATCGCGCAGCGGGATTTTCCATTCTTCCGGCTGGTCGGGTGTCAGGGGCTGCGGATGCTCGTAACTTTTGTTGAAAGCGTCCGCGGCGGACTTCCATCGCAACGGGAAGCTCATACCCGTTGAGCGACTGGGCGTACTGTCCTGGCTTCGGCCCGGTTTTTGGATCCCAGTCGTTCTTCTGCGCGGCGGCCGGGTACACATCGATCAGCTTGACGATGAAATCGCTGTCCGTGCCTGAGGTGGAGGCGAAGAGATCAGCTGCGAGCGGGCCGGTGATGGTAATGTCATGGTCGAGTGGAGCGCTGACGAAGCTGAGGACATCGGGCCGCTGGTCCACAAAGCGCTGATCGGCTACCTCCCACGTGGGCCAGTCGCCTCCGGGATAAGTGGGCGAAATGGGGCGCGTGCGATACGGAACGGGATTGGCCGGATCGGAGACATATTGGCGGTATTGTTTGCGGCTGCCGTTCCGAGCGGGCGCAGTGAAGGAGAGCGTTCCATCCGCGTGAAGGTACAGGTCCGTCGGTTTTTCGTTTTGCGGCGGCCAACTGCTGTAGGTGTGCCAGGTGTTCGATCCCGCCTGGAAAGTCGTCGCTTCCCACGCCGGTTTTTGACCTTCCCCGTGGAGATAGTAGCGGAAAAAGGGCGCCTGGATGTTCTCGCGGAACTCGCGCGCCGTGTCATGGCCACCGAAGGGAATCAACCCAATGCGTTCGGCTTTCGGATGCTGCCATTGGCCGTGAAACCAGGGACCGCTCACCATGTAGTCGGTGTGGTCCGGGTCGTGCTGTTTGGCGTGGCGGAAGATTTGCCATGGCCCCCACGGGTCTTCCTGGTCCCAGAAGCCGGCAACATTCAGGTTGGGAACTGTGGAGGCATGCAGTTGGTTGACCCAGGCCTCTTTTTTCCAGAATGCATCGTAGTTCGGATGTTCCATGATTGAGTTCCAGAACGGAATGGTGCCATGGATGTATTTCGCGTTCGCATTCCGCAGCGGACCCAGGTTCAGATACCACAGATATGTGTCGTATTTGTCGAAGTCGAAGTGGGTATTTTCGGTCTTGCTGGCCTGCTCCATTACGGAATATTCGAACCCATAGCTTTCTCGCAGCGCGCCGTAGCGGTGCATGTCGTCGTTCATCCACTGATCGACTGGCGAGGCCTGCTCGCTGACCGCTTTGAGGGCGGGATTCGGATGAAGCAGCGCCATGCCCGCTGTCAATCCGACGTAGGAGACCCCGTAGATGCCTACCCTGCCGTTATTGTTCGGGACATTTTTCGCCAGCCACCCAACAGTGTCGTAGGCGTCGGTGGTCTCGTTTGTCGCCCTGGGATCGTTCAGGTCCACATACGACGACAGCTTGAAGACGCCCTCGGACTTGAATCTCCCCCGCAGGTTCTGAATGACGAAAATATAGCCATCCTGCGCCAATTCCTTAATGGCAGGAGGCATCTTTACAGGCGCTTTATCCGGAACTCCATAGGGAGTTCGCTGCAGAAGGATCGGCAGCGGCCCGGTCTGATTGACGGGCGTCAGGATGACAGTCTGAAGATGGATGCCGTCGCGCATGGGAATCATGATCTGCTGGAATTTGAAGAGCGGTTTCGCCGGCGTTGATTGCGAGTCTGATTGTCCCGTGGCTGGGGCGCTCGCCGCCTGCGCGTGAACAGCGCTGCAAGAGAGAAGAATTACCAGCAGCGAGACATAGAAGCGGACCCGTACATTTTTTTCTATGCATGTTTTTCGCCAGCCTTGACGATAGATATACGGCATCATTGTAAGCTTCCTCGCAGAGCGGCTTCGAATGCTATACTCACGCCACCGATCAGCACTTTAGAGAAGCGAACTCCCCTACTATGCTTTTCAAAGCGTTCAGCGCCGCCGTGTACGGCATTCACGCGAACATCATCGACGTGGAGGTAGATTTTTCCGGCATCAAGACGACGGAAGATCACTTCCATACCGTCGGCCTGCCCGACGCCGCTGTACGCGAGAGCCGCGATCGGGTTCGCGCCGCCATCAAGAATTCCGGCTTCGATGTTCCTTCGACCCACATCACCATCAATCTCGCCCCCGCCGACCTGAAAAAAGAAGGCTCTGGCTTCGACCTGCCCATCGCCATCGGAATCCTGGGGGCGTACGGCAGCCTGCAATTGCGCGATCTCAGCAATTTCCTGCTGGTCGGCGAACTCGGTCTCGACGGCAGCCTGCGCCCGGTGCAGGGAATGTTGCCGATCGCCGTCGCGGCGCGAGAACGCGGCATCAGGAATCTTCTGATTCCGGCGGCCAATGCCCGCGAAGCTGCCGTGGTCGAAGGTGTTGATACCTATGGCGTGACCACACTGCTCGATGTGCGCGAGCTGCTGAACTCAGCCGCCAACGGCGGCATCCACGCACAGCCGATTCGCGTGGAGACCAGAAAACTGCTCGGCGAGATGCAGCACTTTCCTCTCGATTTCCGCGATGTGCGCGGACAGCACACGGCCAAACGCGCCCTCGAAGTGGCGGCGGCGGGCGGTCACAATATCCTGATGATCGGGCCGCCCGGTTCCGGCAAAACTATGCTCGCCAAGCGGCTGCCCGGTATCCTCGCGCCGCTTGATTTTGAAGAGGCGCTGGAAACGACGAAAATTCATTCCGTCGCAGGCGTGTTGAATTCCGAGACCGGCCTCGTCACCCAGCGGCCGTTCCGAGCCCCTCACCACACGGTTTCTGACGCCGGCCTGATCGGCGGCGGCGCCATTCCGCGCCCCGGAGAAGTATCGCTTGCCCACAACGGCCTGCTTTTTCTCGATGAGCTGCCGGAATTTCCGCGCAATGTGCTGGAGGTCCTGCGCCAGCCGCTCGAAGACGGTCATGTCACTATCGCGCGTGCTTCCATGTCGCTCAGTTTTCCCGCGCGTTTCATGCTGGCGGCGGCCATGAACCCCTGTCCTTGCGGTTACTTTAACGATAAGTCGCGGCAGTGCATGTGCACACCGCCCATCATTCAGCGGTATGTCTCGAAAGTCTCTGGGCCGCTGCTGGATCGGATCGACATCCACATCGAAGTTCCAGCGGTGCAGTATAAAGAACTGCGCGGCGGCTCCGCAGCCGAGGGATCCAGTCAGATTCGTGACCGGGTGCTCGCTGCCCGGGAACGCCAGGCCAACCGGTTTGCCGCCGGCGCCGAGCGGATTTTCTGCAATGCCCAGATGAGCACCCGGCAAATTCGTTCTTATTGTGAGCTGTCCTCCGACGCCGAGCATCTGCTGGAACGGGCCATGCAGCAGCAGGGTCTCAGTGCCCGTGCCCACGACCGTATCCTGAAAGTCGCCCGTACCATCGCCGACCTCGAAGGCGAGCCTGATCTAGCAGTAAAGCATCTGGCAGAAGCCATTCAGTACCGCACTCTGGATCGCAGCTACTGGTCATAAGCGCGGCCAGAAGTCGTCCGTCATTCCGAGCGAAGCCGAGGAATCCAGAGAATCCCGATTCACCCAGAGCCTCATATCCAGGCAATTCCCTCAACCAAACCCAATTTGTCATTCCGACTGAAACGCAGTCGGGGGGGGAACTGCGGTTCTCAGCTCAATCGAAAATGGTTGTACAATCAACGTAGGTCATTTCATTTCTCCTCCCCATCCTGGTTACTCGATCGATCAATGGCACCTAAGTTTTCTGTTGACTTCCAGATTCGGCAAGCTTTAAGCTAAAGCCAGCCAATGTTCACCGGGGTTGTGGCCGTTACGGTTCGCATCATCTTGCCCCAGGTTAAATCCCGCTAAGTCAATGACTTCCTGCATAGGAACGCCACAGGCGTAAGTTCCGTGCGAGGGTTGACGGCAGGAACGGACGGCTTTTTCGGACGCAAGTCGCCAGTGCCCGCAAGTACGAACGCCCAGAGCAATCATCTATATTCAGGATGCGAAAATCCGAATCTAAGGATCAATCCAGAAGCGCGCTTTGTGCGTCTAAACAGATAGAAAATTGTCGGCCTGGACCGGTCAAGCTCACTCCAGACGTAAGAGGAAGGTGACACCGGCCATCACTAAAAAGAGAGAGGTACTTCATGCGCTCACAACTTATTTTCGGCGCGTTGACACACGTTAAGAATCGCTACGAGCTCTGTCAGCTGGCTTCCAAGGCGGCGCGCAAATTGCATAAACCGACCACCCGACTGCAGGATACGATGAACGACGTTCTGATCCGTTTCCGTCAATCAAGTCCGCTGGGCGACCAGAATCCGGTTGTCGAGCCCGTTCGCAGGCAGGAGCGTCGCGCAGCGTAAGCCGCGCGGCCTTCCCCCGGCCTGCATAACCCCCGTCTCGGTCATCAGACAAACTTCCTATCCGTAACGCTTCCCAAGTGATTGCCGCAGCGAACCTTCAGAAATTTACCCACACATCCACCTAAAAAGAACATTTATGACGATTGCTGAATTAAAAGAAAAAAACATTACGGAGCTGACGCGTATCGCGCGCTCCCTCGAAATACCGGGCGCCAGCGGCCTACGCAAGCAAGACCTGATTTTCAAGATCCTCCAGGCCCAGAGTGAAAAAGAAGGCCATATTTTTGCAGAAGGCGTGCTCGAGATTCTTCCCGACGGCTACGGCTTTCTTCGCTCGCCCGATTACAACTATCTGCCTGGCCCCGACGACATCTACGTGTCTCCGTCGCAGATTCGCAAATTCGATCTGAAAACCGGCGATACCATCAGTGGCAACGTGCGGCCGCCGCACGAAGGGGAAAAATACTTCGCGCTGGTCAAGATCGAAGCGATCAACTTCGAATCGCCGGAAGAGACCCGCAACAAAATCCTTTTTGATAACCTGACGCCTCTTTATGCCCAGGAGCGCATCAAGATGGAGACGGTGCGCGAAAGCATCAGCGGCCGCGTCATGGATCTGCTGACCCCGGTCGGCAAGGGCCAGCGCGGGTTGATCGTCGCGCCGCCCCGCACCGGCAAAACCATGCTGCTGCAGTCGATCGCTAACTCCATCACGTCGAATCATCCTGAGGTCGTCCTGATCGTTCTGCTCATCGACGAGCGTCCGGAAGAAGTCACCGACATGCAGCGTTCCGTCAAGGGAGAAGTCATCAGCTCCACCTTCGACGAACCCGCCGTTCGTCACGTGCAGGTTGCGGAGATGGTCATCGAAAAGGCCAAGCGCCTGGTCGAGCACAAACGCGACGTTGTCATTCTCCTCGACTCCATCACCCGTCTGGCGCGCGCCTACAACACCATCGTGCCGCCTTCGGGCAAGGTGCTCTCGGGCGGTGTCGATTCCAACGCTTTGCAGCGGCCGAAGCGCTTCTTCGGTGCAGCGCGCAACATCGAAGAGGGCGGCTCGCTTACCATCATCGCCACCGCGCTGGTCGATACCGGCTCCCGCATGGACGAAGTGATCTTCGAAGAATTCAAGGGCACGGGCAACATGGAAGTCATCCTCGACCGCAAGCTGGTCGACAAGCGCGTCTTCCCCGCCATCGACATTCAGCGCTCCGGCACGCGCAAGGAAGAGCTGCTTATTCCCAAGGATGAGCTGCAGCGCACCTGGCTGGTCCGCAAGGTGCTGAACCCCTTGTCCCCGGTCGAAGCCATGGAATTGCTCGTCGATAAGCTCGGCAAAGCTCGCAATAATTCCGAGTTCCTGCAGAACATGAACGCGCTCTGACGAAGAGCTTTCCAAAGCAAAAAGGCGCGATCTTCGGATCGCGCCTTTTTGTTTCAGTGCGCCACGTCCTTCATGCATCAGAATTTGTCAGCTCGACCGGAGCGCAACACCGCGGAGAGATCCGCGGTGACTAGCCGAGCACCTCCGTCCTGCGGCTGACCTTTACAATGAATCAACTCCATTCGAGGAATCTTGAACGATGAAGCGCAGGGAATTTATAAAATCCGCGGCTGCGATGGGTGCAACCGCAGCTCTCTCAGTTCCATCGTTGGCATCCGCCCAGCAGACCGAACCGCCGCACGCGGCTTCTACCGAGGAAAAGCTTTACCCGCTAGGCCCCGATTCGAAGCCGCAGCCCGGCGTTCCAGCCGGCAGCCACTTCAGTTTTTCCCTCGATGACTCCAGGTTTTATCCCGGCACAACGCGAACCATCGATGTCTATGTTCCCAGCGCAATACACGGGCGATAAGCCGGCCTGCGTGTGGGTGTCGCTCGATGGCCTGATGCGCACGGTTGCCCGCCGTCTTCGACAATCTGATCGACAAAAAAGAATTGCCGGTGATGATCGCCATCGGTCTGCACCCTGGCACCGTCGTCTCCACCAATCCCCCGCAGAACCCCCGCTTTAATCGCAGCTTCGAGTTCGACAGCCTGACCGATGTGCTCCCACGCTTCATCGTCTGAGGAAATCCTCCCGGCCGTTGAAAAACAGAGAGACGCCCGAATGGCTTGCCGATTCTGCTCTCCACCAATCCTAATGACCGTGGAATCACCGGCGGAAGCACCGGCGGCATCGGCTCGTTCACCACGGCGTGGCAGCGTCCCGACGCCTTTCGTCGCGTATACACCATGATTGGGACATTTGTAGGAATGCGCGGAGGGGATCGTTATCCCGTGCTGGTCCGCAAGACCGAGCCCAAGCCGCTGCGAATTTTCATTCAGGACAACGATCATGACGGATGGCCGGGCGGTCTCGAACTCGGCGACTGGTGGATGAGCAACCAGGAAATGGAGCGCGCCCTGACATTCGCCGGATATGAAGTGAATCACGCCTGGCAACACGGCGGCCATGATGGCCGTCAGGGGGAATCCATCCTGCCCGATGTCATGCGTTGGCTGTGGAGAGATTGGCCCCAGCCGGTCGAGGCCGGCAAGACCAGCAACTTCGCCGTTCAGGCGATTGTGCAGCCCAAGGAAAATTGGGTGATCGCCGCAGGAGAGCACCATTCCTCTCCGAGCGCCGAAGTTTCCCATTTTCCAATCTACGCAAAGCCGCCAGTCATCGACGCATACTCGACCGCGGCTTCGTTGGCCAGTGACCGGCAGGGAAGAGTGTACGTGCAGAACCCATCCAATGGCGGAATATACCGGGTGCCCCAGTTTCGCGAAGCTAACTTGGCTCTTTTCGCCAAAGTCAGTCCTGGAGACAACGGCATCGCTTTCGGCCCGGATGGCCGCCTCTACATCGCCGAAACCGATACCGGAAAAATTCTGGCTTGTGGACCCAGCGGCAATATCGATACCATCGCCGAAAATATTAGAGGCCACCGGCTCACCGTCGCTCACAACCGAAATATCTACGTCACGGAATCGATCGGCGGCAGTTCTTATTCGGGCAAAGTCTGGCTCATCAGACCTGAGGGCAAATCTTCCGTCGTGGCGGAGGGACTGAACGGCCCGGCGGGAATCTGCCTTACTCCGGATGGATTGTGGCTGTGCGTTGCCGAGGCCCAGGGCCACCACGCCTATAGCTATCGAGTCCAACCGAATGGCGATTTGCAGGATGGGGAACCGTTCTATTGGCTCCATGTTCCCGATTCAGCCAACGACAGCGGAACCACACAGGTATGCATGGACCGTCAGGGATGGGCATACGCCGCCACCCGCATGGGCATTCAGGTCTTCGACCGCAATGGCCGCGTGACGGCCATCTTCCCGCTGGCCGGCAATCAACTGGCTGGCATTTGTTTCGGAGATGCGGATTTCCAAACCCTTTACGTCAGCACCGGAAACGCCATCTACCGGCGCAAAGTCAAGACGACAGGAATGCCGAGCTGGGACAATCCGATCACGCTGCCTCCATGGAGCGCAGGATAACAGCAGGAATTCGCTCTCAAATGGAAGAGTCATTCCGAACGTAGTGAGGAATCCAGACAACAACGACGGCGATAGAAAGCTTGTTCAGGCGAACGGAGTCCGATCCTTCACCTTGCGCGCTGGAACCCCGGCGTAGATGGACCACGGCTCCAGATCCCTCGTCGCCAGCGACCCCAGTCCTAGAATCGCGCCATCGCCCAGATTGACTCCGGGCGAAACGCAGGCACGCGCGGCGATCCACGCATAGCGGCCCAGCCGCATCGGAAACGAAATTACCGGAAACGCCGGATTGTTATAGTCGTGCGTCGCGCCGCAGAGATAGGCGCCCTGAGAAACGATGGCATGAGACGCCAGAAACATCGGAGCCGGATTGTAAAGCTCGGCGCCATCGGCGACGATGACCGTGTCCTCGCAGGTCAGGTTCCAAGGCGCCCATACCCGCGCGCCCGGATAAAATCGGCAGCGCGGCCCCAGCTTTGCTCCAAAGCAGCGCAGCAGCCAAGCTCGCCACGCATGCGCCACGCGCGGTGATGGGCGGTATAGAAAAATCCACGCCACGCTCCAAAGCTGGCGGCGGAGGCGGTTGCCGAACGAGTATTGCGGTGACGTATAGGGATCGCGTTCGGGGCGCGCTTGGCTGGCAGCCGAAAGAGGTGCAGACGATGTGTCGTTCGCGATCGGATCCATAGAGCATTACTGCATGCGTTGAAAGAATCGTACTAGCTCGCTGACATTCTGATCCAGGTTATAGCGGCTCTCGAAGCATGCCCGTGCCCGCAGCCGCATCTCCCGGCGCTGATCGTCATCGAGAGCCAGCCATTGTTCCAGCAGGCTCCTGGTTCCTTCCAGTGTGTCGGGAGCTACCAGGCCCGCGCCATCTCCGGAAATCTCCGGCCAGATATTCACCTGGTCGGAGATCAGCACGGGGCGGCTGCAGCCCAGGGCCTCCGCCACCGCAATGCCGAAGTTTTCCTGATGCGAAGGCAGCACAAACGCATCGCTCGCGTAGAATGCACCCCACTTTGCATCCCCGGTGATGAGGCCTGGCCAATGCACGCGGTTTGTCAGTCCGGCATGGGCAATGCGCGCCTGCAATCCATCGCGTATTCCGGCATCGGGGCCCGCCATCACCAGGTCCATCTCGGGTGCGGCTTTCGCGATCGCGGCGTATGCATCCATCAGCAGATCGCAACCTTTTTTCGGATGGATACGCCCGAGATACAGAAAAAATCGTCTGTCGCGTGCCTCCGGACATACTGTATAAAATGCCTCGATCTGCTGCTCGGGATCGCCGGCCGGCATCTCTGCCCCATAGGGCACCACGGCCGCATTCCACGCAGGCATTCGGAAACTTTCCGGCGCCAGCCGTTGTTCCGTGTCGCAGGTGAACAGCACCGAATTGGCATCCCGGATCACGAAACGCTCGGCCATATGCCAGTAAACCCACTTCTTCAAGTGCTTCAGCGGATAACGTCGTTTGAAATACGGGTCCAGCATTCCATGGGGGAACAGCACATACGGCTTTACCCCGTGGATGGCGTTCCACGTGCCCCAGCTTTGATATTGCCAAATACCGTGCACCACAACCCCATCAAAGCGATCGATGTTTTCCCGCAGCCAGGGAACCCAGCGCCGGGAATATCCATACGTGCTTTCGTTCTCGCCTAGCGCATGTACCGGAAACTGAACCTCGTGAAGAAATGGCTGATTCGGCAGATCGAGACTGGCGACTTCGCCTTCCCATCCCAGCCGAGGACCGGCGGCCACGATGCAGCGCACCAGTTGCGCCGGGCCGCCGTACTCCGGATGGAGAGATCGGATCACATGCAGAATTCGCATCAGAGGGCGTGCCCCGGTACTTGCCGGTCGTTGGCTGCTGTGAATGCGCGGATCAGCTCCTGCACATTCGCTTCGAAGTTGAAGCTCTGGATACGCGTCAGGCTGCGCTCTCCCATCGCGCGATAGGTTAACGCGCTAGCCAGAACGCGTTCGAGTGCATCCGTCAGCGCCGCCACATCTCGCGCCGGAAACACGCAGCCGTTGTCCCCATCGCTCACCAGGTCCGGCTCGCAACCCACTTCATCCGACACAATAATTGCTCGTCCGGCATTCATCGCTTCGTTGACAACCAGTCCCCAGGGTTCGTGAATCGAGGGCAGCACGAAGACGTCACACAGATCGTAGTAGCCGGGCAGTTCGGACTGATTCCGAAATCCAGCCATGCGAATATCCGCAGCTCCCGTCTCCCGCAGACGCGCCTCGATCGCCTCGCGCTCCTCGCCATCGCCGACAATGACCAGATAGGGAAGTGGGCGCGAATCACCTGCAGAGCTGCGTCGTTGCAATAGCTGCAGGAATGCCTCCACCAGATCGATGCAGCGCTTGCGCGCCAGCAGCTTGGAAGCGAACAGAATCACCGGACGGCCCGGGTCCAGCCGCAGCTCCCGCCGCAGTGCCTCACGGCTGGCGGAAGCGGCGCGGCAGCGTTCCTGAAAAAATCCATTGTCGACGGCATAGGGAATCGAAAACAGAGGAACGTCCGGGCCAAGATGATGCCGCCAGTATTCTCGATTTCGCTGGCCCACGCTTAACACTCCAAAGATAAAGCTGCGCAGAATCCGAAAGAAAATATTCTTCACAGCCAGTCTCAGCGGCCCCCGGGGATGATCGATCAGCGTCGAATCGGTCCGCAGCAGCACCGGAATCCCAAGCAGTTTGGCCGCAGCCATCGCTATCCAGGAATTGAGTGTGGCGTATCCATGAATCCACAGCACATCGAAGCGTCCTTGCCGCAGCCTGCTGAAGATGCCGTAGTTCAGCGGACGCAGAAAGGAAATAGTCGAGCTGTCGAGCAGTCGCGGAAGCACCTCATGCCGGTAACCGCCGAGCAGCGGAACATCCCATTCCACCGGCACTCCAAAGCCCTGGTCATGGTAGCTGCGCAGCGAAAAATCCGAAGTATAGAAGACAGTGAATTCAATCTCCGGCTGCCGGGCCAACTGCCGCAGCAGTGGAGATTGATACTGAATTGGATGACTCAGAAGGTAGGCGACTCGCAGCATTGGGTCGTTCAGGTTTTCAGATCGTCATTCCGAGAGAAGCCGAGGAATCTAGAGAGTGCCCGCTGGAGCTCAAAAGCCACTCACACTCACGATCTCTTATTCGACAAGCATCACAACAACGGAATCGCATAGACGAGACCGATAGCGATTCCAATTCCTCCGCCCTTGATAGCGGCTTTGATGTAGTTGGTTGGAACCATGATAATGTCATCGCTCTGCAAAATCGGATCGGGAGCCTTGCCCTTGGATATCTTGCCAAGGTCGATGCGTATCTCACGGCGGGTGGCGCCTGTCGTCCGGATAATCCGCGCCTCGCTCGACAGCGCCTGAAAACCCGTGCCACCGCTTAAGGTAAGCACCTGCATGACGGTCATCGGGGTATCCGGCGTAATCGGATAAGCTCCCGGGTGCAGCACAGCACCGACGACATAGACAACACCGACCCGGGGCACCAGAACCCGGTCCCCCGGATACAGCGGTACGTTCTGGGAAAGGGCGTTGGCCGGATTGGAATTGAGAACCACCAGCAGCGGTTCGGGAACATTCTTGCGCAAAATGGAAACGCTGTGACTCGCGTCCGCCTTTAAGCCGCCTGCCGCAGATAGAGCATCGAGCAGGGAAAGGGGCGCGAAAGCAGGGATCGCCTTAGGCGAGTTCACTTCACCCATCACGCCGATGATATCGACCGACGAATCCTGAACCGAGATCAGCACATCGGGATACAAGATCATCTTCTCCGAAATAAGTTTGTCGGCAACGGTTCGCTGTGCCTCTTCCACCGTCATGCCGGCAAGATGGACGCCGCCAATCAGCGGCAGATCGACCATTCCGTCGCCGGCGATGCGTGCGTTGATCTTGTAATCCGGAACTCCATAAACGCTTATCCCTATCAGGTCGCCTGGATTCAGGGTGATCGGGGATCCCGGCCGCTGCTCGATAGGCGCGCGCTGCACCAGGCTCTTGTTGTCCGGGTTCGGGCTGTCGGATTTCGTTGGCGCCGGGCCCGCATACTGCGCGTATCCAGCCCGTGGCCAGAGTGGAACCAGCAGGAACATCGAAATCACGGCTACGCAACCGGCAAACCGCGCGCCCGCTGCGAGAAAATCCTTGTTTGGAAGTTGAATGGCTTAGCATCAGGAACCCTCCCTGCGCCAGAAGAATGGCCACTTCCGCCGGGCTCCGTCTTCCGTTACCGGGGGGCGTCCGTTGGAGTAGGAATACCGTTGATAACCGTAATATCCGTAATAGCGCTGCGAGGCCGCATCTACCGCGTTTATGACCGTCCCGCCCAGCCGCGTTCCAGCCCGCAGCATCAGGTCGCGGGCGCGGCGCACGGAATGCTTGCTGGCCCTGCCATAACGAACCACCAGCAGAACGGCATCGCTGAAAGGCGCGAGAATCAGTCCATCCGTAATCGTCAGGATTGGCGGCGAATCGATCACGATGTGGGTAAATTTCCCTCTGCATTCCTGCAGCAGGTCTACCATGCGGCTGGATGAGATCAACTCCGTAGGGAACGGCGGCACCGGGCCGCTCGGAAGCAGAAACAGGTTCGGCGCCTCCTGGACCGTTTGCACCGACTCATCCAGCGTGGTTGTGCCCGTCAGCAAAGTCGAAAGTCCGGCACGGCTGCTGATCCCAAACCGGCTGTGAATGGTGGGGCGGCGAAGGTCGGCATCGATCAGCAGAACGCTGGCTTCCCGAAAGGCAAGCACTGCCGCCAGATTGCTGGCGATGGTGCTCTTGCCTTCGGCTGGCGTTGAGCTGGTGATCAGAATCACCTGCGGCGGCTGGCCCACCCCGGAGAGCAGCAGCGATGTGCGCAGCGAGCGGAAGGCCTCGGCAAACTGAGAATTTGGCTGCCCCAGTACGTCCACGTTCCGCTGCGCCGCGGATCGGGTATCTTCCGTAATACTGCGCGGAAGAATTTTCCGCGCGCGCGGAATGACCGCCAGCGATGGCAACTCCGAAATGGTCTCGATATCGTGCACGCTGCGCAGGCTGGTGTCGAGACTATCGAAGAAGAAGGCCAGGGCAACTCCGCCGAACAGTCCGAACATCAGTCCGATCAACACTCGCGAACTGCGGCGCATGCCGCTCGGGAACAGCGGTTTGCGGGCGAAATCCACGACATCGATTTCGCTCGACTCCAGGCCCGCCTCAATCCCGGCCTCCCGCAACCGGCGCAGCAGCCCGTCATAGAGCGTCCGGTTGGAATCGAATTCGCGCTGCATCAGCACGAACTGAACCATATCGTCGCGCTTTTGATAATCCTTCGCTTCTTCGTCCGCCAGCACCTGCCGGGTCATCTGCTCGTTAACGGTAGCGGCTCGAAACGCGTTGTTCGACTGCGCCAGAACGCGGCTTTCTTCCTGTCCAATCGCTTTCTGATTCTGCAGCATCTCCGCCTTCAACTGCTTCACTGCCGGGTAATTGGGCCCGAACTGAGAATTCAGTTGCGCATACTGCGCTTCAAGCGAAGCCTGGCCATTCCGCAAAGTCGCTAGCAGGGTCCCCGCACCCGATCCGATGACAGCGGGGCTGCCGTCCAGCAGGTCCGGGTTCATCGTGGTCAGCATGCGATACTGCGCTTCCGCCACAATGCGCCGAATCTTGGCATCGGCCGCGGCCTTCGACAAATCATCCAGCGTATCCAGGTTCAGGTTGTGCGCCTGATCGCTGAATCCTAGGACGCCCAGCTTTCGCTGTAGCTCGACCAGCTTTTCCTGCGAGGTCTCAACCTGCTGCTTCAGGTCGTTCAACTGCGTGGACAACCACTGCGCCACCCGCTGCGTTGCCGCATACCGTGTCTGGAAACTACGCTCGATATAGTCGTTGATGAGGGTATTGACGACCCGCGCGGAAAGCTCCGGAGACAGGCTGGTGAAGTTGATCGCTATCAACTGGGTCTTCGGAATTCTTCCAATCGACAGCCCGCCGCGCAGGAAACCGATCATCCAGTCCTGTACGCCGGGATCGTTCGGGTCGACATGGGTCACCGTCGATTTCGGTCCAAGGAAGTACGGGTTGTCTTCCAGCTTCAACTCCCGCGCGACTTTCAACAGAAGTGAATCGCTCTGCATGATGGCGACTTCCGTCTCCAGACGGGTGCCGAGATCCTGCGGGCCGGTTGCTCCACTGCCGATGCGGTATTCGTTCGAAGCACCCGGACTTACCTGGATGGTGCCGCCGGCGACATAAGTTTTTGGAGTGGTGATGGCGCGGATGACGCCGTATACAAGGCCAAGAAACAGGCAACTCAGGACGATCCACTTCCGCTTGCGCAGAGTGAGAAGGTTTTCCGCCAGCGCGTTTCCTTCTTCATTCGTCACCCAGCCGCCACCGGTCTGGAAAGCCCGGGGCTTGAATTCCGCCTGGGATGTAGTGGTGTCGCCTGTAGTCGGATTCATGCGTGGAGGAACCGGTTATTCATTGTTGCGCCGAGTTGCTGCATGAAGATGGTCCGGGAACCTCAAGGTTCAAGGAATCGTTCGTGAAAATTCGAGCAGCAATTCCGTTTTAGATGCATGTGGATACGACGAGGCGCATCCACTGTATTGGTACTGTCGTTCCATCCGCCGAGGCTTTGCCGGCACAGATCGCTTGCATGTTGCAAATGATCTCGCTGTTTGGCATCGTATCGCGCTACACCACATCTCCGAAGATACAGTATCCAGGATGGAATCAAGCCCTCCGGAAAGCGTTCCAGAGAAGGTACGGGGCTGAAATCGTCTCCGAATGCGTACTCTGAGCATAGGTGGAGCAGCGCCGAACGTCAATCCGAAAGCGCCCCTGCGCACCGGATGTTCACCCGTGCTGTTTCGTATCCGCTACCATTTCCGTAGCGTATCCTTCAGCTCCGGGAACCAGGTGATTTGAACGTTTGTCGTCACATCGGACTGGCCTCCGGGCTTGTATACCGGGGCCTTCCAGCGCTCGTACTGTACCCCCGCGTTCAATTCAAGCTGCGGGCGCAGGCGCTTCACGGCCTGTACCGTGAACAGGTTCTGCGTTGTTCCGCCGGGAATAAAATCTTTGGCCGCCTTGGCATTTCGATAGGAAAGCTGCACCATCTCATTCGGCGACAGATGATACGTCAGCCATGCCTGCCCGCCCTTTGACTCGCGTCCGATCCAGTCGCCGAAAATATTCCCTTGATTCGTATATCCTTGCCGCTGCACGGTTTCGATATACATGAAACTTCCACCGTTACTTCTGGAGGTGGGGACATCTGTGTACACCGCTTCGACGCGCAGATCGAGCTTCGGCGCAGCGGGAAGGCGGGTGACGTAAATGCCCGTTCGAATGCCCGCCCGGCGCGGCGCACTGACCGGGGTTACATCATCGTGCGATTCAGAATCGGTATAGAGAGTCAGCAGACGGTGGACAAACGGCAGCCGATACGTAAAGTCAAACGTGCTGAAGCGCGCGCCGGGATCTTTACGGGAAAACTTCTCCCCTATACTGACGTTCTGAAAACTCGTGAAGCTATGCCAAAAGCTGCCGAGCGTGATCGGGACGTGACCTTTCCCACCCCAGATAATGGTGCGGGAGAAGCCAAATTCAAAGTCGGGCGTCGGATTGAACGCGAACTTTTCCATGTGGACCCAGGGATCGTTCGGATACGTATGTCCCTTCAAACTGCCGACAAGAAATTCGTATCGCATCGGTCCGAGCACATAGGAAAGGAAGGGAATTTTCAGCGGCTCGACTCGATTGATGCGGAAGGAATAGATGTTTTCCGCGTTGTTGCTCCAGTCGAACGAGCCCCCGGTCGCAGGTCCATCCCACACATCGCTTTTGCCGATCGAGAAGTCATGGTTCCAGACCGTTGCCGAAAGATTGGCCTCAACCAGGCGGAAATTATTTTGGCCGGAGATCGGTCCGGCGGGGATGGTGGCCTGCCGGACAGTAGGCGAATAGGGAATGCCATCGATGCTGGACAACGTCAGCGCGAGCGCCGGTGAATAGCCGTCCGCGCTCGGCGCATGCTGGTATTCTCCGCGAACATAGAGCGCAAATGGGCCAGAGGTCGCCCGCGCACTGAATCCGGCGTAGTTGTTGAATCCTTCCTGGTATGGCCGGCCGTAGTTGTTGATGATCGTCTGTCCCAGGTGGAAGCTGTCGTTGAGCGGCGTTCCGCCGATTCCCATGGCACGCTCGTAGACCGAATCCACCGTGGAATGGATCTCCCAGCGCCCGGCCGTATCCACGTCCGGTTCGAGTTCCGTCATCACCGCGTTAAAGATCGCCAGCGCCTCTTCGTTGTTGCGCTCCATGTAAATGCGTTCCTGCTCCGCATACAGCATCCGCAGCACGCTAATGCGGGTCCAGGGACGCATATCAACGAACGCCCGATCGAGATAGCCGAGCGAATAGAGCCGCATCAGCGCCGGATAAATCCAGCTGTCGAGCGGAATGTAGGTTGAGCCAAGATTCGGGCCCAGCGCGGATGTGTCGACAATCCTGTAGGGCGGCAGCGCTTCATCATTGTTTGCGGGAGTTGGAGCTGGATTCGTGGAAGAGGAGCCACTCTGGGGCGGCTGAGGCGGTTGCTGCCGGTATCCTGGCATGCTTTGATCTTGATCTGTCTGCTGCCAATTCAAGGAGGCAAGAAATCTCTCCTGCTGTTGAGAGACGCCCGCCAGCATCCACCGCTCAGCATGAAAGGCCGGCTCGACAGTACCGCCGACCCTATGTATCTGCGCCACCGCATTCCTCGTCAGCAAACCCGCAATGCCAGCTATCAACACGCTACAGATCAAGGAGGTCAAAACCGTCCGAATACCACTCGTTTTCACTCGCACCTCAAAAGAATTTCTACGGCTCCGTGACTGCGGCGGCCAAACCCCGGCTGATTCCAGCGGCGTTCCAGACAACCTCTATTTATGATGCGTTGCCAGGCGGATTCAGGCAAGGCGAGCCGGCTGGCAGTACGGTTGCGCTGCGAGCTCTGCATGGAGCGGGAGACGGGGATCGAACCCGCAACCAACGGCTTGGGAAGCCGCTACTCTACCATTGAGCTACTCCCGCTCAGGGTTGAAGCTTGATGGTAGCAGAAGTGGCATACGGTTCGGAATCGCAGCGCTAGCCCAGCCCGCACGCCACCGCCGAAGCTTTCGTATAACCAGAATTGAATAGCCGCTATAAAAACTTTCTATTCCCGGTTTTGCTCAGGGCAGGGCAAAGTAAAAAGATACTTATTACAATCCTTCCGAATTCGAGCAGTTCTTCTAGTCAAAATTTGAATCTGGCGGTGAATATCGATGCGATGGATTTCCGCTCGCACAGCTCTTCTGTTTGTTCTCTTCATCGGATGGAAAAGCGTTCACGCGCAGGTCGTAGCCGGCGGAAACGCGGCCATCCAGCAGCATCTCCAACAGCTTGACCAGGCCGTAGCCAACGCACAGCTTTCGGCGGATAACGGCTGGATGCTGGTCTGCGCCGCGCTGGTGTTGATGATGACCATCCCCGGGCTGGCGCTGTTCTATGGCGGCTTGGTGCGAAAGAAGAACGTGCTCAGCACCATGATGCACAGCTTCGCCATGGCCGGCATCATCTCCGTGGTCTGGGCGTTCATCGGCTACAGCCTTTGTTTCAGCTCCGGAATCAGTTTTATCGGCGGACTTCACCACGTGTTCCTGCGCGGAGTGGGCGCTGCCCCGGACCCGGCGTATGCGGCAACCATTCCGCAGTCCACGTTCATGATTTATCAGCTGATGTTCGCCATCATCACCCCGGCGCTCATCTCCGGAGCCTTTGCCGAACGGATGAAATTCAGCGCGATGGTGCTGTTCTCCGTGCTCTGGTCTCTGGTTGTGTATGCGCCGATGGCCCACATGGTGTGGGGAAAAGGTGGATTTCTGAACGCTTCGCTGGGCGGCGGCGTTCCCACGCTCGATTTTGCCGGTGGTACCGTTGTCCACATCACCTCCGGCGTCTCGGCGCTGGTGTGCGCTCTCTACCTCGGGAAACGTCTTCATTATCCAAAGGAGCCGATGCCGCCCCATAGCGTTGTCCTCAGCTTTATCGGCGCGGGTCTGCTCTGGGTGGGCTGGTTCGGATTCAATGCCGGCAGCGCGCTCGCCGCCGGGACCCTGGCCACCAGCGCTTTTGTCGCGACGCATTTCGGCGCCGCCGCCGCGGCCATCGGCTGGAGTGTTGCGGAATGGTTCCGCAACGGCAAGCCGAGCGCGCTGGGAGCCATCTCGGGCGCGGTTGCAGGGCTGGTCGCCATCACTCCGGCGGCGGGTTTCGTCGGTCCCATGTCCGCGCTCGCCATTGGATTCCTCGCCGGCCTGTTCTGCTATTTCATGGTCGTCAAGGTGAAGCAGTGGTTCGGCTATGACGATTCTCTCGATGCCTTCGGCGTGCACGGCGCGGGAGGAACTCTGGGAGCCATTTTGACCGGAGTGTTCGCTACCCGCGCCATCAATCCTATTTTTAAGGATGCGCAGGGGAACGCGCTGCCCGTAGGCTGGCTGGATGGAAACTGGATTCAGGTGCCCCGGCAACTGGGCGGCGTGGCCATTGCATTTGGAATCTCCATTGTCGGAACGCTCGTGCTGCTTAAGATTGTCGATCTGCTGGTGGGCCTTAGGGTGGATGCCTCGCAGGAAACCGAGGGCCTGGATCTGACCCAGCATGGAGAAGAGGGCTACGACTGGGAAATTGCCGCTTCTCAGGGGTAGACCAGTTTTCCTGGAGGTGTATACCAGCGGAAGAAAGCACACGCATCCGTTCTTCAAAGAACGGATGCGTATAAAAACTGCCGGCGGTCTATAGCAGCAGGAAGACTGGTCTAAATGCACTGATATCTTGATGATAAGAACATTTGTAACGGCAGCCCTTTTTTCGAACGAGCCCGGAGGAGCAGACATGCAGAAGATTGAGGCGGTGATTCAGCCATCGAAGCTGGATGCAGTGAAGGAAGCTCTGATTGAAGCTGGTGTTGAGGGCATGACGATCCTTGAAGCACGCGGGCACGGACGCCAGAAGGGCCACACCGAGTTTTATCGCGGGCGCGAATATTCCGTGGATGTGCTGCCCAAAATCAAGATCGAAATGGTCGTCCGCGATGCCCTGGTGGATGGGGCAGTACAGGCAATTCTCAGCACCGCGGGCACCGGCCGCATCGGGGATGGAAAGATTTTCATCTCGCGCATTGATGAGGCCATCCGCATCCGCAACGATGAGCGCGGAGAAACCGCGTTATAACCGGGAGTTATCGCTGATGCTGATGCCGTCCTCTACTGCCGGTGCGCTGACCGCCACTTTGCGCGACGAATACCAGTCCTCTTCGGATACTTCGCGGAAATTATTCTTCGAGTCGCAGGACGGCCTCGCGCTGGTCAATCGCCGCTCCGATTTTGTGGATCATCTGATCGAGCGGTTATGGCTGGAACATATCGCGGCCGAAGAATATGCGCCGCAGGGCCTCACCCTGGCCGCCATCGGCGGCTACGGAAGACGCCAGCTGTTCCCCTACTCGGATATTGATCTTTTATTCGTCTGCGTGGACGCGTCGCGGGAGGCCAGCTTTCAGATCGCGATCCGGCGCTTTTCGCAGGAGCTGTGGGATATCGGCCTGCGTGTCAGCGCTACCACCCGCACCGTAGAAGAATGCGAGCGTCTGAGCGAAGAGAACCCGGAGTTTACACTCTCGCTTCTCGATCGGCGGTACATCGCGGGAGATTTTGCGCTGTTCGAAGAACTCGACGCCAGGCGCATCCCCGCGCTGATTGCACGGCGGCGGCAACCGCTGCTGGCAGCCATCGCCAACCTCGCGTATGCGCGCCATGCGAAATTCCAGAGCACCCTGTTCCATCTGGAACCCAACGTGAAGGACGGCCCGGGCGGGCTGCGCGATTTCCATATCTGCGCGTGGCTCTCGCAATTGCTGCCGGATTCGGCGCAAAACTCGACCAGCCGTTACGAAAATAATCTGCTGGTGGAACGGCGGGATGAGTCCGAGCTGGCCTATCAGTTTCTGCTGACTGTTCGCGGCTTTCTGCATTACCGAAGCCAGCGCGATGACAACATGCTGTACTGGCAGGCGCAGGATGAAGCGGCGAAGCGGCATCTGGGTATCCCCGGAGCCCGGCCGGTAGAAACCGCGCAGTGGATGCGCCAGTATTTCCGCCATGCTCGCGCGATCGACTGGCTTACGCGGCAGATGCTGGACGAAGCCGCCGACAGCCGCGTTCGATCGGGCACTCGCGCGTCGTTTATCGGCCGTATCCGTGAGCGCCGCAGCCGGACCATGCTCGCCGGGTGCTCGGTAAAAGATGGCCGGATTGCGCTCGAATCCGCCGCCGAATACTCCGACCCGGAGCGCGTGCTGACGCTGTTTGAAATGCTGGCTGGGCAGAGTCTGCAACTCAGCCGCGAAGCGGAAGGTCATTTGGCGGAATCTCTGGCGATGCTGGCCGAGCGCCTGCCCGAAGGCGCCGCGCTATGGGAGCGGTTCGCGCGCATTCTCCTCGGGCCGGAAGCTGCGTCCAGCTTGCGTACCATGCACGCCATGGGAATTCTCGATCTGATACTGCCCGAATTTCACAGTATCGACGCGCTGGTTGTGCGCGACGCTTACCATCGCTATACCGTCGATGAACATACCTTCCTGATTATTGAACACCTGCACGCGCTCGAACGGCCGGTGACGGAATGGGAAGCGCATTTCCAGGAGGTCTTGCGCGAAGTAGAAGAGCCTGCACTGCTGTATCTGGCGGCTCTGCTCCATGACACAGGTAAGGCGCGGAGCGAGGAGAATCATGCCGAGCAGAGTTTGCGGATCGCCGATGCCATTGCGCTGCGCTGGCATCTCACGCAGGCGCAGCGTGAGACCATGTCGCGGCTGATACGAAATCATCTGGAGATGTCCCGCGCCTTGCGGAAAGATATCTTCGATGCGGAAACGATCCGCGCATTTGCCAAACTGGTGGGCACGCCGAATGATCTGCGGCTTTTAACGCTGTTGACGTATGCCGATATCCATTCCGTCAATCCAGAAGCGCTGACGCCGTGGAAGGCGGAAAATCTGTGGCGGTTGTACATGGCGACCTCGAACTATCTGGATCGCAATGTGGACGAAGATCGCATTGCCGTGGATGCGGATACCGCCGCCGTTCAGAAGGTGATTGCGCTGACGCCGAAACACGCTGCGGAGATCCATCAGTTCCTCGCCGGACTGCCGCAGCGGTATCTGCGCACGCGCACGCCTCAGGAAATCCTGGGGCACTGGCGGTCGTCGATCGACTTTTCGTCTTCTCCGGCCCAAATCTCATTGATACCGGCGGGCGCATGGTGGGAGTGCACCGTGGTCACACTCGACCGCCCGTTTCTGTTTGCGGATATGGCCGGCGCGCTGACGGCCTGGGGGATGGATATCATCAAGGCGGACGCGTTCTCAAATGCCGCCGGGATTGTCGTCGATACGTTCCGATTTCTCGACCGCTATCGCACGCTGGCGTTGAATCCCGGCGAGGTGGACCGCTGCCGGAAGAGCCTGGCCGACGTTGCCACTGGAACCGTTTCTGTCGAGCCGATGCTGGCCGCCCGTGCCCACGCCTTGCGCGTCCAGAACAATAAGACGCGCGTGGAGACGAAATTGTCTGTCGATAATACCTCTTCCACTCACAGTACGATTTTGCAAGTGATCGCGCAGGATACACCCGGTCTTCTGCGTCGCGTCAGCCTGGCGATGGCGCAGCAGAACTGCGATATTTCCGTTGCCCTGATCGATACCGAGGGTGAAATGGCGATCGATGTTTTTTACCTGACGGGGAGCGCGGGCGAAACCGCAAATCAAAATGCGAAGCTCGATTCCGCTTCCATCGACCGGTTGCAGCAGGCGCTGACCGCTGCGCTCCGATGACTTCTCGATGCGGAGAATAACGCAGCAGCACATCGAAGCATTTCCCCATCCCTAACGGCGGAGTAGACTGAGGACGTTCGCGGCCAACGTACTGTAGAAGTGTGCCTTGCGCTCGTAACAAAACTGCCGGTTCATTGAAGTTCCCGGTCCAGGCGCCCACGACTGTCATGTTATCGATATCGAATCAACACGGACGGATCGGTTGCAATCGGGTCTCAATTCCGTGGAGGAAATATCCATTCTCTCTGTGCATGCGCCGCGCGCTGGTTATCTCTCTCCTGTTCTTCTGTGCGATTTCGCCATCCTACTCACGTATCCGTACAAAAAGATCGAAGCGGCGAACGATTCCGGCAGGTAAGCCAACGGTAACCGACACGAGCCCACCGAACTGGTGGAGCGGCCTGCCGAATCCTATGTTGCTGCTGCACGGAACGAATCTGAATGATGCCCAGATCAGCAGCAGCGTGCCCGGAATATCCATCCGCCGAACGAGAGTGTCGGCTAACGGACATTGGGGCTTCGTCTGGCTCGATATCTCTTCCGCGCAGCCGCAGCGCTTCACCCTGCTGGTTCGCACAGTGCGCGGGAGAACGCCAGTGCCTTACGAGTTGCAGAAGCGGCATGATCCCGCGGACGGTTTTCATGGGTTCTCCTCCGCCGATGTCATGTACCTGGTCCTGCCCGATCGCTTCGCGGATGGTGATCCGTCGAACGATCGTCTTCCGCAGATGCAGGGTACGTTCGATCGCACGAATCCCAGCGCATACCACGGCGGCGATCTGGCCGGGATCGAAAGTCATCTGGACTATCTTCAAAAACTGGGTGTGACCACCCTCTGGGTCGCGCCTCTCTATGCGCAGGGCCCTCTTTCGGCGCCGGACTACAGTGGATACGCGCCCGTCGATCTTTATCAGGTCAACCCGCATTTCGGCACATTGCAGGACTATCAAAACCTGGCTCAGGCCGTGCACACCCGCGGCATGAAGCTCGTTCTCGACACGGTGATGAATCACGTCGGGGCAAACAGTCCATGGCTGCTCGATCCACCCGCGCCGGACTGGTTTCACGGCACGGTGGAGCAGCATCTGGAAGCGACGGCGAATTTCCAGCCCATCACCAATCCTCATTCCCCACCAGCGGCCTATCAGGCTGCGGTCGACGGATGGTTTTCCGATACGCTTCCCGACCTGAACCAATCGAATCCCCTGGTCAAGCAGTACCTGATCCAGAATGCGATCTGGTGGGTCGAGTCGGGTGCGCTCGATGGCTTGCGGCTCGATTTATTCCCCAATGTCGATCGCGATTTCTGGCAGGAGTTTCACACGGAACTGATTGCGCTCTACCCGCAGCTGACGACGGTCGGCGAAATCTTCAATCCGGATCCGACAGTCGTCTCGTATTTTGCAGGTGGAGTGAAACATGCCGGCATTGACACCGGCCTCTCCACGCCATTCGATTTCCCCAGCTTTTTTGCGCTGCGCGCGGCATTGACCGGCACGGCTCCAACCGGGAATGCGCCGATGACAAAGTTGACGGAAATCGAGCGGCAGGACTGGTTGTATCCGCATCCCGAGCAGCTGGTTACGTTTTTCGGCAATCAGGATACTGCCCGGTTCGCTTCCGAACCCGGCGTCACCACGGCGCGCATGAAGCTTGCTTTCGGCCTGATCGCCACCATGCGCGGCATGCCGCAAATTTATTACGGGGATGAGATTGCCATGCCTGACGTCAATGACGGCGACAACCGAGTCGATTTCCCGGGAGGATTTCCCGGCGATACCAACAACGCCTTCACAGCGGCCAGCCGGACTGCGCCGCAAGAGGCGATGCATGCCTGGGTTGCAGGACTGCTTGACCTTCGCGCGCATCATAGCGAGCTTCAAACCGGAGCCCAGCAAAATTTGCTGGTGGATGACACTGGATTCGTCTATACGCGTTTTGAAGCTCCGTCGACAGGCAACGCTGGTCCAGCACTGGCGCAGGGAGAAAGTATGCTCGTGCTGTTAAATAAGTCGGACGCGCCGCGAACTTTTCATCTCGACTTTTCGGGCACCGCTTTGCAGGGTGTGCAGGCGCTCGCTCCCGCATGGAATACCCAGGAGCAGGTGACCGTTGAAGATAACACTTGCGATGTGAACGTCGGGGCCGAGCAGTTGATTGTTCTTGAAGCCCACGCTGCATCCGGCGCGTCGAATACAGCCGCCTCGGGCCAGAAATAGCGGGCGATTCTGCTTCATCGTCGATAGGAGAAGGATGGATGCAGACAGGTTTCCGCATCGCCGCCATCGGAGAGCTTCTCTGGGATTTTCTTCCAGGCGGACCGCAGCTGGGTGGCGCCCCCGCCAACTTCGCCGCTATGTGCGCGAATCTGGCCGCTGCGGATTCCACAAATCCGGCGGATGAGATTCTGCTGGTCAGCCGCGTAGGAGACGATCCGCTCGGACGGCAGGCACTTGAGCAGCTTGCCGCAGCCGGGGTGAAACCGGATCACATCTCGATCGATTCCAGCCACGCCACCGGAACCGTCACCGTGGAATTTACTTCCGATGCCAGCCCCATCTACAGGATTCACGATGACGTCGCGTGGGATTACATTCCCGGAAACATCAGAACTGGTTTCTTTTGCCCCAACCCTCGACGCCGTCTGCTTCGGCACGCTTGCGCAGCGGTCGCCAACAACTCGAAACACGCTTCGCAGAACAGTCGAGGCGACCAGCTCCCGATCGCTGCGTGTTTTCGACGTGAACCTGCGGGATCCGTACTGGACGCCCGAAATGGTGGCCTGGGGATGCGTCCATGCCAGCATCCTAAAAATGAACCATGAGGAAGTCCCGAGGATCGCGCGAGCACTCGAGGCATCTGCAGAGGAGCAGCCCCTGCTCGAAACCGCGCGTTTTTTGCTGCGACAATTTCCGATCGAATTGATCGCCATCACCCGGGGCGCGAACGGAAGCCTTCTGGTAACGCGGAACGCCACCCACGACCATCCCGGAGTTGCGGCCGATGTTGTGGACCTGGTCGGCGCTGGAGACGCTTTCACAGCGGCGCTTACGTTTTCTGTTTTGCGCCAGCTCCCACTGCCGCTGGTCGCCGAGACGGCGAACCGCTGGGGCGCCTGGGCCGCGACACAGCGTGGCGGAATGCCGAGATTACAGGAGCTGTCAGCAGGAAGCAAAGCACGTAGGAGCGGATGACCATAACAGGAGAAATGCTCTAATTAGCTCGCCAGTTCTTGCAGCGGGAACAGTTACTCAGCTCCTGAGCTCAAATCGCAGGCCGAAGTGGTTCAGCGTGGCCGGCAGCGGCTGGTTTTCGTTCAGCCGGAGGGGAGGCTTCAATTTCACCTCAGTGTTCTCCAGAATCGCCGCCAGCATGGCAGTGGAAAGCAATTGCACCAGATTGCGTCCGGGACAGACCGCCGGTCCTTCGCTGAAGGGGACCAGAGGCCAGCCTTGTGCCGGTGGGTTCTCCATCCACAGCTCCGGCGCGAAGCGGTCGGCGTAGGGCAGGCGCTGGTCGTCGCGGTGGAAGAAGGGGGTAAAGATTACGATGCTGGTATGCGCCGGGATCACTCCGTTCTCCCAGGCCGTTGCGATCGTGCTTTCACGTAACAGGAGAGGCGTGGTGGGCCACAGCCGAAGAGATTCGAGGACAACAGCCCGCAGATAAGGCATGTATTGTCTCTCAGAGCCCTGATGACTCCTTATCTCATCCCGCACCCGGTCCGGCATGTTCTGGATGCGAAGCCAGCAGGGCAAGGGAGCGGAACGTAGTCATGCCTGCCGGATCGAACGCGAACAGCCACTGAGGCACCTGCTGTTCCGGCGCCGTCTGGCCTGTCGTGTGAATTTGGGTCATCATCCACGCCAGGCTGTCGGGCTCCGCGCGGTCCAGATAGCCTCTGATTCGGTTCAGCAACTGCCGCCGCAACTGTTTCCGCTGTGGCCGCAAGAAGGCCCAGTTACCGGCGGAGCGAAGTTCCGCCATCATCTCGGATAACCGATGGTCCTCCCGCGCCGCATCGCCAAACACCACTCGGCGTACCATGCGGAACCACGCATCGGAAAATTTGTTCCAGGTAAGTTCACCACAATTTCCTGTGTTGTTGCGCAACTGCGTGGCTTCGGAGGCGACGACCTGCAGAAACTCTTCACCCATGCGATGAACCGGACGATTCGCGTCGAGCGCCTCCTCGTTGTAACGTCGGCGGTCGGTCCGCTCCGATCCCTTCGAAATCAGCACGTTCTTCGGCTCAAAGTGCGCCAGCGCGGCGCGTTTTTCTGCGCTGGCAGGGGTGAATGGCTCCGGCGATTCCGCAAGCACCCGATGCACATGTTCCGGATCGAGGATCAGGCCCAGAGTGCGCCCCGGCAGACGAAGAAGCAGCGGCCCGGACCCGTACCTGTTCCTTATGCGTTGCATACGGCGGATGGCCCGGCGATCGAGGTCAAGGCGCTCCGCTATGGATAACATCGCCGGCCGTCGAATGATCACGCCCTTAGCCACGGTGGGAACGAGTACCTCACCGAAAACGGCCAGCGTATCGATGAAGCTTGCTCTCGGAACCCAGACCGCCTTCGGCACCGGGACCGAGCAGGATCCGATCATCGCATCTCGGGTCTGGATCATGCCTCCCCCAAAGACCTAGCGGCGTCGCTTCCGGTTAGATGCGGGTAATACCGCCGTCTGTTATATGCGGCAGGCGGAAACATGGTGACACATCTAGACCGATTGGCCACTCTGTCCACTGGATGACAGACCAATTCTCATCCGAATTCTCAGCGGCATCCGTATCGTGGATACCCATGTGCTTCATGCTCTCTGACCTCAACGACTCGCGTATGGAGTACAAGCGGAGTCCACCCGTGAGCCTGGCGAACGGGAGGCTTTGAAGCGTCCCCCGGTTACGAGATCAGCCTGTGCACCGGCCTTCTTCCGCCCAGCTGAAGCAGAGCACGGGATTGGCTGAATGAAGAAGGGTAACCATAGCGACTCCGGTATTCTGGTTGAGATGATGCGCAGAGTGCCTTTGAAAATCCGCAGCTCTTGTTTTGTCGGTGTGATGGCTTGTCTGTTTGCGACGTCCGCTTTGTCGGCACAGGAAAAGAAACCGGACGAAGCGAAGGCCCAGCCGCCCGCCGCTTCGGAGGCGAACCAGCCCTCTTCGACGCCGAAAGAACAAAGTTACGTAACCCAACACACGCTGGTTTTGGATGGTCAGACCATTCATTACACCGCGACCGCGGGAAACCTGCTGATCCGCGACCCGCAGAATAACCCCAATGGCAGCATTTTCTATGTTGCGTATACAGAAAACGGGGCGGCTGTGAACGAGCGGCCGGTAACATTCCTCTACAACGGGGGCCCGGGATCATCCTCCGTATGGCTGCATATGGGTTCGTTCGGGCCGGTGCGCATTGAGACTTCCAGCCCGAATGCCACGCCGCCGCCGCCCTATCGCCTGGTGTCCAACCAGTACAGTCTGCTCGATAAATCCGATCTCGTGTTCATCGATGCCATGGGTACCGGTTTTTCAAAGCCCGTCGGAAAGGGGAAACTGTCGGATTTCCTCGGCGTCGATCAGGATGCTCACGCGTTCAACCTCTTCATCGCACGCTATCTCACCGTGAACCGGCGTTGGAATTCGCCCCGGTTTCTCATCGGCGAATCCTACGGCACGACCCGCTCCGCGGCGTTGGCCTACTCGTTACAGGAAAGTGGAATTGCGTTGAACGGGGTGGTTCTGATCTCGTCGATCCTCAACTTCAACGATCGTACGGCTGGCATTGACAACAAATACATCGACAATTTGCCCTCGTATGCCGCCATCGCCTGGTACCACGACAAGCTGCCGAGCAAGCCTGCCGATTTAGGCCCTTTTCTCGAGTCCGTTCGCGAATATGCGCGCGGCCCTTACGCCGAGGCTCTGTGGCAAGGGCAGAATCTAGGCACCGCCCAGGAGGATGAGGTCGCACAAAAGCTGAACCAGATGACTGGCCTGAGCGTCTCTTACCTGAAGGAAGCCAACCTGCGGATCGATCCGGCACGTTTTCGCAAGGAACTGATGCGGGACGAGCGGCGTACGCTGGGCCGTTACGACGCCCGTTTTGAGGGCATCGATATCGATGCTGCTGGAGAGACGCCGGCGTATGATCCATCGGAAGTGGGCATCTCCGGCGCATTTGTCGCCGCCTTTCATGAATATCTGACGAATACACTGAATTTCACCTCCAACGATTCGTACAAGGCGACTTCCTACGGCCCCGGTTTCCACTGGGACTGGAAGCATAAACCGCCGAACGGCGAGGAGCAGCAGAATCCAGACGTTGCGCTCGATCTGGGTGCGGCAATGCGCCAGAATCCACACCTGAAGCTTTTTTCCGCGAACGGCTATTTCGATCTTGCCACCCCGTTTTTTGAGACGGAGTTCGACATCTCGCACATGCAACTGGACCCCACATTGCGAAAGAATATTCGCTTCGGCTACTATCCTTCCGGCCACATGATTTATCTGAACGTCGATGCCCTGAAACAGCTCAGGAGCGATCTGGGGCAGTTTTATTCGGACGCGGAGGTGCAACCGGCGGATTCCGCCAGCCATTGACCTCATCTTTTTTGGTGAATTCAGAAAGGTTGTGCCGGATGAAATTCTCTGCTGTATCCGCGCTTTTCGCCGGGTTGTCTCTAATGACAGGCGCTCAGACTCGGCCATTGCGCCCCCCGATTACGGGAATAGCCCAGGTGTCGGTCTACGATTCCAATCCGTTGCAGGCACAATCTTTTTACGCAGGCTTGCTCGGCCTTCCGCGAATGGGACGGAATCCCGGCACCGGCGGTTCTGTCTACCAGGTGAGTTCGCTACAGTCGATCGAGGTCGATCCGCTCCCGAAAGGTCAGGCCGACGATCTGGAATCCATCACCTTCGCCACCGCGAACGTCGAGCAACTTCGCCTTTACCTGCTGGACAGCCATGTTCAGATTCCCGGGAGGGTGCAGACACGCCGCGATGGCAGCCGATCTCTCTCACTCGTGGACCCGGAAGGCCATCGCATCGTATTTGTCGACGCCGGAACCAGGCCGCATCGGATTGTGAGCTCCCGGCACGCTGACCGCGATCCGGTCTCCACCCACATTCTTCACGCCGGGTTTATCGTGCATGACCGTGCGGCGGAGGATCATTTCTTCCGCGACGTTCTGGGATTTCGCGAAGGCTGGCAGGGCGGAATGAAAGACAACCAGATCGACTGGGTGGATATGCAGGTGCCGGACGGAACGGACTGGATCGAGTACATGATCCACGGCCCCGGCCCCGTTTCCGCGGCAGAAAGCGGCGTCTTAAACCACTTCGCGCTGGGGGTGCCGAACATGCATGAGGCTATGGAACTGCTGGAGCAGCATGGCTGGCATGCCTCTCCCCGGCAAGACGCACAGATTGGCCGCGACGGAAAGTGGCAGCTGAATCTGTATGACCCGAATAGAACGCGGGTGGAGCTAATGGAGTTTCGGCTGGTTGAAATCCCTTGCTGCTCGCCATATTCGCTCTCGGTAACAACGAAATTCCCAGAATCAGGACTCACGAGCCGAAATCCCGTTCATTTTGCATCCTATATGTCAAGAAGCGCATCAATTAAGTTGACAGTGATGCACTCAAGTGCAATACTTGAATCACAAGTTTAAGATTCGAGAGCGTGGAGAAGGGGTATTTATGGGCAAAATCATAGGAATTGACTTGGGAACCACCAATTCAGTTGTCGCCGTTATGGAAGGCGGCGAGCCGAAGGTGATTCCAAACGAGGAGGGCGGCCGCACCACACCTTCCGTCGTGGCGTTCACAAAAGGCGGAGAACGGCTGGTCGGCCAGGTTGCCAAGCGGCAGGCGATCACCAATCCGGATAACACTATTTATTCGATCAAACGCTTCATGGGCCGTCGCTATAACGAAGTGAGCGACGAAATGAAGATGGTCCCGTACAAGGTGAAGCAGCAGGGCGACCATATCGTCGTCGTGGCCCAGGGCAAGGATTACACCCCCCAGGAAATCTCTGGGATGATCCTGCAGAAGCTGAAAAAAGCCGCGGAAGATTACCTTGGCCAGTCGGTCACGGAAGCTGTCATTACCGTTCCTGCGTATTTCAATGATGCGCAGCGGCAGGCTACCAAGGACGCGGGCAAAATCGCCGGTCTGGATGTAAAGCGCATCGTCAACGAGCCGACGGCCGCAGCATTGGCCTACGGACTCGACAAGAAGAAAGACGAGACGATCATTGTTTATGACTTCGGCGGCGGCACCTTCGATGTCTCCGTGCTCGAAGTCGGAGAAGGCGTCATCGAGGTCAAGGCCACCAATGGCGACACGCACCTGGGCGGCGACAACATCGACCAGCGGATCGTCGATTGGCTGATTGATGAGTTCAAGAAAAAAGAAGGGCTGAATCTGCGCGACAAGGGCAACGAAATGGCGCTGCAGCGTCTGAAAGATGCTGCGGAGAGGGCGAAGATCGAGCTTTCGACGGCGATTGAAACCGAGATCAACCTTCCCTTTGTCACCGCGGACGCGACCGGCCCGAAGCACCTGGTCGAGAAACTGACACGCGCCAAGCTGGAAAGTCTCGTGGACGATCTGCTGCAGCGTTCGATCGGGCCCTGCAAACAGGCGATGAAGGATGCGGGCATCGATTCGAGCAAGATCGACGAAGTGGTGCTGGTCGGCGGGCAGACACGTATGCCCAAGATTCAACAGCTGGTGAAGGACCTCTTCGGCAAAGAGCCGCACAAAGGCGTCAACCCGGATGAAGTCGTCGCCATCGGCGCGGCGGTGCAGGCCGGTGTGCTGGGCGGTGAGGTCAAAAATCTTCTCCTGCTCGATGTCACCCCGCTGACCCTGGCCATCGAGACCCTGGGCGGCGTGGCGACACCGATGATCCAGCGCAACACTACCATTCCGACCAAGAAGACGGAGACGTTTTCGACGGCGGCGGACAACCAGACGGAAGTGGAAGTCCACGTATTGCAGGGCGAGCGGCCGCTGGCCAGCCAGAACCGCACGCTCGGCAAGTTCAAGCTGAGCGGGATTCCGCCGGCGCAGCGTGGCATTCCGCAGATTGAGGTGACGTTCGACATCGATGCAAACGGCATCTTGAACGTGACCGCAAAGGACAACGCCACCGGCAAGGACCAGAAGATTACGATTACGTCTTCTACCGGTCTAAGCAAGGAGGAAGTGGAGCGGATGGCGAAAGACGCCGACGCTCACGCAGCGGAGGACAAAGCCAAGCGCGAGGAGATCGAGGCGCGGAATCAGCTCGACAGCCTGGTCTACAACATTGAAAAAATGTTGAAGGACAGCGGCGACAAGGTTCCGTCCGGCGATAAGGCCGAAGTTGAAAGCGCTCTGGCCGATGCCAAGAAGACGCTCGAAGGCTCGCCCAGTCCGGCTGAACTGAATGCCGCTCGCGAGAAGCTGACGGGCGCTTCCCACAAGCTGGCCGAGGCGATGTACAAGGCAAACGCCGCAGCTGGCGGAGCCGGAGTGCCGGAAGGCGCACCGAATCCGGAGCAGCCGGAAGCCGAGCAGAAGAAGGACGAAGGCGTGATCGATGCTGAGTACGTCGACGTCGATGAGAAGACGATAAGCGTAGATCCGGAGCGGAAATCCGGCGCGCAAATCGCACTCGTACCGTAGGTATGGGTGAAAGCAAGTGCCCAGTAAACGGAGGGCGTCCTGAGAAACTGCGGGGCGCCCTCAATTTCTCTCAAGCAACAAGCATAGAAGGAGCAATGATGACGGATACAGTATGGCAATGCGAGCAACTGCGCGCGGGCCAGCTATACAGCAAGGAGCTGTTCCAGACGCGGGCGGAAGCGGAAGAGTTTGTAGCGAAAATGGCGCGGGTAGCGCCAGATATCTTCTGCCGCATCGAGCCAATCGGTGTGGAGAAGGTTTGGAATTGATATGACGGATACCGCAATGCGAACAGGAAATGGCGGTGTGAAGGCAGCATTTGAGGCAAGTTGCCCAGCCACATTTACTCGAGTGGTCGAGTAACATTTAATGCGAACGCTATATAACGCTCTCCGTGATACGCTGGACGTGTGATCCGGCACTTTAGGGACGATGAAGCGCAGAAGATCTACAACACCGGTCGCAGCAAGAAATATGGCAGTCTTGCTCGTATCGCGGCCCGCAGACTCGGGGCAATCGACTTCGCGGAACTTGGAGGATTTGCGAGACCCGCCCGGTAATCGATTGGAAGCTCTGAAGGGTGACCGTCAGGGGCAATACAGCATCCGGATCAACGACCGATACAGGGTATGTTTTCGTTGGCAAGACAATAGCGCGTGGGACGTAGAGATTGTGGATTACCACTAGGAGACATCAATATGGGATTGCGAACTGAAAAAGACAGGCTGGTGGCGATCCATCCCGGCGAGTTTTTGCGCGAGGACTTCATGAAACCCTTGTCGTTATCGACCAATGCGCTGGCGCTCGCGTTGCGGGTCCCGGCGACGCGCGTCTCGGAAATTGTGCATGAACGGCGAGGGATTACCGCCGACACTGCCATTCGTCTCGGAATATATTTTGGGACGACGCCGGATTTCTGGATGAATATGCAGATCGCCTATGAGATGTCCGTTGCCCAGCGTGAGCTGATGCCGAAGATTCATCAGAGCAATCCGGCGCAGAGCCGATGCGGCAAGCGGAAAGCCAGGGCCGCCTGAAACTGCCGATGCTTAACCGCATAAAAGAATCACAATGGCGACACAGACCAAAGATTATTACGGCATTCTCGGAGTCAAGAAAACGGCGACTGCGGATGAAATCCGCAAGGCATTCCGCAAGCTTGCGCGCAAATATCACCCCGACGTCAATCCCAATGACAAGAAGGCGGAAGAGAAATTCAAAGAAATGTCGGAAGCTAACGACATTTTGAGCGATCCCAAGAAGCGGAAGATTTACGACCAGCTTGGCTTTTACTCCGACAACATCGACCCTGCGGCTGCGGAAGCGGCTGCGCAGGGAGGCTATGGGTTTCGCGGAGGCGCGGGCCCGTCTCAGAAAGGCGGAGGTCCGGTCGGCTTCGAGGGCTTCGATTTTTCCGACTTCGTCGGCGGAAGCGGGCAGCGCGCATCGCAGTCCGGGCGTGGCGCTTCTTCCTGGGGAGGTTTCCGCGACATCTTTTCCGGCGCGTTTCGTGGCGGTCATCCCCAGGAGGCAGGTCCGCAGCTTGGAACCGATCTTGAATACCAGGTGAATGTGGACTTCTGGACCGCGATCCGCGGCGGTTCTTTGCGGTTGCAGATCACTCGCCAGGTAGTTTGCCCGACCTGCCATGGAACCGCTGCCAGCGGCGGCGAAACCGTGTGCTCGGAATGCGGCGGTACCGGTCAGGTGACGCAGATGGGCGGCCGGATGAAGTTCAACATCGAGTGTCCGCGCTGCGGCGGCAGTGGACACATACGCCAGGAATGCCCAACCTGCCACGGCCAGGGAACGGTGGCGCGCACCGAGACCGCCGAATTTCGCATCAAGCCCGGAACACGCGATGGCCAGCGCATCCGCCTCGCCGGCAAGGGGAACGCAGGAGTTCGCGGCGGTGCGGACGGCGATCTCTATCTGATTGTTCGCATCGAGCCGCACCCGGTTTTTACCCGAAAGGCCGACAATATTTATGTCACTGTTCCGGTGACGATTACCGAAGCAGCCTTGGGCGCCAAGATCGAGGTGCCCACCATCGACGGACGGACACAATTGAAGATTCCGCCCGGGACACAGACCGGGCAAAAGCTGCGGCTGCGGGAAAAGGGTGTGGTTTCCTCGTCGGCGGAAGGAACCCGCGGCGACCAGATTGTTGAAGTCAGTATCGCCGTACCGAAGCTGCAGGATGAGCGCTCGAAGGAAATTCTGCGGGAGTTGGCGCGGCTGAATCCGGAAGACCCGCGAACGGCTTTGTTCAGCCAGGTATGATGCTCAGCGGATTTATTGCGGTTTTGGGGACCATCTGACGAGGACTGATTATGGGCAATCCCCCAGGCGATACGCCGTTGCCTGCAGCTGGGCCGAGGTTCGCTTCGGCTGGACGCCCTGATACACGGTGTCGGTCGTTGTGGTCCCGGTCAGCGTCAAGCTGTTTCCATCGTGGGCAATGTTTTCGATTGCCTCCGAGTGGATTTCAGAGTGCAGCTTTTCGTCGCTGTAAACGCAGTGCACGCGAACCCGAAGACCGCCGGAGACGGGATGGGTCTTCGGCTTTTTACAGGTGAGCCCGGCCTGCGCCACTTTCCAGAAATCCGCCTGGTGCCGGGCGCACACCTGGGTTTGAGATGTGATGGCTCTGCCGCCCATGACGGTTTGGACGGAATCGATCTCCCACTGTCCGGGATGGAAATGTGGAACAGATTGCTGGGCCGCCGCGGTCATGCAGCAAATAGCGAGCGCAATAGCAATCGTAAAAGTGGGAAGGATGGCCCGCATTGGCCATCATGCTAGCACGCAGCGTGGCCCCTTGTATCGGTTGGGCAGAATGATCGGACCTGCGGCGGATTACGTTAAGCTGGAGCAAGGACCATGGCGACCAAACGCAAATCGAAGGGCGCGTATATGATCTCGGCGGTGGCCGAGATGTACGGCATCCATCCGCAGACATTGCGGCTATATGAGCGCGAGGGGTTGCTGAAGCCTTCTCGTACGGAAGGCAATACCCGCCTTTATACAGAAGAGGATCTTGAGCGGCTGGAATTTATCCTGAATCTCGCGCGCGATCTGGGCGTCAATATTGCGGGAATTGCCATCATCCTGCAGATGCGTGAGCGCATGGAAGAAATGAACCGCCAGATGCAAAGCTTTGTCGATTATGTGCGTACGGAGATGTTAAGCCGGATGCAGCCCGGCGCGCAGTCTTCAGAACCTGGCCTGGTTCCGCTGCGCCGTCCGGTGATCGTTAACCCAATGCCACACGATGCAAGAAAGCGTTCGTAAAGCTCCCGGTTTCCTACCTGCGCTGAGGGCCACCTCTCCGGTTTGATCGTCTTCCGGTATTCTGTCTTTGCAATTCATGAAAAAACTGTTTGATTTCGCGTTGGCGGTGGGCCTCTTCGGTCTATTCACATCGACGATTTACACCGTCTTGGCGATGGTCGCGGCCCTGCGGTTCAACCGCCGAAGAAAACCGCGTACGGCCGGCTCTTTCACGCCTCCCGTCAGTCTGCTGAAACCGGTGCACGGGGCGGAAGCTGGTCTGGAAAAGCATTTCGCGACGTTCTTCGATCAGGATTACCCGGAATACGAAATACTATTCTGCGCGCGGCATATGGACGATCCCGGCTTGGCAGCAGCACGGCATGTGGCGGCGTGCTTTCCCCATGTGCCGGTGCAATTTCTTGCCAGCGGCGAGCCGACAGTGCCGAATGCCAAGCTGTTGTCGCTGGAACTCATGGCAGAGCGGGCGCAGCACGGAATCCTGATCATCAGCGACAGTGATGTTCGCGTGCAGCGCAACTATGTGCGCGATGTGGTTGCCCCATTCGAGGACACCCGCGTGGGAGCCGTCACGTGCCTCTACCGTGGCGATGCGACGCAGGGCGGCGTGTGGTCGCGGATGGAGGCGGCTGCCATGTCGATCGAAATGTCCGCCGGCGTATTAGTGGCTGAGATGCTGGAGGGGATGAAGTTCGCGCTGGGTCCAACAATGGCCATACGCCGCGAGTGCCTCCAGGAGATCGGCGGATTCCTGCCCATGGGCGAATATTGTTCGGACGATTTTCTGCTGGGCAATCAGGTGGCTGCGCTTGGCCACACTGTCGTGCTGTCGGACCATGTCATCGATCACGTGGTTCTGCATGAGTCCTTCTGGCCTTCCATGCAGCATCAGGCACGCTGGATGAAGAGCACGCGATTCTCCCGGCCGAAGGGACACCTGGGAAGCATACTTACCTTCAGCGTGCCCTTTGGGGTGCTGACAGCAATCGCAGCCTGCTTTCTTCATCAACCCGCGATTGCGATTGCAGCGCTGCTCTGGAGCATAGGCAGCCGCATGCTGCTGGCCGCCGCCGTCAGCCGGCGTGTGATACGCGAAAGGTCGCCCTGGCAAAGCGTGCTGCTATACCCGGGGCGCGATCTGCTGGCCATTTTGTTTTGGATTGCCAGCTATAGCAGCCGAAAGATTTTCTGGCGCAATGAAGTCTTCCTGCTGGAAAATGGCGGCAGAATGCGTCGTGCGAATTCCTGAACTCCGCCCCTGATGGAAGCGTAGACATGACAAACTTTAGACAAATCTATCGCCGGACGCTCCTCTGGTGCTTCTCTCTACTCATGGCCGCATTGCCTTTCTCTTCCCACGCTCAGCAGATTACACTGCGGGCGCGCAGCAATCTGGTGCTGGTGCCCACGCTGGTGGAAAGCAAAGGCGGCGAGCCCGTATTCAATCTGAAGGCGCAGGATTTTGTCGTGAAGGACAATGGAGTAGCGCAGAAGATTCATCTCGATCCGGATTCCGATCAAGCGCCGATGTCGATTGTGGTGCTGGTGCAGGTGGGCCGGTCGGCGGGGCGGGAATTTCACAAAATGGTTGGATTGCCAACCATGATAGGTGCACTGGCCGGGAACACCCAGCATCGAACCGCCGTGGTGGACTTCGACAGCAGCCCGCGAACGCTGCTGGATTTTTCCAGCAACCCCGATGCTGTCGAGCGGGCGGTGTATTCGATTCAGCCGGGAGATGACGGGGCGGCGATTCTGGACGCGGTTTGGTACGCGGTTGACATGCTGCAGGAGGAGCCGGAGCAGAACCAGCGCGTTATCGTGCTGCTGAGCGAAACACGCGATCATGGCAGCCGCACTCCGCTCAAAGCAGTGGTACGGAAGATCGGGCGAAGCGATGTCGTTGTCTACAGCCTCGCCTTCAGCCCGGGCCGCTCGGATGCCCTGGACTTCTCCCATCCAGGCGGAGATATCGATCTGCTTTCGCCATTAATGATGGCCATTGCCGCGGTCCACAAGAACACCGCCGCGGCCATTCCACAGATGACCGGCGGCCAATATCTTCGATTCGATCGGGGAAAGCAGCTTGACAGCGAAATCGGGATGCTGGCGAACCAGGTACACAATCGCTACATGCTCAGTTTTCAGCCTTCGGACCCAAAGCCGGGCCTGCATGCGCTGACCGTAGAATTGACGCATCCACTAGAAGCTCGCGTGCTGGCCCGCGCCAGTTACTGGGCCGCGGGTCCGCCCGCTGTCCAGCAGAAGAAATACCGCAGCCAGGCTTGCCGCCGGGATCTCCATGAATTTGATTGGTGCTTTTGCCGAATCACAGCATCAGAATAGTGCGTTTCAAAGGTGGTCGAGCTGTGCACTTCCCAGCTGAGCTGTTTTTACATTACGGCTATGTGATCGTGTTCGGCTGGGTGATGCTGGAGCAGCTCGGCATTCCCTTGCCGAGCACGCCAATCCTGCTGACCGCAGGCACCCTGACGGCAACCCGCCACATGACGATTGGATGGGTCGTTCTTGCCGTAATGACGGCAAGTGCAATCAGCGATTCCGTCTGGTTCCATCTCGGCGGGCGTTATGGAAGCGCCGTGACCCGCTTGATCTGCAGGTTTTCGATCGAAGCCGCCTCTTGCGTTCGCAGGACAGAAGACGTACTGGCAAAGAACGGTCCGACTGGACTGCTGCTGGCGAAATTCATCCCCGGTCTCAACACCATGGCCGCTCCGCTGGCCGGCCAGAGCAAGATGCCGTACCACATTTTTCTCTTGTATGACATGGCCGGAACCTTCACCTGGGCTGCGTCGATTGTGGTTGTGGGCCGTTTCTTCGGAGACGCGATTCGGAGAAACGCTGGGCTTTTGCATTGGCTGGGCCGCTCGGCTTTCGTGCTGGTGGTTTTAATTGTTATAGGAATCTTGATTTATAAATATGTGCGGCGGCGGTCTTTTCTGCGAACCATTCGCACCCTTCGGATTGAGCCCAGTGAGCTGAAGGCCATGATGGACCGAGGGGAAAATCCTTATATAGTCGATCTGCGTCATCCGCTCGACCTGCTGCCCGACCCGCGAATTCTGCCGGGGGCGGTTCGACTGCTGCCGGACGAACTGATCGAACGCAATGCGGAGATCCCCCGGGATCGCGATATAGTGCTTTACTGCACGTGTCCAAGCGAGGCGACCAGCGCAAAACTCGCGTTGGCGATGCGCCGCTTTGGTGTGGAGCGAATTCGGCCTCTGCGCGGCGGTTTCGATGGCTGGAAAGAACAAGGGTATCCGCTGATCGAAATCGTACCGCAGGCCATCGGGCTATGACGGCTGCCCTAAGGAACGGGACCGTGTGCTCTCGTTTATGTCAGCTTGTCTATAGCTGAAAGAGAACCGCTCTAATTGCAACAAAAAAGCAGCAGTGCCGCGCGGTTCATCGCACATTGACAAAGATCTGCTAGTTTAACCAGGTGTTCGAATTCCTTCCGACCGGCATGCGCCACGCGTCCTGGAACATGTGTATGTTGTAAGAAGAAAATACCGGGTCTGCGATATGCAGGAGGAATCGTAAGTGGGCGCAGGAATCGAAGTAGAAAATCTGAATGCCTGGTACGGCAGCGTACACACGCTGCACGATATCAGCATCATGATTCCGGCCAATCGTGCGACAGCATTGATCGGGCCCTCCGGCTGCGGCAAATCCACTTTCGTGCGTTGCCTGAACCGGATGCATGAAACAAATCCCATCGCCCGCGTGACGGGTTCTGTCAGGCTGGGCGATCTGGATATCTATCACGATGCTGCGCCGGCAGCGATCCGCCGCCGCGTGGGCATGGTGTTCCAGCGGCCCAATCCGTTCCCGACCATGTCGATCTATGAAAACGTAGCCAGTGGTTTGCGGCTGGGCGGCCGCCTCAGTCGCAAGAAGTTGGATGAAGCTGTCGAGCGCAGTCTGCGGCGCGCGGCACTCTGGGACGAGGTAAAGGACGTCTGGAAGAGCAAGTCGGGCGCGAGCATCTCCGGCGGACAGCAGCAGCGGCTCTGTATCGCGCGCGCCCTCGCCATTGATCCCGAAGTGTTGTTGATGGATGAACCCGCATCCGCTCTCGATCCCATCTCGACAGCAAAAATTGAGGATTTGATTTTCCAGCTGAAAGCCGATTACACCATCGTGATCGTGACTCACAATATGCAGCAGGCCGCGCGCGTGGCGGAGATGACAGGATTCTTCCTGAGCGGTTATCTTGTGGAGTTCGCCGCAACCACAAAAATCTTCACCAATCCAGCGGAGAAGCGGACAGAAGATTACATTACAGGCAGGTTCGGATGACACGCACGCGTTTCCATCAAAATCTCGACGATCTGAAAGAGAAGCTGCTGGTCATGGCCGGAATGGCGGAGCAGGCGATCCAGCGCGCCATCGAGGCTTACCGTGGCGGCGATCTCTCCATTTGCGATCTGGTCGTGCGTTCCGAACCCGCCATCAATCGCATGGAGCGCGATATCGATCAAATGGCGCTCGACCTGCTGGCAATGGAACAACCGATGGCCATCGATCTGCGATTTATTCTGGCCGTCATCAAGATCAATGCGGATCTGGAGCGGGTGGGCGATCAGGCGGTGAACATCGCGGAACGGGTGCACGACCTGCAATCGTTATCCCCGGTCGAGCTGCCGGTTGACATACCCAAAATGGCTACATTTGCTGCCACCATGGTTCGCAAAGCTTTACAGGCTTTTATCGACGCGGATCCCGTACTCGCCGAAAAAGTGCTTTTGATGGACGACGAGGTCGACGAGATGAACCGCGCCGTGTACCGCACGCTGACACGTTGTATCGGAGAACAGCCGAATTGCTCTCATCAGGCATTGAATGTGCTGGTGATTGCGCGCAACCTGGAGCGTGTCGGCGATCACGCCACGAACATTGCCGAGGATGTTATTTTCTGGGTGCGCGGCGCGGATGTTCGCCACCATCTCCACACCAGCTAGAGCAGTTCCGCGTAGGTGTACTTGGCGGATGGAATTTTCGCACAGCTTTTCCGTTAAGAAAAGCTGCACCTCGCAATTCTGGGCCGGGGATAGCAACTGTGGAACTGATCTAAGCTTGATGGGTCGAGAGCGATTTATGGCAGCGGCTCGTAATCCCACCACAAAAACTCCGGCAGCAGCGGATAATACAGCCCCAGGCGAATCTCCGCGTAGCTGGGATAAACAGCTTTTACAATTCCGGCGTAGGTCTGCATCTGGGACCAGTACTGCTCCTTCTCCTTGGCCAGAAATTCCTCGAGACCTTTTGCCCCATGCGCCGCGGTCTTGAAATCCACAATCCACAGGCAATCCTGGCCCTGCGCCCGCGGAGATTTGCCGGCGAGAAACATGCGATCCAGGCGAATCGATCGCATTGCATTTAGATACAGACCTGTCAGCGGAACCTCAAAACCGATCTTCGATGACCCCGAATCGGCAGAAGGCTGCGGATGCGCTTCGAGTATCCAGCGGCCATTTTCATCGCCTGCCACGGCCTGAAGCGCAGCAAGAATTTGCTCGGCTTCGACCTTTGCCTCCTGCGAATCGCAGCCGCTGCGCATCACGTGCAGGCGAATCGGATGGGACAGCCGTTCAACCGCGTTCCTGATCGCGGCCGGGCTCTTATTTTCGGCAAGAATATTCGCCAGCGGCTCCAGAAAAGCGTGCAGGACAGTTCCGAATCGACGTGCCCGCCACGAACCTTGTGGACGCGAAAATGGGGCCAGCTGACCGCTGCCCTCACTCTCCGCAATCGCTTTCTGCAACTCGATCGTCGGCTCAAATGGAACATCCGGCAACGCCGCAGATGGCTGCCAGTCTGTGACGAGTCGCTGAAAATTCGAGAGCCGAATCATTCCTTGCGCTGGGCCCGTTTCCTCCATTGAAGGTACATTTGCTCCGGCAGCGACGGTCTCCAGGTAACCTGGCAATGGTTCTCCGGCTGCGGCAGCCGGAAGCTGCACTGCGAAAGGCATCTCCACAATATTCGAATGGTCTGCGCTGCGGAGTTTTTGCCGCTCGGCGTGCCCGATGAAGATGGCTTCCGCAACTGGCCACGCCGTGCGCAGCAGACTTTGCCGGCGCGGCTGGTTCAGCTTGCCGGATTTTCCTTCGTCGCAACGGGCGAATAGGTGGACTTCCTTGCGGGCGCGCGTGCAACCGACGTAAAGCAAACGCTTCAGTTCAACGCGATCCCGCTCCGTGCTCCTGGACTGAATCCACATGTTGATCGGTTCATGCTCCTCAGCAACATGTTTAATCGGAGCCAGAAGAATTGTGCCTGCGGAATCCGAGCCGCCGTGTGGCGCGGGGAACATTTCTGCCGGTACCTGTTCCATCCATTGCACCAGCTTCGCCTCATCTCTTCCTGGACAGCGATGCAGTCCAGGGATCAGAACAACATCCCACTCGAGACCCTTTGCCTTGAACAGCGTCAGCACGTCCACAGGTGAATCGTCGGTCGCCGTGGGTGCTGCAAACAGTTTCTGCATTCTTTCTTCCAGCCGGCTCGCTGTGGGCCATCTGCCATCCTCATTTTCCAGCGTATCCAGCATGCGAAAAAAATCGTTCACAGTGGCAGCTTCGGTTACGGGCACGCACTGTTGAGCGCCCAGCGTGTACCACGTGCGTTCAACCAATGTTGATAAGGGTTCATGCGTGGAGATGTTTCTGGCGGCCTCCAGCACTTGCATGGTTCGCGCAGCTCGCTGCTGTCCGTCCGCACTTAGCAGAGAGGCTCGCTCGCGGAACAATTCGGGAACTGTTTTGTGATTCCACGCCGGATCGTCGTTGCCGCACAGGGCGACCAGATCGCTTAACGTCAACCCGCACCAGGGCGCGCGCAAAGCTGCCAGCCAGGCGATGCGATCGGCGGAATGGAGCAGACACCGGGTAATGGCGACCAGATCCAGCAGCGGCTGGCGATCCGGCAACGTGTCGAGCTCCACAGCACGATACGGAATGCCGCGCTCTCGCATCGCTTGCAGAATCGGAATCACGTGGCTTCGGGCGCGCACCAGGACGGCGATACTCGGTGGCTTTTCTCCGGGTGCGTTTTGCGCGCGCTGACGCGCGATGATCTCGCATATCTCACGAGCTTCGGCTGCGCAGGGATCCTCTTCCTCTCGAATGAACGCTACCGCCGGCTTTTCCTGATACGCACGCACCTGTGGATGCCAGAAAAGGCGCTGCGTCTCATCCTCGCGATGCGCTGCTTCGGAAGGAATAAATTCGACTTCGTCGGAATCTAGTCCTTCTCCAAATATCTGAGTGAAGACCTGATTCAATTGCTGGACCAGGCTTTGGTGCGAGCGGAAATTGCTGCTCAGGTGAATGGGGTTCAGGCGAACTCCACCCAGACCTTCATTGCGCGCGCGCGCGAAAAGGCCCACCTCAACATGCCGGAACCTGTAGATCGACTGCTTTGGATCGCCGACGAGAAACACGGTCTGGCTATGTCCGTCCCAGCTCTGGACCAGTTGGCTAAGCATGTTGAACTGGGTAATCGATGTGTCCTGCATTTCATCGACAAGCAGATGCCGGATTTCCGTGCCAAAGGCGAGCGCCAGACTTTCCGGCGTCGTCTTTGAGCGCGTGACTCGCCGCCAAAGCAATCTGAACGAAATCTGTTTTGCCGGACCGGGCGAACGCAACCTGCAGGTGCGCAACCGCCCGCCGCAGCAGCAGAAAACTGGCACGGAGAATCTCGCGCTGCTGCCCGGTATAGCAAGCCGGCGGTAGCGCCAGAACCTGTGCCATTGCATCGACGAGATCATCATCACCGGCGAGCGATTTCAGCAGATTCAGCAGCTCCGGCTTACACGGGCTTGCGCGGTCGAAGCCGATTCTCCTGTCTACCTGCTTGCGCAAGCCCTTCTTATCTGCGGTAAGCAGCAACTGCGCGGCTGCCTTCCATTCATCAAGGTGCTCGCAATCGCAGGATGCAACTTCGCCACTTGAGAGTAGGGGACGAAAGACGTTCGTATACTCGGAATTCTCCAGTTGCCCAGCGGCATAATGCCCCAGATAGAAGACCTTTTTCCAGTCTTGTTTGCCCAGCAGTTTCGAGGCGCGTTCCAGCGTCGTCGAGACTAGCGCCTGCAGCGGCTTCTCAAACTGTTCGCGAATGAGCGTATCTAACTGCTCGTCGGACAGTGCCTGATCGATGGGAAACACACGGCCCCACTGGTCGCGGCTGCTCAACATCGCGGCAAGCAGACCAACCGCCCGGTCCAATCGGTTATCCAAGTGAATCAGCAAACTGCGCGCCGCTTCCCGCAGGCGCGTATCGCTGCCGCCCATTTCTTCCAGGGTGGCCTGAGCTGCGTCGCGATACAGTTCGGAGGCGTCTTCGACCGGATGCATGTCACCACCAAGCCGTGACAGCACCGGCAGGCGAGAAGCGATTTCGCTGCATAGAGAGTCGATGGTCCGGATATTGAACCGTTGCGGCTGGGCGATCAGATTCCAGCCCATCCGCGCGTCGGTCTCGATCACTTCCCGGGCAAATTCGCGGGTCTGCTGTTTGTGGGCTGCCGTCGCTTCGACCGGATCGTTGTTTTGAGCCTGCCGCAGAGATTCAATAATTCTGTCCCGCATTTCCGCGGCAGCTTTGCGGGTGAAGGTGATGGCCAACACCTGCTCCGGCCGCTCCACGCGCGCCAGCAATCGCAAAAATCGCTGCATCAATAGCTCTGTTTTTCCGGAGCCTGCCGGCGCTTCGACGATCCACGACTGCTCAACATCCCATGCATTGCGGCGCGCGGCCGCATCGGACTGTGCGTCCATAAGATCTTCGGCCGGGGAAGTACCTGTCTGATTCATCCTTCAAAATTCCCAGTAGATGAGGAGCTTTCCTGATCCTCTTCTTCGTTGGCGCCGGAGATAACTCCGGTGGTTTCGCGAATTCGGCAAAGCAGCGTCTGGCCGCAGTATTTGCACGTCTCGGCGTGCTTCTTGGGATCGACTATCGCCGCACCGGCACGAAAATGTTCCGCAAGCTGCGTCAGACTCGCGCTCCAGAGTGCCTGCAATTCCCGCATCTCCGCGGCAGACAGTGAAGCCGGATTCGAACGGGAAGTCCTGCGCGGTTCCGAAGAGGGTCCCGGCTCGTCCGTGGACCCGCCTGGAGCAGCCGATGATCTTGAGAACACCGACGAGAGTGATCCGATCACAGTAAATCCAAGCTTCCGCGGATGCAGACCGGCAAAAGCGACTCCGGCAATCTCTGTCGGTTGCTCTCCCACCGCATGGCCGCGCAGAACTGCATAGGCGGGTAACTGCGGCTGATCGGGACGGTCACCCGTGCAGGAATTTCGATCTACAGGGCCCGTCTTGTAATCCAGCAGCACGATTCCCTGCTGGACCTGGTCGACTCTGTCGATGCGGCATTGCATCTCGATTCCACCAATCTGTTGGTGCTCCAACACGGCCTCTGTTTCTATCACCGTGAAATCCGGCCTCTGTTTCTCCTGCTCCAGCCATTGCAGCAGCCGTGCTTCCAGCCGTTCTGCTTCAATTTCCAGCAACGTTTGCTGCCATGGCTCGTTCGCATTTTCAAAAAATTTTGCTAATGCATTCCCAATATGCTGGCGCAGGCTTTGCCGATGCTGCTCAGTCGTGGTCCCTAGCAATTCTTTCTGTGATTTCATCTCCTTCCAGAACTTCTCCAGTGCTTTGTGAGCAATGTTTCCTTGAGCATTGGGAGAAAGGCCAGACTCCGCCTCCTCCAGTGGTCGCGCGCCAAGCCGCAGTTCGGCGAAGGCGCGAAACGGACATGCCGCGTGCAGCTCCAGGAAGCGAACGCCGCCGCGTACCTGGGTTGCTCTGAACGGAATGAAGGGCTCCTCCGCCACCTGTTCTAAAGCAGGCTGTTCAAGGCTGCCGGGTGTCGCAACGCTGTGCTGGCCCGGCGGCAAAAGCTCGGGCAGAAGTTCTTCGACCGCGACGATCAGAGTACTCGGCAGAGCTTCGCGTACCAGCGGAGACAGAAGAATCTCGCGATCGGGTATATGCGTACCGGTATTCGCCCCGTCGCTTTCCTGAAGCGCAAAACTAATAACCGCGTTATTCCCGGAGTTCAGAATTCTTTTCGTCGCTCGAAGAGCAAACGTGGTGTCTTCCGCAGGATCTGCATACGGCATGTGAGCTGCGCGTTGCAGACTCCAGGGAAGAAATGGCTGGGCTTTCCCGCGCGGCGGCCACGTGCTTGCCTGCGCATTCAGCCACCACACTGCATCAAATACGATCCCAGCGGATTCGGATATTCCGAGAATCTGCACGGGTGCATTGCGGGTCTCGAGAGTGAACAGCATGTGGGCTGCGAGATGCTTCAGCTTCTCGATTAGAGTCGAAAATCGTACCGGCCCAGCTACGCTATTCAACGAAGAAAGCTCATCGAGCAGAGTGTTCCACCGCCGCA
>CAWGLF010000049.1:0-19297 GCA_963823295.1 uncultured Acidobacteriota bacterium
GGCCCGCTGGTCCGACCTGGGCATTCAAGGGCGGCACGCCGTGCGCGATCTGTGGCGTCAGAAAAATCTAGGCACATTCGATCGAGAATTCCACGCCTCTGTTGGACCGCATGGCGCCGAAATGTTTCTTGTCAAGTCCACGCGAAAAAAAAAAAAAAAAAAAAAAAAAAAAAAATAGCGGGACTGAAGGCCGCCCCGTTCAAAAAAAGCCGCCTCGGTTCGGCGGCACCGGCATCATTTGGCTCGCGACGCTTGAATGCGTGGCGCTGATGATATGCGGGCTGATGACGATCAGAAGTTTTCCGATGGTCACGTTGGTGGTCGGACTGGCCGTCCACGCAAATCCCGGCAGTTCACTCAGCCCGGGAATGCCTGATAGAGATCTTGCTTCCGATCGGCTGACGCTGCCGGTGATCAGTGCGCTGCCGCCATCATGCACCTGAATCGCGGTCTCGAAGGAACGGTTATTGATAATCGGCGACTGATTCAGGCTGGCCCCGGCGAGGGCGGCGATCTTGATCTGGAGCTTTATCTGGACCTCGTTATTCTGCAGGACGTGGGGGGTGGCTTTCATGGTCAATCCCAGATCTTCATATTGCACGGTAGGCGCCAACGCCAGGGGATTCACAGCAGAAAGATTGCTTTGATTGGAACCGTTCAGCAGGCTGGAGATGCTGGTAAAGCTGGTGGGACTCTGGGTTCCCGCGGAATAGCTTTGCGTTACGAAGGGATAGCGTGAGCCGACCAGGAAACTTTGTGCCTGAGAGTCTTCGGCGCGCAGCTGAATGTGATCCAATTGCCGCGTCTTCGAAATGTTGAGCGAGGCATTCACTGTTGTTGTGCCGAACGAAAGCCCGCTTAACGTGAGGCCGTTGCCGAACATTGCAAAAGGCTGGTTCAGGACCGACCCATTCACCAGGCCAAGCCCCACCAGCAAGGCCGCAATTCCGGCAAGATCGCCCGGGTTTACCAGGCCGCTCGCAATCAGCTGGGCGATGGTGCTCTGATTCTGGCTGATGACGCTGGAAAGTTCCGAGGTGAGATTGAAAACGTTCAGCGTCTGCGGGAACGAGACGCCCAGATTCTGCTGAAACGAGCTGTTGATCTGGTAGACGCGAACGTCCAGAACGACCTCCGGCCGGTCCAGGTAGAGCCGCGCCAGAGTGGCATTAACGGCGCGCAGCGTGGCTTCTGGCGCGCGAATGCTCAGTGTTCCGCTCTCGGGACGGACCGAAACCTGCCGCACACTGAACACGGTCCTGATCATGTTTACCGCCTGCGACATGTCTTTCGAATCGACCCCGGGCAGGAACACAGTTTCCAGCAGCAGCCGTTCGAATTTCTGGCGATTTGCCGGGGTGTCTTTTGCTACGACGGCGTGTTGCGGGTCAAGCGGAACGATGAAGGTATCGGTTGAAAGCTGAACCGCTGTCGAAGCTTCGGCAAACGGCGCGTCGGTTAGATCAATATGAACGTCCTTCGTGGGGACCGAATCATCGAGAATTGCCGTGATACCGTAGGCGAGAAAAATCTGTTGAATGACCTTCTGCATTTTGCCGCGAAGATGGAATGTGGCTCGAACCTTATTGGGAGCCAATTCAACAAGGCCGCTGGGAAATTGCGGCATCGGCATCGAACTCACGACGGCGGGCTCATCTTCCGCAGCTAGAGATTGAAGATGTTCCTGGACAAACGGATTGCCGGCATCCACATCGAGCGCGGCCAGCAGCTTCTGCTTTGCGGCGGCGGACTTGCCGTTGTTGCGATCCGTGTTGGCCTCCTCGAGCATTCCGCCGACCTGCTGTTGCCGCGCAATCTCGTACGCTGCCACGTAGGAGCCATTGGCGGGATCAAGCCTGCGGGCGGCGGCAAACATCTTCAGCGCGCGCGTGGATTTATGTGCGCGCAGCGCGTCCGTTCCTTTGCGAAAAAATTCTCTTGCCTTGGCGCTTTCCTTTGGAGTTGGCGCCGGTACGGGAGGAACGGTTGCTTCCGTTTTGGCCGGCGAAGCGGCGGTGATACTGGCGTTGGGCGCAGCAGCGGTTGCTGCAGGGGGTGCTTGCTGCCCAAACGCTGCCGGAGCACAGGGAAAAATTCCCAGTGAGAGCGCGACAGTGCCGGCGGTCAGCTTTTTCATCCACGGCCCAAATGAGCAAACACAGAAACCGCGGAATCGACGCGGGCTGTGAATGTGCAGGGATGAACAGAGAAGTTTGCAGAGACGAGCTCAGTCTGTGCGGTCTAGACCAGTTTTCCTGCAGGTGTATACCAGCGGAAGAAAGCACATGCATCCGTTCCTCAAAGAACGGATGCACATAAAGGCCGCCCGCAGTCGATAGCAGCAGGAAAACTGGTCTAATGCAGGGAGTTCGCAGGTGAAACGCTTCTTTGCCACTGGAAGGAAAGACTGCCTTTGCCGGAAAACGTAACCTATTTCGAGCGTATCAGCTGCACCGGCGGAAGAACAGCACGCTCGCCGCGCGGCGGACGTTTCAGGCCAAGTTTGATCTGCGTGGGGTCGAGTTCTAGATCGGCCATGATGCGGCTCAGCGTGTTGCGATGTACGCCCAGCTCGCGCGCCGCCTTGCACTGGTTGCCTTTGTTATGGCTGAGAACTTCCTGAATGTAACGGCGGCGAAACTCGCGGACAGCCTCGTCATACGTGATACCGCTGGCGTACATCTGCAATACCAGACTGTCCAATTCGCGTCTCACTATGACCCCTCGCTTAAATGTCGACGGTTGCTGCTGCCCGATTTATTTTGGAACGTCTGAAATCTGTCTGGGAGGAAGGACAAAAGTCCGTTCAGAATGTTCTAACGTGTTCCGGGGTGCCGATGCAAGTTTAATTGTATCCATTCCGGCCGAGCGTGCTCAATCGCGGCAACGCCCTGCTGAATTTTCAGGCGCAATTCAGCGGGCGCGCCGGCGGAACACTGGTTGGCGGCGGAAAGAAAGTATGGCGCGAGCCTGGAATCATCCATCCAGGTCTTCTGCGGCATAAACGCGGCAATCGCAATGATGGCAATCACCACCAGCACGCAGCCGCGAATGATTCCGAAGATCGCTCCCAGCAGGCTGTCCAGTCCTCCCAGCCCGGCGGTGTGCGCCAGCCTTGATATCGCGCGCCCGATCAGGCCCACGGCAATCATGATTCCGAAGGCAATCAACAGAAATGCGAGCGCATCGGCGACATGTTGAGAGTGGATGTAGCGCGTGAAAGGGACGGCCAGGACGCGATAATTCCAGAACGCCAGCCACAATCCGAAAATCAGTCCGCCAAGAGAGATGACCTCCAGCAGAAAACCCTGCGAAGCGGCCACAATCGCGGATAAAACGATGATAGCGATAATGGCGCAGTCAAAAATCGTCATAGATATCCCATGGGTACGCGCTGAAGCATGGATGCGATGCGCCCCTCTTCTCACACCGCGTCATTTGCAGCAGGTGGAGTATCCCAGGCCCATTCTAAACAGAAATGGATCAGCCCTCGATAGAAAGACGGCCGGTAATGCGGCGGAATGCCTCGAGATATTTCTCCTGCGTCCGCGCAACGATGTTCGCTGGCAACTCCGGGGCTGGAGCCTGCTGATTCCAGTGGCTCTCAACCAGATAATCGCGCACGAACTGCTTGTCGAAGGAGAGCTGCGGGCGTCCGCGATGATACTTTGACTGATCCCACAAGCGCGAAGAGTCGGGCGTAAGCACTTCGTCCGCCAGTACGACTCCTTGCGGAGTCACGCCGAATTCAAACTTGGTGTCGGCCAGAATCAAGCCCTGTTCGGCGAGGTGCCGCCACGCACGATCGAAGATCATCAGGCTGAGATCGCGCAGTAAATCCGCGTAGTCTCCTCCGATGCGCTCCCGCATGTCATGCATGGCGATGTTGATATCATGGCTGCCCTGATCCGCCTTGGTCGCGGGAGTGAAGAGCGGCTCCGGCAAACGATCCGACTCCACCAATCCAGGCAGCAGGGCAGTGTTGCACACGCTGCCGGTCTTTTGATATTCCCGCCAGGCGGAGCCCGCCAGATAATTGCGAACCACGCATTCGACCGGGATCATTTCCGCGCGCCTGACCAGCATCGAGCGATGCCACAATTGATCGCGATAATCTTGCAGCGGCGGAGGATAGAGATCGACGTCCGCGGTGATGAGATGATTCGGGACCAGGTCGGCCAGAAAATTGAACCAGAACAGGGAAATCTGGGTCAGAATTTTTCCCTTTCCAGGAATGCCCGTCGGCAGAACATGATCGAAAGCCGATATACGATCCGTGGCGATGATCAGAAGGTCATCGCCGACCGCATAGATATCTCTTACTTTGCCGCGAGCGTGAAGCTTGAACTTCGGGAGATCGGTTTTCAGCAGAGATTCCGGCATTCAGGTCAGCCTTTCGTCAACGATGTTTTTGATCAGCAGTCAGACGTTGGGATGCCGCGAATGGGGACCATTGTTGCATAGCAAAATAGATGTGTCATCCCGAGCGAAATCCTTGCGGAGCAAGGATGCAGTCGAGGGACCCGCGTTTCGCCTGCGCTACACCAATTGCAAATCCGTACTAGTTGCGCTCCGGTCAGGGGGCACATCGATTGAGCAAATTATGCGGAGGCTTTCTCCCGCGAATGGTCTTTGCCCAGCCGCACGGAAACGATCTTCGAAACGCCCGGTTCCTGCATGGTGACGCCGAAGATAGCGTCGGCGGCCTGCATCATCCGTTTGCTATGGGTGATGACGATGAAATGGGTGCGGTCGCTCATCTTTTCCAGCATGTGCGCAAGCCGGCCCACATTGGACTCATCCAGCGCCGCATCCACTTCGTCCAGCACGCAGAAGGGACTGGGCTGAAACTGGAAGATCGCCATCAGCAATGACAGCGCCGTCAAAGCCTTTTCTCCGCCGGAAAGCAGCAGAACATTCTGCAGTTTCTTTCCTGGTGGCGAAGCGATGATGTCGATCCCGCTCTCGTCGGAATTGTCCTGGTCGGTCAGCTTCATGAAAGCCTGACCGCCGCCGAACAGATGCGTAAAAGTGGCGGAGAAGTTTTCATTGATGGCGGTGAAGGCCTCTTCGAATTTGCTGCGCAAGACAGCTTCGATTTCGCGGATGCTGCTCTGTGTGTTATCGATCGAATCGATCAGATCCTTGCGCTGGGTCTCGAGGAATTCGTGACGCTCCGCCGCTTCCTTGTACTCGTCGAGCGCCATCATGTTCACCGGCCCCATCGATTCGATCTTCTGCTTGATCGACCGGCAGGCTTCTTCCTCGATGGCCAGCGGTTCCGACTCCAGGCGGGTCAGCGACTCGTCCGCGCGCAAATCGTGGGCGCTTACAGAAAGCTCCTGCAGGCAAGTTTCTTCCAAATGCGCCAGGTCGGAGGACAGCCGCGCGGCCCGCGTTGCCTCTTCACTGCGTTTATCGCGGAATGCCTCCAAATCGGCACGCAGCGCGCGAACCTGCTGCTCGACTTCCTGTGCCTGCCGCCGCAGAATCGCGGTCTGCTGCGCCAGTTCCTCGGCCTGGCGGCGAGCTTCTTCGCGCGTTTTTTCGAGCTCCTGGCTGCGAAGCTGCAGCCGCTCCTGTTCCAGCACGCGCTGCTTCTGCTCGGCGTCACCGGAGGCGATCTGCTGTTCCAGCTGATGCACGCGCTGCCTGAGATCCTGAACCATGCGATCCAGCCGCTCGGCGGAACTGGCCGCGCCACGCCGCCGCTCTTCAAGACCGGCCAGCTCCGCGGAGGATTTCGACAATTGCTGCTGCGCGGTATCACGGGCTGCACGCAGATTTTCAAGTGAGCCCTGCGATTCATTCAGTTGCTGCTCGAACCTGGCGTGTTCCTGCTCGTGACGCTCAATTTCTTCCCGCCGTTCCGCCACCCACGCGATCTTTTCCATCTGCGCCTGCTTGTTGCGCTCGGCCTGCAAAGTCGAATCGCTCATGCGCCGTTCCAGGCGGCTTACCTCGGCTTCCAGTTGGCGCAGCGCGGCGCCGGTGTTGGCCGACTCCTGCTCTGCCCGGCGCCGTTCCGTGGATTTCATCTCAATCTGCCGCGCCAGTTCCGTCGTCGTCCGGGCCAGTTCAGCCGTAGCCAGGTCGGCCTTCGCCAGGGCCTCTTCCGTTCGCGCGAGTGCCTGTTGCGCGCTGCGCAATTCGCGCTTCAGTACCAGCGGCCCTTCAACGCTCGGCTTGCCGCCAGTCACCGTCACGTTGTGAAAGCATTCCCCATTCGGCGCGAGAAAAAATGCTTCGGGGTTTTCGAGCGCAAGGGACCGCGCCGTATCGGAATCGGGTGCGACATATCCGTGGCGCAGCTTGGGCAGGATCACTTCGAGCGAGCTGCCAAAGCCGTCGAGCACGCGGATGCAGTCCTTCAGCCGGATGACTCCATCGCGACTTTCGCTGAGCGGCTGCACCAGGCCGGGCGCGAAGGAAAATTTCGCCTGCGAATCGTCGGGATGTACGAGAAATGTCGCGCGCCCATCGACATCGGTCTTCAATACACGCATGCCTTCCCGGGCATCGTTCCAGCTTTTTACGACGATATAGTTCAGCTCATCGCGGAGAAATTCATCGACCACGTTTTCATACTGGCCGGAAACTTCAAGGAAATCCGCCAGCACGCCCACCGGTGCCTGGCCACCCGCCATGGTGTTGGTCCGTAGCAGCTTGCGAACGGTATCGGTCGAGTAGCTATGCTCGCGGATTAAAGCCTCCAGCGAATTGTGCCGCCCCTGCAGAGTCGCCTGCTCGGCACGAAGCTGATCAGCCTGGCGGCGGGACGCGGCTTCTTCCGTGCGCTGGCGTTCCAGTTCGGCGCGTAACCTGGTCAGCTCGGCTTCCGTCGATTGCAGAAATGTGCTGGCCGACTCGAAGGTGAGCGAAACCTGTCCGCGTTCGACGCCCAGCTTTTCAAGTTCACTGTGCAGTCCTGACTGCTCCGTTGCCAGCCGGGTGGCTTCGCGCTCGAACGCCTCCAGGCTGGCTTCGCCCTGGGTGATCTGGTTGCGGACCTGGTTTGCCTGCGTCATCCAATGCAGCATCTGCCGCCGCGCGGTTTCAATCTGCTGATCGACCGCCGACAGCTCATCGCCGGCCTTGCGGGCCGCGTCCTGCCGCGACTGCATGTGGCGGCGCGCTTCATCAACGGCCTGTTGCGCCTGCGCCAGAAAGGCCTGCTGCTGGGTGCATTCAGCATCGACCGAAGTCAACTGCTGCTGCGTTTGCGCAAGCTCGGCCTGTGCCGCCTGCAGACGAATCGCGAGATCGGAAGCGCGGTCGTCATTGGCCTGCAGCTGCGCCAGCGTACGTTCCAGCTCCACAGAAGCAGCATTGGCGCGGGCCGCGGCATCACGAGCCTGCTGCTCGCAGGTGTAGCCTTCCGCCACGGCGGTCGCACGTTGCTGATCGACGGTCGCGATGGTCTGGCTAAGCTGATCGATCTGCGCCGTCAATTCCGCAATCTCATTTGCCGCGGCCAGCGATGCCGCATCCATCAGCGAAAGGCGCGTGGCAATGACGACGCGCAGGCGCTGGTGAAGCTCGTCGCGGAGCGCGCCGTAACGTTCCGCCTTCGCCGCCTGCCGTTTCAGCGAATTCATCTGCCGCGTGACTTCGTCGAAGATGTCGTTGACCCGGGCAAGATTCTGCTTCGCCTGTTCGAGCCGCAATTCCGCCAGATGCTTTTTCGTTTTGAAGCGGGTGATCCCGGCCGCCTCTTCAATGATGGTCCGGCGGTCGTGGGGCTTGCTGCTCAGCAGCTGACCGATGCGCTCCTGCTCGATGATTCCGTAGGATTCCGCGCCGAGGCCGGTACCCATCAGCACATCGTGAATGTCGCGCAACCGGCAGAGTTTTCCGTTCAGCAGATATTCACTGTCGCCGGTGCGGAACAGGCGGCGGGAAATCACGACCTCGCCATCCTGTGCATGGTTGCGCTGGAACTTGCGGCGCCGAACTTTCAGCACGACCGAGTTTGCGTCGATTGCCGCTTCGCCATTGTCTTCGGAATTTGCAGCGGACGCGGACGGGTCCACCTCTTCTTCCGCGATATCGTCCCTTGATGATCTGTCCGGGCTGCAGTTCGGCGATGATGGCCTCCGTCTCCTGAGCGGCCTGCGACCGGACGGCTGCCTCATCCCAGTCGTCCTCAACCGCGATGGGTCCCTCGGAACGGGTGGCGGGCTGGTACACCTCGGGGTCGACCAGGACCAGCGTCACCTCGGCCATGCCGGTCGGCTTGCGCTCGCGCGTTCCGGAGAAGATGACGTCTTCCATCTTGGCGCCGCGCAGGCTCTTGGCGGACTGCTCTCCCAACACCCAACTGATGGCATCGGAGATGTTCGATTTTCCGCAGCCGTTCGGGCCCACGATGGCGGTGACGCCACGGCTGTCGAGAGACACATCTGTCTTATCGCAAAAGGATTTGAAGCCGAGGATATGGATGCGCTTCAGTTCGAGCAATCTGGGCTCCTTGTTCCGGCATGATGGCCACAGGCTCCGTCCGCCGTTGGCTTCACTTTAGCCCGGCAACGGAGCAGGGTCAACATATCTCGTACTACATATTGTGGATAAGCCGTCCGAAACGCTAGGCGCTGGGCATGTAAAGCAAACAATTCGCCATATCTGCTGAGTTCGCTGTATCTGTGTTGGTCGGGACGGATACAAACGGCTACTTCTTCAGCGTCGGACGCACCATGACTTCGCTGATAAATGATTGGCCGGGTTGGGTCGCCAGGAGCACTACAATCTCCGCGATATCTTCCGGCGCAATCGCGCCCAGCGGGGACTTCTCCGATGATAAGCCGGAACCGAACTCTGTGCGCACCGACCCAGGTTCAATAAGAGATACCCTCACCTGATGCGCGCGCAGTTCTTCGGCGGCGGAAATCATCATGCCGTTCAGCCCCCACTTCGAGCCCGCGTACGCGGCCGCGTTCGGCACCGGGTTTTTGCTCGCCAGCGAGGAGATGTTGATGATATGACCGCGCTTCGCCTCAATCATTGCCGGCGCAAATGCCCGCAACAGAAGATAAGGCGCCCGCAGGTTAATGGCGATCAGGCTATCCCATTCTGCGGGAGACATGGTGTGCAAAGGCCCGTGAAACCAGCCAACGCCGGCATTATTCACCAGGATGTCGCAGCGTCCATGCTCTTTCAGCACGGCTTGCGCAAAGGTCTCGATCTGCGCCGGGTTGGAAATATCGCAAACCTGGATTTCCGCACTTCCAGCCGCAGCTGTAATTTCCCGGGCGATTGTCGAGAGCCGGTGGCGGTCTCTCGCTGTCAATACGACGTGCGCGCCGAGCGATGCGAGTTTTTTGGCAATGACAGCCCCAATTCCGCGGCTGGCTCCGGTGATGACGGCAATTTGTCCGGTGAGAGGAGATTTTGTTTCCATTAGATTGAACTCAATTCTGTTGCCATAGCAACAGCGTCCTTATACCTCTGAAACCGGGCTGATTGCTAGCGGAAGATTTGCCAGATCAGCCACATGGTTATCAGCAGTAATGCGACAATTCCGAGTACCATCAATGGCACATTGCCGAGTTTTTTGTCAGACCCGTTTTTCATCCCGCCGCCGCTTCCTGTAGGAATCGTACACGGCATCGCCGCTATTGCATCCTATCGAATCGTAATGGAATACTCACAATATAGGAGTTCGGCTTTATAATCCCCATTACCCGCACGAATGTGCCGAAGTCTGCGCATCGCAATTTCCCGCTCAGGCGTTCCCATGATCATGCCGAAGCTGGAGCGCAGGTGCGATTTACTCGAACAAGCGTGCTGGACCATCTAAGGTTTATTTGAAGACTCGTTCGCGAGGAGTGACTGATGAAGAAAAAGATTTTGTATGTTACGGTGCTGGCGCTGGCCTGCTCCGCAATGGGTGCCGCTCCTGTAATGCTGGCGCAAGCTTCCAATTCAAGCACCATCACAATTAAAGATCCTGCCGAATACAATGCCTACAACTCCGCCATCGGCCAGCCGACGCCACAGGCCAAGGAACAGGCGATCGAGAGCTTTCTGCAGCAATATCCGAACAGTGTCGTAAAGAAGCAGATGCTGGAAGTTCTGATGGATGCCTACACGCAGACGGGAAACACCCAGAAGGCGCTGGACACGGCTCGCAAAGTTCTGCAGATGGATCCGAACGATATGCGCGCCCTGGCGCTGAGCGCGTATGTGCTGCGTGCCCAGGCCGGGCAGAAGACCAATCCGGCGGAGGCGCAGCCGTTGCTGGATGAAGCGGCTGCCGACGCACAGAAGGGCCTGAGCGCGCCTGCGCCGGAGGGAGCAGACGCGGCCAACTACGACAAGATGAAAGCAGCGGTAACGCCGCTGTTCGAAGGTGCGCTGGCAGCCGACGATCTGGGAAAAAAGAACTATCCGGACGCCATCAAGGACTTCAAGGCCGAATTGCAGGCGATGCCCGCGCAGCAGCAGACTGCCGGCCCCGGCATTGAAGATACCTACCTCCTCGGGACCGCTTACACACAGGAAACCCCGCAGGATCTGGTGAATGCCATCTGGTATCTGGCCCGCGCCGCCGCCTATGCTCCAGAGCCGTTCAAGGACCAAATCCAAAAGGCCGCGCAATACTGGTACAAGAAGTATCACGGCGGCACGGATGGCTTCGACCAGGTGCAGGCGCAGGCCAAGGCTTCGCTGAACCCGCCCTCCGGCTTTACCATAACTCCCGCCCCGCCGCCGCCCTCGCCGCAGCAGTTGGCCCATACCGCCGTTACAACCACGCCGGACCTGAAAACGATGGCCCTAACGGACAAGGAATTCGTATTGGCCAATGGCACAACGGATGACGCCAGCAAAGTCTGGGACACGATGAAGGGGTTGACCACCAAGGTTCCGGGAAAAGTGGTCGCCGCAACACCCGACTCCGTACAACTGGCGGTTTCCGACGATGCTCAGCAGTCGAACAAGGCGGACTTCACCATCAACATGAAGACTCCGCTGCGCCGGCCGCCGACCATCGGTTCCATGGTCAATTACATCGCGACGTTCGATTCTTATACCCAGAACCCGCCGATGATCATCATGAAGGATGGACAGGAGTCGGTGACGGCCAAGCCACGCGCCGTCCACCGTGCCCCTCGTCGCGGCACCAGGCAGTAATTACTGCAAGTCTGTTGTTCTAACCAGAGCGGCCATCTTTAGAGATGGCCGCTCTTGCTATTGCGGTGCCGCCATCATGCTTTGAGTTCCCGGTGCGCTCGGAATAACACGCTTTTTTCTGAGACTCTGATTAATCTGCTCTGAGAACTTGGGTAGACCCCGGCCTTTGCCGGGGATAAGCCACTGAGATATTATGGGTGGCTTTAGCCATGCGGTGCTGAATAAATTCATCAGAACTTCTGAGAAAACACTCATTCCCCCAGCATAAGATGCCGAATGGAACTTGCCCGGCCGGTGGCAGCATCGCACTCGATCAGCGCCGCGCACATCTTGGGATTCTTCCTGGAAGCGTCGAACTTCGCCGGCATACCTTTCAAAAAGCGTTCGAGCACCTGCTCGACTTCGACTCCGATCACGCTGTCATACGATCCGCTCATGCCGACATCGGTCTGGAACGCGGTGCCGTTCGGCAGAATGCGCGCATCCGCGGTGGGAACATGCGTATGGGTGCCGAGTACCGCGGTCACCCGGCCGTCTAGATACCAGCCCATCGCGACTTTTTCCGAAGTAGCCTCGGCGTGGAAATCGACCAGGATAACTTTGGCCCGCAGCTTTTCGAGAATCGCATCCGCACAGCGAAAGGGATCGTCGCTGGCGCCCATGAACACGCGCCCCTGCAGATTGATGACGGCATACTCCGTGCCATCGGTGAGCGTGCCTTCATACACTCCGTGCCCGGGAACTCCCGGAACATAGTTCGCAGGCCGCAGCAGGCGGCGCGGCCGCTCGTGGCTGTCCGCCGGAACAGATTTCATCCAGTCGATAGCTTCGCGCTTATCCCAGATATGGTTTCCCGACGTAAGAACGTGCGCGCCGAGATCGAAAAACTCTTCAGCAATCGCGGGCGTCACGCCGAAACCTCCGGCCGCATTCTCCACGTTGATAACTACCAGATCGACAGCGTGCGTTTCGAGGACGTGATGCAGATGGGCATGGACGATTCTGCGCCCGGCACCGCCAAAAACATCGCCGACAAACAGTATTCGCAAGGGGAACCGGCTCCGGGATGAAGCGAATCGTTGAAACCAAGATGGTAGCACTCCACGCACCGCGGAGAAACGCCATCCCTCTGGATGGAAACCGGGCCCACGGTAATGCGTCCGTCTGAATTTGTCTTGGAGAGGCGTGGCTTCAGCCACGCCGTATGAGCTTTGGCTGCAATCCGGCTTTACAATCTGCGGAGAAACTCGTTGTCTTTGCCTCTGGGTGGAAGCGCAGGGCTTCAGCCCTGCGGAGCAGCGAACAAATTCAAGGGGCTTCAGCCCCGGGTATTTTCTTCGCGATCTTCATCCAGCCTTTTTCTGCAATCTGTTTAGCCGTTGACGGAACGTATCGTTTAACTGACTACTGCCGCGAGGATTAGCCTTTGTAGAACAGGCCTGTCTGTTCTAGAATCTCTTTGGGCGATGGAGTTCGCCTCTTTTCTAAACGCCTCTGGCTGATGACTCCTACCAATTCTCGGTAGGAGTTTGTCATGGTGCAGAATATCCTTCTGGTTGCGCTCGGAGCCATCGTCGGCGCTATTGCTCGTTTTCTCGTCACCCATTACTCAAGCACAGCATCCCACGCGCATGGTTTCCCATACGGCACGCTGATCGTCAACGTGGTCGGCTGTTTCATTGTGGGCTACGTCCTTACCTGGACGGCTGATCACAGCCATGACCGATGGAGGCTGCTGGTCGCAACCGGGTTTTGCGGCGCGTTTACCACTTTCTCGGCATTCGCCTACGAGAGCATGGCTTACTGGCACGAAGGAAAAATGGGGCAATTCCTCCTTAACGTGATGCTGACCAATACCGTGTGCATGCTCGCCATTGTGCTCGGTATCCAGCTTCATCGTTCAAATTGACCGCGCCGCCGCGTTGAAATCAGAGGTCCAAAACTGTGGTATTTTGAGCCACATGGCGACCAATCTGCGGTTTTCCACTGGAATTGAAGCGCTTGTACTCATGGCCACCGAGCCGGACAAGTATCATACCTCGCAGGCTCTGGCAGTGGCTTTAGCGACCAATGCCGTCGTGGTGCGCAGGCTCCTGTCCGCGCTGAGTCATGCCGGCCTTGTGACCAGCGCCAAAGGGCCTTCCGGCGGTTCGCGGCTGGCCCGCAGCCCGAAACAGATCACTCTGCGAGATATTTATCGCGCGCTCGGTACCGGCGATCTACTGCACCGTAGCAAGCATGAATCGGCGGAGACTAAGGACCTGAGAAAAGCGATTCAAAGCGCATTTCGCAAAGCGGAGAAGTGCCTGGAAGGGGAACTCGATTCGACGACCCTGAATCAATTAATCAAGAGAGCGGGCAAGAAGACCGCCAAAGCCTCCGCCGCGACTCGCGTGCCCGATGCCGCCGAAAGTGTGCTGCTGCTCCATCGGATCAGAACTGACTATTCTCGAAATTCCTCCACTCGCAATTTTGTTTCGGCTCCGGGAATCCTACTTTTCGCCAAAGAATCGGTTGGGCCTCAGGAATCTAAAGCTTCAATATGCAACCATCAGGTTGCATATATAATCCAAGCATGGATGAAGTGTTCAAGGCGTTGGCCGATCCCAGCCGCAGACTTTTGTTGGATCGTCTGTATGCCCGCAATGGCCAAACGCTGGGGGAACTGTGCACGAACCTCAAGATGACACGCCAGGCGGTCGCGAAACATCTCGTACTTCTGGAATCCGCAAACCTGGTTGTGACCGTTCGCCGGGGGCGGGAGAAGTTGCACTACCTGAATCCTGTGCCGATTCACGAAATCTACGAACGGTGGGTTCGGAAGTATGAATCCAGCCGCCTGAAAACGCTTGTCCAACTCAAAAAAATGCTGGAGGAAGCTAACCATGAATAAAGCGAGTTTTGTCTACGTCATCTATATTGCCGCTACAGCAGAAAAGGTATGGGCCGCATTGACCGATGGGAATTTGACAAAAGAATACTGGGCCCATCGGAACGTGTCCGACTGGAAGGTTGGGTCGAGGTGGGAGCATCAACGGGTGAACGATCCTTCAAAAGTTGACGTTTTCGGAGAGGTCGTAGAAAGCGTGCCGCCACGGCGGCTGGTTCTGACATGGGATCATGCCGCCCATGGCAAAGGGGAAACAGGTGTTTCGCGAGTGTCGTTTGAGATCGAGCCAATGTTCGACGACGTGCGCCTGACGGTCACCCACGAAGAACTTGAGCCTGATTCCGCCATGCTTCAGGGCATCACGCAGGGATGGCCTGCGGTCCTCTCCAGCTTAAAGAGCTTTCTTGAGACAGGGAACGGACTTGATATCGTGAGGCGATGGACTGAGGAACGAAGCTGAGACTCGCCTCAGCATTTCACGGAATTTGGAGCACTCCTCTTCCGATGTAGAAAAGCCCCAGATCTCAAAATCGAGATATTTGGTACCCGCCTCTATTCGCGACTCTGGAAATTTAGTGCGTGCTGACTAGTTCCGGCTGCCGCGCCGAGCCGTAGCGGGTTTCGACATATTCATCGAGAATCTTCGTGAATTCCTGCACGATCTGGTCGCCGCGCAAGGTCAGGAACAGGCGTCCGTCCACGTATACCGGCGCCACTGGTTCTTCAAATGTGCCGGGCAGGGAAATGCCGATATTCGCGTGCTTCGATTCGCCCGGTCCGTTGACGATGCATCCCATGACCGCGAGCTTCAATTCTTCAACCCCTGGATATTGCTCCCGCCATACCGGCATGGACTCGCGGACATAGCCTTGAATCTGTTGCGCCAGCTCCTGAAAGAAGGTGCTGGTGGTGCGGCCGCATCCAGGACAGGCCGTCACCTGCGGAGTAAAGCTGCGAATGCCGAGGGACTGGAGAATCTGCTGCGCGGTCAGAACTTCTTCCGTGCGGTCGCCGCCGGGCTTCGGCGTCAGGCTACGCGGATGGTGTCGCCGATGCCGTCGAGCAGCAGCGGCGTCAATCCGGCCGTTGAGGCAACGATGCCTTTCATCCCCATGCCGGCTTCGGTCAGGCCAAGATGCAGAGCATAGTCACAGCGCGCAGCCAGCATCCGGTAGACATCGATCAGGTCCTGCACGCCGCTGACCTTCGCGCTCAGGATGATCTGGTCATGCCGCAAACCATAGCGCTCGGCCATGGCGGCCGAATCCAGCGCGCTGACCAGCATCGCTTCCATCATCACATCGCGGGCCTCGAGCGGTTTCTCGAGCTTCGCGTTTTCATCCATCATGCGCGTCAGCAAGGCCTGATCGAGCGATCCCCAATTCACGCCGATGCGCACCGGCTTCTGGTTTTCGACGGCGCACTCGATCATGGTGCGGAAGTTGTCGTCGTCTTTGCGTCCGATGGAGCAGTTGCCGGGATTGATGCGGTACTTCGCCAGAGCCCGGGCGCAGTCCGGATATTTTTTCAGCAGCAGATGGCCGTTGTAATGGAAGTCGCCGACGATGGGAACGTGGACATCCTGCCGGGCAAGAGCTTCGACGATATGAGGAACGGCCTTGGCCGCGTCGTCGTTATTTACCGTGACCCGGACGATCTCCGACCCGGCGCGATGGAGCGCGGCCACCTGCTGCACCGTCCAGGCAACATCGGCGGTGTCGGTATTCGTCATCGATTGCACAACAACTGGGGCATCCGAGCCCACACGAATATTGCCAATCCGAACTGTCGGGGTCTTTCTACGAACAGTTTCTCAGCATAAGCCGATCCGATCTGATTTTAGCATCGTGGGTTGCCACGGGGGAGATCAGGAACCGGATTGCAGTGCAGGAGCTTTCCTGTTACGTTTACCATCGTTGGGGTCCCAGCGGCCGCTATGCCGGAACATAGATGACGAGTGGGTCTGCAATGAAAGAAGCGCAACCGAAGAACAAAACGACATCGATGCCGCGCACGCTCGCCGGCAAGTCTCCAGTTAGTCTGGATCCGGGAAGAAAACAGCGCATCCTGCAAATGAGGCTGCCGTACGGCTGATGCGCGACGGCAAATCTGAGAAGGCCAAGGCCGCGCTGGAAACCCTGCTCTCCTCCGGAGCGGGCGATTTGCTGGACCGGGCGCGTGTCCATATGACGGCGTGTCAGCGGCAGCTGGAAAAAAGCCAGGTCAGCTTCGATGGTCCCGAAGAGCAGTACGACTACGCCATTTCGTTGCTGAACACCGGTACTACGAAGATGCGCGGGAACATTTCGAGGCCATCCTGAAAAAAAATCCCTCGGCGGACTACGCGCACTATGGCCTGGCGGTGATGTACAGCCTGACCAGCCGCGCCGAGGAATGCCTGGAGCAGCTGGGCCGCGCCATCGACCTGAATCCCAGAAACCGCATTCAGGCCCGGCTCGATTCCGACTTCCAGGAAATGTTCGATGATCCGCGCTTCACGGAGCTTTTATACCCCGAGGTTTCCTGATGCTAACCTCGTAAATTGTTATTCCGAGCCCGTCGGCTTCGCTCAGGATGACAGATTAAATTGAGGTGCATCGAAACATGCCCATAGCACTCCAGGAACAATCCGCCGCTGCGGCGAGCCACAATCTCGATTGCATGCGCGTAGCGGCGATCGGCGGCGGCACCGGCCTGTCCACTCTGCTGCGCGGGCTGAAGCGCCACACGCGGCAGTCCTCGGCCTCCGTTGTTAACTCTTCCGACGCCGTCGATCCGTCCTGCGCCATCTCCGATCTGGCTGCGATCGTGACCGTAACCGATGACGGCGGTTCCAGCGGACGCCTGCGCAAAGACATGAACATGCTGCCGCCCGGAGATTTGCGCAACTGCATGGTCGCGCTTTCAGAAGATGAGCATCTGCTGTCACGGCTGTTTCAGTACCGCTTCGAGAGCGGCGAGGGCCTCGAAGGACACAGTTTCGGCAATCTGTTCCTCGCGGGTCTCACGGCTGTTACCGGAGACTTCGCCTTGGCAGTGAAGACTTCCTCGCAAATTCTTGCCACCCGCGGCCATCTCTACCCGGCGACCAATTCGAACGTAACTCTTGCCGCCCTGATGGACGATGGCTCAACCGTTCGCGGAGAGACCAATATCACCGCCAGCAAGCACCGAATCGTCCGTCTCATGCTGGAGCCGGCAAAAGTTCCAGCACTGCCGGAAGCCATCGAAGCCATCCTGGGCGCGGACATCGTTACCCTCGGGCCCGGTTCGCTCTACACCAGCCTGGTGACGAATCTGCTGGTGGAAGGAATTGCCGATGCTCTGCTCGCCGCTCAGGGTTTACGCGTCTTCGTCTGCAACCTGATGACGCAGGCCAATGAGAGCGTCCACCTGACCGCCTCGCAGCATATCGAGCGCATCTACGAACACGCCGGCGGCGCCATCTTCGATACTGCTCTGGTCAATATCGCGCCCATTCCTGAATCCGCGCGGGAGCGCTATGCCGCCGAAGGCGCGGAGCAGATCGTCGCCGACATCGAACAGGTGGAGCGCCTCGGCGTACGCTGCATCACCGGAGATTTTCTCCACGCCGAAGGTGTTCTGCGCCACGATTACGAGCGTGTCACGGAAGTTCTGCTGGATCTGGGCCGTAAACGGCGGCGGATGTAGAGCAGGAGGGATCCCGATGGGGAAGCCGGTTCGTGATGGCAGTGGGCAACAGTTTTATCTATCGTCTTCGGTCAAACGGTAAAAATATAGAAAATACCGTGCCGCTGCGACCAGCCGTTTGCCGGCTCTTTACCCGAATTTCGCCGCCGTGCTTCTGAACAATCCCGGAGCACAGCCATAATCCCAGCCCGGTGCCGACGGAAGCTCTGGTCGTAAAGAACGGCTCAAATATCCGCTTCATGGTCGAGTGATTCATGCCGTGGCCGGTGTCCGCGATGGTAAGCCGCACCCCTTTGCGTCCGGTCTTCCAGTTTGTTGCTTCCTTTGTTCGCACCAGCAGCCGTCCACCCTGTTGCATGGCGTTCATGGCGTTCAGGACCACATTCACCAGAACCTGCCGCAGTTCTCTCCGGGCGCCGAGGACATGAGCTTTCTGCCGATAGCGGCGCTGGACCTCAATGTTCGAGGCCGCCATGCGCCCCGCAAGTGGAGCAATGGCAGAATCGATGATCTCCGCCACATCGCATTGGATGGGAGCGCCCGGATCATGGTAAAAGCGGAGCGTCTGGACGGCGATGTCGATCACACGCGCCAATTCCTGTTCCGCCATCTTGACGTAGCTGCGCTGGTCTTCCTCCAGAGAACCTTCCTGCAGCAGATAGAGCAGGTTGGTGATGGCTTCCAGCGGATTGTTGATCTCATGGGCCAGCGAAGCTGCCAGCCGGCCGGTTACCGCCAGCTTTTCCGTCTGCAGCAGAGACGCATCGGTTTGCCGGAGGTCGGTGATATCCAGTGCAATCCCGATCAGCCGGGTTGCCTTGCGGCGTCCGGAAACAGCGGAGAAGAAGGCGTGCCCGGTGGCCGCGATCCAGCGCACCTTTCCATCGGGAGACAGTACGCGAAAGTCACTTCCAAATTCGCCGCTGCCGTCCGGGTTCAAGCTTTGCTGAATGGCTCGATCCGTCCGCGTACGATCTTCCGGATGAAGAACACGCAGAAAGGAAGCATAGTTGAAGTTGCTGCTCCAGTGCAGGCTATAAATTTCTTTCGTTCGTTTTGAACACTGTATCGTGCCCGTGTCCGGATCCAGATCCCAAATTCCGACCGCCCCGGACTCGATGGCCAGCCGAATCTGTTCTTCCTCTTCCTCATTCGACGGCTCCGCAGGAATTTGCGACGTAGTATCGGTGAAGGTTATCTGTGTTCCATCGCCGCCGGTCAGCGGAATCGCCCACGCTTCTACTTGCAGAGTTAGCGTGCGATTGTTGCAGGGTTTCCATGTATCTTGGCTGGGGGCCCAGCCGTTCTCCGGAATGGAAATCCTCTCCGCGTGTTTTTTCCAGGCGGCGATTCGTTTGTTGCGGACTTCCTCGTTTCCTTCGGAATCGCTTTCCCCGAGGATGGACCGCTGAAATACCTCCTCGGCATCTTCCGGACCAAGCAGGGCACAGCCGGCAGGATTGATGTGGAGAACTTTATTCCATTGCAGAATGGCGGTCGGAATCGGAGAAAATTCCAACACAGCACACAGCTGCTCCAGTGTGATACCTGGAGGGGATGAGATTTGAGAGCCCCTGAGCATAGTTTTTCAACGGGATGGGGTGT
>CAWGLF010000050.1:0-13398 GCA_963823295.1 uncultured Acidobacteriota bacterium
CCGGAGATCGGTGGGTCAGGCGAGCAGATTACCGGCAGAATATACAGTTCTTGTCCGGAAACGCAGAGATGGCCGCCACGAAGGCGGCCCTCTGGTTGTTCTCAGTTGAAAATGGCTCCCACGGTGTCGCTTGTCGTCAATGATACGGTACAACTGTTGGGTCCAGCGGCGGTGACGGGCGTGGTTGCTGTGCAGTTGGAGGACCAGCCACCAAAAGAGACGCCGGATTCAGCCGGGGCCGTTAGAGTTACGGTGGTACCAACCGGATACGTGGCCACGCATACAGACCCGGCGGATCCTGACCCGGGGCCGCAATGGAGCACGTCCGGAGTGCCGGTAGCGGAAGGCGCCGTTACTAGCCAGCCGCTGGTGTTCAGGCCTTCGTTAAAGACGGTCAGGGTCGCCAATAGGCCGACGCCTTGCGAACCCTCATAGCATGAACCGGGTGTTTGGGGCGGGTTCGGGAGAACCAAGCGGACAGTTGAACGTCGCTTCGGCGGTCTGGACAGTGCCGTCGGCACTGGTTGCTTCCGCAGTGATGGTCGTGCCTCCGCTCCCAACAGCAGTGACAATTCCGCCGCTGGCGCCGATATTGCCTGCGGTGTTGGTGTTGACCGGGAAGAGAGTAGGGAAAGAAGAGATCCATTTCAGCATGGGTGAGTTGGTCAGGTCTCTAGTGGTTGGAACGGTGGAGAATGTTCCGATCGCAAGAAACTGCCCGGTACCCTGCAGGTAGTTAACTCCAAGCGAGCTCGGAATGATAGTGAGCGATAGCAGAGTGCCGGACCCGCCGGTTCCACCTGAACCCGTCACCGTGAGGGTCGCGCTGGAGCTGACATCCCCGTTGAACGCCGTTGCATTGGCTGTAATGGTTGTCGTGCCCGCACCCATGGCGGTCGCGACCCCGGAAGCGTTTACCGTCGCCACGGAAGGGGTGCTGGAGGCCCAGCTCACGCTGCTGGTAATGTTCTTGACCGTGGGACGGCGACCGTTGCCGTAGGTGCCATTAGCGGTAAATTGCGTCGTCTGACCGATGGTCACAGACTGAGTTGAGGGTGTGACCTGAATGGAATCCAGCCCCGAGGGGCTGCCGCATCCGGCGATTGACAGACCAAGGCAGAGCAGCAAAACTCCCCGAACACAGCCGTTGAACATGTAGGTCTCCTGGCATTCATCATCGGGCGGGAGGGACCATGCTTTACCGTATGACCCGCCGGGCCAATCGATCAGGCCGGCGATTGGGTATTTCCCCTACTCAACGGTGTGGCGCAAAGGTCCCTGTGCCCGGCCGATGCTTCGTTCTGCCCTGTTTGAGCAAACGAATAGCCATTCTGGTGTCGGCTGGTTGTATTTTGTGTCAGCGACTTACAGGTGATCTGCTGGTTCCGGTGTCATCGAAGGTTTACAGGGCCGGACACGGCGATACCCTGCGTATACAGATACGCTATCCGGGGCGGCAGCCCTGTGTTCTACCTTCAGCGGCTGACGACGACTTCTCTTGTATTGTCCTTAGCCAGCAGAAAACGGCAGGACCCCAGCCCTTGCAGCAGACTTTCGATCTGACGGTTTTGATAATTGCGGAGGACGGGGTAATTGTATGCCTCCTGCGTCTGGATCGTAGCGCCGTCGAGCACATGATACCGGCAGAACACTGTTTCGGGTCCGGACGTGCGAGAGTGGAAGAACGCTAACGTCTGCCCGGTCTCCGCCAGCACAGCCGCCAACCGGTGAAGGATCGCGTCGGCCAGCGGACCGGGAACATAGTCGAGCGCATCCCATAAAAGAACAATGTCAAATTTACGATCGCCAAAATCCATATGCCGCCGTAGAAATCCGGCGGTGTCAAAGCGCTGCTCTTCACCGTCTTTGGCCGGCACGATCCAGTCGGGCTTGACCGCTTCTTCCACCAGATCGGCCATGTACACGCTATGGCCCAGGTTGGTTAAGAAGTTGATGTTGGTCGGCGATGTCGGACCTATATCCAGCACACGCAATCCGGGTTCCGCTTTTAGCCGCCCCAGAATCTTCATCCAGCCGCTGGAATGACGGGGAAGACGGGCAATAGAGGGAGGTATCTGTCTGGCGACCAGTCTTTTCCTTACATCTATTTGTTGAAACAGGGGAGTCATACAATCCTCATTTCCTTCTGCAGTCGTGTCGCTGCCACCGCGATCGGAACAAAATCCGGTCTCGAACGTGGCGAGTCGCACTCGCGCCGTCTGCATGTTTGTACTTTGGGTTGCGCTTTTAATGTATATCCTAAATTCTAGAATGCAAGCGATTTCTGCTGTAATTTTCGTCGAATTCTCCGCCGCGCCAGTACGTCGGGATGAGATCGAGCCGGCTTTCAGCTCTAATCCTGTGGGGACCCCCGTTTGAAATACGCCATTTCATTGCTGTTGAGTTGCGTTCTGGCATCCATCACCCCGGCATCACAGGCGATTCCAAATACAACGCCTTCAAACTCCGACGGGCGTGGCTGGGCCCTGGCGCAATCCAATCCCGCGGAACTGATGCGCCAGGCTTCAAAAAACGAACTGGCGAATTCCTATACTCATCGGCCGTCTATGCGCTACCGGTTGAGAAAAATCACCGCCAAGACCGATACGACGAAAGAGATTGTCGAAACACACACCGGAGGGGTGGCGCGACTGATCGCGATGAACGGCCGTCCCCTTTCCCCTTCACAGGAAAAGCAGGAGATGGAGCGCTTGCACGCCGTCTATACGGATCCTGCCATCGAGGCACACCGGCGCCGCAATGAAATCCGCGATGCAAATCGCGTCGAGAAGTTCATGCGTCTCCTGCCGAACGCCTTCCTGTACCGGTCTGCGGGAGCGGTTGAAACCTCACAGGGCAGAATGATTCGGCTCACCTTCACGCCAAATCCAAAATTCTCCCCGCCGGATTTTGAATCCCGCGTTATGACTGGAATTCGCGGGGAGGTGTTGATCGATGCTCAGCAGCTGCGCGTCGAACGAATAGACGGCCGCATCTTCACCAGCGTGGATTTTGGCTGGGGCATTCTGGGGAAACTTTATCCCGGAGGTACTCTGCTGATCGAGCAGTCGAAAACGCCTACCTGCGGATGGCAGATGACGCATTTGAGGCTGCGTCTGGAAGGCAAAGCTCTGCTTTTCAAATCTGTAGACATCCAGACGGACGAAACCGCGGCCGATTATCAACCGGTGCCCCGGGAGTGGAACTATAAGGACGCGGTTCAATGGCTACTGCACAAATACTCTCCGCCTGCGTCAGCGAAGGAATAGCCGCGAATCGGCTGCCGCAACGTTATGCGCGGGCGCTCATTGGTTCTATAGCCTGGATCGACGCCTGGTTCCGCGCATGGAAACGCTCGCTGCGAACAGTCAGCTGATCTACCCGGTCCCGCTTCACTTCAAACCCGCGGCCCGGAATCTGCGGGACGGCAATTTCACCCGCCGGCGAAACCTCGACCGCCGGTTCAACAATGTCTTCTTCCCAATACCGGCTGGACGCGGAAACATCGCCGGGCAGGCTGAAGTTCTGCAGCGACGACAACGCAATGTTATGCGCGCGCCCAATGCCGGTCTCAAGCATTCCTCCGCACCACACCGGAACGCCTCGTTCTGCAGTGACATTGTGGACCCGGATTGCCTCACTGAATCCGCCCACGCGGCCCAGCTTGATATTCACAATCCGGCAGGATTCCATCTCAATCGCCGCCAGCGCATCCCGGCGGTTGCGAATGGATTCATCGAGACAAATTGAAGTTTGCAGTTGACGCTGCAATAAGGCGTGGAAATAAAAATCGTCATACCAGAGAGGTTGCTCGATCATCAGCAGAAGAAAATTGTCGAAGGTACGCAGATGGTTCTCGTCCTGCAAACGGTAAGAGGCATTCGCATCACAACTCAGCAAGATATCCGGCCAGCGCTTGCGGACCGCTTCAAACATTCCAACATCGCAGCCTGGCTTGCACTTCAATTTGATCCGTTGATAACCGGCGGCCAGCTCCTTCTCGATCAATTCCAGCAGATGCTCGATCGACGGCTGAATGCCGAGCGACACACCGCATGCGATCTTCTCCCGCACGCCTCCCAGCAGCTGGGCCAGTGGAATTCCCATCTGCTGGCTCTCCGCATCCCAAACGGCATTCTCCAGTGCTGCCTTCGCCATGCGATTTCCGCGTACCGCGCTGAGCGCCTTCGGACACGACCCGGCAGAGTCAAGCCTGGCGCGCAGCAACGCGGGAATCAGCTCACTGGTAAGCATCAGCCAGGCTGTGTCGGTGGACTCCTCACTGAAACCTGCATGTTCCCCGGCCGTACATTCTCCCCAGCCGGTGATTCCTTCGGACTGCACTTCCACCAGAAGAATGCGGCGCTCCGTCGTTCGACCAAAACTGGTTTCGAAAGGACGAACCAGGGGCATGCGGATTTCTCGTAGAACAACGCTGTCAATTTTCATTGCAAATCCCTCTGCTTGCAATAGAAGGGCGCCCGTTCAGACCAGCTGGTCCGGCGTTCCCAACATGTATCTCGACGCCCCGCCATGAACTGGCTGAAACCGCAGACCCATCAATCCGCTTGAAAATGCATCCAGAAAATGCCGCCTGACATGCAGAAGCAATTCTAATCCCGCAGCCGTTGATTGGTGAACAGTAGCGCCCGGTGCGGGGCTAACTTCTGTAACCATTACAGTTTCTTTTATTGTGTATTGCGGCAGCGCATTCCCGGCGACGAGCGATTTGACACGTTCCGATTTCAACCACCATTCCGCGTGTAGTCTGTCGGTCGGCAGCGAACCATGTACCGGCGATGTAGACGAGCCATAAAAATCCGGCGTGTAACGCCGGACGACAGCACCAAGCTTTTCTATGTTGAAATATGCATTCCTGGTCTGTAGCGGATCGAAGGTCCATTCGATCAGATCGATCCCGCGAGCCAGCGCATCCTCTCGTTGCGCCAGCTTTAATTGCATGCCGATGCCGCGGTTGCGGTAATCCGGCGAAACCGCCAGCATTTGCGAATGCAGATATGGATGCCCATCCTGTACACCGGGAACCGCCAGCGCGTACCCGGCCATATGCTTTCCGTCCCAGGCGCCGAAGATCTGGCCTCCGACTGCCCGTGCAACCACGAACATCCTGCGCGGAATAGCGTCGAGCTCCTGAAATTGCCACACTGACTGTTGCAAATGAACGCAGGCGTCCATTTCCTCAAAGGATTCGATTTTCCGGATGGCGATAGGGCCCTGCGATTGCGGAGGAGCTGACATTTACGCGCGGCCCTCTCGCTCATGAGCTTTGGCGAGATTCCAAAGCGCTTCCAACTCCGCCGAAGATAATTGCTCCAGCGGCCGCGCTGGATCTGCAGACAACTCCATTTCTCGAAAGCGGCGCCGAAATTTTGCATTTGAACCGCGCAGAGCCAGCTCCGCCTGCAATCCCAGTTTGCGGGCCAGGTTCACGACCGTAAACAGAACGTCGCCCAGTTCTTCTTGCTGCTCGGCGGAATTTTCTCCATGCTTATCCGCGGCAATCGCGGTGCGCAATTCGTTTAATTCTTCTTCCAGCTTTTCAAATACTGGCCCGGCGTTTTCCCAGTCGAACCCGATCGACGCGGCTTTGCTGCCGAGCTTGCTTGCTTCCATCAGCGCAGGCAAACTGCGCGGCACAGCATCCAGCATGGAAGATCTAATGGAACCGCCGCGCTCCGAACGTTCCGATCTTTTGATCTCCTCCCAATTCGCCAGCACCTGGTCGGCACTATCGACACCGGCGCGATTCGCAAATACATGCGGATGCCGGCGAATCAACTTGGCATTCAGATTTTCAATCACATCCTGCAGCTGGAAATACCCGGCCTCGCGCGCCATTTCTGCGTAGAACAGCACCTGCAGCAGCAGATCGCCCAATTCATCCTTTAAGCCGGACCAGTCTTCGCGCTCGATGGCATCGAGAACCTCGTATGTCTCTTCCAGCGTGTACCGGCGAATGGAATCAAACGTCTGCTCGCGATCCCAGGGGCAGCCGCCGGGCGCGCGCAGCCGCGCCATAATTTCCACGGCGCGGGAAAAAGCCTCTTCGACCGAACCCGACCTCTGCCTCTCCGGTTCCGTCGGTTCTTTTTGTTCTGCAGACTGGTCGTGTGTGATATCCATGCTCAACATCTTATCGGCATCGCTCCCCGACTGCGTATACTGCGGCTGAATGTCTTCTACCTTCAGCACGCTATTTTGGGCCGTGCTGGCGATGGCCATCGTCGCCGGCCTGCTGCTCGGCAGTTTTCTGAATGTCTGTATCGCCCGCTTGCCTGCCCATCAATCGATCGTCACGCCGCGCTCCCGCTGCCCGAGATGTGGAACCCAGATTCGCTCCTTCGATAACATTCCGCTGGCAAGCTGGTTCTGGCTGCGCGGGCGTTGCCGCGCCTGCAAAGCTCGCATTTCCATTCAGTACCCGCTGGTGGAATTCGGCACGGCCCTGTTGTTCATCGCCTGTGTGCTTCAGACCGGCCTCGCATGGCAGACGCTGATCGATGCTGTCGTTTGTTTTTTCCTGCTGGGGCTGGCGGTGATGGATGCGCAGACAATGCTATTGCCGGACAGCTTTACGCTTACCGGCCTTGGGCTGGCATTTGTGCTGAAAGTTTGCGCGCCAGGTATCGAGCAGCGAGGCTACATTGCAGTGCATACGCTCGCAGACGCGGCGATTGCAGCGGCGTTGCTCCTGCTGGTCTGGGCCATCTATTGGCTGGTGCGCCGCCGGCACGGTGTGGGCATGGGGGACGTCAAGTTGCTCGCAATGATGGCGGCGTTCATGGGATTGCCGCTTTCCCTGTTCGCCTATGTTGTGGGCGTGCTGGCCGCCGCGTTGTTTGCCATCGTGCTGGTGGCACAACACAAAGCGCGCGGCTACGACCGCATACCGTTCGGGAGTTTCCTTGCCGCCGCCGGCATCTTCGCCATCTTTGCCGGAAGACCTCTGCTCGCCTGGTACGTGGCGCTGCTCCACTGAGCTATAGCGGATTCAGAACATGAAAAGAGTCATTCTGAACGAAGCGTAGCGAAGTGAAGAATCCAGACGATAGTCGCGTCTGTTGCGCTGCCACTACCCTCTGGATTCTTCGCTGCGCTCAGAATGACCGCCATTATTTTTGTCTACGGAACCTATGAACCACCCTTAGAAGTTGTGCATGCATTTGTTCGGATGGGCCAGCATCTTCTCCGCCTTCAGCGCGTAGTTCCCTTGCGGATTGTTCTTCGCATAGCTCTTGAATCGGGCCATGGCATCGGCCGTCATGTTCTGCTTGCACATGGTTTCGGCGACGCCGTACAGCGCGGTGTCATTCTGCGGATCGTATTGGAGCGCATCCTGATAACGCAGAAGCGCGCCCCGGTAATTTCCATTCTTCATGTAAAAATCCGCGACCTTCAGGTCGTCTTCAACGCGGCCGTCCTGCGTCTGATCGCGAGTGAAGGAATCGAGCTTCGGATGGGAACCGAGTTTTCCCTCCCCTACATCCGGCGGCGGCAGGTTGGCGTTGCTGGAACTGTAACCGCCGGAAGAAGACCCCGTCTGCCCGTTCGATCCTTGTGCGCTGCTGGTACCGTCAGCTTTGGCCGCGGCCTCTGACTGCGCCTCCGGGAACGGATTATCCTTCGCCGGCGAAGCCTTCCCATGGGAACTGCTTTTGCTGCCGCTAGGCACATTTGCCTGTGACGAATCGTCCGGCGGCGTTTGTTCCCGCCGATTCTGCTGCGCGGCGGCTTTCGCCGCTGCCTCGGACTGCGCTGCCGGAAACGCGTTGGTATCGGAGCTGCCTTTCGCCGGCGCGGCAGGCGGCTGGCTCTGCTGCGACTGGTTCTGATCAGGCTGACTATGGGTGTTTGGAGCCGACGATCCGCTGCCGGGATTCTGTGTGTTTTGCTGGCAGAGCGCTCCCGCGGAGCAGACAATCCACAGAGCTGCGGCAAGAACGAACGTTGAGAGACGACGCTTTTCCGAAAGAACCATGTCTCTATATTGGACGCGATTCGCGTGGATCGGGAAGATCATTTCCGCTCAAACCTCGCGGGCAAAATACAGTTTCCCTGGCTGCTATACTCCAGAAGTTCTGCTCCGATCGTTTATGGGTCTTATTATTCGCTCTTCCGCAATCCACGCCGCAGGCTGTTACACCACCGCTCCCATTCGAAAAGGCGCACATGTGGTCGAGTACACGGGACCGATCATCGACAAGGACGAAGCCGACCTCCGCTATGCGGGAAAGCCGATCACCTACTTGTTTGGGATCGGGGATGGTAAGCGAGTGATCGATGGACATGGGACGGCGATGTTCATCAATCATTCCTGCGACGCCAACTGCGAAACCGAGGAAATCGACGGGCACGTCTGGATCGTTGCCCTCCGAGACATTGCAGCCGGCGAGGAGCTTTGTTATGACTATCGCCTCTATGATGGCGGTGAAGAGGATGCTCTCTGCAATTGCGGTGCGAAAACCTGCCGCGGGTCAATGTTTTCTCCGGAAGAATTGAAGCGGCGGCGGAAGCTCCAGCGAAAAGCCGCTGCCAAATCCACGCCGATCAGGCCCACCAACAGGAAAAAACAGCCCAAAAAGACAAGATCGCCTGCAAAATACAAGTGATCTCGACAAAGTTGCGGCTTTCACCCCAGCCAACCAAATCCGGGCGTCCCCGTTCGCAAAGCTGCCTGGATGTTTGTACAGCATCCGATTTTCCACTCTGCCCACCCTATGTTCTGCAGGACTAGAATCGAAGTATCTGGCAACAGTTTCTTTCTGAGTTGGAAACGAGCTTATGGCGTATCAGGTTTTAGCGCGTAAATACCGCCCCCAGCGCTTCGCGGATGTGATTGGACAGGAACATGTCACGCAAACCCTGCTGAACGCGCTCGAACAGGATCGCATTGCGCACGGCTACATCTTCAGCGGACATCGCGGCATCGGGAAGACCACGATCGCCCGCATTCTCGCCATGGCGCTGGAGTGCCGCACTCCGCGGGGAACGCCGGAACGCCCCACACCCGAACCTTGTGGGGTTTGCGATGCGTGTGTCGAAATCCGCGCAGGAAATGCGATGGACGTCATTGAAATTGACGCTGCGACGAATCGCGGCATTGATGAGATTCGCGAACTGCGCGAAGGCGCGCGCTACAGCCCGGCCCGTGATCGATACAAAATTTACATCCTCGATGAGGCCCATCAGATCACCGACGCCGCTTTCAACGCGCTGTTGAAGACACTGGAAGAGCCGCCGGCCCACGTCATTTTTATGATGGCAACCACCCAGCCGGAAGATATTCCGCAGACCATCCGCTCGCGCTGCCAGCACTTCAGTTTTCATGCCGTGCGCTTTCAGGAAATCGTCGCCCAACTGCGCAGCATCGCCGCAAAGGAATCTGTCGGCGTCGATGAATCCGCGTTGTCTCTGCTTGCCGAAGCCGGGGATGGCTCCATGCGCGACGCGCTTTCCATCATGGATCAGGCGATCGCCAGCGCTCCTTTAGTCGATGCAAAACATGTATTGGATGCCGCGCAGATTCGCTCGCTGATGGGAACCGTTTCCAATCAGGTTTTCGAGCACATGATGACAGCCGTCGAGGAGCACAACGCGGCATCGATGCTGCAGCAGGCAGCACAACTGCTCGATGCCGGCAACAGTCCGCAGCAGATTGCTCGGCAGATGGTGCGATTTCTGCGCAACTGCCTGATGGCGAGGCTGGCCGGCTCCGAATCGGAACTGCTGCAGGTTTCCGATGAAGAGAGTGCGCGCGCCGGGCGAATTGCCGGCATGTTTTCCGAAGAAGATCTGACGCGCTTTCTGAATTCCATGCTGCGCACCTTTGACGATCTTGGCTATCGACAGGAGCAGCGCTTCCATCTTGAACTTGGACTGCTGAAGCTGGTCCACATGCAGCGGCTGTTGCCGTTTGAAGAACTCTTTCGCCAGTTTTCCGGCAGCGCGGGCGCGAGCGGCGCGCAGGGAACGCGCCCCGTCTCTATCGCTGCTCCGTCGGCAAAGATGACATCACCAGCGCCTTCGCTTCCGAAACCCGCAGCCGCTGTCGCAGGTAACGCCAAAACTGAGTCGTCCGAATCAGGCGCTCATCCGTTGGACGGTATGTTTGCGCGCACCTCAAACACTGTGCCACCGCAGGCGACATCCAATCCATTGCCCCTCCGCACGCCGAATTCTGCACCGGCGCAGGACATTTCGACAGCGAAGCCTGGGAAGCCGGGCAGTTTCGAAGCTGCGATTCCAACTGCATCCGCCTCCCCATCGACGACGCAAACTACCCCGGTCGATCCTGCGCCTGAATCGGCAGCTGACTCTAACTCGGGAGAAGAAGCGTCCGAAACCGCCGTACCTGCAGATTCCGAAATGCTTCGCGTCCCCATCTGTGAGGCCATGTTTCAGGGCGGTCACGAAACGGCCGGCACTCTGTTTGAAGCGGGAACATGGGAGTGGGATGGGAGTGAGCTGCGAATCCGGGTCAACGCATCCAAAACGCTCCTGGATCTGGTTTACACCACGCACGCGCAGCAGATCGTGCGAGAAAACTTCCGGCGGCTCACCGGTTCCAACCGCGCGGTGAAGGTGGAACCGGGTGAAGCATCCAATACAAATGCGGGAAAGACGCAGGCGAAATCAACTCCGCGCGATCCCGCCAACCCGGAGGCGCGTCCTCAGGATCATCCGCTGATACGTCACGCGCAGGAACTTTTCCGCGCCGAGGTTCGCAGCGTCGTTTCCCTGCGGGATCCGAGCTAAAACTTTTCGCAGAAAGGATTTCCGATGGATTTTGACAAGCTGAAGGAAATGATGGGACAGGCGCAACAGATGCAGCAGCAGATGGAGCAGACCATGGCTCAGACCCAGGTGGAGGGATCGGCGGGCGGGGGCGCCATCACAGTAAAAATGAATGGGCAGAAACATGTGTTGAGCGTGCATGTCGACCCGTCCGCGGCGGCTGTGGGGAGCGGCGAAGGAGACCATGCCAGCGACCTCGAAATGCTGCAGGATCTGATTGCCGCCGCCGTCAACGATGCTTCCCGGCGCGTGGATGAAGCTCTTCAGGGGAAACTGTCGGGAATGTTCGGCGGCGCGGATTTTATGCGGATGCTGGGCCGCTGAGTTCGCTTCCATTGGATCGGTTGCGCCGCTATCACCTTCTGGATTCCTCGGCTGCGCTCGGAATGACAGACCTTATTTTTTCCATTGATATGCGCGAAATCGCTTTAGAAATTCGAGGAATTCTGTGTCACGTTTTGCAGAACCGCTCCATCAACTGATCGACGAGCTGTCGAAGCTGCCCGGTATCGGAAGAAAATCCGCCCAGCGGCTTTCCTTTCACATTCTTCGCGCCAGCGAGCAGGATGCGTTGGCGCTGGCCGACGCAATTCGCGATCTGAAATCTCAGCTGCATCTTTGTTCGATCTGCCACAACATCACCGATGTCGATCCATGCCAGTTCTGCTCCAGCCCGACGCGGAATCATGCCATCGTGTGCGTGGTGGAGGAGCCCTCGAATATTGCCGCGATTGAGAAGACCCGCCATTTCAACGGTACGTATCACGTGTTGCACGGAACGCTGTCGCCGCTGAATGGGATCGGCCCGGACCAACTCCGCATCGACAGCTTGCAGGAGCGGGTACGCAAAGATGACTTGCAGGAAATCATTCTGGCGACCAATCCGACCGTGGAAGGCGAAGCAACCGCCGGGTATCTTGCGCAATTGCTCAAGGGAAATTCTTTACGCATCACCCGAATCGCAACCGGTATTCCTGCCGGAGCCGATATTGAATATGCCGATGAAGTGACGATGACCCGCGCCATGGAGGGTCGGCGGGAGATGTAACGGAAGCCGATTTTCCGCTTCATTGCTCCAATTAGTTGAAGGATTGTGCGGGATAGTTGAAGGATTGTGCGGAATAGTTGAAGGATTGTGCGGGATAGTTGAAGGATTGTGCGGAATAGTTGAAGGATTGTGCGGGCCTGGAAAGAGGAAAAAGCCTTTCGGCTCATCGCGCGTGCGAACCCACACCTCAGAGGCGAGATGTGGCCACCCAGGTTTTCGGCTCCGGTAATGAAACTCTTGCGACCGGCTAGTGGTGCGTGAACATTGCGTGACAGCACTGGTTCTATTTTAACAAAACTCATGGACTGAGTCGGACAACGGAGGGATTCAAGTAGTGTTGCAGTCTGCTTCCATTTAGAAGCAACCGCTAGTGGGTCAGTTTGAACGATATGTTCCCTCTGCGATTAAACAGGCTGCGGGAAAAGGCTGGATGAAGATGGCGAAGAAAATACGCGGGGCTGAAGCCCCTTTGAATTTGCATCGCTGTTTCGCAGGGCTGAAGCCCTGCGCTCATCCAAACCCAAAGGCAATGGATTTATCCGCACACTTGCCCGCAGCTAGATCAAGCATTGCATTCCACCCAAACCAAGACGATAGATCCGCCTCATCGCGCTCATTGTTCCGCTCGCGCGCATGAATATAACCCATTGGATAACCACGGATTGCATCGCCTGACCGTCTTCTGTCGTCTTATATACTGATTGTTCTGATTGCTGCTCAATACGACATGGCTGACCCGTCTTCCCGAGAACCCCGGAAAAATCGCCTTAAAATAGGGATCATTCTCGCCCTCGTAGTTGTGGCCGTGATTCTCGTTCTGCGTTATTCCACCCGCAGCGTGGTGCCGGTGCGCATGGCTACAGCGGAGCGTGGGGAGCTGATCAGCACACGCAGCACCAACGGAAAAGTGGAACCCATCCATAACTTTGCCGCATATAGCCCCAAGCAGGGCACGGTAAAGGCCGTCTATGTGCATGAGGGTGAAAAAGTGGCGGCTGGGCAGTTGCTGATTGCGCTTGACGATGCTCAGGCAAAGTCGGACGCCTCCGGAGCTCTGGCAGCCTTGCGCGGATTCCAGGCGCAATTGGAGGCGCTTCGGCGTGGCGGTACGCGTCCGCAGCAGATTACTCTCGCGGGCGATATCGGAAAGGCGAAGGCGGCGCGCGATCAGCAGGCAGCCGCGCTGGCAACTTTGCAAAATCTTCAGAAGCAGGGTGCGGCCTCAGCCAGCGAAGTGGAAGCTGCCCGGAATTCATTGGCCGCGGATGATGCCGGCCTGAAGGTCCTGCAGCAACAGCAGACGCATAACTACGCTCCCATCGATTTAGAACACGCCGAAGCCAACGTCGCCAATGCCCAGGCAGCCTACGATGCGCAGATGGATGTTCTTCGAAGAGAGAATGTGCGCGCTCCTTTTGCTGGGACAGTCTATTCCGTACTGGTGCATGCCAGCGATTTTGTACAGGCTGGAGACAAGCTGCTGCAGATGGCAAACCTAAAGCAGATTCAGATTCGCGCGTATTTCGATGAGCCCG
>CAWGLF010000051.1:0-35218 GCA_963823295.1 uncultured Acidobacteriota bacterium
CCCCACCCGGCGCTTCCATCATCTTCACCGCGACGACGAAGCTCTTGCGATGGTCCGGGCCTGCTTCCGCCGTGACCTGATAGCTGGGCTGCCCCATCCCATGCGCCTGCAGATATTCCTGTAGTGTGGATTTATAGTCACCCACGCCTTCTCCTGAGCGGGCGGCAGCTACCAGCGCCTCCAGCGTGTCTTTCAGCAGCCATGTGCGCACCAGCCGGGCTACCTCCTCCATACCTCCATCTATGTAGACGGCGGCAATCAGGGCTTCCAATGCATTCGCTAGGATCGCCGACTTTTTTCGTCCGCCGCTCTTTTCTTCCCCTTTGCCCAATCGGAGATATTCTCCCAGGCCAAGGCTCTGGGCGACACGCCCCAGATGCTGGCGGCTGACAAACTGCGCCCGGAGACGAGTCAATGGGCCTTCCGTGAATTCCGGATACGTACGAAAAAGATGTTCCGTCACCGCCAACCCCAGCACTGCGTCGCCCAGAAACTCCAGCTGTTCATTGTCGCTGTGCGAATCATGCCCCAGCTGTTCTTCATAGGTAACAGAGCTGTGGGTCAGCGCCAGGTCGAGTCTGTCCAGATCACGAAATGTGTAACCGAGCAATTGCTGCAACCGCGCCAGCAACTCCGTGCGCCCGGGGTCGCGCACGGCGCTGTGATCGGGAGAGGCGGATCGGTTGTGGCTCAAGCTGCTTCTGCTCCTTCAATGCGATCTAAGTACCGTTCAACACGGACAAACTTGAAGGGAGATGTAGGGGTTTCAAAAATACTGTGTCCCAACTTAGGTCCGCCATTCTGAACGAAGCCTCGCAAAGTGAAAAACCCAGAGAATATTCGCCTCGGATGGTGCCGCCATTACCCTCTGGATTCTTCGCTCCGCTCAGAATGACGAACTCTAGTTTCGAAGTGCAGCAGTCATATTTTCGAATCGCCCTAATGCTGCGGATTGCCGCCCGCCGCCTGCGGAGGAGCAAACGGAGCCTTTCAGTCCCGCCTCCGCAGCTTGCTCGGTATCCGGCTTGCCATCGCGCGTCTTCATTGCCGCCTGATATTCCGCGACCGCCGTGGTGCGATCACCCTGCAAATCCGCCAGCCGGCCCAGGTAAATGTGCGACCACGCGATCGTACGCAGGTTATGAGAAACGTTGGCCGCCTGCGTGAACGCCTGCTGGGCGGCCTCCATCTTGCCGCTCATGATCTCTGCCCGCGCCAGAAGAAACTCCGCCCTTCCGGGGTTACTGGTGTGCGCTGCCAGCGCCTGATGGGCAAGATCGGCAGCAGCAGCCGCGTCTCCGGCAACCAGCTTCTGTTCTCCTTGATCCAGCATCGCCGAGGGCGCAGATACCGGTTTTGCGACATCCTGATCCGTCTGCGATGCGAAAACAATATCCTGAACTCGCCGCTTCTCGATGTCCACGTTCATGCCGTAGATCATCTCTCCGACAATTTCCTGCAATGTTGTCTGGCTCTGGTCGAAATTCCTGAGCTGGTCATAAAAATATTGCGTCAGAATGAATCCCTGCACCATATCCGAATGCACAGTCTGACGTCGAACGTCCCTGACTTTGCGTTCATACGCGTTCTCCGCGTTGTTGACCGCGGCGAGCTGGTTGCGGTCAATGTGCTGGGGAATTTTGTACGGCGGAATTCCCGTATCCATCGTATGGGCTTCGATGGCGCGAATCATGCACTCCGTCACCAGGGTAAGAACGTCGCTTTTGAATTCATAGGGCAGCGGAGAAGGCTGCACCAGCTCCAAAATCGGGGTTAACCTGTCGATGGCGGTGGAGCGGGCGTAAATCAGCGGCTCCAGCACAAAGCGCAGATATGTATGTTTCACCGGCTTCAGATCGATCTGCCCGTTCACCGGCGATTCCACCACAATGTAGTCTCCGCCATATACCCGCGCGTTGATCTCGCCCGGAGCAATCAATGGCTCCAGAATCACCAGAAACCGGCGAGGTCCATACGTGGGCGGGGGTTGTTTCAAATACAGATCCGTCTGCACCAGCATTTGCGACAGCGGCACGTGAGCCTTGACCACCTGGGCTTCATACGCGGGGTGATTCAGCACCCAGATCACATGCAGGCCCACGGCTTGAGAAAAATCCCTGAGCCGGGGCGCCAGATCGACCAGCGGTCCGGCATCCGGAGGCAGGTCGGCGGTGGCGACGTTGGGAGTCAAAGCCGGCGGTGGAGAAAGGAAGAGGGCCAGCGAAATATAGGCAGCCAGGTTCAGCTTGTTGCTGTTCAGCGTATGGGATTGGATGAATCCACAAAGACGGTCGCGGGACTTGCGCGCCGGTTCCGATTGCTCCAGCGTCTGATTGATGTCGTCGCGAACCTTCTGGCGTACCGGATCCGAGACGGCAAGACCCTCGTTATAGCCGCAGGTGTTCAACGCAGCCATCACGTCGAACAGGGATTCTGAAGTTTCCACCGACGTGGCCGGGCCGGTCGGATCGATAGCGGCGGGGGGCTTCTGCTGCGCTCCCTGGATGGGATGGGTCGATAATTCGCCTTCTTTCGCGGCTGTGGAGGGCGAAGAAGAGGTCGAACTCTGACTGCTCGGCAGCTGCGGAACCTGCGCCGCTGGGGCGGAGCAGTCGTCTGGGCGCACAATGACGTGGCCAGCACCATCAACGCCATCGGAATTCCGATTCTGTGGAAACTCGAACGAACTGCGCGCCTGCACTGCATGGATAGCCCTAAGGAAGTCAATTTCAGTCTATGCATCCGCTGATGGCAGGGTCAAACCAGCCGGCAGACCATCACGGCAGCATTCTTATAGGGACAGACAAGAGACGTGTGCGAGCTCCGCGGAAGAATCAGCCAGCTTACGCCGAATGATGCCAGCCTATCGATGCGCTGCTGATCGCTGATGCCGTCTAAGTTCTTTTCCGCCGTCTGCTCCACCATCCAGGTGCCTGCGAGCTGCGGAAAAACCGCCGCCGCGCCGCCTTCTTTATCGTACCCGGCAAGCGAGCTGCGTTCCGCCATGGCGCGGAAGACATGCCCGTCTTCGCCAGGCAGCGTGATGTAATTTGCATCCATGGCGAAGAGTGCGTCCCGGGGAGTGGCGTTGCGAATCCACCGAAACGCCTGTACCCATCCGTTTTGGGGATTACTCCATGGCAGCTCGAAATGCCTGGACCCAGGATAGGTGAGGAGTTGAATAGCAAATAGGACCGCCGAGATTCCCGCCAGGGTTGCTGCCCAGCGCCACCGAACGCGCTTCATCCAGTACTGCCCAAGGATACCGCCCAGCATGAGGAACAGAATGAAATAGACGATTTGGAAAGAACGGATCGGCTGGATGCGGGCAACCAGGTGCGACTGGCTATATGGATGAGAAAACAGCAGTGAGACGACAACCGAGGTAAGTCCTTCCGCCACGCATGCCAGCGAGAGCGCGACCATGGGTTCCCGGAAGCGGAACTTCTGCCAGCGGGCAATCAGGAATAAAAGCAGCAGCGGCGCCGCCAGTCCGATCCACTCGTACCATTGCCAGCGGGACAGATAAAAATAGGATCGAGTCAGGGCCGCAGCGACATAGGCGCTGGATTCTGTTACCCCTCGTTGCGACCACTGCAGGATTGCGCCGCTGGCGATCGCCGCCGCAGAGAGCCCGCAGACGGAGAGCCATCGCTGCTGCTGCACCATCCAGAGGAACAGCAGAAAACCGGCTGCATAGATCAGCATTAAGGGATGGAAGAGTCCCACCAGGAGAAGATAGACGACGGCCACGATAGGTCTTGCATCCAGCGCTGCGCTGATCGCGAGCAGTGTCAGTGGAGTGGAGAAGGACCGGCTGGTGACATACGGATCCATCAGAAAAAGCGCGCTGCCTGCGACCGGCAGGGTAAGCGAAACGGCAACCAGGGCCACCGCTCCCCATTGCGCGGACGTGCTGCGGAAGCATCGCCGCGCCAGTTGCCAGCAGCCATAGAGCAGCAGCCATGTGGTTCCCAGCTGAATCCCGAGCAGCGCAAAATCGATCGGCAGATGCGTGATCCGAATCACTTCCGCAATCACATGGGAAAAAACCGACAGATGCATGTAGGAGGTAACAAAGCCAGGATCGTGCGAGTAAAGCCGGGGATTCAAGGCAAACTTTATGCCGGCAACATAGATTCCGCCATCTTCCACATAGGGGTGATATCCGCAGATGACCGTCGCCAGCGCTGTCAGCAGCAGAATCGAAGAGTGGACGGGTGTTTTCTCCGTCTCAGGAATGCGAACGGATCTCGTCCTTTTCGCAGGAGCCCGCTGGCGCTCTTCCGTTGCCAGTGAATCTTCAACGACAGACGTAGCGGAATAGTCTTCTACGATGGGTTGCAAGTAAAACCTCTGAGTATTCGTCCATATTACACAGTTCCCACAGCAACAATCGGTGATCTTCGCACCTGCAAATGCAGGGTGCCCGATCAGCAGCTTAGTCCTCCCGCAGGGCGCGGTCGAGCGCAATTTTTTCGCTCATCAGTTCCTGCACCGTGACCGAGTCGCCGCGGCCTTCCGCCTCCGCAAGCCGCCGCCGCAGTTCCCGCTGACGCCGTTCCAGCCGACCGTGGCGCAGAGAGTGGAGCGCCTCCTCCACTTGCTGTGGATCAATCTCCCGGGCGCTGTTGATCAGAACCGCAGCCAGCCAGTGACGGCTGGTTTCATCCTGCGCCAGATCGAACGGGTTCGAAATCGTATCCGCAGCTGCGAAAGCGGCGAGGATCGAGGAAGCAGCCAACCCTTCGTACAAAGAAGGTTCTTCGGTCAGGCGCTGCCGAGCCAGCTCTCGCGCCGGCTCGCCTGGCGGCAATGTAAGAGCGCGCAGCAACAGCTTTTCCGCCTCGCTCCATGCCGGGGTCGCGGTATCCCGGACGCGGACATCGGCGCGGCGCGCAAACGCCGCCTGCTTCAGTTCCTGCCGCAGCAGAGCGGAGTCGATCGCCAGTTTTTGCGCGGCATCGGCGGCAAATTCATCCCGCGCGATGCGGCTCGGAATGTGCTGCATGTGCGGCAACAGAAAATTCAGCGCCTTCACTTTCCCGTCCGGCGTCACCGGAGGAAACAGCGTGCGCGCGCGGTCGATCAGGTAATCGCTGTGGCGGCGCGCACTGCGAAGGGCCGCGATATATGCCTGCGTTCCGCGCTCGCGCACGTAGCGGTCTGGGTCCAGGCCGCCTTCCAGCGTCACCACCTTCACGCTGAAGCCTTCTTCAATCAACAACGCGATCGACTTCTCCGCCGCGTTCGCGCCCGCGGTATCAGGATCGAAATTCACCACCACCTGCCGCGTGTGGCGCGCCAGCAGCCGGACCTGCGCTTCGGTAAACGCGGTGCCGCTGGTCGCGAGCACATTCGTAATCCCGGCCATGTACACCGAGATGCAGTCCATCTGCCCTTCCACCAACAGAGCAAATTCGAACTGCCGGATCGCCTGCTTCGCCTTATCCAGATTGAACAGCACCTGCCCCTTGGTATAAAGCGGCGTCTCCGGAGAGTTGAGATATTTCGGGCTAGCCTTTTCGTCGTTATCGAGCGAGCGCGCCGTAAACGCGATCACACGGCCGGCTTCATTGCGAATCGGGAAACGTGATGCGCTTGCGAAAGCGCGCATACATTGTTCCCGAACCGCCTTCGGCCTGCTCCTTCGAGGAAAACAGACCGCTGCCGCGCATGCTTTCTTCATCGAATGCAGGCTGAAACCGATCACGCATCGCAGTATAGGAGTCCGGCGCATAGCCGATGCGAAACGCCGTAATCGCATCCGCCGTCACGCCGCGGCTGGTCAGGTATTCCCTTGCCCGCGCAGCTTCCGGCGACTGCAGCTGTTCCTCAAAATAACGGCAGGCCTGATCGTGAATCTCCAGCAGGCGGGAACGCAGCCGGGATGCCTGGGCTTCCTCCGGAGAGGAAAATTCGCGCTTCGGCAGCGCAATGCCGCACTTCTGCGCCACGGTTCGCACCGCCTCGGGAAAGCTCACATTTTCGATCTTCTGGATAAAGCTAAAGACATCGCCCGACTGCCCGCAGCCGAAACAGTGAAAGAACTGCTGCGCCGCCTGCACGTTAAACGACGGCGTCTTCTCTTTATGGAACGGGCACAGTCCCTTGAAGCTCTGCGCGCCGCCTTTGGTCAGCCGCACATATTCGCCGACGATGCGGACGATGTCCGCCTGCTGCTTTACGGATTGGGCGAAACCATCGGCCATGGCTGTTGAGAAGAGTCTACGGGAACGGCACGATGCCGATCGCGGGGTATTAGCTTAGCCCATCCGCGCGAAAGGGCACCGCTCACAGGCCGCCATACCAGTCATATCCGGCATTCGCCCAGTAATCCCGCGGCTTTTGATTGGTATACGTGACTTTGGCGATCTGCTTGATCTGCTTGTAGCCGTACTTCAGCGGCATGGCGAGCCGCAACGGCGCACCGTGGCCGGGGGTCAGCGGCGCGCCGCCCATTTCATAGCAGAGCAGCGTCTGCGGATGCATCAGGCTGGCGATGTCATAGCCGCTGAAAAAATCTCCCTCTGAAGTTTCCATAGCGACGTACTTCGGCAGACTGCCATCCGGGTTCAATTTCGGCGGATACCCCTTCATGAAATCGCTGAATCGCACGCCCTTCCACGAACAAACCTGGCTCCATCCCTCAATGCACTTGAACTGTGTCACCTGCTCCACGCGCGGCAGCCGGCGAATGTCCATCATTGTCAGCAGAATTCCCGGCGCCTTCGTCATCCCGGTGCCTGGTGGAACAGCCTGTTGGGCGGGGCTCTCCCCCTTCACGTCCTCGTTTTGTGAGGGCTCAGGCTCAGAATCGGAAGAGTCGTCGGTCGAACGATAATCCCACAGGACGACATCCGGCGTGAACTGCCGATACTGTTCCGGCCGGTCAAGCCCGACCACCTGCAACCGCCAGCTGTCGAGGATCAAATCCTCATCGATGCCTACGTCACCATTCACCCGCAGCAGGGTAGCGCGGCTCGCAGGATATGTGGGCGCCAGGACCCGCTCGTGGAACAAAGCCCTATTCACGCCTGCATTCCAGTTTTCCGCGAGACGGAGCGGTTTCTCCAACTGATTCATCTGGGGAGCGTGATCCAGCCATTCATACGCGCCCCATGCAGCCAGCGCCGCTATCCCGCCGATTAAAAAGCTGCGCCGCGATTTGCGCGCCATCATGCGCTGGACTTCTCTGTCGAGGTCCTTCTGCTTGTCCAGTTCCTCCTGCGTCCTGCTCGTCGATGGCTGAATGGGAGAACTCATCCCTGGTCCTCCCGGATTTTGGCCCGGATTTTGGCATTCGGCACAATCTCGTAGCCGGTCACCATGGCGCGAAAATTATTCCACCCCGCCAGCGCTACCTGGATCACGTGAATGACGAAAAACACGCAAAATCCCATGGTCAGCCAGAAATGCAGCCAACGCGCCATCTCATATCCGCCCATCGCTGTGGTGAGCCAGTGCAGCGTCGTCGGCTTGTAAATGGCCAAGCCCGTCAGCAGCGAACCGGCGCCCATCAGCACCACCAGCGTGTAGGCGATCTTCTGCGCGCCATTATATTTTTTCTGCGGGGGCAGCCCGCGGCGAATGTGCAGGTCATGCAGCGTCACCCGCCAGGCCTCGCGAAACGAGTGCCGGTCGGGAACGAACGACCGCCATTCTCCCGATATCGCCAGATATAACACGTAGATCAGGCCGTTGATGGCGAAAATCCACATGAAGAAGAAATGAAAACCGAGGCCTCTGGCCAGGTGAAACGAGCCATGAATTGCGTTCCAAAAGCCGGTCGGAAAAAGCCGCATCAGCGTGTGCCGCCCCCAGCCGATCCGGTAAACCCTGCCAAGATTGCCGACATAAGGAATGGAATCCGCCCAGTAGATCAGCAGGCCACTCCAGATCATGGTGAACAGAATGGGAAAATTGATCCAGTGCATCCAGCGGATCGCCAGCGGATGCTTTTTCGCCAGCTGAATCGAAGGTTCAACCGGCGCCGGCGCTAAATCCGACTGGGGCGGTGCGAATGTCTCGGGCGGCGGCGCTGGATCCGGCAACTCGCCGTTTCCTCGCGCAACTTCCGTATTATCGGAGACATCGTTTATTTGCGATTCGTCATCCATCCCGCCACCCTGCACGCGAATGATACAGCACACCGGTTTCGATTCAGGCCGAACTATTCCGGCGCAGCTTCGTCGGTTTTACGTTCATTTTTCTGCCGGATTGGCCGTGCCGGAATTCCGGCGCTGACGGTGGAGGGTGGCACGTCGTGGGTCGCGAGGCCCATCGCCCCCAGCATCGCATCCTCGCCAATCTTCGTTCCCGCAAGCACCGTTGCATGATAGGTAATGCGAGCCCGGGGGCCAATCTCCGTGGGGCGGTTGGTCACGTCCGAAGCGTCGCGGATATCGTGGGTGTGCGAGTAGACATTCGCGTAGTCGGAAATCGACGAGCCCTCGTGCACGATGATTTCGCCGCGGTCATCGAGCAGAACGAATTTATGAATCGTGCAGTTGTCCTCGATAGTCAGGTTGTAGCCGTAGGTGAACTCGACGCCGTGGAATATCTTTACGTTCTTGCCGATATGCTTAAAGATGTGCTTGCCCATCATGGTGCGAAAGCGAAATCCCAGCCAGTGGTTCAGGCCCACGGGCGAGCGGTCATACATCTGCCAGAACCAGATCAGTGGCTTGATCAGGGCATATTTCTCCGCGTCGATGTCGCCGTAGTACTCGGGCTCAAGGGTGGCGTTGCGCGGGTCAAGCGAGAGCTGCAGCACATTGACTGACAACTCGGTTAGCATGTTGAAATTCAGCTTGCCGCCATGCGGCCGCCCCAAGTAGAGCTGGTGCAGCTCATCGCGGACGATCTCTCCCCGAATCTCAGGCTTACGATGCCGCGTAAATTCGGCATCAAGGTGACTAATCCACCGCATGTAGGCAGCTTCGGCTTCCGGCGTCGGTTTCAGTTCGCGGTAGGTATAACGCATTGGCTTAGTTTAGTGGCCCCTCTCCACTGTTACTCAATCGCAAACACCGCATATACCGTCGCGGAACGCTCGATTTTGCGTGGGCTGATGGCGAGCGGCGCTGGCTCCGGTGTTTTCTCAGCGTTCGATGACATCGCGCGCATCATCATGAGTGGCCGCGGCCCTTCCGCGGCTTGATTGCTGGCATAGATCAGCTCTCCCAGTTTGATTCCCAATCCTTGCGCCATCTGCGCCGCGATCGCGCGAGCGCGGGCCAGCGCCTTCCCAGCCGCCTGCGCCTCCAAAGCATTTTCATCCGCTACCGACCAGTCGATCTGGCCGCTCTGGTTCGCCCCAGCGTTCACTGCAGTATTCAGAATTCTGGACGCGTCGTTGGCCTTCGTCTTGACTGTCCAGTTCTGCCGCACCTGATATCTCTTCCGGGCCTGCTCGGCGGGTGTCAGCTTCTCCAATTCAAACGGCGGAGTTTCGGCGATGTTCTGCGACTCGCTCTGCAAGTCCGCCCTGGCAACACCGGCGCCGGTCAGCGCTTTGGCGATGGAATTCGAAATCTCCGAACCATTGGCATACGCCGCCTTCACATCCGGCGCATAGACGACAAAGCCTATGTGGACCGTCGCCGTATCGGCCATCGCACTCGCGGAATCCGAAGCTGTGATCGCGAGCGTGCGGTTGTCCTTGTTCACCTGAATCTGCTGCGCGTGCGCGGTGGCAGCCAAGAGGCTGCACACCGAAACAGCAGCCAACACCGTTGTACGGATTTGATGAAGTCTCATCGAAGTTCTCCTGCATTCGCTATTACGAAACTCGGGTTCCCAGATGCGCGAGCCCGGCGTTCCCGGCGAGCGTAGCTCGCTGGGTGGGAAGCTCATCTGGAATCGATCTTCTGCCCATTCATTCTCCCAAACTCAACCAGCGAAGCAAGCGTGCGCTGCGCCGCACCGGAATCGATGGCCTCCGTCGCCCGCTCGATGCCGCCGGGGAAATCCTCCACTGCCCCGCCGGCGAGCAGCGCCGCCGCCGCATTCACCAGCACGATATCGCGCCGGGGCCCCGCCTCCCCGGCAAAGATCGCCCGCAAAATGCCGGCATTCTCTGCAGCGTTGCCGCCTACCAGCGCCGCTACCGGTGCGCGTCTCAGGCCGGCATCTTCCGGCGAAAATTTCCAGGTGCGAACGGCCCCGTTGTTCACCTCGGCAATTTCCGTCTCGCCGCTCAATGCGATTTCGTCCAGTCCGCCAGCGCCATGCACAACAAATCCATGGCGCAGACCGAGTTTTACCATCGCTTCGGCCACTAGAGGAACCAGCGGCGGCGCGTAGACGCCGAGCACCTGCGCCGGAGCCTGCGCCGGGTTCGTCAACGGCCCAAGAATATTGAAGACCGTGCGAATCCCCAGCGCGCGGCGAATCGGCTGCACCCGCCTCATCGCTGGATGCATCAGCGGAGCGAACAAAAAAACAAATCCGGTCGCGCGCAGGCAGGCGACGGCCTGCTCCGGGTCGAGCGCCGTCGGTACTCCCAGCGCATCCAGGACATCCGCCGACCCGCACCGCGACGTAAGCCCGCGATTGCCGTGCTTCGCGATCTTCACGCCCGCCGCCGCAGCCACCAGAGCGACGGCCGTCGAAATATTGAATGTTCCGCTACAGTCGCCGCCGGTCCCGCACGTATCGACCAATGCAGCGCGTTCGGCATTAGAAAACGGCAGCCGCACCGCCGTGCCTCGCATGGCATCGGCAAACCCGGCCAGCTCGTTCGACGTGATGCCGCGCGCAGCCAGCGTCGCCAGCAAGGCCGCAATCTGCGCGTCCGGCAACGCGCGTTCCGTGTCTTCGAGAATGGCCTGCATCACGGCGCGCGCCTGCTCGCGGCTGAACTCCGCATGCTCTTCTACCAGGCTGCATAAAATTTCGGTCAGAGATTTCATCCAATTCCATTCCCACAGTAAATCTTGTCACCCCGACCTGGGTCGCCGCGGCGGATAGGATCTGGGTTCCAGTCATTCCAGTTTGTCCGCCGGTCCTGTCCAATGTACGGTGCCCTGAGTTTGCCCGACTATCGCTCGTCCGATACTATCGAAGGTTCGCTGCATTTTGCTTTTTTCCTGTTTGGCCAGCAAGCAGCGGCCAGTTTTAGCAGAGACATCCAACATGAAAATTCACGAGTATCAGGCAAAAGACATTCTTGCGAAATACGGTGTCGCCGTACCCCATGGCGAGGTGGCGAACACGGTCGAAGAAGCGGTCGACGTGGCGAAACGGCTGTTTGCGGCGGGTGCGAGCGGAGTGGTCGTCAAGGCCCAGATCCACGCCGGCGGCAGGGGCAAAGGCGGCGGCGTGAAGGTCGCGAAAAACATCGCGCAGGCCGAGGAGTACGCCAAGAACATCCTCGGCATGCAGCTGGTCACCCACCAGACGGGCCCCGAAGGACAGAAAGTCAAGCGGCTGCTGATTGAAGAGACCGCCCAGATCGACCGCGAGCTGTACCTAGGTATGGTGCTCGACCGGGCCGCGGCGAAGATGGTCTTTATGGCCTCGAAGTCCGGCGGCATGGAGATTGAGGAAGTCGCGGCCAAAACTCCCGATGCAATCTTCAAGGAATACATCGATCCTGCCATCGGCTTTCAGCCATACCAGGCGCGCAAGCTGGCCTTCTCGCTGGAGCTGAAGCCGACCCAGATTCTGCAGGCCGTGCAATTCATGACCGGCCTTTACAAAGTGTGCATGGAGACCGACGCCTCACTGATGGAGATCAATCCCTTCATCACCACCAAAGACGGCAAGCTATTCGCGCTCGACTGCAAGATCAACTTCGATGACAACGCCATGTTCCGGCACAAGGATTTGAAGGAGCTGCGCGACACCAACGAGGAAGATCCGCTGGAAGTGGAAGCGTCCAAATTCGCGCTGAACTATATCCGGCTCGACGGCAATATTGCCTGCATGGTCAATGGCGCGGGCCTGGCCATGGCGACAATGGATATTATCCAGTATGCTGGCGGCTCGCCTGCAAACTTTCTCGATGTTGGCGGCGGCGCCAATCAGGAGCAGATTGAGAACGCCTTCCGCATCCTGCTCTCCGACAAAAACGTGAAAGCCGTATTCATTAACATCTTCGGCGGCATCCTGCGCGTGGATACGCTCGCCCGCGGCGTGGTTGAAGCGGCGAAGAAGATGAACGTGAAGGTGCCGGTGATTCTGCGCCTCGAAGGAACCAACGTCGAAGAAGGCCGCCAAATTCTGAAAGACTCCGGGCTGAATTTCATCATCGGCGAAACCATGCAGGACGCAGCGGAAAAGGCCGTGAAGGCAGCGAAGTGGCTAAAAACAGATTGTTAGAGGAATGGCGATGGAACTGAAGAAAGTTTTGCTGGGTCAGTTGGAGCGCGAAGCTGCCGCGTCGCGAAAGGTGCTGGAACGCGTGCCCGAAGGCCGGAATGGCTGGAAACCGCACGAAAAATCGATGGAACTCGGCTACCTTGCCGCGCTGGTCGCAACCATGCCGGGTTGGGTCGCTCTCATGATTGAGCTGGACGAGTTGAATCTGGACGATCGTTCCAACGATATGTATAAGACAAAAGCGGTCGGGACACAGGCGGAACTTCTCCGCCTGCTGGACGAGAGCCTCGCCAAGGGTAAAGCCGCTCTGGAGAAAACGACCGACGAGCATCTACAGAAAAAATGGCGCTTTATTATGGGCGGGAAGGTCGTGAACGAGGAAGTGCGCTATGTCATGCTGATGGACGCCTGCTTCAGCCATTTGGCGCATCATCGCGGACAGCTGACTGTATATTTGCGCCTCAACGATGCAAAAGTGCCGGCCATCTTCGGTCCGTCCGCGGACGAAAGATTTTAGGAGCGACAATCGATATGTCAGTCTTAGTCGATAAAAACACCCGCCTCATCGTGCAGGGCATTACGGGAAAGGAAGGCACCTTCCACGCAAAAGGTTGCGCCGAATACGGCACCAACGTCGTGGGCGGCGTGACGCCCGGCAAAGGCGGCACCACGCATGAAGGCTGGCCGGTGTTCGATACCGTCGATCAAGCTGTCGAAAAAACCGGCGCGAACGCAACCGTCATCTTCGTTCCGCCGCCCTTCGCCGCCGATGCAATTCTCGAAGCCGAAGATGCCGGGCTGCCGCTGATCGTCTGCATTACCGAAGGCATCCCCACGCTCGATATGGTGCGCGTCTGGGAAAAGCTGAAACATTCCAGGTCGCGGCTGATCGGTCCGAATTGCCCCGGCGTCATTTCTCCGGGCAAGTGCAAGATCGGCATCATGCCGGGACGCATTCATAAGGAAGGCTCCATCGGCATTGTTTCCCGCTCCGGCACCCTAACCTACGAGGCCGTCTATCAGCTCACGCAGCGCGGCATCGGCCAGTCGACCGCCATCGGGATTGGCGGCGATCCCATCATCGGCACTACACATGTCGATGGTCTGCGGCTGCTGAATGAAGATCCGGAAACGGAAGCCATTATTCTGATCGGCGAAATCGGCGGCACTGCGGAAGAAGCGGCCGCAGACTACGTGAAGCAGCACGTAAAAAAGCCGGTCGTGGGATTCATCGCCGGCCAGACCGCTCCTCCAGGCCGCCGTATGGGCCACGCGGGGGCCATCATTTCCGGCGGCCAGGGTACGGCAGCCGACAAGATGAAGGCCCTTCAGGCGGCCGGAATTCACGTCGTCCAGTCACCCGCCTTGATCGGCGAAACGCTGGCGCGGGTGATCGGAAAAGCTTAAATGGTGGACAGGAAATAGTGGTCAGAAATACGAGAAGCAGATCCTTCCTCGCTTCGCTGTCGCTCCACTCAGGATGACACGGCTATAAAGAGCCCGAGATTTCTAACCTCAACCAGAAGGAGAATTCTTTGCAGCGCACGTTCAGCATTCTTAAGCCCGATACCGTCCGCAAGGGCCAGACCGGAGCCGTCCTCGCGATGATGGACGCCGCCGGCTTTCGCATCGCAGCGATCAAAAAATTATCGATCAGCAAACAGCAGGCTGCCGGATTTTACGCGGTCCACGCACAGCGGCCGTTCTTCGATTCGCTGACTACTTTCATGTCTTCGGGGCCGATCTTTGTCATGGTGCTCGAAAAGGAAAACGCCATTGCCGACCTGCGCAAGCTGATGGGCGCCACCAATCCGGCGAACGCGGAAGAAGGCACGATCCGCAAAAAATTTGCCGGCAGCATCGAAGAAAACAGCGTCCACGGCTCCGATGCCGAGGATACCGCCGGCTTTGAAATCGGCTACTTCTTCGCCGGTTACGAACTCGCATAGCACCAGCATGGCTATGCATTCATTTAGTCCGCGATGACCTCCACAGACTCCTCCCGAGAAGCATCCTCTGCGGAAAACGATCCGCGAGTGTATTTTGCCGCTGAGCGAACATTCCTGGCGTGGATTCGGACTGGGCTGGCGCTGATGGGCTTCGGTTTTGTGGTGGCCCGGTTTGGATTGTTTTTGCGCGAACTTGGCATGACGCAATCCCAGGTTGCAAGCCATTCGACTGGCACATCTCTCTGGCTTGGAACTGCTCTGGTCGTGCTCGGAGTTCTGGTGAATGTTAGCGCCACGTTCACCCATCTTCGTCAGATCAAGGCGCTCCATGCCGGAACCTGGGTTGCGGGGAGACCGTCCAGAGTTGGCGTTGCTCTCGCCTTGTTGCTAGCTGTCGCAGGTATCGGATTGGCAATTTATCTGGTCCTGGTGCGCCATTAAGTGATCTCATCAACACGTCTGTCATCGCGCCTTTAAATGGGCGACGACGACGCTCGAAAATCCTTTTTAGCGCCGCTGATATCCTGAAGCCATACCGGCCTGCATCGCGGAAACAGGAAAAGAAGGACATCCTCCAAGCTTGCCTCCCATTCTGAATGGACAATCTCTCCGTAAGGCCTACGGAGCGCGTCCGCTTTTCGACAACATCTCGTTCACGATTTCAGAAGGCGACCAGATCGGCGTGGTCGGGCCAAACGGTTCCGGCAAATCCACCCTGCTCGAAATTCTTGCCGGACGGATCGAACCCGACTCCGGCGAACTCTCCCGGCGCAAGCTTGCCCGGGTTGGATACATCGCGCAGAACTCGGAATTTACCGAGGGCGACACGATTCGCTCGGTCGTCACCGATGCGCTGGTTCGCATCCATGTGCCGGAAGCGGAGCGCGAAGCGCGTCTGGCGGAAACACTGGGCCGCGCCGGTTTTGAGGATTTCAGCGTGCCCGCCGCGGCGCTCTCCGGCGGCTGGCGCAAGCGGCTGGCCATTGCGGAAGCGCTCGTTCAGGCGCCCGATGTGCTGCTGCTCGACGAGCCGACGAATCATCTGGACCTTGCCGGAATCGAGTGGCTGGAGAAGCTGCTGCGCTCGGCTTCCTTCGCCTATGTCGTCGTCAGCCATGACCGCTATTTTCTCGAGAACGTCGCGCATACCATGGTCGAGTTGAACCCGATGTACGCCGAAGGCATTCTGCGTGTCGAGGGAAATTACAGCGCGTTTCTCGAAAAGAAAGACGAATACCTGCACGCTCAGACCAGGCGCCAGGAATCGCTCGAAAATCGCGTTCGCACGGAGATTGAATGGCTGCGGCGCGGGCCGAAAGCGCGCACGACAAAATCGAAAGCCCGCATCGACAGCGCGAACAATATGATTGGCGATCTGGCGGAGATGAAGTCGCGCACCCGCACCGGAACTGCCGGCATCGATTTTTCCTCCACCGGGCGGCAGACAAAGCGGCTGGTGGAATTAGAGGACGTTTCCTGCAAAATCGGCGATCAGGTGTTATTCGACAAACTGAACTTTATCCTGACCGCCGGAATGCGGCTCGGACTGGTCGGCCCGAACGGCAGCGGAAAAACCACGCTGTTGCGGCTACTTACCGGCGAACGCCAGCCGGATGGCAGGCGAGATTCGTCGCGCGCCCACGCTGCGCATCGTGTACTTCGACCAGAATCGCCAACTGGATAACAATCAGACGCTGCGCCGCGCGCTTGCGCCGGACAGCGATTCGGTGATTTATCAGGATCGCGTGCTGCATGTCGCTTCCTGGGCGGAGCGGTTTCTGTTTACCGGCGAGCAGTTGAATCAGCCGGTCGAGCGGCTCTCCGGAGGCGAACGCGCCCGCGTGCTGATCGCGAAGCTGATGCTGCAACCAGCGGACCTGTTGCTGCTCGATGAGCCAACCAACGACCTCGACATTCCGACGCTCGAAATTCTTGAAGAAAGCCTGCTTGAATTTCGCGGGGCGCTGGTCCTGGTCACGCACGATCGTTTCATGCTCGATCGCGTATCTACGACTGTTTTGGGACTCGACGGCGCGGGCGGTGCCGAGCGCTTTGCCGACTACTCGCAATGGAATGCCTGGCAATCGGAACGCGGGCAGAAAAGGAATTCCGCGTTAACTCCACGTTCCGCGGATAACGACACAAAAAATCCGCCTGCGTCTACCGCAAACAAGAAAAAGCTTTCGTACCTTGAAGGCCGGGAATACGCGACCATCGAGCAGGATATTGCCGAAGCGGAACAGCAGCTCGAATCGCGCCGCCAGGCATTGGAAGATCCCGCGATTGCCAGCAATGCCGCTGCGCTTGAATCCGCTGCCGCAGCGGTCGCGGAGGCCGAGGCGCGCGTCGATTCGCTCTATCTGCGCTGGACAGAACTGGAAGATAAGCTGAAGTAATACGTACCGCAGTAGAATCGAGTTCGCCGCAACCGGAGGCTCACACCGCGATGTATTCCTTCGCGCTGCATAAATTCGCAACGACACCCATCCTGTGCCTTCTCTTTCTATCGAGCGCGGCGGTTTTTGCGCAGAACCGGAACAGTCCTGACGCTCCCATCCGCGTCGCCATCGTCGGCCTGGTGCATGGGCACGTGGCAGGTTTTCTCCCGCAATTGAAAAATCATCCCGAGATTCAGCTGGTCGGCATTGAAGAATCCGACACCGCGCTGGCCGGCCGGTACAAAAATCAATTTCATCTCGATCCCAAGCTCTTCTACACCCAGATCGTGCCGATGATCGAGCGGACGCATCCGCAGGCCATTCTGGTCTACACCGCAATCAGCGATCATCGCCGCGTCATCGAAATCGCCGCAGACCACGGCGTCAGCGTGATGGTTGAAAAACCGCTGGCAACCACGCTGGCGGACGCGCTGGCGATCCGGCAAACGGCGCGCGCCCATCATATCCAGGTGCTGGTGAATTATCTAACCACCTGGTACGCCAGCAATCACGCCGCGTATGGCGAACTGCAACAGGGCAAGCTCGGCGATCTGCACAAGATTATTTTGCGCGATGGCCACCAGGGGCCAAAGGAGATCGGCGTCGGTCCGGAATTCCTAAGCTGGCTTACGGACCCGAAGAAAAATGGCGCGGGCGCATTGTTCGACTTTGGCTGCTACGGCGCCGATCTGGCGACCTGGCTGATGCACGGCGAAACTCCGACCAGCGTGACGGCGGTGGCGCAAACGGATAAGCCGAAGCTGTATCCCTATGTGGACGACGACGCCACGATCATTCTTCGCTATCCGACCGTACAGGCGGTGCTGATGCCTTCGTGGGACTGGTCGTTTTCCGTGATGGAAATGGCGCTGTATGGGACGCATGGTTATGCCGTTACGAAAGGCGCAGATCAACTGCGCGTGCGCTATGCAGGCCAGACAGAATCTACGGTGCTGACTGCACCACCGCTTGCGCCGCCGAGCGACAACTCGATCCACTATCTGGCAGCGGTGTTGCGCGGCCAGTTGGTCTCCAAAGGAGATCTGACCGCGCTCGATACAAACATTATCGTGATGCAGATTCTGGATGCGGCTCGCGAATCAGCGCGCACCCGGAGAGACCGTGGAGTTGAAACCGCTCCCGCAATGATTTCGAAGGGTCAGGAGAACGAGTCGTCCGATTCCTGCCTCAGGCACTCGCCGCCAGGTTTTGCCCGGCAAACTGCTCGATAATTTTTTTAATGAACACGGGAAGATCATCCGGCTTGCGACTGGTAGTCAGATTGCCGTCGACTACAACCTGTTCATCGACCCAGTTTGCGCCAGCATTTCTCAAATCGGTCTGCAGCGACGGCCAGGAGGTCATCGTGCGGCCTCTCACCACATCCGCTTCAATCATCGTCCAGGGCGCGTGACAGATTGCTGCCACCGGCTTTCCGGCGTCGAAAAACTTTTTGACAAAGGCAACAGCGCGCATATCCGTTCGCAGCTTGTCCGGATTCATCACACCGCCCGGCAACACCAGCGCGTCGTAATCTTCAAAGGAGACTTCGTTCAGCTCCTTATCCACTTTGGCGCTCCTGCCCCAGTCGGTATGCTTCCATCCCTTGATTTCGCCTGGGTGAGGCGCGATCACATGGATTTTCGCTCCCGCATGTTGCAGAGCCTTCTTCGGCTCGGCCAGCTCCGCTTCTTCAAAACCGTCGGTTGCCAGAATCGCAATTGTCTTACCTCTCAGATTTCCTGCCATTCTCTATCTCCCTGCTTGCCTGCGTTGAGAAACGGGCAAGACCTTTCATTGAGAAGGCAAAACAACAGCTATCGTTGCCGCAAGTGGAATGTTTGAGCGCAATCATGCTGATAGCGTACGATTCGGGAGGGCTATTCTTCCCACCAGAAAGTGTTGAGGCTGGCTCCGGTAACTTCGGTCGGACTGCCGGGTTTCGGCAGAAGCAACGGAATGTTTCTCCACTCCGCCAGCCGGCTCAGCCGCTCGATCGGCTCCCGCCAGGGATGGAACGCGAGATTGAACAGGCCCCAGTGAATCGGCAGCAGCAGCTTTCCCTTGAGCGCCAGGTGTGCTTCCGCCGCACTGTCCGGACCCATATGGACGTCGGGCCAGTCCGCATCATAGGCTCCGATCTCCAGCATCGTTAGATCGAACGGCCCATAAATTTCGCCAATCTGCTGAAACCCGGGAAACGGGCCGGAATCTCCGCCGAAAAAGAGATTGTGGCTTCCGCATCGAATCACAAACGAACACCACAGTGTCTCGTTGCGCGACCACAGTCCACGCCCGGAGAAGTGGCGCGCCGGGGTCGCCGTAATCGTGCAGTCTCCGGAATAAAAATTCCCCGAGTAAAAAGTCCCAAAGGGATGCTCCCGCCACATCCGACTGCGGCCAGCCGAAGACAACGATGTGGTTTGACCCCAGTTCAGTTCCGTGATCCGCTCGCGGGCAACGCCCCAGGATTCCAGATGGTTGCCGATGCCGACCGAACAGATGAATCGAACGCGGGCAGATTGTGTCGCTTGCAACCGCTGGATGGTCGCGCGGTCCAGGTGATCGTAATGATCGTGCGACAGAAGAATCGCATCGAGCGGAGGCAAATCTTCCAGCGCCAGCGTGGGCGCGTAAAAACGTTTGGGACCGGCAAAGGAGACCAGCGACGCGCGTTCACTCCAGACCGGGTCGGTAAGAATGCGGTGACCATCGATCTCGATCAGCAACGAAGAATGGCCCATCCATGTAATCCGCAGCCCGCTTACAGCAGGGAGCGCATAGACTTGTGTATCGGTGCGGAATGGGCCGAGCGTTTCCTGTGGGTCGCCAATCCGCTTCTCGGCGATGACCCGGCGCATCATGCGAAGCATGCTGCCAGGCGGGCTGACCGTGGTGGGCACCGGGTTCAGAAACTTTCGCCCCGACATCTGCGCAGGAGCAAACGTTTTTGGACTGGCCTCGAAACCGGCAATCAAGCTGGACATAGCGACCCTACGCGACTATTTAGATGTTGCCGAGCCACGCTGAGATACATACCTGTCCGAAATTGGTTGTTACACGGAAAAATACCCGGCCGCGATTCCCGGACCCGTCTGGCCACATCGGCCATGCCTAAGTCCCCGGCGAAGATACTAGCGTCAGCTTCTTATTCCGGTCGCAGTCAGGCGGCCAGATCAGCGGGAAACGGCCGTGCGGGATTGCAGGAATTCCGCGTACGGCCCTTTATGGTCCTCAATCGCATGGTCCTCGAAATTCCAGATGCGCGTGGCCACTTCATCGATCAGATCCTGATCGTGGGTCACCAGCAGAACCGTGCCTTCGTACTTCTGCAGCGCCTGATTCAGTGCGTTGATCGCTTCCAGATCAAGATGGTTCGTCGGCTCATCGAAGATCAGGAAGTTCGGCTTCTGCATCATCAAGCGGCAGAACAGCAGCCGCGCCGCTTCTCCTCCGGAGAGCGCCTCGGTCGGCTTCAGTCCTTCCTCTCCGCTGAAAAGCATCTGTCCCAGCACGCCGCGAATGTCTTCCCTGGTGGCCTTGGGATCGAACTGATGCAGCCAATCCGCCGCAGTCATTCCTTTCTGGATGGTCGAAGTATGGTCCTGCGCGAAATAGCCGATCTGCGCCTCATGGCCCCACTTCACAGTGCCGCTGTCAATATCGCTCCTGGGATCATCGCCGGCAAAGTGCTCCACATTGGGCGCGTTCGCGAGCAGCGCCTTGATCAGCGTGGTTTTCCCCTGCCCGTTTCTGCCGATCAAACAGATTTTTTCTCCGCGCCCAACCGATGCCGTAAAGCCGCGAATGACTTTATTGTCGCCATAGGCTTTGCGGACATTTTCGAATTCCAGGATGTGCTTGCCCGAGGGGCGCAGCTGGTCAAAACGGATATACGGCCGCGCAATATTCGAGCGCGCCAGCTCACTGGTCTGCAGCCGCTCCACTTCCTTTTTGCGGGAAGTGACCTGGCTCGACCGCGTTCCAGCCGAAAAGCGCGCGATGAACTCGTTCAACTGTGCAATCTTTTTCGCTCGTTCCTCGTTCTGCGCCTCCAGACGCGCACGCACCTGGGTCTTTGCCAGCACCATGTCGTCGTAGCCGCCGGTGTAGGTGATGATGGTCTGATAATCGATGTCTGCAATGTGCGTGCAGACGTTGTTCAGAAAATATCGATCGTGCGAAATCGTAATCAGCGTGCCTTCGCGGCGGATCAAAAAATCCTCCAGCCAGTGGATGGAATCGAGATCGAGGTAGTTCGTCGGCTCATCGAGCAGCAGCGCCTGAGGATTGCCGAACAGAGCCTGCGCCAGCAGCACACGAACTTTCTGGCCGCCCTGCAGCTCGCTCATCTTGCGCTCGTGCACCTCATTCGGGATATCGAGACCCTGCAGCAGGATGGCGGCGTCGCTTTCGGCGGTGTAGCCGTCCTCCTCGCCAACGATGCCTTCGAGTTCTCCCAGACGCATTCCATCGGCGTCATCGAGTTCGGGCTTCTCGTAGATGCGGTCGCGTTCTTCCAGCGCCGACCACAGAACCTTATTGCCCATGATGACGGTATCGATGACGCGATATGCATCGAAAGCATACTGGTCCTGGCGCAGCACACCAAGTTTCCTGGGGCGAACGACCACGCCCTTCTGCGGCTCCAGCTCGCCGCTCAAAACCTTCATAAACGTGGATTTGCCCGCTCCGTTGGGGCCGGTCAAACCGTAGCGGCGGCCGGGCGTGAAAGTGGTGGAAACATCCTCGAAGAGAATCTTCGATCCATAACGCATGCTTACATTGCTGACAGAAATCATAGCTACTCTCAATTTTTTCACAATTCCTGCCCGCAGTGTTTGGATACCGACTCAGGGCTGAGTTTCAGTTTTCCTTTAAGCGTCGTCTATCATGCGGAAAGCCGATCATGGAGATGCAGTGAAATCAACCGAACCGTTCGCCAGAAATTTTGATGACCAGGTTGTGGAACGACCGCCATCGCGAACGGCAGGGCACGTGCGCTGGATTATCTGCGCCATGCTGTTCTTTGCTACGACGAAAAACTATATCGACCGCCAGGTCCTGGGCATTCTGGCGACGGAACTGCAGACCAAGATTGGCTGGAGCGAAGCCCAGTACGGCTATATTATCGGCGCCTTTCAGGCTGCGTATGCCGTGGGAATGCTGTTTGCCGGATGGTTCATCGACCGCGTCGGCACTCGAGTAGGTTATGCGCTGATGATGCTGGTCTGGAGCATCGCCTCGGCGGCGCACGCACTGGTTTCTACAGCTTTGGGCTTCGGCATCTGCCGCTTTTTTCTTGGCCTTGGAGAAGGCGGTAATTTCCCCGCCGCCATCAAAACGACCGCTGAGTGGTTTCCGCAAAAGGAGCGCTCGCTGGCGACCGGAATCTTCAACGCCGGCACCAATCTCGGCGTCATTGCGGCAGCATTGATGGTTCCCTGGATCGATATCCACTATGGCTGGCGCGCGGTGTTTCTCTTCACGGGCGTGCTGGGCCTGGCTGGCTTCTATGGTGGTGGACCAGCTATCGCCCTCCGGAAAAGCATCCACGACTTTCGACCGGAGAGTATGAATACATCCGTGCCGGGCAGGTGGCCGACGATGTGGAATCGGGAGAGGTCGCGCCGTCCTGGCGAGTGCTGCTGGGCAAGCGCCAGACCTGGGCCTTTTCGGTCGGGAAATTTATGACCGATCCTGTCTGGTGGTTTTATTTATATTGGTTACCCAAATTTCTGGAGCATCGCTATCACGTGAACCTGACGCATATCGGGCTGCCTTTGATCACCGTCTATCTGATTTCGGACATCGGCAGCGTGGCGGGCGGGTGGATGCCGGCATTCCTGGTGCGACGCGGTGTTTCCACAACCCGCGCACGGCTGACGCCCATGCTGATCAGCGCGTTCTGCGTGCTGCCGGTCCTGTTCGCCGGCTATGCAAAGTATGAGTGGACGGCGGTTGGGTTCATCGGCCTGGCGGCGGCGGCGCACCAGGCGTGGATGGCCAACCTGTTCACCACCGCCTCGGACATGTTCCCGGCAAGCGCGGTGGGTTCGGTGGTCGGTCTCGGCGGCATGGCGGGCTCGATCGGCGGTGTGGTAATGGCGACCGCAGCCGGCCAGGTATTGCAATGGACGGGCAGTTATGCGCCGCTATTTCTCTATTCCGGCAGCGCCTATCTGCTGGCCTTTGGAATTTTGCTTCTGCTCGCGCCCGGACTTCGGCGCGTCGATGCGATCACGGTCTAAATATGCTGGGAGGGAGAAAGCGGCAGTGACAATGGAAGAGAATCAACTGAATATTCGGTCAAGCGAATCGTGCAAATGGGACCTGGTCAGCCTGGGTGAAGTGATGCTGCGGCTCGATCCCGGCGACGAGCGCGTCGCGACCACCCGCAGCTTTCGCGTTTGGGAAGGCGGCGGCGAATACAACGTTGCCCGCGGGCTGCGGCGATGCTTCAACCTGCGCACCGCCATCGTGACCGCGCTCGCCGACAATCCCGTCGGCCGACTGGTTGAAGACCTGATGCTGCAGGGCGGCGTCGATCTCTCGCATCTGCGCTGGATGCCCTACGACGGTGTAGGCCGAACGGTTCGCAATGGCCTGAACTTTACCGAGCGCGGGTTCGGCGTCCGCGCGGCCCTGGGATGTTCGGATCGCGGGCATACGGCAGCCTCGCAACTAAAGCCCGGCGTGATCGACTGGGATGAAATCTTCGGCCGTGAGGGCGCTCGCTGGTTTCACACCGGCGGCATCTTCTGCGCTCTTTCGGAAACCGCTCCGCTGGTGGCCCGCGAAGCTATGGAGGCCGCGCACCGGCACGGAACCATCATTTCTTACGACCTGAATTATCGTGACTCCCTCTGGAAATCGATTGGCGGCAAGAAGCGCGCCACGGAAGTGAACCGCGATCTCGCCGAGAATGGTGGATGTCATGCTCGGCAATGAAGAGGATTTTTCCGCCGCGCTCGGCTTCGAAATCAAGGGCGTCGGGCGATGACATTGCCGAGCTCGACACAGCCCAGTTCCGCGCCATGATTCAGGAGGCTGTCGCGACCTATCCCAACTTCCGCGCCGTCGGCACCACGCTGCGCCACGCAAAGACCGCGACCTGCAACGACTGGGGCGCGATCTGCTATTACGATGGCGAATTTTACGAGGCGCGCCCCATGCCGGACCTCGAAATTTTCGATCGCGTCGGCGGCGGAGACTCGTTTGCATCCGGGCTGATCTATGGGCTGCTGATGGGCAAAGGCCCGCAGTGGGCAGTCGATTGCGGCTGCGCTCACGGAGCGCTGGCGATGACGACACCCGGCGATACCACCATGGCGACGCTCGGGGAAGTGGAACGGCTGATGCGCGGCGCGAGTGCTCGCGTTGTGCGATAAGAGAATTAGAGCGGCTAAAGTTCGTAAGTTCGAGCGCAGCGAAGAATCAAAAAGATAGTGGCGACACAATCGCGGCGGATATTCTCTGGATTCTTCACTCCGCGATGCTCCGTTCAGAATGACTCTATTTATTTTTAGAAATTAATTTACGGATGCCTTAGGAGACAGCAAATGAACAAGACAAACATGATGCAGCAAATCCACGAAATCGGCCTGGTGCCGGTGCTGCGCGCCACTTCCGCCAAGGAAGCATTGACGATCGCCGATGCGATCATCGCCGGCGGCGTTACCGTGCTCGAAATCACGATGACCGTGCCCGGCGCGATTCAGGTGATCGAAAAACTGGTCGAGCATCACGGCAATAAATTGCTGGTGGGCGCGGGAACTGTGCTCGACCCGGAGACCGCCCGCAGCTGTCTTCTGGCGGGCGCGCAGTTTGTTGTCAGCCCGGCTCTCGATGTGCGGACCATCGAACTATGCCGCCGCTACAGCGTCCCGATCATTCCCGGCGCGTTGACGCCGACCGAGATTGTGACCGCATGGCAGGCGGGCGCGGATGTGGTGAAGGTATTTCCCTGCAGCGCGCTCGGCGGAGCGAAATATCTAAAGGCGCTGCAAGGGCCGCTGCCGCAGATTCAGCTGATCCCCACTGGCGGCGTTTCTCTGAGCACAGCGGAGGAGTTTCTTTCGGCCGGCGCGTTCGCGCTCGGAGTGGGCAGCGATCTGGTCGACGCGAAAGCGGCGGCCGAAGGGCGGACCGACGTCATCACCGAGAATGCCCGCAAATACATGGCTATCGTCGGGAGATTTCGCGGCGCAAAATGACACCGGCTCCATCCGTCTCTGCAGCGAGAATTCACGATTCCCAAGGCTCATGATGACTCCTCAAACCGCAACCGCGCAGGCTACGGAAGCATTGTGGGAGCGCTGGCCCCGACTGACTCATGCCGAGCGCCTGCAAAGTTTCCGTGAGCTTCATACAGCCGAGAAGGCGGATTTCTTTCTCCAGTTGAATGCTCATGACCAGAGCAATCTTCTTCTGCGCCTACCACAGGATCAGCGCCGTGTCTGGATGCGCCTGCTGCCTCCCGATGATGCCGCGGATCTGATTCAGGAAGCCGACCCCGATCGCCACAACGATCTGCTCGCTTTGCTCGATGAGCCCACCCGTAAGGAAGTCGGCGCTCTGCTGGCGTACAAGGAGGATGAAGCGGGCGGCCTGATGAGCCCGCGTTTCGCCCGGCTGCGGCCGGACTCGACGGTCGATGAGGCCATCTCCTATCTGCGCCGCCAGGCCGGTGCGCTCGAGACAATTTATTACGCGTATGTGCTCGACCACGATCAACATCTGCTGGGGGTGATTTCGTTGCGTGAGCTGTTTTCGGCTGAGCCGGAGAAGCTGGTCCGCGACATCATGCATACCCGCCTGTTTTCCGTTCCGGAGGGAGCCGACCAGAAGAAAGTCGCCGATGTTATTCGCGACAGCAGACTGCTGGCCGTGCCGGTTCTTGGAGACGATCGGCGGATGGTCGGCATCGTCACCGTCGATGACATCGTGGACGTGGTTGAGGAGGAGGCGACACGCGATATCCAGAACGTGGGCGGCACCGCGGCTCTCGACGGCCCTTATCTGCATGCTCCATTTTTTGAACTGGTAAGAAAACGGGCCGGGTGGCTGATGATCCTGTTCATTGGCGAAATGTTTACCGCGACTGCGATGAGCTTTTTTCGAAAATGAAATCGCGCGGGCGGTCGTTCTCGCCTTATTTTTACCGCTGATCATCAGCAGCGGCGGCAACTCCGGATCGCAGGCGACGACCCTGGTGATTCAGGCCATGGCGGTCGGCGACGTAAAGCTGCGCGACTGGTTTCTCGTGATTCGCCGCGAGCTTTTTGTGGGTCTGGCGCTCGGCTGCATTCTGGGAATGATCGGACTGGTCCGTATTTTCGCCTGGCAGGCGCTCTTTCATTTTTACGGCGCGCAGACGGTCTTGCTCGCTTTCACAATTTTGTGCAGCCTGATCGGAGTGGTTGCGTTCGGCTCGATTGCCGGGGCGACATTGCCGTTCGTTCTGCGGCGATGCGGGCTGAACCCGGCCAGCGCTTCCGCTCCATTTGTAGCCACCCTGGTCGATGTCACCGGCCTGGTCATTTATTTCACGATCGCCAGAGTCATCATGCTGCGGCCGCATTGAACAGTCTGATCAAGCAGTCATTGGCTCACGAGGCAGGACCTCGCGCTGGATCGCGGCCAATGATTCGCGTTCCGCAAGTGCCAGTTCGTAGTGGGTCTGAAGATTGAGCCAGAACTCAGGCGAAACCTTGAAATAACGTCCGAGGCGAAGAGCCGTATCGGGTGAAATCCGGCGCTTCTCCTTAACGATGGCCAAAACACGTGTCGCAGGGACGCGCAACGCCAGCGCGAGAGCATTGACGGAAAGACCGAGCGGTTTCATGAAATCTTCGCGTAAATGCTCGCCCGGATGGACCGGAACCGGAGAGAAGGTGCGTGAAGCCGGAATAGAATGCGTGCGTCGAGCCATCGGAGAACCCTCAGTGATAATCCACGATTTCCACTTCGTAAGCATCGCCCTGATGCCATCGGAAGCAAATGCGCCATTGGTTATTGATACGAATACTATGCTGACCTTTACGGTCTCCTCGGAGCGCCTCCAGCCTGTTACCCGGCGGAGAGGCCATCTCTTCGATCCGGGGCACAGCATTCAATTGTTACAGCTTACGGAGCGCCGCGCGAGCAATTGACCGCCAACGGCGCTCATCACCGGCTTCAAACAATCGCTGCGTGGCTGCATCTCCATAGCTCCGTATCACAGGGGTGAAGCATACTACGTGACTGCGTACTACGTCAATGATATAAAGCATCTGAGCTCGAGCGCCAGAAAGCGAACGTCATGACCCTCTCGACCGCGCCGCACTCGACTCCGTTACACTACCGGGTCGCGCAAACACCATGAAAATTCTCGTTTGCATCAAGCAGGTTCCGCAGAAGGACGCGCCTCTCAAGCTGAACGAGGCGGGCACGTGGATTCGCGAGGATGTGCCCTACGAAGTGAATGAGCCCGACGCCTACGCTCTCGAAGAGGCCCTTCGGCCAGAAGGAAAAGCATGGCGGTGAAGTGGTGGTCATCACCGCCGGTCCGGCGCGTTCGCAACAGGTGCTGCGCGAGGCGCTGGCCAAGGGCGCGGACCGCGCCATCTATCTTGTAGACGATTCCTTTGCGGCCATGGATGCGATCAGTACCGCGCGCGCGCTGGCGGCAGCGATCAAATGGAAGGGGGACGAGACCTTCGACATGATCTTCACCGGGCTGCAGTCGGATGACTACGGCTTCGCCCAGACCGGCGTGCTGCTGGCCGAGATTCTCGGCTGGCCGCACGCCACCATCATCATCGGAATTGAAAAGACGGAAACCGGTGTGCGCATTAAGCGCGAACTCGAAGCCGGCCAGTATCAGTTCATCGACATGCCGCTGCCCTGTCTGCTGACCATCCAGAGCGGCATTAATAAGTTGCGCTATGCCACCCTGCTCGGCATCAAGCAGGCCCGGAACAAACCTGTGCGCCAGGTCACGCTGGCGGAAATCGAGGCCAGCCTGGGCGCGAGCCTGCAAAAAATTGAGCGGCTCTATTTGCCCGTAAAGCAGAAAAAGACGGAGATGCTCAACGGCACGCCGGGCGAGATTGCGAAAAAGCTGGTGGACAGACTTCGCAACGAGGCGCACGTGATTTAATAATGTTTGTATGTGCAATCGGGCCAGAACCGGCCGCGAATTTTGCACGACGACATGCAAGGAGTAACGAGAAAATGCCGAACATGCTTCTCCCCCCTGAAGAGCGCAATCTGACTCCCGACCAGGTTGTCGCCGTGGATCAGCGCCGTTTTCGCGGCCTGCTTGCTCGAAGTCATGGGGGGGCAGTTGGCGATCATAGCGATCTTGCTGACGGTATGGGCAGGCCAGGACTTCACCTACGATCCGAGCTGGATTCACCCCATGGGCTATTACATGATCGCCGCGTTCATCCTGTCGTTTGTTCTGATCGGTGCGGGCATGAGGCTTCGCCGCGGAACCCCGGAATTCGACTAAGCACCCATTCGATGAACGAGGATTGGCACAATGTCCGACACAATTCTCGTGCTCGTCGAACAGCAGCAAGGCAATCTGAACCGCGTCTCCTTTGAAACTGTCGCCGCTGCGCAGGCCATCGCCAAAGATACCGGCTGGCAGGTGGAAATCGCGGTGCTCGGAAGCGGCATCGGCACGATCGCCGCGGAGCTGGCGGGAAAAAAGGCCGCCCGGGTATATGCCATCGAATCGCCGCAGCTGGCTGCGTACACGTCGGACGCCTATGTCTACGTTCTGAAAGAATTTCTGTCGAACAAACAGCCGCGGCTGGTGCTGATGCCGCATACCTATCAGGTGCGCGACTTTGCCCCCCGGCTGGCGCTGGCGCTCGGCAAAACCGTGATTCCGGACGCTACCGGCTACAAATATGAGAACGGAAAACTACTGTTTACCCGGCAAATGTTTCAGGGTAAGTTTGCCGCGGATGTTTCCTTTGCCGGCGATGGGCCGCTATGGATGGCAACCTTTCAAAACGCCGCATTTCGCGGCGACCAGGCGGAATCGGGTTCCGCGCCGGTTGAAACCGTCAACGTGATCGTGCCCGACGGCGTCGTCCGGGTGAAGGCGCATGAGATCTTCAAAGAGGCAAAACAGGCCGTCGATCTTTCCGAGTCCGAGATTATTGTTGCCGTAGGCCGCGGCATAAAGGAACAGAAAAATATTGCCATGGCGGAAAACCTGGCGGAACTGCTCGGCGGCGATGTTGCCGCCTCGCGCCCCATCTGCGATGCCGGCTGGCTGCCGCTCGATCGCCAGATTGGCAGCTCCGGCCAGACGATTGCGCCTAAGCTCTATATAGGGCTGGGAATCAGCGGTGCGATTCAGCACATCGTCGGCATGAAAGGCGCGCGCACTATCATTGCCATCAACAAAGATGCCGAAGCGCCGATTTTCGAAATCGCCGACGTGGGCGTGGTAGCGAACCTGTTCGACATCGTGCCGCCGCTGATGGAAGAGATCAAGAAGGCCAAAGCCGGGGCGTAACCACTATACGGCGACTATAAAATGTGCAATGCATCGATGGCAATCAGACTAGCATTGCAATATGGCTACTCTCACCATCCGGCAACTCGATGAAGACTCCAAGATGAAACTGAGGGTTCGGGCGGCGCACCACGGCCGTTCTATGGAGCAGGAGGCGCGCGAGATTCTGCGCGAATCGCTGAATAGCGACGGAAGAGTCCGCAGGAGAATCTGGCAGAAACCATTCGGAAGCTTTTTGCACCGTATGGGGGCGTAGAGCTGAAATTGCCAAAGCGCAAACCCATACGCCGCCCACCCGATTTTTCGAAATGATCGTTCTCGATACAAATGTGCTATCCGAACTGATGCGTCCATCCCCATCAAGTATCTGTGACCGGCTGGTTGGAACAGCATTCCATGACGCAGTTGGCTGTTAGCGCAATAACTGTCGCGGAGATCTTATTATGAACTCGAAACATTACCGGCCGGCAAGAGACGGACTCATCTGATCGCCGCGGCTGAAATCCTGTTCGAGCGAAGATTTCGAAGAGTTCTTCCACTCGACGGCCAAGCGGCGCGAGCCTACTCCCGCATTGCCGCAGCCCGGCGTTCCAGCGGAAAGCCAATCAGCCAGGAGGACGCTCAGATCGCGGCCATTGTACGCGTCCACAACGCGACGCTGGCAACGCGCAACGATAAGGATTTTGAAGGCTGTGGCATAGAAATACTCAATCCGTGGCATGCGGAATAGCTGAACTTCTATACTGAAGGGTTTACGGGAATCAATACCAGCTGCTTCCCAACCACCCCTTCCGGCATCAAAAGGGTGGCGGTGTCCGTCCTTTTATGGCAGTTTTCGCTCTCAACCCGGATGTTGCTTCTCCGCCGCTTTCTTCGCGCCTGACGGATCAGCACGGTCGCGCCATCACCGATCTGCGCGTGTCCATTACCGACCGCTGCAACTATAAGTGCGTCTATTGCCGCACCGGGACCGAAGGCGCGCAATATGCGGAACTCCCCATTGCCGATTATCTCCGCATGGTGCGTGTGTTTGTCTCTCTGGGGATTGAGAAGGTCCGGCTGACGGGTGGCGAGCCGCTGCTGCGCAAAGGCCTGGTCGAGATGGTCTCGGCTCTGGCCGAAATGCGAACTGCCTTCGCTGGGGACGGAACTCGCGCAGAGAAAGGCCAGCCGCTCGACATCGCCCTGACCACGAACGGCCATCTGCTGGAGGATCTCGCACAGCCGCTCAAAGATGCCGGGCTTACCCGCATCACCGTCAGCATGGACGCTGTTGACCGGGAGAAGTTCGCGCGCATCACGCGGGTGCCCGACAGCTTTGACAAGGTTCTCGCCGGAGTACGTGCCGCTCGCCGGGTGGGACTCGATCCCGTCAAAGTGAATTGCGTGCTGCTGCGCGGCTTCAACGAGGACCAGATCGTCGAGTTCGCAAAATTTTCGCGCGACGAAGGCGTCATCGTCCGTTTTATCGAATTTATGCCGCTCGAAGAAGACCGCGTCTGGACCCCGCAAGTGGTCGTTCGCCTGGAAGAGATTCTGGCGGCGCTCGGTCAGTTCCGGCGAGTGGTTCCCCTGGCGCCAAATTCTCCCAGCGAAACGGCGCTCCGCTACACCTTTGACGACGGCCTCGGCGAAATCGGAATCATCGCGCCGGTATCGCACCCGTTCTGCAGGCACTGCAGCCGCGTCCGGCTTACCTCCGATGGAAAACTGCGCACATGCCTCTTTTCGCAGTTCGACCATGACCTGTACGGTGTTCTGCGGCGCGGCGGAGACGATGCCGCCCTGGAGCAATTTATTCGCCGCACGGTTGACCGCAAAGAGGCGCGGCACCATATTGGCGAGCCGGGCTTTCTGAAGCCATCGCGCAGCATGGTGCATATTGGCGGCTGATCATCTGGAAGATTAACGTCCTGAGCAATGCGAAGACCTCGCGGTTTATCCAGACCGCAAGAGGCCTTGTTTCCGCCGTATTACTAACGGAACTGCAAGTTGCCGCTAAAAACGGTACGATAGAGGCACCGCACTCCGCACCTGACATGCCGGGGACCGAAGCCCGAATGGCGAGTGGGCATCCAGGTCATCCACGCAGGCCGCTTTCTTTCTCGAACGATTTGTGCCGGCCGTGCAACTGCGGAATTGAAACATAACAGGAAGAGCTTTGGCCGAGTATAAGAATCCCAACCAGCAAGGCGGCGGCAAACAGGACTCCCGTTCCCTGCTGATTTTTTCGACGGTTTTTCTGGCGATTCTGCTGGGCATGCAGCTGTTCCGCCCGAAAACGCCCGCGACCCACGCTCCCGCGCCGGCGCCGGCTAAGCAGGCCAGTTCCGGCAGCGCAGCCATCGCAGGTGGAGCGTCCACCGCCAGTCTCGCCACCCCACCTGCGAAATCCGTTACCGCTCCTGAAACTCCCAAGATCGCCGCTGCCCGCGAAACTACGACCACGGTCGAGAACGAGCTGTACCGAATCACCTTCACCAACCACGGCGGAGAAGTAACCTCGTGGATTTTGAAAAAATATACGGATTACAAAGGCAAGCCGCTCGATCTGGTGAACACGGCGGCCGCGAAACAGTTCGGGTATCCGCTTTCGATCTATACCAGCGATCCGACTCTGCGCCAGCAAATGGCGCAGGCGCTCTACGTCCCTTCTGCCAGCGGCAATCTGGCCGCGCCCGCGCAGCTGACGTTTGACTATTCCGCTGGCGGCCTGGTCGTGCATAAGGTCTTTCACTTCGATAACAGCTATGTCATTCGCGCCCAGGTGACAGTGACGCGGAATGGCGAGCCGGTCGAAGCCTTGCTGTCCTGGCCTGCCGGGTTTGGCGATCAGCGCGAGGCCAGAGATTATTCGTCGGATCAGAAGATCGACCGCTCCAGCAGCGGCAGCATGGAGAGCATCGCCCCGAAAAAGGTGTCCGATGGCGAAGCGCACACCGGCCCGCTGAACTGGGGCGGAGTCAGCGATCTTTACTTTGCCGCGATATTTTTGCCCGACAAGCCGGAGAGCAGCACCTTCGTTTCTCTGCGCAACACGCTGGATGTACCGAAGGACCCATCCGATCCGCAGAGTAAGACGGCTCCGCAGCCGGTTCTCGGCGCCGCCGTCGGCGCGGCCGACGGCACCACCTCAGTGCGCCTGTTCGCCGGGCCCCAAGATGCTGAGCGTGCTGCACACGGTTCGGGCGACGGGGACAGAAGGCAGAGCGACCGGCCCGAACCTGGTGCCGCTGGTGCATTACGGCATGTTTTCCATCGTCGCCAAGCCGCTCTTTTACCTGCTGAGCTGGGTGCACGGGCATATCGTGCCGAACTGGGGCTGGGCGATTCTGCTGTTGACGCTGATTATTACGATGGCGACTTTCCCGACGCGCTTCGCGACTATGAAGTCCTCCATCAAGATGCAGCGCATTCAGCCGCAGATGAACTTCATCAAGGAGAAGTACAAAAAATATAAGTTCGACGATCCGCGCAAGCAGGACATGAACAAGGAGATGCAGGAGCTGTACAAAAAAGAAGGCGTCAACATGTTCGGCAGCTGCCTTCCCATGCTGATCCAGCTCCCGCTGATCTGGGCCTTTTACGAGATGCTGGAAAACGCCATCGAACTGCGCAATGCGCACTGGTACTGGCTGCATGATCTATCGGCGGCCGACCCGTATGCACATCCTGCCGATTATTCTGGTGGCTTCGCAGTTCTCTGTTCAGCTTTTTACGCCTTCGCCCGGCGTCGATGCCCAGCAACAAAAGTTGATGGCCTTTACCATGCCGCTGTTCAGCGGATTTATCGCCTGGCATTATGCCTCCGGACTGGCGCTTTACTGGGCCGGCAGCAACCTGATCGGCATCGGCCAGCAATGGATTATCAATCGCACCAAGCTGGGTAAGGAACTGCGCGAGATCCAGATGAAACGTGCCATGAAAAAGAAGGGTGGCGGCGGCCGCCAACCGGCCGTCGCGCGCCGAAAACCGCCAACTCGAACCCCCTTGAATACGCGGGAAAACGATGCCGATTGAAAACTATCAGACTGCCGTGGCAAAGATTGACGTGTTTCTGAAAACCCTGACCGGCATTGGCGGCTTGCGGCTGAAATACCGCATCACGGCAGGCGCCGGAGCAGCGGACCCCAACAGATTCGAATCCCGCGAAATCTACGTGGAGATCGCCGGCCCGGATGTAAATCTGGTGCTGGAGCGGAACGCGGAGCTGCTCCTGTCGATGGAACACATCGCGGCGAAATCGCTGCGCCTGGAGCCGGAGGAGCATGATCTGATCTCCTTCGACGCCCGCGGCTATAAAGCCATGCGCGCGCAGGAATTGCGGCTGGTCGCCGATACCGCCGCCGAGCAGGTGCGGGCCAGCCAGTCAGCCCTACAGCTTCGCCCCGATGAATTCCCGCGAGCGGCGGATGCTGCATCTGGCGCTGCGCAACTATGAAGATCTCCGCAGCGAAAGCAGCGGAGAAGGCATGCGGCGCTACGTTGTCGTCTATCCGAAAAACTGGCAGCCGCAGGCGGCGCCTCCCGCAGGTGCCGCGCGGGCGCGCACCTTTGGCCGTGGATAAGCAAATTTCCGCTGGAGCGGTCAGTGGCGCCAGCGACGCTGCTACCCAGCAGGAGACCATCGTCGCCATTTCCACGCCGCCCGGCCGCGGAGGCATTGGCATCGTCCGGCTCTCCGGCCCGCAAGCGGTCGAGATCGCTTCAGCCTGCTGCGACTGCGCCATCCTCTTCTCCACGCACAGGCACAGCTTACCGACATCCTCGATCCGAATAGCGGGTCCGCACAACGTCTCGACGAAGCCGTCGTCACCTGGTTCCAGGCGCCCAATTCCTACACCAGAGAAGACGTTGTTGAGATTGCCGCTCACGGCTCGCCGGTAGTTCTCGATGCCATCGTGCGCGCCTGCATCGGGCGCGGCGCGCGTCTGGCCCGGCCAGGAGAATTCACCGAGCGCGCCTTTCTTTCCGGGCGTCTCGATCTGACACAGGCCGAAGCCGTCCGCGACCTGATCGAAGCGCAGACACTCTATCAGGCAAAAATTGCTTCCGAGCAAATGGAAGGCGCGCTCTCGCGCCGCATCCGGCCCATCAAGCAGGCGCTGATCAACCTGATCGCCGAACTGGAAGCTGGAATCGACTTTGCCGAAGACGATATCGACCTGATGCCCGCAGAAACAATCGCGCTGCGCATCGCGGCAATCGCGGAGCCTCTGGCAGCCATGGCCGCCTCGTTCGCCTATGGACGCGTGGTGCGCGATGGATTTTCCTCTCCATCGTGGGTCGCCCGAACGCGGGAAAATCCTCGCTCTTCAATCGGCTGGTCGAACGCGAGCGCGCCATCGTGACGGCAACCCCCGGCACCACGCGCGATCTGGTTACGGAGCGCGTCTCGCTCGGCGGAATTCCGCTCGACCTGATCGATACCGCGGGACTGCGCGACTCCGAAGACGAGGCCGAGAGCCTGGGAATTCAAAAATCGCGCGAAGCCCTGGCCGATGCCGACGTGGTCCTGCTCGTGCTCGACGCGACAGCGGAAGCACTGACGCAGGATGAAATCGCGCTGCTCGAACAGATGCCCGCGCGCCGCGCTATCACCGTCGTGAACAAGATGGATCTGCCGCCCGGCGTCAGCCGTCAAAAGCGCGCGACGTTTTTTTGAAGCGCTTCGCAGCCGATTGAGACCTCCGCGCTTACCGGCGAAGGAATTCCGGCGCTGAAGGAGAAAATTCTGACCCTGATTCACGGCGAGCAGCAAAGAAACAGAAACCGGACTGATGACCAACCTGCGCCAGCAGCAGGCGGTGTCGGAAACGCTGCAGGCATTGCAAAATGGAGAAGCCGCAATATCCGCCAATGTGCCGCACGAAATGCTGCTGCTCGATCTCTACAGCCGCACTGCGTCAGCTGGACGCACTGACCGGCGAAACCACCGCGGACGACATCCTGAATCTTATATTTTCCACCTTCTGCATCGGAAA
>CAWGLF010000052.1:0-14945 GCA_963823295.1 uncultured Acidobacteriota bacterium
TAGCTTGCTCAGTGCCGGCCAAATCTAATCCGAAACCGCAGGGCGCTGCGCTCCGGTCGAGATGACAATTTTCATCTCAGATCTGTAAATCTGCTAATGTATCCGGCGCATGCTTACGTCCTGTATAGGTAGTGGCAGAGAAAATCGGAATGTAGATGGAAAAAATCGTTCCGGTCCGTTTTCCAACAACCCAGGAGCGGACGCGCATATGGCCGCCCTGCTTTTCTACGAGTTCCTTAGACACCCACAGTCCGAGTCCGGTTCCGGTATCCACTTTGGTGGTAAAGAACGGTTCGAACACTCGTTTTAGGACTTGCGGAGCGATGCCAGTGCCGTTATCGGCAACGGTAATTCGCAGGCTCTTGCCGGCCGGACTTTTCGCGTCCGTCGCCTCGCGTACGATCAGCCGGATGGTGCCTCCGTTCGGCATGGCATCGATGCTGTTTGCGATCAGGTTTGAAAGCACCTGACGCAGTTCGCCGGAAACGCCGTAGGTCTCCTGCTGGGTGCGTATCTGAGCCTCAAGCTGAACGTTTTTCGACACCGCCTCCGGGACATAAAATGCCAGCACCTCTTCCGCAACATCGGAAGGGCGATACACCGCGGGCTGTTTGTTCTCGCGATAGAAGCCGAGTGTCTGGCGGGTGATATGGCTCAGCCGATTGACTTCCGACTGCGCCTGCACCAGCCACTGCCGAACCTCTGTCATATCCTTGCTTTCACCCGCGAGGTAGAGCACGTTGGTAAGGCCTTCCAGCGGATTGTTGACCTCATGAGCGATGGCGGCGGCCAGCTTACCGGCGGCGGCCAGTTTTTCGGCGCGCATCAGAGCCATTTGCGAGCTGCGCCGTTCCGTGCAATCTCGAAATACCACCACGATGCCGATGATCCGCCAATCTGCGCTTCGTATGGGAGAGGCGGCATCATCGATCGCGAATTCGGTCCCATCTTTGCGAACGAGTATCGTGTGGTTCGCCAGCCCGACAGCGCCGTCCGCGCGGCGCACCTTTTCCACCGGGTTTTCGGCGGTCACACGGGTGTATTCGTTGACGATATGAAAGACGTCCTGCAATGGGCGGCCGCTGGCGCCCTGTTCCGTCCATCCGGTCAATTCCTCCGCCACCGAATTCATCAAAACGACTCGGCCCTCGGGATCGCAGGCGATCACCGCATCTCCGATGCTGCGCAGAGTAGTGTTGAGCCACTGCTCTCGTTCGCCCGCCAGGTTGCGCTGGGCCTCGGCTTCCTCGATTTGCAAGCTGAAAATCTTACGGCACCGCGAGAAGGACTGCTGGGTCATCCAGGTGATTCCCAGCGCGATCAGGATAATCAGGCCGAACAGATAAGTGGTGGCGATCGATCCCATGTCGCGGGCGATCACCGACCGTTGATGCCGCAGAAGCGCCTCGGCGTTAAGGAAACTCTCCCCCTGGGCACGTATATCGTCCATCTGCCGCTTGCGGCCCCGCATCTCGTCGATATTGACGGCAGGCAGGTTGAGAGCCTGACTCGCAAGAATCTTCCATTGCAGATAACTCTGGCGAATCTGCTGGAGACGCGCTGTCTGCTCCGGGCTGTCGCGAACCATGTTGAGGGTGGTCTGGAACTCGTCCGGTAGAATGCGTTCGGCTCGAATATAGGGCCCAAGAAAAGCAGGATCGCGGGTCAGCAGAAAACCCCGGATTCCCGTCTCCTCATCCACCATCAGCTTGACGATTCGATTGACGTTGGCCCTGACCCGATCGGAATGGTCGACCCAGGCAGCGCTCGCCCGCACGCGCTGCAGAGAATATCCCAGGCCGAGTGCCAGCAGCAACAGCGCCAGCAGTGGAATAAGAAGCAGCCGAATCAAAAGGCGGTTATATTCCCTGGTATCCAAAAGAAGCCCTCTGGATCGCGTTTTTCGAATCGGCGGCGGGATGAATCGAATCCAGCGCCGCCAAGCTGCCGCAACCTAACAGTTATCTATTCCGTCGGTGAGAGTCTCAGTATTGACGACGTACGTTGTCGTCTAAGCCGTTTTGGCGTGCTCAGCGAATGCGCCGCGAAGGATCTCGCGAATTCCGAGAGAACTAGACCGGTTTTCTACTGCGCGACCTGAGCAGAAAACATTGCCGGGCATTTGCTCTGAATCCAGTTTCTGTAGGTCTGGTATTTATGACGGTCGAAGTGCGTATCCGGGCACACCGGGCATCCGGCGGCGACGCGCAACTGATCGCTCCAGGAATTTTTCGAGTGTTCATCCGGCTCCCAGAGTTCCTGCGAAGTATTTCCGGGCGATGTGAGAGAGACGTCGAATTTAGGACCGGTGTTGCCGGTTAATCCCGCAGCAGTTGGCGCTGAAATGTCCCCTGGCGGCGTGTTGTAGGAGCCACGGCAGCCGCTATTCGCTTTATCATCGCTGCAGTTTACGCTGGCACTGCGTTGTGGCCGGGAGTTGCTGTCTCCCATCGTCTGCGCGCGCGGGCTCGTGGGGAACATATTGATGGGCTGGGGTGTGCCGCCCGCGCCGGGCAGCACGATTCCAAGATCGAGAACGGCGTCGGCCTGTTTTGGACTGGGGACGATGGTCAGGCATGTGTCCTGGGTTAGCTGCCGGGCAGCGGCATTCGTCATATCGGGAGCCCCGGAACGGATGTAGACCTTGCGAATAGGCTGGCCGTCGGCGGTCGTTGCCTTCGATGGCTTTTTCGCACACAGCGCTGCGGGCGGCGCGATAGCGGTTCCGAGAAACATGAGGCATGCGATTTCAAGCACCGTTCTTGAATTGATTCGAGCCATGGTTTTCTCCCTTCGTCTCACCGAAAGCTGCCGCACTAACTCTCCAGCGCAGTCAGAGTTTTCTCCAAACTGGTTCCATTCTCAACATTCAGGCACGTCCGGCTGCGGTCAAGCTGACGCATAAGCCCGCAGAGAACCTTGCCTGGACCGACCTCAACGAAATGAGTTGCATTCGCGTTCATTAGCTGCTGCTCGCATTCTACCCAGCGGACCGCGCTTGTCACCTGGCGAATGAGCGCGTCGCGCGCCGAATCGGCAGTAGTAACCCATTCCGCGTCGACGTTCGAGATTACAGGAATTTCAGGCTTGCGGAAAGCTACATTTTTCAGATCCTGGGCGAGACGCTCCTGCGCGGGAACCATCAGCGCGCAATGGAAGGGCGCGCTGACCGGCAGCATGATGGCGCGTTTGGCGCCGCGCTCCTTGCACATCGCCGCCGCGAGCTCAACGGCGGCCGCCGCTCCGGAGATGACCGTCTGCTCCGGCGAATTCATATTCGCGGCCGCAACCACCCCGCCGGACTGCTGCGCCGCAGCGGCGCAGATTTCGGCAATCGCGTCCGCGGGCAGACCGAGAATCGCCGCCATCGCACCCTGGCCCGCCGGAACTGCCTGCTGCATATAGCGGCCTCGATTGCGCACGGCGCGAACTGCGTCGGTAAACGAAAATGTTCCCGCGGCGACATGAGCCGAATATTCTCCCAGCGAATGGCCGGCCGCCATTTGGCAGGAGAGCCCCAGTTCAGCAAGGCGTCCCACCAATACGCGCGTGGCCGCGACGGAAACAGTCAGAATGGCGGGCTGGGTATTTTCCGTCAGCTTGAGCTGATCTTCCGGACCTTCGAAACATAGTTTGGAGAGAGAAAACTCGAGGGCATCGTCGGCTTCTTCGAAAATCGCGCGCGCGGCGGGAAAATTCGCATGCAGTTCGCGGCCCATGCCGACGGCCTGCGATCCCTGGCCGGGAAATACGAACGCGATTTTCGTTGGGTGTGGTGTGGTGAGGTTCATTGCCAACCATTATAGAAACCCTGGTATAGAAACCCTGGTTCAGCCGGAGTTCGCAGAAAACCCGGATTAGTTTCGCGAGCCTGGGCCAGCGGCATCATGAAGGCGTGTCGTGTTTCGCGGGAATCTGTGGATGTAATTGTGCAGGAACCAGACCGCGGCAGCAGTGCCAGCCAGATCGGAATGGCAACCAGCAGCACGAGCACCGCGGAGTGGTGCGGGAGCAGCTTCCAGACAAACAGCCCGAACGCGATGAGACCGAGGGTGCCCATGGCGGTGCCGGCGGAATCGACGGCGGCTACGGCCCGGCCGCTGCGCGCGCCCGGCAGCCCGGCCTGCTCCTTTTTTTCGTGCTCATGCTTTGCGATCAGCGTGGCGGTGGCGGGGAAGATGGCCGGAAACGCCAGGAATAGCCCGGCGACTTCGGGGCCGAATTTCTTGGCGATCAGGCCGGTGGCTGCGGTGATGATCCCGCCGAAAACGAACCGCTCCACATATTCATACCAGCGGCTTTCTTTGATAGACGAGGTGTCCAGTCGAATCTTCATCGCGCCGCCCCTATCGCAGCCACACCAGCCACAGCACGAACGCGCTGGCGAACCAGACAGTCATGCAGGCGATGGTGGTCTTCAAAGTAGAAAATCTCCGGGTCAGCAGGACGGCGCTGGCGCAGGCGGCATAGAGCAAAAACGCGATCGCGCCGCCGATCATGGAGTGGGCTTCGATGGCGGCATACTGCTTCCCATTCTTAGAAACGGTCAAAGCCAGGGTTGCCAGAGCTACGGACGGAGCGGCGCCAAACAGGCCGGCAAAGCTCTTCGGAGTGAAAAGGCAGCCGACAAACGAAAATGCCGCCACCATCAAGCCGCCGATCAGAAACCGCAGAAGAATTTCGGTCAATGTAGCTGCGTCTCCACTTGACCCGCACTGCTGTCAGGGGGCGGATCGGCCTGACCGGCGAGGCCCTGCTCGATATTCGCGTTGACGTTGGCCTGGGCAAATTCGGCGGCGACGCGGATCCCGTTCATGATGGCGCAATCGTTCGATGAGCCGTGGCCCACGATACAGACGCCCCGCACCCCAAGCAGAGGCGCGCCGCCGTACTCGGAATGATCCAGCCGTTTTTTAAAGGCATTGAACGCCTTGCGCGAGAGCAACGCGCCCACCTGCGCGGTAACGGTAGAGGTAAGCGATTCCCGCAGCGAGTCGCGCACCAGGCGGGCCAGACCTTCAGAGGTCTTCAGCGCGACGTTGCCGATGAAGCCATCGCAGACCACAACATCCGCATGGCCGTTGTAGAGGTCGCGGCCTTCGACATTGCCGAGGAAATGAATTGGAAGCTGTTTGAGCAGGGGAAAGGCTTCGCGGGTGAGCTCGTTGCCTTTGCCCTCTTCTTCGCCGATCGAAAGCAGGCCCACGCGCGGGCGCTCGATCTTCAGCACGGAGCGGGCATACATCTCGCCCATGATGGCGAATTGTTCCAGATTTTTCGGTTTGGAATCGACGTTTGCGCCTACATCGAGCAGCAGGCAGGGAGTGCCCGCGCTGGTAGGCAGCACCGCGACCAGTGCGGGACGGTCGACACCGGGAAGCGTTCCCAGCACCATCTTCGCAGTGGCCATCGCGGCGCCGGTATTGCCGGCGGTCAGAAAACCGGCCGCGCTGCCTTCGCGCACCAGCTTCAGGCCGACGCGCATGGAAGAATCGCGCTTGGCGCGGACCGCCTGCGCGGCCTTCTCATTCATGCCGATCGATTCGCTGGCCTGAACGATTTTGATCGGTAAATGGCGCTCGCCCAGCCGGTGCATCTGCCTGGCGAGCAAGGGCCGCAATGTCCGTTCGAGACCGACCAGATGCACCCGTACTTCAAGCTGGCGGCAGGCGAGGATGGCGCCGCGAATTTCCGGCTCCGGTGATTTGTCGGAGCCCATGGCGTCGAGTGCGATGTCGATCAGCATGGGCGCGATGTGGTTATTTCTCTTCCTTCACAGCCAGGACGTCGCGGCCCTTATATGTGCCGCATTTGGGGCAGGCATGGTGGGGCAGCTTCCGCTCATGGCAGTTGGGACATTCGGAGAGCGACTGTGGGGTAAGAAAGTCATGGGAGCGGCGCTTTGCGGTGCGCTGCTTGGAGTGGCGTCGTTTCGGATTCGGCATCGTGTTTTCCTTTTCCCGCTGGCCTTCCCCCTCGCCTTCTCACGCCCATGTTCCGGCGGAATCTTCAAAGGGGGTTTGGCTTCCCGGGGAATCTTGAATTCGGTCTGGCTGAAGTACTTGAACGCTACGGCTTGACGCGGCTGCGAATCGTCTCCAGCGAGGACCAGCGCGGATCGATTGTAGCCGGCACGCAGTCGCAGGGGTCCTGATTGCGGTTCCCGCCGCACTCCGGGCAGAGGCCCTTGCAGTCTTCGCTGCAAAGAATCTTGGCCGGAAGCGCCAGAAGGATCTGCTCCCGCAGGACATCTTCAAGCAATAGACCGTCTCCCCCATAGTAGCCGATTTCGGTCTCCGATGCGGTGATGGCGCGGTCGACCCCATCGATATCGGCGCTCTGGGGACGAAAAATCAGGTCAAAGCTGGTTTCGACCGGCTCCGTAACCGGCTCCAGGCAGCGAGCGCAGGCGACCTCCATCCGGGTCTCAAGGCTGGCACGGATGCGAATGTCCTCAACGATGTCGCGGGGTCCGCGATGCTCCCGGAGCAAATCGACATGCCCGGCGGTATGAAGCGGGCCGGTTTGGCGGACGTCCTCGATGAAATCGATGCTTCCGGGAGCCAGAGATTCGTCGAAATTAATCGGCTGTTTTTCAAGTTCCGCGACGGTAAAGCGCATGGCGATGTCCTCTCCAGGTTGGATGTGCGCCATTGAGGAGCGAAGAGACCGGTTTTCCTATTCCTGCGAGGTGGCGGGAATCTCTTACGTGCATCCGTTCTTTAAGGAACGGATGCGCAGGCCTTATTCCCCCGCCTACACCGATAGGAAAACCGGTCCAGCTCCGATTTGTGGGCCTATGATTTGAGGGTAAGGGGAGGAGGCCCAGGCGTCAAACCCCGGACTATGGCGATGCGTGGGAGCCATGTGTGGGGATGGGAATGTCCTCGGCCAGCAGCGTGGTTTTTGTCCGCGCGAACACGCTGATCGGGATCGCGATGGCAAAGTTGAGGCACAACCCGATGAAGCCGGCATTCAATCCGCCGAAAGGGTCTCTATTTGTCAGGACCAGAAGGGCTGCGCAGGCAACTCCTGCGATCATGCCGCTGAAGATGCCTGCTCTGGTGACGCGCTTCCAGAAAAGGCCAAGCACGATTCCGGGAAGAAATTGCGCCACGCCGTCGAATCCCAGCAGCAGAAGTGAAACCAGGGTTGTGGAGCTATAAACGGCGAAATACAGGCTGATCAGAGCGAGCGCCACAACCGTTGCCCGCGCCAGCCTGCCCACCTGCTCGTCTGTCATGGCTGGGGCGAAGATCGGCCGGTAGAGATTTTTGGCGAACAGTGTCGAAGCGGCCAGCAGGAGGATGGCGGCCGGAACCATTGCCGTCAGAGCGCCGGCCCCGCCGATCAGGCCAAGCATCCACGCCGGAAAGGCCTTTCGCACCAGCATCAGCATGGAAAGATCGCCATCGCGCAGGCCGGGGATCACCAGCAATGCGGTAAAGCCGGCGATGAAGATGAAGACCACGGAAATCGTGTACAACGGCAATGCAATGGCATTGCGGCGCACGGTATCGGCGTTTTTGGCGGTAAAAGTGGCTGCGAACAGATGAGGCCACATGCAGGTCCCGAACGCGGTCAGCAAGACCGTGGAAATGTACCATGAGTGTCCGAGATTGCTGGTGGCGCCGGGCATCGTCAAGTGGCCAGGCCGGATGCGCGCCAGAGTGGCGAACATCGGACCAATGCCGCCGAAGTAAATGTGGGGAATTGCGATGCCGACCGAGGCCACAGCAAGGATCATCAGAGTGTCTTTGAGCACGCTGACCCAGGCGACAGCCCGTATCCCGCTGGCAAGAACGAACGCCGCCAGCAGTACCACCCCGATTCCCATCGCCGGTGTGCGTCCGATGCCGTCGAAACTGGCAACTCGAACGATGAGTCCCAGGCCGGTAAGTTGCAGTTGAACATACGGAACCATGAACGCGACCCCGATCGTCGCCGCAAATGCAGCCAGATATTTACAGCGGTAACGCATCAGAAAAAAATCCGGCAGGGTCTGTAGCCGGTGCTCGCGGCCCAATTCCCAAATGGGCGGCAGAATAAAAAATGCGACCACACTCCCCACAATCTGGGCGGCAAGAATGTACAGCACCGGACCGCCGCGGGAGTAGGCCCACCCGCTGGCACCAAGAAACGAAAATGCGGTGTAGATCTCGCCCGCCATCAGCAGCCAGATCAGCAGCGTCCCGAATCCACGGCCGCCGACGGTCCACTGTTCCAGATTCATTTTGTGATGTCTGCCGGCGAAAAATCCGATGGTCGAGCCCAGCAAGACAATGGCAAAGATCACCGTCAGGGCGATCGCACTCGGGCTCATCATTGCCGGCCCTTGTTGCCGCCGCTGTCAGAGCGTTTGGAGCTCCGCGCCTCCGCCCGATACGCGCCCCACATGCATACCGGGGTCAGTACAGCCCAGGAAAGCAGCCAGAAGAGATTGAAAGGCAGACCGAAGACCATGGGATAGACGCGATCCCATGCGGATACAGAAAAACAGCCCGCGGCGAGGGGGATAAGCCCGAGGAAGATCGCCCCGGCGGAAGGTCTTGTCACGCGGAAATCTCCTGTCAGGCCCGGACTGGCGATACGGCCCCGCTGCCTGCGAGCGGAATTCATTGTTGCACAACTTCCGCCGAGTCGAAAGCCGCGCGCAAAGCGGCGTGAAGGATTCAGGGAGGAAGGATGGTGATGCAGGTCGAACTTTGCCTGGCATACAAAACTGAACCGTTCGGTACCTGTATATTCAATGAGGCCACTATGATCCGTGTACAGAACCTGGTGAAAACTTTTGGCGATTTCACCGCGGTGAACGATATTTCCTTCAGCGTGGCTCCGGGCGAAATCTTCGCGTTTCTGGGGCCGAACGGCGCAGGCAAAACTACCACCATCAAAATGCTGACTACGCTGCTGCGCCCCACCAGCGGCAAGATCGAACTGGATGGCCTCGACCCGATCCTGAAGCAAAAGGCTGCGCGGCAGCGCTTTGGCATCGTCTTTCAGGACCCCAGCCTCGACGTTGAGCAGACGGCATACGAAAACATGGAGCTGCATGGCGTGCTGTATCACGTGCCGCGCAAACTCCGCGCCGAACGTGCCGAGCGGCTGCTGAAGCTGTTTGAGCTGTGGGAGAGAAAGGACAGTTATGTTAAGACCTTTTCCGGCGGCATGAAGCGGCGGCTGGAGATTGCCCGCGGGCTGCTGCACACGCCACGCATTTTATTTCTCGACGAGCCCACGCTGGGCCTGGACCCGCAGAGCCGCAACCAGCTATGGACGCACGTAAAGCACCTGAATGAAACGGAGAAGACGACGGTTTTTCTGACCACGCACTACATGGACGAGGCGGACCGGGTCGCGCATCGCATCGCGATCATGGATCACGGCACGATTGTCGCGCAGGGAACCTCGGCAGAACTGAAAGAGCAAACCGGCAGCGATTCGCTCGAAGGCGCGTTCCTTGCACTCACCGGTTCTTCGCTGCGCGACGAGAGTGCAAATTCGACCGACCAGATGCGCCAGGTCGCAAGAATGTGGAGGCGTTAAATGGGCACAATTTACATCTTGTGGCTGCGGGAATTGAAACGGTACGTGCGCTCCCGGGTGCAGATTGTCGTCTCGCTCGGGCAGCCGTGCCTCTATCTGCTAGCGCTCGGCTTTGGCCTCGGCCCGGTGTTTCGCCAAGCGGGCCAGGGTAGCTATCTGCAGTTTATGGCGCCGGGAGTAGTGGGGATGACGGTGCTGTTCAGCTCCGTGTTTTCCGGCATTGCGATGCTGTGGGACCGGCAGTTCGGATTCTTGAAAGAAACGCTGGTCGCTCCGGTCTCCCGCATGCAGATCATGGTCGGGCGGACTCTCGGCGGCGCAACGGTTGCCGTCATCCAGGGGGCACTGATTCTGATCATCTGCCTTATTGCTGGATTCCGGCCGCACTCCTGGATCTCGATTCCCATTGCGTTTCTGTTTGTGATTCTGATCGCGGTGGTGTTCGCGGCTTTGGGGACGGCCATCGGATCGGTGCTGAAAGATATGCAGGGATTTCAGCTGATCATGAATTTCCTGGTGCTGCCGATCTTCTTTCTGTCGGGGGCCTTGTTTCCTTTGACGAACCTGCCCACCGCAATGAGCGTCATCACTAAGCTCGATCCGCTTACCTACGGCGTCGATGGGCTGCGCGGCGCGCTGGTCCGCCAATGGCAGTTCAGCGCAGCAATCGATGTGGCGCTGCTGGCGATTATTGGCGCGTGTTTCCTCAGCGCCGGGGCATATTTATTCACGAGAATCGAAGTGTAGCGGATGACCGACCGGAGTGGACCTCGTATAGTGGATACGTTTTTGGCAGGTGGCTTTTAGTACACGAGATCGCGCCATACTGACGCGGGTTCCTGCATCAGGCGAATGGCGGCGATTCCGGCTGCTCCTGCTTCGATGCATTGGGATGCGTTGGCTGCCGTGACTCCCCCCAAAGCGAAGACCGGAACAGGTGCGGCGGCGCGGCAGGCCTGCTGCAACAAATGCAAATCGGTGCCAGACACAGTCGGTTGCGTTTCTTCAACGCCGACTTTTTCGAACACTGGGGCAAAGAGAATGCTATCCGCTTTCTGCTCCCGCGCGATAGAGACCTCCGCGAGGGTATGGCAGGAAATGCTGATATACGGGCTTGAATTATTGGTTTTGGCAAAGATGGCGCGAACCTCGTTTGGCGTCAATGCTTCGGGACCGGCAGGGAGATGGACACCATTGGCACCAGCAGCCAGTGCGACATCGGGACGGCCGTTGATGAGCAGGCGCGTGGGCGTGGTCTGAAGAATTTGCAGCATCGTGCGTGCCAGTTCTACCTGATCGCGCGCCGGCAGATCTTTCTCGCGTAGTTGGACGAAAGCCACGCCGTTTGTGGCCCATACTGCCGTTTGATCAAGCAGATATCGGCGGCGAATGTCTTCTCGCGTTCCGTAGAGCCGGCGATCGGTGATGGCGTAGAGCATGGTGTTAACTTCGCCAACCTAAGGCACCCAGATGCGACTCTCCGCAATATGTGCTGACTCTATTGAGGCCGGATTCTCTGGATTCCTCACTGCGCTCGGAATGACGGCCTGTTCCATCATGTGCCCATGGTCAGCGCTTGCCGTTGTACTGCACGAAAAGATCGGGGAATTCCTGCTTGAGCGTGGCGATCTTGGGGCGGTCGCAGACCATGATGTAAGGGTTGTCGGGGTGGTGCAGAGCGTAATCCTGGTGATAGTCTTCGGCGCGATAAAAGCCTTTGAGCGGGACCACCTGAGTCACGATCGGTTTTGGAAACACTTTTGACTTTTGCAATTGGGCGATATAGGCATCCGCAATGCGCTTCTGCTCGTTGTTGCTATAAAAAATTGCCGAGCGGTAGGAGGTGCCTACGTCTGGACCCTGGCGATTGAGCTCGGTGGGATCGTGCACGGAAAAGAAGATGCGCAGAAGCGTTCCGTAGGTGATGCGCGAAGGATCGAAAACTATCTGGACCGATTCCGCGTGGCCGGTGGTTTCCGTCGTTACCTGGGGGTAGGTCGCGGTTGAGGCCGAGCCGCCGGAATAACCCGCCGTGGTGGAAAGGACACCCTTCACGCGCTCGAATACCGCCTGCGTTCCCCAGAAGCATCCGCCCGCGAACACGGCAGTTTGCCGCCCCGGCGCATGCGCCAGCGGAACGTCAAAAGCTGGGGCTGGCACCTTCGCCGCCGAAGCGGAGCAACCGAGAGTGGCGATCGACAGCGCCAGAAACACAATGGAGCGGACCACACGTTGGGACATTCTTCGTTCTCCCTGACTCAATACTCGCAGAAATTAGACGCCGGAGAAGCCCGAAGGGATGAGGCTCGCGCGAGGCATACCCGAGATCCAGCATGTGGCAGCATCTAATCCAACGAAAACTGACGAACTGACGCGGCAGGCAAATCCTTTTTGCAAACGGCAAGGCTGTTTTCGCATCTCACGCCAAACCGGTTGGTAGCTGATTTTGTATGGACTTTAAATATAAAAACCGCCTTTTCATTGTTCTGGTCGTGATTACAAATACGATCGGCAATTTATTCCTTGCTATTGGCTTGACCAGACTGCCGGGATTTTCTTTTGCCTCCATGCTGAGCTACGTGATGGCTTTTCTGGCGAATGGCTGGATTCTGGGCGGCATCGCGCTGATGGCCGGGTGGATGATTTCGCAACTTTCCATGTACACATGGGCTGACCTTACCTACGTGCTGCCGATTACGGCCAGCTCCTACATCTTCACCGCGATTCTGGGCCGGTATGTGCTCAATCAGCACCTCTCCTTGCTCCATTGGGCGGGCGTTGTCGTCATTTCCCTCGGCGTTATGTTCGTTTCCGAAACCCCTGTCCATACCAGCGAAGAACTTGAGGAGGGCAGCCGGGAATGACCTGGATCTGGGTTTTTGTCACGGTAATTGGGGGAACCTTGGGCGACCTGTTGAATGCCAAAGGTATGGCCCGCCATGGGGAGATAGAAGACCTGGGTCCGCGTGGCCTGATGCGCGTAATTCGCTATATTTCAACTCATACTCTGGTGCTTTTTGGCATTCTCGCCAACGCATTTTCCTTTGTTGGCCTGCTGGCTCTTCTTGCCACAACGGATCTGGCATTCGCGGTTCCCGTCACGGCGATCAGCAACATTATTAAAACCGCTCTGGCGCGCTGGTACCTGGGAGAAGAGGTCACCTGGAGGCGCTGGGCAGGCGCAATCCTGGTCGCAATCGGAATCGTGATGATTTCAGTTTGATCCCGGTTGATGGAAATTCTACTGCGGTCCGCCCCCGGTGCCTCCTCCATGCATACCCACCAGGACAAGTCCGGCAACGACCAGAAGCGTCGCAGTAAGTTTCGCGATGAGAGACCATTTGCTGAAGTCTTCCGTAAACCAGTTCGGCCGCAATTTGGTGATGCCGTATGCACCCAGAAAGATAATGACGTAACGAACGCCGGAGATGGCTGAAACCAGCGCGGGATTGGCGCGGCTGACAGCAAATACCACCAGGAACGAACCCAGGCCGGCGACGAAACGGTTGAACATATACCAGAATTTACTGCGAGGCGGCGCGTCTTCAGAGTGCTGGAATATCTGTTGCCGCCAGGATGGCGGAATCAACATCGCGAATGCGCCGACCGTCGTGCCGATGGTGAAGAACACGTATCCGGAGACAAAGTTCGTACCGTTAAAAACGATTTTTTGCAGAACGGCAGTAAGCCCGAAACCAGCCGCCGCCAGAACGATTTTCGGCAGCATTTTTCTGAGCGGCTGTTTTTCCGCGAAGAACATGATGAAGCCGCCTGCCGTCATTACGGCGAAGCCGAGGAGATTGCCGCCCAGCGAATGACCGAGCAACGGAATCGCGATCAGGGCCGTCGCCACGGGAGCGAACCCTCCCATGGCCGCCAGTTCGTCCGACGCTTCTCCCGCTTTCAGCGCCGCATAGTAAAAGTAGGACGCGATCAAATCCACGATTCCGGCTGCGAAGCCGAGTCCGGCAATCTTCAGGCTCGGCATTTTGAATCCGAACCCGAACAGTACCAGTCCGAAGACGCTGATCGCACCCAGCCAGAAAACATACGACAGCAGGTTCGTCGTATCTTTTTTCTGCAGCAGGACCTTGTCCCACACCAGTGAAATGCCGATGAGACCGTGGGCGATAATGGCGATCAGTATTCCGTTTTCAATAACTACTTTCAGGGTATTCATGCGTGGGTGGCGGCAGCTCTAGCGAGTTTTGGACAACTCCCTGTTAGATGTCATTTCAAAATGAAAAATGGTTAGCGGACAGAAATAGTGGGAATTTCTCTGAGACATTTCGTCTGGCGAAAATCGGTTATGAGAATGCCGCAGCTGTAATCGCTTGAATGGTGGCTTTCAGGGAGTAGTAGCGTGAGGGCCGGTATTCCCGGAGCTGTTGTTGGAGGGCGACGGGCTACTCTTCGGAGTTGTTTTCCGATGCGAAGTTTGGCGATGCCTGGTTCGATGCGTAACGCGGTTTTCCACCACGATTGTTTTTGGATGGGTACTCACTGGCGATTCATTTTCAGTTGCATTCTGAATTCGCGTCTGAAGCTCGGTTATTTTTCGATCCTGCTGCGAGGCGGTCTGCAATAGCTGGCCGACGGCCGTCTTGCGCGCCGACTCCAGTTGTTGGACGGCATTGCTGAGAATGCCGGCGTCCGTTTTCCCTCCGGCCAGACCGGCAGCTGTCGTTATTCGTACCAATACGTCGTAGAGCGCATCCACGTTGTGCATCAAATTCAATTGTGGCTCCAGCGCGCCAGGGGATCGCTGAACCGCAAGAAATAATCCAGGGAGCTGATTTGTAAGATCCTGCTGGATGGAATTGGCATCACTCTGCAGTTGCCCTTTCCACTCGCGGGACACCTTCCAGTGGTCAATCTGAACCTGATTCAGGGCTGTCCCGGTTTGTGCGAGCGCTGAACGAAGAGATGCGTTCAAATCCGGCGTTGGTGGTGCGGCGTTTGCCTGCGGCGTTGTTTCGGTAGGAGCCGGCGATGCTGCCTGGAGCGCCAGAGCAACGGGCATGCGCATGGAAAACGCAAAAAACAGGAATCCAGAGCCGGCGATAAGAGCGTGCGTTCGCAGAGAAAACCCCCTGGGGTGCGGTGAAGCTCGTTGCATACTCTGGCCCATCTTTCCACGGATGCCTTTCGGCCGTTCGCTGTTGCCCGAAAATCGTGCGGGTAATATCGCAAAGCTCCTTACCGCGGATTCGCAATCAACTTTAATTCCACCGCCGCCTCGCGACGGAGATTTCGGTCACTCAATCGAACGGCCGATGCTTCGGCGCAAACGGCGTGTCGTGTAAACTAACAAAAGTTCGCTCGTGGGCCTGTGGCGCAGCTGGGAGCGCGCTTCCATGGCATGGAAGAGGTCGTCGGTTCGATCCCGACCAGGTCCA
>CAWGLF010000053.1:0-26003 GCA_963823295.1 uncultured Acidobacteriota bacterium
TCCGCAATCCGAGCCACAGCAGCTCAATCTGCCTGCCAACCCGCCCTTCGCGCCCGAACCGAAAAAGAGCGCCGCGGAAACCGCGGCCGCAAGAGCCGAGGAACGCGCCGCCGAGCGCAAAGCGGCCAGGGAGGAGGCCAACACCTTCCCCTTTGCGGTAACCGTCGGCCAGGTCTACGACGGCCCGCTCGACCTCCTGCTCGACCTCATCCGCAAGCAGGACATAGACATCTACGACATCCCCATCGCGCGCATCACGGCGCAGTTTCTGGCCTATGTCGAAAGTTTGAAGCAGTCGGACGTCGATGGCGCGGGCGAATTCATCTACATGGCCTCTCTGCTGATTCACATCAAGAGCCGTATGCTGCTGCCGCGCAGCACAGACGGAACCACCGATACGCAGGAGGAAGATCCGCGCCGTGAACTGGTCGAGCGGCTGCTCGAGCATCAGCGTTTCAAAAGCGCCGCCCAGATGCTGCTCCAGAAGCAGATGCTCGAAGAATCGTCGTGGAGTAATCCCATCATCCGCGAATTCCGCGAAGATCCCGGCACCGAGCCCGAGATCGCCGCCGACACCGTCGATCTGGTGCGCGTATTCCGCGAAATTCTAGATCGCGCCCGGCAGCGGCCGGTGCTGAACGTAAGTGACGATGCCGTCACCGTCGCCCAGATGATCGATTACGTCCGCCGCCGCCTCGTGATGGAAGACCGCCCCATCGGCCTCCGCCGCCTGCTGCAGCATGTGCAATCGGAGCGCGCTCTCATCTGCACTTTCCTCGCGCTGCTGGAACTGGTGCGATTGCAGGCAATTTTATTGAGGCAGACCGGAGCCTTTGGCGAAATCATCATCAAGAAACACGAAAGTTTCGAGTCCACCATGATGGAAGGGCGCGACGATTGGAGCTAAGCAACCACTGTGTCATCCCGACCAAGCGAAATCGGGGCGCCGATTCTCCCGCCTCATTGGGCGGCGTTGGCCGGGGCTGGAACCAAGTCAGCCTTATAAATATCGAAAATCGTCGATCCGCTCGATGTTTGGCGTGTGCGAAGGATGTCGGACCTATCATCGTGGATGCACAGAATATCCCACAAAGACAATCCGGGAAAACTGATTTGTTTCAACGGTGTTCCATCTGTGACGTCGATTTCCTCAATAATTCCTTGACCTGCCTTGACAGCTTCATTTCCATCTGGCCGAAAACGAAGAAATAAGGTTTTCCCGTTGGACGGGATCAGTGAATCGAGTTCGTAGCCTGGATGCCTCCGGACCGGGATGGCGTTCATGCTCCCGTCGGCGAACACTTCATAGATCGGTCCTTCGGACCCTGACTCCAGAAGATCGATGGCGCTTCCGTGATGGGTGAGCTGGTACGAGAGCACCGCTATTGCTCCTTCAAGAGAGCGACGCTGTTCCTTCGGCGCGGAGGGATTCAGTCCGGACTCCAGACGCGGCGAGTTGAGGGGTAGAGGTTTCGCAGGGTTCAGGAATCGCCGCAATGTCCCGTCGGAATCCACCATCGCCAGTTTCGGGACAGTTTCCAGGGCGTCGATGCCGAGCACAAGATATTGCCCTGTATCGAATTGCGCAATCCGTGCCGGGTTAAAGTGCGGAATGTCGACCGCAAATGAGTCTTTATAACTTCCATTTCTATCGAATTGTGCGATGTACCAGCCATACTGTCCGGTATATCGGGGCGTTTTCCTTGCTGCTGGAAACTCCGTTGCTGAATCGCGAGTAGCGCGGACAAGAAACGAGACGCCTGCATCGGTCGCATCCACGCTGAGCGTATCTTCTACGCCGTATAGATCGTGAATTTCTTCAAGCGGGTAGGCCGTCTTTTTTCCGTCCGGACCGAAAGCGAACAGGACCTCCGTGCTGGAATCGGGATCCATAAAGAGGTTCATGAAAACGGTCCCATCCTCGCTGCATTGCAGCGGCGCCCCATCGTACAGAGAGAAAGGCATCGGGTATTCCGTTCGATGATCTCTGTCTAATTGGAACGTATATGTCGGCACGTAGTTCGACGGATGCCTGGAAACAGGTTGTTTCCCATCCGTTTGCGCGGACAAACACGGTAGACTGCCCGAACAGACGATCGAAACGAAAGCCGCCAGGATGCGAAGCGTCATGGAAGCCACCGAGCGAATTATACGAAATCCGCTGCAGCCGGTATGCTAGATTCCTGGCAACCCCATGAGCTTGAAAGCAAAAATTGAAGCCGTGATCTACGCCGCCGATGAACCGGTGACGCTCGCGCAACTCGCCCAGATATTTGCCGGCGAAGCTCTCGCACCCGGGCTGCCATTCGATTCCGTAACCCCGGAAAGCGAGGATCCGGCCGAGGCCGACATCACCGAGACGACCGGCCAACCCGAGCTCCCCATTGAAGACGCGGAGACAAAAAGGCAAGCTCGCCTTCGCGACCGCGAAGCCCGCGCAGCCATCCAGAAAATCGTCGACGAGCTGATCGCGGAATACGCCAACGGCGACCGCGGCATGGAGATTCGCGAGATCGCCGGCGGCTATCGCGTCGCAACGAAGGCCGAATATCACGATGCGGTGCGCTCGTTTGTCAAAAGTCTGAAGCCGCAGATGAAGCTCTCCCTGCAGGCGCTCGAAACGCTGGCCGTGGTCGCCTACAAGCAGCCCGTCACCGCGCCCGAGATTAGCGAAATTCGCGGTGTCGATACCACCGGCGTGCTCGGCGGCCTGATGGCCCGCAAGCTGATCACGACCGCCGGCCGCAAACAGGTCATCGGTCGCCCCATCCTCTACAAGACCACGAAGGAGTTTCTCCTGCGCTTCGGCCTCAAAGACGTCAGCGAGCTGCCCAGCATCGAAGAATTCGAAAAGATGGCCGCCGAAATGGCCGAATCCGACGCCGAGGGAATGCAAACCTCATCCGCCAACCTGGAGGATTCCACGGCCTCGGAAACCGGAACCGTTCCAGGGGCCGCTCCCGCAACAGAAAATTTCTCCTCTCGTGAGCCGTCGTCCGAAGACCTCTCTTCTCAGGAACCGTCATCCTGAGCGGAGTGAAGGATCTCTGTATTATGAAAAACTCGGATCATCAAAATTCCCGCGCCGCTGCAACACCCGAACGGCTGCAAAAAATCCTCGCCGGCGCCGGCATCGCCTCCCGGCGCAAAGCCGAGGAATTCATCGTGCAGGGTCGCGTTCAGGTCAACGGCCAGATCGTCACCGAACTAGGCACCAAAGCCGACCCTGCTCGCGATCACATCCGCGTAGACGGCAAGCTCATCCATGCAGCCGGCGAGCATCGCTATTACATGCTGAACAAGCCGAAGGAGTATGTCACCACTGCCAGCGATCCCCAGGGCCGTCCTACGGTAATGCAATTCTTCTCGCGCGTTCGGCTGCGAATGTTTCCCGTTGGCCGGCTGGATTATTACAGCGAAGGGCTGCTGCTGGTCACAAATGATGGCGAGCTGGCGAATGCGCTGACCCGAGCCGCCTCTCACGTCGAAAAAACTTATCTGGTCAAGATCAGCGGCATTCCCCCTGAAGAGGCGATCGAGAAGCTGCGGCGCGGCATTTCCATTCCGCTCGATGATGCAGGATTTGGCAAAGGGCGCGTCCGCACCGCGCCCGCGAAGATTCGTCTGTTCCGCCGCGGCGATAATCCTTGGTACGAAATCACCATCACCGAAGGCCGCAACCGGCAGTTGCGCAAAATGTTTGAAGAGATCGGCCATCACGTCGAAAAAATCCGGCGCGTCGGCTACGGCCCGCTGGTGCTCGATGTACCGCCGGGCGAATATCGCGAGCTGACGGACCGGGAAGTGCAATCGCTCTACCGCTCCGTTAAAAAAAGCTACCCCCAGGCTAGAGCGATTCCACGGTAGGTGTATCCCGCGGGATTGGATTTTTTGCGCAGCTTTCCCTTAGAAAACTGCACTACACGATCGTTGTCCGGTACTGTAACCGTGGAACCGCTCTGGCTTTCCCACCTCAAGCAAGTCCGGATGATACCCGGGACGAAGCATTCCAGGTCATCCGAGTTCAAAAGAGGATTCGATCACCTGTCCCGTCATCAGATCGTGCGCGACAACTTTCCAACTGCCTTTTGGGTCATTCACGGCAAATGGAACGCGTTCGGTATGCGGCGTCGTTTTGATCAGCGCGTTGCGAGCATACAGGTCGTAAAGTTCACCCGATGGCTTTTGAAATTCGAGGTGCACCACCCGGAAACTGCCGGCAGGCGCGGAGCCGTCATCCGCCAGGACCGTTTCCACCATGTCTCCGGCCCGTGCGCCGGGAGAGATCATGACCTTCAATGGAGACAGCGGTTGCGAACAGCGAGTGTAGACCAGCGGCTCCCATGGATTCAGGGTAGCCTTCAGGCTGCGAACCTTACCCAGATCCTTGCGGCCTCGAAGGTCGTAAGTTTGCTTCACTTCCGTCCACTCGATCGTAACCGCCTCCTGTTTTTCGAGCAGCGAATTATCGATCAGATCTTCCACGTCATCGAATCCCGGGACGAAATTGGGCTTTAGCTCCGCCGCCAGTTTGGGATTGACATCCCATCCGGCATTATCGAATTGGGGATTCCTGAATATCGCAACTTGCTCGCAGCTTCCATTGGCGAATCGGACAACTTCGGTTGCTGGCAGGCGCTTTCCATCCGAATCTAGCACGCGTACTTGGGGTTTGATTTGAGCCAGGTCGAAAACGCCCTCCATAATTTCGGGAAGACTGGACTCGGAGTTCGACTTCAGACGCAAATAGCCATAATCGGCAACTTCCAGATTCAGAAAGACGGCACGTCCGGAACCGAACTGATTTACGATGACCAGCGGTACCTCTCCGCTGCGAGCAAGAGCTTTTCCGGAAGTTGTGACAACCGTCGCATCTCCAGGACTCATGCCTCTCAATGTCTTGCCTGCGAGGCGTAAAGCATCCTCATCGCCCACCCCCTGGATGGAACTGACAACCGTTCGAGCCGGTCCATGGCTGATTCCAAAAACATCATCCAGTTGCCCGTTGCCCAGGTCGCGTCCATGCGCATTCAAATCGGCCGCACGGTAATCCGCTACCAGCGTTCCTCCAGAGCGCACGAAAGCTCGAATCTGTTTCGCCTCTTCCGGGCTGACCGCAATCGATTGCGGCATAATGAAGATCTTGTATTCTCCGGAATTAAGATCACCGGATTCTATCTGGCTTCTCCCGACGAAGTTATATTGCAGCGCCAGGTCCTCAATCAGCTTGGTCCAGCTATTTCGAACCGCGCTGCACAGGCTATCGCTTCTCCCGCCGTTTTGCAGCATCCACTCACGCGCGTTTTTCAGATTCTCCAGCAGCCAGTGGACCTGGATAGAAGCCTGGGAGTAATGGATTGCAATCCCGTCCTGCTTTCGCTCGGAGTTGATGATCAGCTTGCCGATCCCTCCACGCAGTTCATGGAACAGATCGGAAAAAGTATCCGCCGAAACCGTAAGTTTCCCGGTGCTCGGATCGACGAACCGGTTCACCCTCTCGTTCGCGTCCCAGACCAGCGCTGCATTATGGGAGTGAAAGACTCCCCACCAGATGGGACGAATCGCCCACCGTTGCCCGATGCGCTGCTGCGCGGTTAGCGGCTGTCCCGGCAGGGCACTGAAGCGATGCGTTGAAAACATGATGACTGATGGCTTCAACGAACGAATAACTTCCACGTTGTTGCCGCGGTTGTAAACCTCGATCACATCCACTGCGCGAACGACCTGCTCGTAGTTGTACCAGCCAAATGCAGCAGGCACCTGTGCGCCTTCGGTTCCACAGAGTGCATGGGGATCTTCCGCCTTGCAGATGTCTGCGGCTCGCTTAACGCCGTCGGCGAACGTCTCGTCCATGAAATTGCGAAAATCGCACCAGGCACTTACATTCCATCCTCGGGTTGAGGCAATTTCACCCAGCTCCTTATAGAAGCGCTTGATAAAGGCGACCACCTGGGTCCAATTCTGAAATTTTGTCGGCTCGTTCTGCATGCCGCGGCCGGTAAGGCTGCCCCAGCGCACGTTCGCCTGATCAAGCGGACCCATGGCTTTTTTTAGAGACGCCTCGTCGAGGACGGGAATCGAGAGAGATTCCCGCGCTATCCCCAGGATGGGCTGCCAGGCGCCCATCTGCTCACCAGTGGGAGGACGGTCCCCTTTGGGCACAGCAAAGCCGGTTCCCCATTCCCGGTTAAATTGTCCGAGGGTTTTGTATCTTTCGCGGATACCCGCCAGTGCAATGGATTCAAATGCTCTGTCGGTGGTGGTGTATCCGATCATGGTTCCAGTCTTTACCCAACTGGGAGTGGCATGAAGATGGGCATCATCCCAATGCGTAAGCTCTCCGACCGACCAGTCTCGAGCGACACCGGACGGCAGACCGTGTTCCCGGCGAAGGAATGTGGCAAACTTTTCCGTGCAGTATTTGGAGTGACAGAAATCGTTTGGCTGGATTTGATCGCCTTGTCCCAGTTCGTCGGCGATGTTGTAGAACAGCGGGCGGAAAGGACGGTGTTTACGAACGTAACCCGTCAGGTTTTCGCGGAGATATTCGGTGGTTTCCGGATCGTTGAGACAGGGGCTTCGGACCCATAGCTCCATGTTCTCCCGATCCCGGCTGACCTTGGTCAGCAGCGCTCTCCACTCCGCCTGGTCCTTGTGATAAATCGCGAACACCTCCCACGCCATTTGCTCGACATAGAATTGGAAATTGTTGTCCAGAACAGGGTCATTATCCTCCTTGGTATAGGCGATGATTGCGTCCAGGCCGGCAGCGCGCAATTGATCGTAAAATCCGTCGGGGTAATGCGCCCAGCTGATGGTGTGGTAATCGTCCCAGGGGGTATAAGTGGGCGAGAGCATAAACTTTGCTGTCGCCACCTGCGGAACTCCCTTCACCGTCACCCGGATCCAGTTCACATACGTCAGGCCGGCTCTCATATTGAAGGAGAACGACGCTGCGACAGAGGGGTCATTCAGCGACAGCTTTTGTTCTCCCGCCAATCGGCCGAAGCTGTCCACCCACCGAATCTCGACCGGTCCGGAGGCAGCGCGAAGAAAATTGAGCGTTCCGTTCAGCACTCCATCCTGATCGGCGACTTCACGATCGAGCGTGATTCGCCCGAGCACCATTGCTTCCACCCCACTCGCCACTGTCTCTCGCGACACATCGGCGGCCTCACCCAACCCCATCAACGCGGGCGTCAGCATTGCGGAGGTTATAGCACTGCGAAGAAAACCCCTGCGGCTTGCATCAAACCTATCGGCCAAGGCGACCCTCCTTCATTTGCGGCAAGTTCATTGGGACGGCTGACAGACCAATGAAGTTTCCCAACATCAATCTTCAGAACCTGTTGTGAACGTGTGCTTCTCGCAGGCGGAGAAGGTACAGCAGCGAACTGATTCCGGGCTGCTGCAATCGAATTTACTCAGTCTTCGAATGGGAGAATTCTCTCATGATAAGCAAGATAGCTGACTCACCGAGCCATCGTAAGTAGTGCTCGGTATGGTCCTGTCGCACGCCGGCGCGCAAATTGTTGACAGCCCCTGGCTCGATCACCGAGCGGAGACCCTCACTTTCAGTTTGATTGACAGGAAAGGACCTCCACATTTCTACAAATCCGGGTAATTGGGAGATTTCGCGCGATGGCCATTTTACCCGCGTCCTTAGCGGCTGAAATGAAAAGATGACAGCATGCTGTCACTTTGACAACATGCTGTCATGTTGCGCAACTGAGCGGCCAAATCCACCCCCTTTCCGCTCGATATAATGAAAACAGACGGGAGAAAATCATGGAGAAAGCGACATTTGGAGCGGGATGTTTCTGGGGGGTTCAGGCGGCCTTCGACCAGATTCCCGGCGTGCTCGAAACAGCCGTCGGATACGAGGGCGGAACGCTGGAAAAACCCACCTATCGCGATGTCTGCACCGACCGGACCGGGCACGCGGAGGTCCTCGAAATCGCCTTTGATCCGGCCAGGGTGAGCTATCAGCAACTGCTCGACACTTTTTTCAGCGTCCACAATCCAACCCAGCTGAACCGCCAAGGTCCGGACCACGGAACCCAGTACCGGTCCGTAATCTTCTATCATTCCCCGGAGCAGCAGCAGGCCGCCGAAACCACCATCGCGCGGCTGGCCGAGTCGCAAAAATTCCCCAGACCCATCATGACCCAGGTTGTTCCCGCGCAGACATTCTGGCCGGCCGAGGAATACCACCAGAAGTATCTCGAAAAGCGCGGCGCCGTAAGCTGCCACATCTAATCAATCGCTGCTGGACGTCCGCGAAAGCTTGTCTGGACCCGCCGGGCTGCAAGACACCCTTTTACCGCCGGCGGTGCTCTCAGTACGTATGACAATCCGCCTGAAACCCCTCTCCCAGCAAACTATCGTCATTACCGGCGCGACCAGCGGAATCGGTCTGGCGACGGCCAGGGCGGCTGCCAAACGCGGCGCCAACGTGGTCCTCGCGTCCCGCAATGAAGAGGTGCTCGCGCAGACTGCGCAGGAGCTGGAGCAGTCCGGCGCCCGCGCCATTTACGTGGTAACGGACGTCAGCCAGCGCGACGACATCGAGCGTCTGGCGGAGGAGGCAATCGCCCACTTCGGCGGATTCGATACCTGGGTCAACAACGCCGGGGTGGGTCTCTGGGGACGTCTCGAAGATGTTTCGGACACGGATCATCGCCATCTGTTTGATATCAATTTCTGGGGCGTGGTGTACGGCTCCACCACCGCCCTGCGGCACCTGAAGCAGCGCGGCGGCGCGCTGATCAACCTGGGCAGCGTTGCCTCGGATTTCGCTTTCCCTATCCAGGGGATGTATTCGACCACCAAACATGCCGTCAAAGGATTTACCGATGCGCTGCGCCGGGAACTGAAGGACGAGGGCGCTGCAGTATCCGTCACACTGATTCAGCCGGCCGCTATCGGTACTCCGTTCCCGCTGCACGCTAAGAACTATACCCAGGGAGAGGCCAAGCTGCCCCCGCCGGTCTATGCTCCGGAAGACGTGGCGCGCACAATTCTCCTGGCTGCCGAACATCCCCGCCGCGCTCTGCACGTCGGCGGAGCGGGCAAGCTGATGGGCATCTTCAGCCGGCTTACACCCGGACTGGTGGACCGCGCATCCAGCTATGTCGTCAAGTCGCAGTTGAAGGATCGGCCTAGGCAGCCGCGGCCCGACAGCCTTTGGCAGTCTGGTGTCGACGGCGATGTGCGCGGCGGCCAGGGCTTCATCCGGCGCAGCCTCTATACCGCGGGTATCGTGAATCCGCTGGCGACCCTGGTAGTGGCCAGTCTCGCGGGAGCCGGGATCGGCTTTGCAATCTGGAGGAAGATGAACAGCTAATTTCTCCAGCGGCGGCTTTATCTGACCTTGGCTCCCAGGGAGGGAATTCAACCGTTTTGCTTTTAGCAACGTGAATAGAAGTCCGCTCTTGAATCTAGAGCGAATCGAATAGAATCAAATGTACGAACCCCACGCCCCGGGGCTTTAGCAAGCTGAGAGAGGGTATTGAACTGCCAGATTGGTACATCTCCATTCCATCCAATCAGTTACACTCGACAAAATGGTATTTACGTTACCTAGAATCGACTTTTCTTCCCATTTCGCGCCCAACGTGAATTCAGGTATTGCGGCCAGTTGGCTTCCGAGCTTCACCATGGGGTTGGGGATGCGAGCGGCCACCGTGCTTGCGGCAGGCAGCTACGCTTACGCCGGCATGTGGCCGGGATCACAGATCTTTGGCCCCTGCATCGTTGACGCGAAATGCCCGACCCAGATTGCCCTGACCTACGATGATGGCCCGTCGGACCCGGACACCTTCGAGTTACTCGAGGTTCTGGCGAAACACGGCGTGCGCGCGACCTTCTTCATGATTGGCCAGTTCGTCCGGCAACGCCCGCAGATTGCGCGCGCCGTCGCCGCAGCCGGACACCTGATCGGCAACCACACCATGACACATCCACTGCTTCTCTTCCGCTCGCCAGAGGTAGTCCGGCAGCAGTTGCGAGACTGCAATGCGGCACTGGAGGACGCTTTGGGAACGCCGGTACGATGGTTCCGTCCGCCGCATGGGAGCCGGCGGCCGGACATATTGCGTTCTGCCCGCGAGCTCGGTTTGACGACGGTGATGTGGAACGCCATGGGATACGATTGGAGACCGACGACACCCGAAGCGGTACGACATCACATCCTCCGCGGATTCCGCAAGAACCAGAAGCGCGGCCACGCCACCAATGCGTTGCTCCACGATGGCGGGCAGGCGGAGCATGGACAGGATCGCAGCCATACGGTTGCCGCTACCGACCGGCTGATCTCCTACTGGAAGAACGCCTTCGCCCAGCGTGGCGAAACCTGCGAGTTCGTCACTCCCGAGGTCTGGGTCTGACGCGCTGCTCTCTAGACGAGCGCTATTACTGTGAATCTTTCGGCAGTCCGCAATCGCAGGAGAACCGCTTGAATGCAGCCCGCCGGCTCATCCCCAGGTCTGCCACGTGATCAGTCGCAACACATCGAACACGGTGAATTCGAACACGTCATCATCCTGCTGGAGCATCTGCGGCTGAACTGGCTGCTGCACCATTTTCCCCCGCGTGTCGTTCACGCGGTTTATGTAATGATCAACGGCTTCATCACCGTGGCGATCCTCTCGCTACTGGCGTTTGCTACCAAAAACCCGTTTGTCTTTCCCTCCGTTGGGCCGACGGCCTATCTTTTCTTCTTTACTCCCATGGCAAGATCCTCGAGCCCGCGCAATGCCATCCTTGGCCACGGGATCGGGCTGGTTTGCGGCTATGCGGCTCTGGTGATCACGGGCGCGTCGGCTTCGCCCGTTTCCACGCATACGGGCATTTACTGGCCGATGATTCTTTCGGCGGCATTCTCGTTGTCTGCTACTGGCGCTCTCATGATCCTGCTGCGGGTCAGCCATCCACCGGCGGGCGCGACCACGCTGATTGTGTCGCTAGGGCTGGTTCCGCAACTCAGAGAGCTGTTCATCATCGAGATCGCAGTGGTGCTGCTGACGCTTCAGGCGCTGGCGATTAACCGATTGGCCGGCGTGCCTTATCCGTTTTGGAGTCCCCGAGAGAGAGCTCGGATTTCGGGCTGATCACGCAGCCGGTCAAGCGAATGCAACAACGCTTGCCATGGCCTGGTTCGCAGCTGTGAGTGTAAGGGCAATCTCCTGCTCCCCATGCGCGCTGCCCAGAAAAGCCGCTTCAAACTGCGAAGGTGGCAGCCAGACACCAGCGTCCAGCATGGAGCGGTGAAACGCGGCAAATTGCGTGGTGTTCGAGCCGCAGGCGGCGGCATAATCCGTGACCGGGCCCGCGTTGAAGAACCATGTCCACATGGAACCGACGCGGTTCGTCGTAAGAGAGACACCCGCTTCCCGCGCGATTGCGGCGACACCTTCGGTGATCGCTCGCGAAGCTTTCTCCAATTGCGGATAGATAGTTCCGCGATGCTCGATCAACTGGCCGACGGTTGCAATACCCGCAGCCATGGCCAGAGGATTGCCGCTGAGTGTGCCCGCCTGATATACGGGCCCCAGCGGCGCAAGCAACCGCATAATCTCGGCGTGGCCGCCGAAGGCTCCGCACGGCAGACCGCCGCCGATAATTTTTCCCAGGCAGGTCATGTCGGGCTGAATGCCGTAAAGCTCCTGTGCGCCTCCCAGAGCCACGCGAAATCCCGTCATCACTTCATCGAAGACGAGCAGCGCACTCTCACGCAAGGTTATCTCCCGCAACGCCTGGAGATATCCGGGAGCGGGCGGAATACACCCGGCATTGCCGACAACCGGCTCGACGATCACGCAGGCGATCTGGCCCTTGTACCGCGCGAAAGCTTCCTCCACTGCTGTCACGTCGTTGTAGGGCAGCGCCAGCGTGTGCTGCACGGTCTCTTCCGGCACGCCCGCGGAACCGGGAATACCAAGCGTCGCGATCCCGGAGCCAGCCTTCACCAGCAGCGCATCGGCATGGCCGTGATAGCAGCCTTCAAACTTGATGAAGAATTTGCGTTTGGTATACGCTCGCGCCAGGCGGATAGCGGACATGGTTGCCTCTGTCCCGGAGCTGACGAAACGCAGCATTTCCACTGCGGGAAATGCGTGTCGCACCATCTCCGCCAAATCGATTTCCGTCGGGGTGGAAGCGCCGAAGCTGGTGCCATGAGCGGCAGCCTCTTGCACTGCGCGCACCACACTGGGCGCGGCATGGCCCAGGATCATCGGCCCCCAGGAGCCGAAATAGTCCACGTAACGATTGCCGTCGATGTCCCATAGGTAGGCGCCTTCGCCGCGGACGACAAAAGGAGGGTCGCCGCTCACGGCACGAAAAGCGCGGACGGGAGAGTCCACACCACCGGGCAACAATTTTTCCGCACGCTGCTGCAACTGACGTGATTTTTCGAGTGTTCTGGACATTGGGTCTCAGTAATCAGTATAAGGAGCGGCGGGCCGGGAATCGCGCCCGGGTATATATTGAATTCGCGTCCAGTGAGACCGAGTGATGGCGAAGATTACAGGGATTGGCGGAGCATTTCTGCGGGTGAGCGACCCGGCGGCTTTGTACGCGTGGTACGAGGAACATCTCGGGATCGCCTGCCGCGATGGATCGTTCGTATTCCCGACGGACACGCAGCGGGCCGTCGTTGCGGTTGCATTCTTTCCCCGGGATTCCGACTACTTCCCAGTCTCGCAACCGGCGATGCTGAATTTTCAGGTGGACGATCTTGACGGGATTCTGGACAGATTGTCATCCGCCGGAGTTCCCGTCGGCCGGATTCCGTCGATCCGAGGCGCGATGAATACTCCTATGGCCGGTTCGGGTGGTTCACCGATCCGGAAGGAAACCGCATTGAACTGTGGCAGCCGGCGGAGTGAGCCCGCAGTTCTTCATTCTCTTCTCGGCGATGCTACACTGAGGCTTCCCGGCGCGCATTCCTGTCCGATTCGCTCTCATGCTGTGTTCGCATCATGTTCGAGCCGAGGGACACTCATTCGCCGGAATCTTTGCAGTCCGGAATTCGACGCCTGTGCCCAGCAAGCCTTTGCCCAATCCAGTTTCCGCCATCACCTATTCCGACGCAGGCGTAGACGTTTCCAGTGGTGAACGCACGAAGCAGCGAATCAAGTACCTGGCTCAGCGGACCTTCAATAAGCAAGTGTTAGGCGAGATCGGCGGCTTTGGCGGCCTTTTCAAGCTCGATACAGCCCGCTATCAAAACCCTGTGCTGGTGTCGAGTGCTGATGGTGTTGGCACCAAATTGAAGATCGCTTTCGACCTGAATATGCACCACACAGTCGGCGCCGATCTGGTGAACCACTGCGTCAACGACATTGCCGTCCAGGCCGCCGCGCCGCTATTTTTTCTGGATTACCTGGCGACCGGCAAACTCGACGGAGAAGTTGTGGAGAAGGTCGTCTCCGGCCTGGCGGATGCTTGCCGCGCCAATGGCTGCGCGCTGATCGGCGGCGAAACCGCACAGATGCCCGGCTTCTACGGGGATGGTGAATACGATCTCGCGGGATTCATCGTCGGGGTCGTGGAGCGCGAAAAAATTATTACCGGCGCGGGCATCCGTTCCGGAGATTTGATCGTCGGTCTGCCTTCGACGGGATTGCATACCAACGGCTATTCGCTGGCTCGCAAGCTCTTTTTTGAGGTCGCGGGCTACACTCCGGACCAGTACGTGAATGAGCTGCGGGAGAAGGCCGGCGTCGCACTCATGAAAACCCACCGCAGCTATCTCCAGATCATTCGCAAGCTGACGGCCGCGGACTTAGTTGTTGGCATGGCGCATATCACTGGCGGAGGCATTACAGAAAATCTGCCCCGCATTCTGCCGAAAAATGTTTCCGCCGCTATCAAGCTAGGCTCCTGGACGGTACTGCCGATCTTCGGACATCTACAAAACCTGGGCAATGTGGAGCAGGAGGAGATGCTGCGCACCTTCAACATGGGAATTGGCCTGATCTGCGTGGTGCAGCCGGACAAATACAAGCGCCTGAAATCTCTCCTTGACCGCGCCAGTGAACCCCACGCCGTAATTGGCAAGATCACAAAGGGCGACCGGCGGGTACTTTACAACTGATCACATGATGACGCGTCTTGGCATTCTCCTCTCCGGCCGTGGATCGAATTTTCTGGCCATTGCCGACGCCATCGAACAAGGCAGGCTTGAAAACGCAGAAATCGCCGTCGTTATCTCGAATCGCGCGGATGCGCCGGGAATCGATGCTGCGCGTCTACTTCGACTGCCGGCGCAGATCATTGAGGCCCGTGGACGCAGTCGTGCGGAACACGACATCGAGATCGTCACCTGTCTGCGAAAACATGGGGTTGAACTGGTTTGTCTGGCCGGCTATATGCGGCTGCTGTCGTCGGAGTTTGTGGCTGCTTTTCCCCATGCCATCCTGAATATTCATCCTTCGCTATTGCCCGCGTTTCCTGGTCTCGACGCGCAGAGGCAGGCGTTGAGTTATGGCGTTGCCATCACCGGATGCACCGTGCATTTTGTCGATGACGAGCTTGATCACGGACCCATCGTTTTGCAACGTGCTGTCCCGGTACTCGATGGGGACGACGAGAGTTCCCTCTCCGCGCGGATTCTGGAACAGGAGCATCTCGCGTATCCGGAAGCAATTGCCCGGGTTTTGAGCCGAAAATATGCCATCGTCGGCCGAAGATATACTTTGCTTGCACCCCAGGAGGCTGCGTTTGACAAGGAGATGCGGTGATTCAGTTTTTGAAAGCGCACGCGTGCGGCAACGACTTCCTGATCATTGACGAGCCGTTGGAAGAAGCCCGTTATGCGGAAATCGCGCGCAAGCTCTGCGCCCGCAATACGGGAATCGGGGCCGATGGTGTTGAATATCTCACGCTTGGTAACCGTGGCAGTTACGAAATTCGACTTTTTAACGCCGACGGCTCCGAGGCTGAAATTTCGGGCAATGGCACGCGATGCGTAGCCGCTTATTTGGCGCAGCAGGAAGATACAGACGAGATTTCCATCCGTACCCATGCCGGCGTACGGCGATGCCGAATCTTAAAGCGCAATCCTCCAAGGTATGAGATCGCGACAGAGATGGGGTTTCCCCGCGTAGAAGCTGCAAATCTGTGGCTGGCAGATGGAACCGGGGTTGCGGGTTTTATTGTGTCGATCGGGAATCCGCACTTCGTTGTTTTTGTCGAAACGGAAGACTTCAGCTGCTTCGGGCGATCCTGGCAGCAGATCGGCCAGGAAATTTGCATCCATAGGAATTTCCCAGAAGGTACAAATGTGGAATTTGTACGTGTGATGGATACAAATAGGATCGGGTTTCGTATTTATGAACGCGGAGCAGGCCCGACGTTATCCTCCGGTACGGGGAGCGCTGCATCGGCCGTGGCCAGTATGAAAATGCGAGACACCGCGCGCACCCTGGCCGTCCTTTCGGAAGGTGGAGAGCAAAAGGTAGAGTGGCCGGACAACACCGCGCAACTGCTGCTGACCGGGCCTGCGGAGATCATTGCCCAAGGGGGATGCCTGCTCTTATGACCATTGCAAACCCCGTCAGAACGCGTGCCCCACACCTCCTCCGTCCAGCATCGCTGCAAGCGGGAGACTCGGTGCGCCTCGTTTCTCCTGCGAGTTGGTTCGATCCGCAAAAGGCGGAAGCCGGAATGGATGCTCTGCGGAAGCTGGGCTATCAACCGCAATTTTCCGCAAACGCTCTGGCGCGATTTGGGCAATACTCCGCGGGAACTCCGGCGCAGCGTTTGAACGATCTGCATGCTGCGTTTGCTGATCCCGCAGTTCGCGCCATTATATGTAACCGTGGCGGTTACGGTTCGGCGGAATTACTGGACGGCCTCGATCTTGAACTGGTTCGCCGCAACCCGAAAATCCTGGTGGGGTGCAGCGATATCACCAGCCTCGAAACCTGGCTGCATGATGCGACGGGGCTGGTGGTATTTCATGGACCCATGGCTGCGGGAGATTTTGCGCGCGAAAATGGCGTTGACATCGCCAGTTGGTATTCGGCGTTTTCGCAGGATCGTCCCTGGCAACTGGGTTCAGAAGCCGGATTGCGCGTCCTGAAGACCGGCCATGCAGCAGGGAAATTTTACGGCGGATGCCTTTCCATGCTCGCTGCTTCGCTCGGCACGCGCTATGAAATCCAAACGGAAGGTACAATCTTGTTCCTCGAGGACATCGGCGTCAAACCATATCAGATGGAGCGCATGCTGCTGCAATTAACATTGGCCGGAAAGCTCGACCATGTGCGTGGCATGGTTTTCGGCCCTATGATGAATTGCATCCAGCCGGATACAGCCGACAATTTACTCGAATCCGTTTTGCTGCGTATGCTGGCGAATTTCCCCGGCCCAATTGCTATCGGTCTGCGTTCCGGCCATGTCTCGGAACGCAACATCACCCTCCCCATCGGCGTGCAATCGGAGCTTGACCTGACCGGCGTGCCTGTACTGCGGTTTACCGAGCCTGCTGTAACGCTGGACGCGAGAAATACATGAGCGAAACAAAACATGTCCATCTGATCGGGATCTGCGGCAGCGCCATGGCATCGCTCGCCGGGCTGTTGCAGTTGCGGGGCTGGCGTGTGACCGGCTCAGACAAGGCTGCGTATCCGCCCATGTCCGATCTGCTGCAGCAGCTCAACATTTCGCTGGCGGAGCCGTTTTCCGAGCACAATCTCGAACCCCGCCCCGACCTAGTTATTGTCGGCAACGCTATTTCGCGCGGCAATCCTGAGCTGGAATACGTGCTGGATCAGCGCATTCCGTTTTGCTCTCTGGCCCAGATGATTCATGAAGAGTTTCTGATGGAACGCGAGCCGCTGGTCGTCGCCGGCACCCACGGCAAAACGACCACAACCAGTATGCTGGCGTGGATCTACGAAACCGCAGCGGCAAAACATGCTGAACTAGCGCCTTCGTTTCTGATCGGTGGGATTGCGGAGAATTTTCGTTCCAGCTTTGCCCTGCGGCCAACCAGGCCTTTCATTCTGGAGGGGGATGAATATGACACTGCCTTCTTCGATAAGGGTCCGAAATTTCTACATTACTTTCCAGATGCGCTGATTCTGACTCATGTCGAGTTCGATCACGCGGATATTTATGCCGATCTTGAATCCGTAAAGACGGCATTCAAGCGGCTGGTGAATCTGGTCCCGCGTCGCGGGCGCATCATCGCTTTCGACGCATCGGATAACGTAACGGAATGCGTCTCGCGCGCTTTTTGCCCGGTGGAACGGTATGGATTCGCGCGTGAGTCTCATTGGCGCATTGCGGATCTTTCCATTCGCGGCAATCATAGCCGCTGGCGAATTGAAAAGCAGGGACAGCCATGGCTTGAGGTCGAAATGCCGGTGATCGGGGAGCATAACGTGCTGAACGCAACCGCGGCAGCCGCGCTTGCATCTGGCCAGGGGGTTCCCGCGGACGCCATACAGAAGGCACTGCAATCCTTCCGCAGCGTGAAGCGCCGGCTGGAAATCATCGCTGAAGTTGATGGCATCACCTTGATCGATGATTTCGCGCATCATCCAACGGCAATCCGCGAAACTCTGCGCGCCCTTCGGCTGCAATATCCTGCCGCGCGCTTATGGGCGGTGCTGGAGCCGCGCTCAAATACGCTTCGCCGCAACGTGTTCGAGCGCGAGTTGACGGAAAGCCTTGCTCTTGCGGACGAAGTGATCCTGGCCGCGGTTTATCAGGCCGCAAACATTCCGGCGGAGCAGTTACTGCATCCCGAACATGTTGTGCAGGCGCTGGAAAATTGCGCACGGTCCGCTCGCCAGTTGCCGGACGTTGCCGCTATCGTCGAATATCTCTCAACGCATTTGCGTCGCGGCGATGTTGTGGCCATATTGTCCAATGGCGGCTTTGATGGAATTTACCAGAAGCTCCCCGAACGTCTTCGGGCTACACGCACAAGCAGCGTGGAAACCACCGTTGCGCGATGATTCCCGCGATCACAATTTTCCTCTGTTATGCGGTGCTCTCACCGATCGCGGCGTTGATTGGGTTTCCGTGGACATGGATTACCGGCGATATTACATTCCTCTATCGCTCTGCAATGTGGATTGCCGCTACTGGAGTCCGTTTGTCGGGGATTCGCGTTCATGCAGAGGGGCTGGAAAGCATTCCGCGCGATCGACCCTGCATTTTTATGGCGAATCATATTTCCAATCTGGATCCTCCGGTATTCCTCCCTCTGATTCCGGGGCGTACTGCCGTATTCGTCAAAAGAGTATTGATGAAAATTCCTTTCATCGGTATGGCCATGCGCATGGGGGGCTTTGTGCCGGTCGACCGCAGTGGGGCACGGGATGCTGCACGAGAGAGTATTCGCCACGCGTCCCAGGTGCTCGCTTCCGGGGTACACATCACCAGCTTCCCGGAGGGAACGCGCTCCCGCACCGGCCAGCTGCTTCCGTTCAAGAAAGGACCTTTTTATCTCGCTCAGCAGACGGGCGCGCCCGTCATTCCGGTCTCCATCCACGGTACGGAACAGATGATGCGAAAAGGCAGCCTGCGCATCACGCCAGGCGATGCGCATGTTCACTTCCATCTTCCTGTGATCCCGGCCGATTACTCCACGCGAGAAGATTTGATGGTTGCCGTACGCCGCGCTATCGCTTCCGGTCTGCCGGAGTGGATGCGCGGCTGAGGCAAAGCCGGCCTGGCCCCCGCGAGGAATCACCGGATACCTCCCGAAGCCAGCAGGGTTTCTCCCGTCATCCATCCGGAGTCCGTGGAGGCCAGAAACACCGCGATCGGCCCAATATCCTCCGGCTTCGCAATACGGCCCAGCGGCGCCTGCGCCTCCGATTGCTTCTGAAATTCGCTGCCGATCAATCCGGCGGCGCGAGTTCCCTCAGTTTCCACCATCCCCGGGTTGATGGAATTTACGCGGATATTTCTCGGTCCGAGTTCCTTGGCCAGCACATGGGTCACAGCGTCCACCGCGGCTTTCGTGGCCGCGTAAACAGTACTGGTGGGCGGGGTCAGGCGACTCACAACGGAGCCGATGTTGATCACGCTACCGCCGTCTGTGCCGAAGAGCTTTGCCGCTTCCTGAGTTGCCCGAATAAGTCCAAGCACGTTGGTATCGAACTGGCGGTGGAAGTGCTCTGCCGTGATTGCTTCCAACGCGCCGAACTCGTAAACACCCGCGTTGTTCACTAGGACATCCAGCTTGCCAAACTTGCTTTTTGTCTCGGCGAAAATGCGCTGTACATCGGCCGGGTTGGCTAAGTCGCCCTGAATTGCGACCGCTTTGCCGCCCTTACCTACAATTTCCGTCACCACGCGATCGGCGCTCTCCTTGCTGGAAGAATAATTCACGGCTACCGCCGCGCCCTCCGCCGCCAGCGCTTTCGCTATGCCCGCGCCAATCCCTTTGGATGCACCCGTAACTACCGCTACTTTGCCTTTCAGCTTGCCCATAGTTCCTCCGCTCGAACCCGCCTTCATTTCGACGATTCGATACATGTCTAATGATTGACGGAAGGGAACGCGAGATTCAATTATTTACAATTAGATTTTCTTCAGGTAGTCCAGATACGCTTGGAGGACATCCCGTTGCAGTACCAGATTGGCGAACTTGCCCTGTCGATGGATCGCGATCAGCCCCGCCGTCTCCAGTTCTTTCATATGATGCGATATTGTCGCGGCGCTTACGGGCTGGCACTCACGGATATCGGTACAGGAGACACCGTGGCTTCTTGCGCCAATCTGTTTCAGGATTTCGTAGCGGCGCGGGTCGGCCAGGGCCTTCGCGATCGAATGGATCTGATTCTTCGAAAGTAATTTGCGTTTCGGCATGGACATTTTCAGAGTAAACGCGATCCAGTCCCGGCGCGAAAGAGAAGAATAATAGGCAATTACGTTACGATGCGTGCTTCAAAATCGCATGAAAGCCATTTGCCACGATGCGGTGGCGAACGGCTTCCGCCTGCTCCGCTGTGGCAAACGGCCCGATCTGCACGTGAAGATAGCGGTCGTGTTTTCCCGTATAGATCCCCGCGTGGAAACCTTTTCGGCGAAGGTGCGACACCAATATCCGCGCGTCCCTGTGATTGCCGATTGCGCCTATCTGAACCATGTAGCGGGGGCTGACAGCAGGTTGGGATATCTTCTTCGCGGGAATGGCGGTTGGTTGCGCGATTTGCGCACTCGATTTCGCGGAAATGATGTGCACCGTCCGCAAACCAACAGCCTGTTGGCTGCGCCGGTCTGGAAGCGATGCAGTCGTTGACCCGGAATGGCCTGTCTGTTCCGGCGTGCTGCCTGCGTCTGAAATCGCCGCGGCGACCGGCCGCCTCGCCGTCCCGCCGAAGCCAAACGAGTATCCCAATCCAAAAAAAACAGCCGAGATCAAAGATGCGGCAAAGAAGATAGCGAGGATTGTGCCGGCGCTCCAATGCACCTCCATCGTATCGACGGTCTCAAGCTTTTCTTCCAATAAGGCCGGCATCGCTAAGCGCCCTCACCCGGTTTCGGCAGAATCGTTTTCGTCACGTGCTGCAGTAATGTGACCAGCTCCAGAGGCAGCGGAAACACAACAGTTGTATTTTTCTCTGTACCGATTTCGCTGAGCGTCTGCAGATATCGCAGCTGCATGGTAATGGGCTGCTCCGCCAGCAGCGTAGCCGCATCCAGCAGGCGTTGCGCCGCATTGAATTCGCCTTCGGCGTTGATAACCTTGGCGCGCTTATCGCGTTCCGCTTCGGCCTGCCGCGCCATCGCGCGCAGCATCGATTCCGGCAGATCGACCTGCTTCACTTCGACACTCACAACCTTCAGGCCATACGGCGACGTGTGTTGGTCGATGATGGTCTGTATTTTGATGTTCAGCTTCTCCCGGTGCGCCAGCAGCTCATCCAGTTCCACTTCGCCGAGCACGGAGCGCAACGTGGTCTGCGCAAATTGCGAGGTCTGGTAAACGTAATTCGATACCTCCACCACAGCCTTCGAGGCGTCGATTACGCGCAGCGTAATCACGGCATTCACCTTGAGAGTGACATTGTCGCGCGTGATGATGTCCTGGGCCGGGACCTCCATCGCTTCCTGCCGCAGGGAGATGCGAACCATCTGGTCGAACGGGCGAAAAACCAGAACAATGCCGGGACCTTTTGGAGCGGGGAGAAGCCGACCCAGGCGGAAGACCACGCCGCGCTCATACTCCTTCAAGATTTTGATCGAACTGAAAAGGTAAAACGCCACAATGATGATGACGACCAAAACCGCTGTCGATGGCATGAGAAAGTCTCCAGAGAAAAGGCTGCTGCTTACGCCGCGTGCCTCTCGATGTATAGCACGGCCGACGCAAAAATCTAGCGGGAAACGCTTTCAGGAATCCCGCTCGTCACGTTCCACTTCAAGCAGAAGCCCGTCGCGATTTCGAATCCGGACCGCCTCACCCGGCGCGACCATTCTGTTGGCGTGCGCCTGCCAAAGCTCGCCGCGCACGAGCACCTGCCCGTTGGGGTTCAACGCGGTTTGCGCAATGGCAATTGTGCCCAACAGAGCTTCGCCGCCGGTCTGCACCTTATTGAGCCGTGCGCGTACGGCAATCGTTGTCAGAAAAATTGTAATCAAACCAAAGCCGATCCCCGCTCCCAGCGCGGTGCCAAGATGAACGCGCAATTGCGGAATGGGTCCATTAACCAGCGTGAGCAAGCCGAAGACGAGGCAGCCGATCGCAACCAGTCCAAGGATTCCATGGGTTGCAAATTTAATATCGAGCACAAAGAGTACGAGCGCCGCAATCAGAAAACCGATCGCGGTGTACTCCAATGGCAGCAGATTCAGGGCAAACAGGGAAATAACAACCAGCAACGTTCCTAATGCGCCGGGAACAATGGTGCCGGGTGCATTGAATTCGAGATAAATAAGAAGGCCGCCCACGATGAGAAGAATGACTGCGAGGTTTGGGTCGGTCAATGCGCCCAGAAGACGCTCGCGCGTACTCGGCGGCATTACTTCCACCTCGGCATTGCCACTATGGAGCACCTGCTTCGCTCCATCGAAACGCGTAATCGTCGTTCCATTCAGATGATTCAGCAGCTCCGTAGACGTGGGGGAAATGACATCGACCAAACGCAGTTGTAGAGCTTCCTGATCGGTATAGGACTTTGAATTGCGCACGGCATCTTCAGCGGCTTTGACATTCCGTCCCCGGCGCGAAACATAGGAACGAAGAAAAGCGGCGGCGTCATTCTCAATCTTCTGCTTCAGAATGGGCCCCATTTTCTCGCCTTCCAGGATCGGGTGCGATGCTCCCGCCTCTGTTCCCGGAGCCATGGCGGCGATGTCAGCGGACTCGAGAATAAAAAATCCCGCCGACCCGGCGCGGTTGCCGGAGGGCGCGACGTAAACAATGACGGGAACGCTCGATTGTTCGATCGAGGTCACCATCGCGCGGGTTGAGGTAAGGAGGCCGCCCGGCGTTCCGAGCTCGACCACAACCGCTTGCGCGTGGACTTGCTCCGCATGGTGCAGACCGCGCTCCAGGTAGGACGCGCTGATGGGCTGGATCGTGTCATGCAGCGGCAGCTCAAGAACCAGAGGACGCGACTCTGATTGCTGTGCTGCTAAAGGAGAAATCGTTACCACGTTAAGAAACACCAGGAACGCCGCGGCTGCGATGCAGCGGCAAGTCCGGATTTTGGCTTGTATGCGCATGGAGAAATTACTGCCTGCTCTGCTGCGACTGAATTGCGTGTGAGATCCCTTTCGCGGCGCTATTGTTCGGATCGATCTTTAATGCCTGGTCAACGTTCGACTGAGCCTGTTCATACGAACGATCGGCCAGGGCAATGCGGGCCAGCACCAGATAAGCGGTCACGTTGGGTTTCTCCTGCAGTGACGTATTGGCCTCCTGTTGCGCGATCTTCTTGTTCCCCGCATACTCATGCACCTCAGCAAGCCCGGCGTGGGCGTCTGCACTGGCCGGGTCGGCTTCGATGGCAAGCTGGAACTGACGTTCTGCCTCCAGCAGTAAACCGTCATTGATGTATTCGGTTCCCTGTTGACATAGCAATTTTGTGCGAACATCGACAGGCAGAGAGCGCAGCTTCATTGCGTTCATCTGCTCCATTTCAAATGCTGCCTGGCGGAACGAGCTTTCATCATAGGCACGGGCGATGCGCTCCAGCGGCTCGTAGTCCGGGACGGATGCCGCGTCAGGAGTCGCACTATCAGGCGAGGGCGTGGCGCCAGGGGCACTGCCGCTGTCCGCAACCGCAGAAGCCGCTTCTGCAGGAGAGAGATCCGAATCTGCATCATCATCGTTCGCGGAATCCTTCTGGACGGCTGCGGCGGGTTGCACATTGGCGTTCGGCGGAGCATCTTTCAGCATGGCCACATTTTTTTTGAGGTGTTGCGCCTCTTCATCCTGCGGCCGGAGCGCCAGGCTGCGATCCGCTGCTCTCAATGCCGCCGCGTAATTCTTCGTGCGCCGTTCTGAAACCGCGAGATTGAACCAATAGTCCGCATTCTGGGGATCAAGCTGCACGATGCGCTGAAAGAAAGCGGTCCCGTTTCCACCGCGGCGATTGATGGCGATGCCCTCGTTGTTCAACACCTCCGGCATGGGCAACACCGCTGCAATGGCAGCGAATTCAGTTTGCGCCTTAACGTAATTACCGGTATAGAGATGGCTCAAGCCCGCATAAAACATAGCCTCCAGCCATAGCCGGCTTCCTTTCGGGACCTTGCTGAATGGAATTTCCGCCTGCTCATACTGCTGATTGGCGAAGTACGCCTTGCCCAGCGCGAACCATGCCTGAACGTAATTGGGGCTGATCTCGACTGCCTTGGTTAAATGGCCGATCTGTTCCTCTGTGTTGGGGACCACTACGCCGCGAATGTAATTTTCAAATGCATCCAGGCGAAGATCGCGGCTTGCCACCAGGAACGTCTGCTCGTCAAGGTCGAGCGATGGATCGATCTGCATGGCGAGCTTCCACGCCAGCTCATCCTCGATATTGATCAGTTGATCCAGGCTCCCCTGCTCCTCAACCGCCGCGTTCATGCGCGGGCCGCTCATCACCAGCACACGCGCGGTGGCGGTAATGCGGCCATTCGCAACCGTGTAATTTCCGAACACGATGTAGTCGGCATCGAGCGTCTGCGCGATGCGGTAGGTGGTTGCCTGTGTGGGGCGAAAGTTGGCCGGCAGCCCGAGATGCGTCAGCGCATACCGCCGGTCTTCACGGCGTATGGTCAGGAATCCCGCTGAACTTAGACGTTGGTTGAGGATGACCGGGAACGATGCGCCGATCCAGTCCACTCCGGGTTGTGCGGAGTTGTTCTGAAATGGAAGCACCCAGACAAGGTGGCCATCGATCGCGGGCGTTTTGGCTGACGGAGTTTGAGCCCACACCGGCATGCAGATCAGCGCAGCGAGGCTGCAAAGGAGGAGACTCCGGCGAAGATGTAAGAAGATCATGGCACGACGCTCGATCACGACACTGGTGATTATAGAGTTTCGCCGCCCAGGCTCAGCGGGAAAGAGTTCCGGCGCCAGCCGACCGATCGGCCAATTGAGGGCGGCTGAACAGCAGGACGGCTGTCCACAAGCCTCGGCTACGAGTGCGCCAGACCACATCCCCATGCAAAAGGCGGGCAATTAGCGCAGGCGGCAAATCGTAATGATTGCCGAAATATTTTCGATTCCACTCGCCATCGCCGAAGCGAAGCCAGTTGGGCGTATTGGCTGCTTCATACTTTGTCGAAAAGACCAGCGCAGCGTCGTAACCGGGCAGGTGCGCGGCAGCCTGAATTTGCTGCAGGGAAAAGTTGTCGATCGCCACCACGGGAATGGGCTTCCGCACGTAGCCCAGTTCCGGCCGGGTCAGCTCGTCGGTCGCCGGCCACGCCGTTAAGACGGTCCCGCCCGGAGCGCGGTGCAATACCTGAGCGATTGCCTGCTGCTGCATCACGATCATGCTGCGGTAGGTGAGATTGTCCTCTGGCGCAAAGCGGTACGGTGGATTCACAAACAGCCCCGCGAGGAAAGCCACGATGCTCAAAACCAGAATCCAGGGCCATTGCAGTACCCGGCGGCGCCAGGTGGAAACGCAAAGCAGCAGGATCAGCGGATACAGCGGCAGCAGGTAGCGGGCGAGAACGGCGCCTCCCACGATAGAAAAAAACACCACATTCATCAGTAGGATGACGCCGATCTGCGCCTGCGCGTTCCAGGAGACCCGCGGCCGATTGGTGCCGTCTGCACGCCGAATCGCCGGGAGAAACATTGCCGCAATCATGCATAGAATCGGAACGAAGAGATTCATATAAACGGTGACCTGCATTAAGCGCTGCGCCAGGGCAAGGAAAAACCGGATAAAGTGCAGTGTGGTCACGGCGTTATAGCGAACGAATTCCGGATTGCCGAAGATGTGACTCGTTTTATAAAAGTGATATCCGTACCACGCGCATAGAGGCAGTAAGGGCAGACAGAATTGAAGAGCCACGCGCAAGTGGACGCGAGCTTGTGCGGGCTTGCGGCGCGCCTCCCACAGGTGCCATGCGGCCAGCCCCAGCGGAGTAATGATCGCCGTTTCTTTGGAGAGCGCGGCCAGAGAAAACCAGATCGCGGCATACCAGCCCTGACGTACCGAGGGCAGCTCGCGCAGCGCATAGACGAGTGCCCAAATCGTCCCCGCGGCAGCGTAGATGTCGGCGTGGGCCAGGGTGCTCTGGGTAAACCATACCGGGTACAGAGCGGTCAGCAGCGTTGTGGCTGCTGCTACTTGTACATTCATCAATCTTCGCGCCAGTACAAAAACCCCTGTCAGTGCAAAGGTAGATACCAGGCTGACAGCCAGCCGGGTAACGGAAGGGGCAAAGCCGGACACCTTCCACCAGAAACCGAGATAGATGGCCGGCAGCGGAGGATGCGCATTCGTCAGCGTGGAGTAGGGGATCAGCGCGCCAGTGCGAAAAAAATCATAAGCCGCAGGGATATAGTAGCCGGCTTC